>NZ_JBFAHV010000037.1:0-66926 GCF_040654375.1 Nocardia sp. NPDC050710 | reverse complement strand
GTCGGCAAACTCGACCGAAAAGCACTGCCGAAACCGGTTTTCACCGACCACAAACCCTTCCGAGCACCGCACACACCAACCGAACACATCATCGCGCGAGCCTTCGCCGACCTACTCGGCTCCGACACCGTCGGCCTCGATGACTCGTTCTTCGCCCTGGGCGGCGACAGCATCATGTCGATCCAGTTGGTCACCCGAGCCAGGGCAGCCGGTGTGTCGTTCTCCGCACGCGATGTGTTCGAGCGGAAGACGGTCGCCGGGCTGGCCGAGGTCGCGGTTGATGGCAGCGCAGCCTCTGTGCTGTCGGAACTGCCCGGCGCGGGCGTGGGAGCGGTACCGCTGACACCGATCATGCAACGACTGCTCGCACGGTCAGAGTCGGGGATCGGCCGCTTGTCGCAGGCGATGATGCTGAATCTGCCGATGGGAATCGACCGGCGGCGGCTGGCCGACATCGTGCAGGCAGTCCTCGATCGGCACGACATGCTCCGCGCACGGATGTGCTCGGACGACGGGCGCTGGACGTGGGATGTGCTGCCGGTCGGAATGATTCGCGCCGAAGACGTCATCCATCGGGTGCCGATGCAAGCCATGCCGGCGAGCGCCGAGTTCCGGACGTTGGCGGCGGAAGAGTTGACGGCCGCTGCGGACCGGCTCGATCCGGGCGCCGGGATCGTGCTGCAGGTGGTCTGGTTCGATCCGGTGCCCACGGTGGAACCGGGCAAAGTCCTTGTGCTGGTGCACCAATCGGTGATCGATAAGGATTCCTGGCGCGTGCTGGTGCCCGACCTCGCGGTCGCGTGGGCACGGATCGAATCCGGCGAACCACCCGACCTGGGCGCGGTTGGGACATCGATGCGCAGATGGGCACATGGGCTGGTCGAGGCTGCCCGACGCCCAGAGCGGGAAGCAGAACTCGAACTGTGGCGAGCAATGGCCGACCAGCACGATCCGAGGATCGGGTCGCGGCCACTGGACCCCGCGATCGATGTGGCCGCTACTACTCGGACCGTCGAGGTCGAACTCTCCCCCGAGGTGACCGAGGCGCTATTGACCCAGGTGCCCGCGACATTCCACGGCGGGGTGGGCGACGGGCTACTGGCCGCGCTGGCGGTCGCGGTGACGAAGTGGCGACGCGAACAGGAGCCGGAGGCCGCGGCACTGACCGATGTGGTGATCGATCTCGAAGGACACGGTAGAGAGGAAGGCGTCGTCCCGGGCGCGGACCTGACCCGGACCGTCGGCTGGTTCGCCACGAGTTTTCCGGTGCGTTTGGATCTGTCCGGCATCGATCTCGACGACGCGTACGCGGGCGGGCCCGCCATGGGCGCAGCGGTCAAATCCATCAAGGAACAGCTTCTCGCCGTCCCGGACCACGGGATCGGCTATGGCTTGCTGCGGTATCTCAATGAGGACACCGGCCCGACACTCAGCGCGCTGCCGACGCCGCAGATCGGATTCACCTACATCGGCCGCGTCTGGACGGGAACTCCCGAAGGGATGTCGGCGGTCGGATGGCTGTCGGCCGACGGCGGCGAGCTCTCCGATGCACAGAATCCGGATATGCCGGTCGCGGCGGTGCTCGCCATCAATGCCTGCACCCGCGACGACGGCGAAGGACCGCGGTTGCGGGCCGTCTGGTCCTATCCCGCCGGGGTTCTCACCGCCGACGAGGTCCGTTCGGTGGCGGAGTCGTGGTGCCGGGCCTTGACCGCCTTGGCGACACATGCCCGCCGAACCGGGAGCGGGGGGCGGACGCCTTCGGATCTGGATCTCGTCAGGCTCGGACAGGCCGAAATCGAGCGACTCGAGGACAGGTACCCGACGTTGAGCGATGTCTGGCCGTTGACTCCGTTGCAGGAGGGGTTGCTGTTCCACGCCTTGGTATCCGAGGAATCGGTGGACGCCTACCTGACACAGCTGATCCTCGAACTGCGCGGACAGGTCGATCCGGAGCGGCTGCGCCGAGCCGGGCAGGTTGTGCTCGACCGACATGCGAATCTGCGCACCGCCTTCGATACCGATGTCGGGCCGGTGCAGGTGGTCCAGCAAGGCGTCGAGGCGTCCTGGTCGGAGGTGGATCTGTCCGGGCTCGATGATGGTGCACGCGAGCGCGAGTGGGAGCTGCTGCTGGCTGCGGACCGGGCAACCCGGTTCGATCCGGCACGTGCCCCGCTGTTGCGTTGGATGCTGGTCACCACCGGGCCGGAGCGCTACCGGCTGGTGTTGACCAATCATCATCTGCTGCTCGATGGCTGGTCGACGCCGCTGCTCTTGAAGGAGTTGTTGGTGCTCTACGCCACCGACGGCGATACCACGATGCTGCCCGAGGTTCGCCCCTATCGGGACTTCCTGGCGTGGATCGCCGGACAGGACCAGGCCGCGGCGCTCGATGCCTGGGCCCGCGCGTTCGACGGCGCCGAGGGACCGACCCTGGTGGCTCGAGCCGATCCCGGCCGCCGTTACACCGAGTCCCGCGATGTGCTCGCCGAGTTGACCGAGGAGCAGACCGCGGCGCTGACGAGCCTCGCCCGGGCCCGTGGCGTCACCCTCAACACCGTGATCCAGCTGGCATGGGCAATTGTGTTGGGCACGTTGGCATCCCGCGACGATGTGACCTTCGGTGCCGCGGTGTCCGGGCGGTCCGCGCAGCTCGTGGGTATCGAATCGATGATCGGATTGTTCCTCAACACGCTGCCGGTGCGCGTCCGTCTCGATGCCGCTGAAAGCCCGGGGCAGCTGCTCGACCGGATCCAGGCGGAGCAGACCGCTCTGCTCGATCACCAGTTCGTCGGCCTCACCGAAATCGAGCGGGTCGCCGGGCCGGCAGCCGTGTTCGACACGATGACGGTGTTCGAGTCCTTCCCGGTCGATCGTTTCGGGCTGACCGCGGACACCGATATCGCAGGCATGCGGATCGTCGACGTCTCCGGTATGGACGGCGCGCACTATCCACTGGGCCTGGTCGCCCGGGTCGACACCCGACTGCACCTGAAGATCAAGTACCTGCCCGAACTCTTCGACCACGACTCAGTCGACGCGACCCTGCAGCGGGTGTTGCGCGTACTCGGCGTCATCGCCGCCGATCCGGATCTGCCGCTGGCCCGACTGCACCTGCTCACCCCCGCCGAATACCGAGAGTTGACCCCGGTATCGGGCAACCCGGAGGTGCCGGGGCGGGTGCTGCCGGAGCTGTTGGCGGCGACGGTGGAGCGGGATCCGGGGGCGGTCGCGGTGGTGTACGAGGATCGGCAGTGGACCTACGGCGAGCTCGATGCGGAGTCGAATCGGTTGGCACGCTTGCTGATCGATCGGGGTGTGGGGCCAGAGGCAAGCGTCGCGGTGGGGCTGGCGCGGTCGGTCGAGTCGGTGCTTGCGGTATGGGCGGTGGCGAAGTCGGGGGCGGCATTCGTTCCGATCGACCCGCAGTATCCGACCGGCCGGATCGAGCACATGCTCACCGATTCGGGTGTGGCGGTGGGGATCACGCTGTCGCAGTGGCGGGATCGGTTCCCCGGATCGGTGTCGTGGTTGCTCCTCGACGAGGCCACGGCCGTAGCCGAAGTGGCGCAGGCATCGGCGGCACCGGTGACCGATGCGGAGCGAACCGGACCGATCCGGCTCGACCATGCGGCGTACCTGATCTACACCTCCGGTTCGACCGGTGTGCCCAAAGGCGTGGTGGTGCCGCACCGAGGGTTGGCGGATCTGGTGGCCGAGCAATGTTCGCGGTTCGACATCGCGCCCAGCGCGCGAGTGCTGCATGTCGCGTCGCCGAGTTTCGACGCGGCGGTCCTGGAACTGCTGTGGGCGTTCGCTTCGGGTGGGCGGCTGGTGATCGCGCCGCCGACCGTCTACGGCGGGAACGAGCTGGCGCGGATCCTGTCGAGCGAGCGGGTGACCCACGTCGCGATGACGCCCACGGCCTTGGCGACGGTCGACCCGACCGGGCTGGAGAACCTCGAGACCGTCGTGGTCGGTGGCGAAGCGCCTCCACCCGACCTGGTGTCACGGTGGGCGCCGGGCCGGAGATTGTTCAACACCTACGGTCCGGCAGAGGCCACGATCCAGACCGACGCCACTGCGCCACTGGTGGCAGGCGAGCCGGTGACGGTCGGCGAACCGATCTGCGGGGTCGGGCAGGTCGTGCTCGACGGCTGGCTGCGACCGGTGCCCGTCGGAGTCGTCGGCGAGCTATATCTCACCGGTCCCGGTCTAGCTCGTGGTTACCGCAACCGAACGGGACTGACCGCGACGCGGTTCGTCGCCGATCCGTTCGCGGAGCCGGGACAGCGCATGTATCGCACCGGTGACCTGGTGCGATGGCTGCGGCAACCAGAGGGGAATCTGGCACTGGACTATGTGGGCAGGGCCGACTTCCAGGTCAAGCTGCGTGGTTTCCGTATCGAACTCGGCGAGGTCGAATCGGGCCTGCTGGCCTGCGCCGGCGTGGCCCGCGCGGTCGCGACCGTCCACCGGGCCACCGCCACCGGTGACCGGTTGATCGGGTACGTGGTGCCCGAGCCCGGAGTCGACCTCGACCCAGCTACGGTCCTCGCGAGCGCCGGGCAGCGGCTGGCCCCACACATGGTGCCCGCGACCGTAGTAGTGCTCGACACGCTGCCGGTGACCGAGAGCGGCAAGCTCGACCGCGCCGCGCTACCCGAGCCGGATTTCGCCGCGGGCCGAGCCGAATTCCGGCCGCCGGTCACCGACGTGGAGAAGACGCTGGCCGGACTATTCGCCGAGGTATTGGGTACCGACACGGTCGGTCTCGATGATTCGTTCTTCGCTCTTGGTGGCGACAGCATCATGTCGATCCAGTTGGTCACCCGAGCCAAGGCGGCCGGTGTGGTGTTCTCCACGCGGGAGGTATTCGAGCGCAAGACGGTCGCCGGACTGGCCCAGATCGCAGTCCAGGACAGCGCGGCGGCGGTCGCTCTGCCGACCGAGCTTCCCGGCGCAGGCGTGGGGCCGGTACCTCTGACACCGATCATGTGTTGGATGTTCGAACGCGGCGGATTCGACCGTTTCTGCCAATGGGTGACGCTCACGCTGCCCAGCGGCATCGACACGAGGGGAATCGAGGCCACCGTGCAAGCGGTGATCGATCACCACGACATGCTGCGGGCCCGGGTGCGTCCAGAACCCACGCACCCGTCCGGGTGGGCACTACAGGTGCGGCCGGCCGCGATGACCGCCGCCGGGCTGATCCGGCGCGTTCCGGTGGAAGCCCCGCCGGACAGCGCCCACTTCGCCGCGATCGCCACCGCCGAGGCGAACGCGGCCGCCCAACGCCTCGATCCCGCCGCGGGAATTATGCTGCAGCTGGTCTGGTTCGACTGGGCCGAACAGCCCGGTCGGCTGCTCGTCGTCGTACACCACCTCGTCGTCGATGGGGTGTCGTGGCGGATCCTGATCCCTGACCTCGCCACCGCATGGGCCCAGATCAATGCCGGGCAACGGCCGCGGCTCGCACCCGTCGGCACCTCGATGCGACGCTGGGCCCACGGCCTGAGCAGCGCGGCCGAGAGCGTCGATGAACTCGGCTGGTGGCGATCCACCCTCGACACCGCCGATCCACCGATCGGCGCCCGCCCGCTCGACCCGGTCCTGGACGTGCAGGCCAGCGTCGCCACTGTCGAGGTGACACTGCCGACCGCGGTGACCCGCGCCGTGCTCACCACCGTGCCCCAGGCGTTCCACGGCAATGTCGACGATGCTCTCATCGCGGCACTCGCACTGGCACTGGCACGGTGGCGCCACCGCCATGGCGCGGACAGCGCCGAGGCGCTGCTCACCCTCGAAAGCCACGGCCGTCACGACACGGTGCTTCCCGGCGCCGACCTCACCCGCACGGTCGGCTGGTTCACCACCGCCTACCCGGTGCGACTGGACCTGTCCGGTATCGACATCGACGACGCGTTCGCCGCCGGTCCCGCCGCGGGGACGGTCAGCAAATCGGTCAAGGAACAACTCCGCCAGGTCCCCAACCGCGGAATCGGCTACGGGCTGCTGCGCTACCTCAACCCCGACACCGTCCCCACCCTGCGTGGGCTACCCGACCCGCAGGTGAGCTTCAACTACCTCGGTCGTTTCGACACCATCCCCACCGAATTGCGCGACATCGGATGGCTGCCCGCAGGCGACGGCCCCGAGGGCGGCAGCATCCAGAACCCCGACGCAGCCGCAGCAGCCGTGCTCGGCATCAACGCGGTCACCGCCGACACCCCCGACGGGCCCGCCCTGACCGCCTCCTGGGACTACCCGACCGGCGTACTCACCGCCGCCGAGGTCACCGAGATCGCCGAACTGTGGCGCGACGCCGTGACAGCGCTGGCCACCCACGCATCCCAACCCGGCGTCGGCGGGCTCACCCCCTCCGATCTCGACCTCGTCGACCTCGACCAACCCGCGATCGACCGGCTCGAGACCCGGTATCCGGCGTTGGACGATATCTGGCCGCTGACGCCGCTGCAGGCGGGGCTGCTGTTCCACGCCCAGCTCGCCGCTGACGCCATCGACGCCTACATCGTGCAACTGCGTGTGGAACTCGGCGGGGTCGTCGACGCGGACCGGCTGCGCCGCGCCGCACAGACGCTTCTCGGACGGCACCCGAACCTGCGGACCGCGTTCGTGCGCGACGGCGCCCGCGAACCGGTCCAGGTGGTGTACCGGCACGTCGACGTGCCGTTCACCGAGATCGACCTGACCGAGCGCGACGACATCGCGGCCGCACTCGAAGAAGTCATGGACAGCGAGCGCCATTTCGACGTGACCGCGGCGCCACTGCTGCGATTGACGCTGATCGGCATCGCCCCTCAGCGGTACCAGCTGCTGTTGAGCATGCATCACATCCTGATCGACGGCTGGTCCACACCACTGCTGATCCGGGAACTGCTGATCCTCTACGCCAGCGACAGTGACACCGCAGCACTGCCCCCGGTGCGTCCCTACCGCGACTACCTGAGGTGGCTGAACAGCCAGGACCGGGCCGCTGCGGAAATCGCGTGGACACGGGCGCTCGAGGGCAGTCCCGAGCCGAATCTGCTGGCCCCCGCGGACCGCGGCCGCCGACCCACCGCCGCCGCGGGCGAAGTGCGGGTGCAGCTCGACGAGGACCGCACCGCGGCCTTGGTCACGGCGGCCCACCGACAAGAGATCACCCTCAACACCCTCGTCCAAGCGGCCTGGGCGCTCGTACTCGCCAATGCGACCGCCCGCGAAGACGTGGTCTTCGGCACGACCGTCTCCGGGCGGCCGCCACAGCTGACCGGCATCGAATCGATGATCGGACTGTTCGTCAACACCGTGCCCGTCCGGGTCCGGATCGACCACCGCGAAACCCTCGCCCAACTGCTGCGGCGAATCCAAACCGAACAAGCCGCGCTGCTCGACCATCACCACCTCGGACTCGCCCGGATCCAGCAGGTGAGCGGTCCTGGCGCGATGTTCGACACCGTGACCGTCTTCGAGTCCTACCCGGTCGACCGGGCCGGGCTGTCCGCAGACATCGACATCGCCGGAATGCACGTCCTCGACGTCCAGGGACGAGACGCCGCGCACTATCCGCTCGGCCTGGTCGCCCACCACGACACCCGGCTTTACCTGACCTTCGAATACCTGCCCGAGCTGTTCACTCGACAGCAGATCGACGCCCTCGCCGACCGAGTGCTGCGGGTGCTCGACACCGTCGCCGCGCACATCGACCTCCCACTCACCGAACTGCAGCTGGTCTCGCCCATCGAGCAGGCCACGCTTGTGCCCGTCCGCGGCCGGCCCGGCACGGTGCCGTCGCCATTGCCGCAGGTGTTGTCGGACGCGGCCACGACAACGCCCGGTACGGAAGCGCTGGTCTGCGACGGCGTAAGGCTGTCGTATCGCGAACTCGATGAAGTCTCCAACCGGTGGGCACGGATATTCATCGATATGGGGGTAGGACCGGAAGTGATCGTTGCCGTGGCGCTACCGCGCTGCATCGACGCGATGATCGCCGTGTGGGCGATCGCCAAGACCGGCGCCGCGTTCGTCCAGGTCGATCCCACCCATCCGCGCGACCGGGTCACCCGCATTCTGACCGATTCCGGTGCCGCCGTCGGGCTGACCCTCGATACCTACCGGGACCAGCTACCGGAGGCACTCGAATGGCTAGCCCTCGACGATCCCGCCTTCGCCGCGAGGACGGCGACGGCTGCCCCCGCAGCGATCGATGACGCCGAGCGCACAACCCCGCTACGACCGGAGCATCCGGCCTACCTGATCTACACCTCGGGCTCCACCGGGACCCCCAAAGGCGTCGTGGTCACCCATACCGGGATAGCGAACCTGGCCGCCGAAACGCGGGAGCGGTATGGCCTCACCCCAGCTTCTCGGATGCTGGCCGTCGCCTCGCCGACCTTCGACGTCTCCATCCTCGAATGGCTCAGCGCGACCGCCGCCGGCGCCACACTGGTCCTGGCACCCGCATCGGTGGCCGTCGGCACCGAACTGGCCGAGTTGATCAATGCCGAACACGTGACCCATGCCGCCATGACGCCCACCATGCTCGCATCACTGCACCCCGACGCCGAAACTCTCCAAACCTTGATCCTCGGCGGGGAGAAGTGTCCACCCGATCTGGTGGCGCAGTGGATGCCGGGCCGCACCATGCTCAGTAGCTACGGGGCCACCGAAACCACAGTCGTCAGCTGCGGCCATGCTCCTTTGACCACAACCACGATCGGCCCGATGACAATCGGCGGGCCAACGCTCGGATTCACCGCCGTCGTACTCGACCGCAGACTGCGCCCCGTCCCGGTCGGAGTAGTCGGCGAACTATACGTCTCCGGACCGGGTCTCGCCCGCGGCTACCACCGGCAGCCGGCGACCACAGCGGCCCGATTCATCCCCGACCCCTACGGACCGCCCGGGACACGCATGTATCGGACCGGCGACCTCGTCAGCTGGACCACCGATCGAACACTGCGATTCTCCGGTCGCAGTGACCAGCAGCTCAAGATCAACGGCCACCGCATCGAACCCGGCGATATCGAAGCCGCGCTGCGCGAGCACCCCGATATCGACCAGGCCGCCGTCACGATCCACACCCGACCCAACGGCAGCAATCAACTCGTCGGCTACGTCGTGCCCGCTCCCGGCACCACGCCCGACACCGCGACACTGACCGCTCACCTCGCGACGCGGCTACCCACGCACATGATCCCCACCGCCATCCTCACCGTCGACCGGATACCCCTCACCCCCACCGGCAAGGTCGATTACAAAGCCCTGCCAACACCCCAGTGGCGACCTGCCCGGTTCCGGCCGCCGTCCACCGCACTCGAGGCCGCCGTCTGCGACGCCTTCGCCCAAACGCTCGGTATCGAGCGAGTCGGCCTCGACGACGGCTTCTTCACCCTCGGCGGCAACTCGCTCGCCGCGGCCACGCTGGTGGCGCGGCTGGCGGAGTCCACCGGTGTCGATGTGCCGGTTTTGTGGATCTTCACCGATCCGACACCCGAGTCGCTGGCCCGCCGCATCGACACCGGCCGCGACGGGCTCGACGAGCAGGACATCGGCGAGGCGCTGTCCGTTGTTCTGCCCTTGCGCGCCGCCGGAACCGAACCGCCGCTGTTCTGCGTCCACCCCGCCATCGGATTGGCTTGGGGTTTCAGCGGACTCGTGCAGCACCTGGATCCCGACCGCCCGGTGTACGGTGTGCAATCTCCGGCATTCAGCGATGCCACCGCGGAGTTCGAGACGCTCGACCAACTGGCCGCCCGCTACGTCCGAGAGATCCGCGCTGTCCAGCCGCACGGCCCGTACCACCTGCTCGGCTACTCGCTCGGCGGCACCATCGCGCACGCGATGGCGGTCCAACTCCGCCGCGACGGCCAGTTCGTCGCCACCCTGGCCATGATGGACACCCGCGTCGTCACCGCCAGTACCGTCCGCGTACCAACTCCTACCATCGGGAAGCTGCTCGCCGAGTTCGCCGGCCTCGACGTGCCACCGGGCCAGGCCGATCTCACCGCCGCCGCCGCGGCCGAGCTGCTGCACCGGCAAGGCGGACTGTTCACCGCGGTGACCCCCGAGCATCTCGTGCTCCTGCACGAGGATTACACCCAGCTCGTCGACCTCACGTCGAACCATAGGCCGACGCCATTCGACGGTGACCTGATCTACTTCAGTGCCGCCGCCCACACAGACGACGGCCCCTCCCCGGCCCTCGCATGGAACAACCTCGTCACCGGTCGGATCGCCGAGCACCACATTTCGGTCCGGCACGAGCGGATGATCGAACCCGAGTCGCTACGCGCGATCGGATTCGTCCTCACCGAGCACTTCCGCTCCAGCCCACACCACCCCAACGGAGTCCCCACCCTTACAAGGACAAGCCGATCATGAACACCTGCCGAATCGTCGGGTCTCGCTCCGGCGTTGAGCCAGTCAACCTGTTCGCTCCCGATCCAGCGACTCCTGACGCCGCGCACCCTCGCGCTGCCGAATTACGTAGGTGGACTCGCGAATACCTGTGTCAGCCGCATCCCGATCTCGGCCGAACCGGTCCGGTCTGTCCTTACACCAGCCGGGCCATCACAAACTGCTTCCTGTGGGCCGCTTTCATCGAGGGTCGTGCCATCGACGCCGAGGTGCTGACCGCGGTCGTCGACGATCTGTACGACCTGTTCCCCGCCCTGCCACCCCGGGACGAACCCGAGTCCAGGCTCAAGGCTGTCCTGGTGGTCTTTCCGGACCTCACCGAATTCGAAGACATCGACGCGGTTCAAATCGAACGCAAGTCCAGGTTCGTCGAAAAGGGTCTGATGCTCGGTCAGTTCTATCCGGGGTGCACCGCCCCGGGGTTACACAACCCGGACTTCCCCGCACTCGACGCGCCATTGCCCATGCTCGCCGTCCGCTGTATGGCCCCCACCGACTTCCCATTCCTCAACACCCGCCATGAATGGATGGACTCCTACCTCAAACTCTTCGCCCCCGCGATCCCCAAATTCATCACCAGCACCATGTCCGACAAACTCACAGAGACAATCGAGGACTCGGACGGAACTCACTGAGATCGAGTCCGAGACAAGCCAACCGAGCCGTGGCGTGATGACAGCCCTGATCAGTGCGACGATCAGCTCGACGTGGCAAGGAAAGGCGTCGTAGATCGTTCCGCGGCGGGCGCGTATCCAGCAGACCGAAAGAAGCCACCGCGCCGAACGGCGTAGCGAATCGCGGTCGACCCGTTCGACGATCACCATCGCGCACGGGTGGGTGTGTTGATGGCTTCGGCCATCCGGACTGCCTGGCGGGTGGGTGCCACGTCGTGAGTGCGGATGACTGCCGCCCCTTTGGTGACCGCGGTGACGGCGACAGCGAGCGAGCCGGCGAGTCGTTCGCCAGGGTCGGAGATGCCGAGGATCTCGCCGAGGAAGGATTTGCGGCTGGCACCGACGACCACCGGATATCCGGTGTCGGCGAGGACATCGATCATTTCGAGGAGTGCCAGATTGTGGGCGGTGGTCTTGCCGAACCCGAGTCCGGGATCGATGAAGACCTCTGGGACGCCGAGGCGCACACCGTTCTCGGCGTGCGCGCGCAGCTGGTGGGTGACCTCGGTGACAACATCGTCGTAGTGGGGTGCCAGTTGCATGGTTGCCGGTGTGCCACGCATGTGCATCGCGATCCAGCCGACCCCGAGATCGGCGGCAACCGGTGCCAGGGTCGCGGAGACGTCGTTGATGAGCCGGGCGCCGGCGTGAACCGCGGCGCGCGCGACCTGCTCATGCCGAGTGTCGATGGAAACGAGGCACTCCCCCGACAGTGCTTCGATGACCGCGCAGACGCGCTCGCATTCGACCTCGACGGGGACTTCGACGGCGCCGGGCCGGGTCGATTCACCCCCGATGTCGATGATGTCGGCCCCTTCCGAGAGCATCCGGTGTCCGTGTCGGATGGCGTCGCAGGGGTGGGTGTATCGACCGCCGTCGTAGAAGGAATCGGGGGTGAGATTGAGTACCCCCATGAGTCGTGCGTGAGCCATCGGTCAACCGGCTTTCTGTGTGGGATGCGTTGCGCGGAGGGCACTGTGGACGGGTAGCGGTGGCCCGATGCTGTTGAGCCGGTCCAGGATTCGCGCCTTCGCTAGGGCCTCGGCGTATTCGCCGTGCGGTGTCGAGTCCCAGGTGACGCCTCCGCCGACGCCGTATTCACTGATGCCGCGGGCACGGTCGTGGACAAGGGTGCGGATGGCGACGCTGAAACGAGCCTCGATACCGTGGTCACCGGTGGGCGCGATGATCCCGATGGCCCCGCAGTACAGTCCGCGTGGTGTGGTCTCGAGCTCGCTGATGATCTCCATGCTGCGGTACTTCGGCGCCCCGGTGATCGATCCGCACGGGAACAACGCGGCGAAGACGGCCTCGAGACTGGTCTGGGCCGGCACATCGGCGGTGATCTGCGATGTCAGCTGCCACACCGTTTCGTAGGGTTCGCTGTCGAACAGGGACCGCACACGAATGTTGCGGGCTCCCGGAATCCGGGCCAGATCGTTACGCAGTAGATCGACGATCATGAGGTTCTCGGCGCGTTCCTTCGCGCTGGACGATAGTTGTGCCTGCAAGGCGGCGTCTTCGGCAAGATCCCGTCCTCGGGGGGAGGTTCCTTTCATCGGGCGGGTTGTGACCCGACCTTCGGTCCAGTGGAAGAACAGCTCCGGGCTGGCACTGAGGATCACATGCTCGCCGGTATCGATGTAGGCACCGTAGGAACAGGTCTGTGCATCGAGCAGATCGGCGTACACGCCGGTGAGGTCACCCGACATCGTGGTGCTGATCCTGGTGGTCAGGTTGGCCTGATAGATCTCGCCCGCGTCGATGTGCTCACGTATCGCCGTGACCGCGGCGTGGTAACGCTCGACGGGATCCGCGATTCGCCAGTCCCCGACGCGGTACCGTCCACCCGCGAGCAGGTGCGAATCAGCGCTCGTGACATGAGCCGGTGGCACCGCGCCGAACCAGCACAGCGGCATTCGGCCTCCCTCTCCAGCGGAGCCTCGGACGTGCAGGGCGGCGTCGAACGCGGGAGCCGCCTCGTAGGACACGAACCCGTAGACCCAATTCCCGCCGCGGGCCAGTTCCTCAGCACGGGCTACCGCAGGTCGGACCGCGTCGAGCGTCTGCGCGCTGATGACGGTTCGCCGATCGTGGAACACCGTGCTTCGTCCGCTCCGGCGGTCGTCGAAACGTGCGACACCGAACGTCGATCGCTCGGGAGTATCAGCCACAGGTTTGTTCCTCATCGTTTCTCTCAGCCCGGATGCGTATCTCCGAGCGTGGCCGCGGGCGACACGGATACGAAGTGCCCGAGTGACGACCCCGACGCCTGGTGTGAACTGACAATGTCGCCGTTGGACCAGGCTGCGCCGGTTCGCCTGATCTCATTGGGCTACAACAGATCCCAGAACTGGCCCTACATGTTGGCGACAACCGACCGGGATCGAGTCCGAATCTGAGGAGCAGCGGTGACCTCGTAACCCAGGTTGGTCAGCACCTGAGTCGTCGCCTTGGCGAAATTGAGGGTGACGAAGTGCAGGCACGGCGCACCTTCATCGATCAGCCGCTGCGCCATCTCGGTAGCAATCTCGATGCCTACCGCGCGCACCGCCTCATGATTCTCCTGCGGGCCGTCGCCAGCGGCTTTGTGTAACCGCTCCAACACCGTCGCGGGCAGGTCACGTCCGGATAGTTCAACCGCACGCCGCACGGTGCGCAGCGAGGTGATCGGCATCAGTTCGGGAATGATCGGTTTCGCGCCCTCGACCGGATCGTAGGCGATGACGCGGTCACGCAAGCGGAGGTAATGCTCGATGTCGAAGAACATCTGAGTGATCGAATAGTCCGCTCCGGCGCGGAGTTTCGCGGCCAGGAAGGCGGTGTCGGTCTCCAGGTCCGGGGAGCGGTGATGGCCCTGTGGGAAGGACGCCACACCGATGTTGAAGTCACCGAGATCGCGCACGATTCGAACCAGTTCCTCGGCATAGGTGACACCGGCCGGGTGCTTGTGCCACTCCCCGAGCGGATCTCCGGGTGGGTCCCCGCGCAGGACGAGGATGTCACGGATACCGTAGTCGGCGTAGGAACCTACCAGCGTGCGCAATTCGGCCACGCTGTGCCCGACCGCCGTGAGATGCGCGACCGGCAGCAGTGTGGTCTGTTGAGCCAGTTGACCGGTGATGCGGGCGGTGCGGTCCTTGGTGGAACCGCCCGCGCCGTAGGTCATCGATACGAATGCCGGATGCATGCGCTCGAACTGCCTGACGGTACGCCACAACCGAGCCTCGCCGTCGGCGTCGCGGGGCGGATTGAACTCCACGGAGAACGGTACGCGCGTCGTGGAATGGGTACGCAGATTCTCCACGACCGATCGAGCTGCGGACGCGGTTCGGATAGTTCGGACGGCTTGGTCGGTCACCGTGCGGTCCCCGGAAAAAAGTGCATATTGGCCTCGGGCTGGTAGGGAAGCGTCGCAATTCGGGGACGCCCGCCACGCGGGCGCCCCGAACCACGTCAGCGCAGCGCTCGGGCCGCCGCGACGAGGTTGCGCAGCGAGGCGATCACCTCGTCATTGCGGCGGGTCTTCAGTCCGCAGTCGGGGTTGACCCACAGGCGTTCGGCCGGAACGGCTTTCAGCGCCTGCGCGAGCGATTTCTCGATCTCCTCGGAGCCGGGCACGCGCGGCGAGTGGATGTCGTAGACACCCGGCCCCACGCCCAAATCGAAGCCCGCCGCGTTGAGGTCGTCGAGCACCTCCATATGCGAGCGCGCCGCCTCGATCGAGGTGACGTCGGCATCCAACCCGGCGATCGCCCCGATGACCTCACCGAACTCCGAGTAGCACAGGTGGGTGTGGATCTGCGTGGCATCGGCGACACCGGAAGTAGCGAGGCGGAACGCGTCGACCGCCCAGTCCAGGTAGGTGGTCTGGTCGGCCTTGCGCAGTGGCAGTAGCTCGCGCAGTGCGGGCTCGTCCACCTGGATGACGCCGATTCCGGCCGCTTCCAGGTCCACCGTCTCGTCCCGTATGGCCAGTGCGATCTGCCTGGCGGTGTCGGAAAGCGGTTGATCATCGCGGATGAACGACCACGCCAGGATGGTGACCGGGCCGGTGAGCATGCCCTTGACCGGTTTACTGGTCAGTGACTGCGCGTAGGTGATCCATTCGACGGTCATGACCGTCGGGCGCGCCACATCGCCGTATACGATCGGCGGGCGCACACACCGGGTGCCGTAGGACTGCACCCAGCCGTTGATCGTCGCGGCGAAACCGTCGAGTTGCTCGGCGAAGTACTGCACCATGTCGTTGCGCTCGGGCTCACCGTGCACCAGCACATCGAGACCGATTTCCTCTTGCAGCGCGATGACTTCGGCGATCTCGGCACACATCCGCTTGTCGTATTCGGCCTGGTCGATCTCGCCACGGCGAAGCTCCGCACGGGCCACCCGGATGCGACTCGTCTGCGGGTAGGAGCCGATCGTGGTGGTCGGCAGCAGCGGCAGCTTCAGCCGTTCCTGCTGCACCGTACGACGCTCGTCGGCCGGAGCGCGGCGGATGGCGTCCGCGCCCAGCCCCGCCAGCCGCTCGCGCACCGAGGCGACGCGTAGACGCGGATCGGCCTTGCGGTCGGCCACTGCGGCGCGAGCGATCGCGAGAGCCTGCGCGACAGGGTTCTCCCCCTCGGCGAGGGCGGTGGCCAGCACCCGGACCTCGGCGATCTTCTCCTGCCCGAACGCCAGCCAGCCACGCAGTCGCTCGTCCAGATCGGTCTCGGAGTCGAGGCTGTACGGGACATGCAACAGCGAGCACGAGCTCGACACGGCCACCGACACACCGGCCTCGCGCAGCCCGGTCAGCAGCGGCAGCGCGTGGTCGGGGTCGACCCGCCAAATGTTGTGACCGTCGACCACGCCCGCCACGATCAGTTTGTCCGTGATCGACCGAGCCACAGCCACATCCGCGTCCTGACCGGCGACCAGGTCGAGCGCGATGCCCTCGATGCCGGTCTCCGCCAGCACCGGCAGCGCCACGCCCAGTCGGCCGAAGTAGGCGGCTACCAGGATCGACGGGCGAGCCGACACCTCCGACAACCGCTGGTATGTGGTGCGCACTGCCGCCAATTCGGTCTCGGTGAGATCGGTGACCAACGACGGCTCATCGATCTGAACCCATTGCGCACCGGCCTCGGCGAGCAGGCCGAGCAACTGCTCGTAGAGCGGCAACAGATCGGGCAGACGGTTCAGCAGATCGCTGCCGTCGACCGACTTGGCCAGTTTCAGGAAGGTGATCGGGCCGACGATCACCGGACGAGCCAGCACGCCGAGCTCCAGCGCCTCCTTCAGTTCGGCCAAGGGCTTGTCCGGATGCAGGGAGAAGGCCGTGTCCGCCGCGAGTTCGGGCACCAGGTAGTGATAGTTGGTGTCGAACCACTTCGTCATCTCGAGCGGAGCGACCTCGGCATTGCCTCGGGCCGCGGCGAAGTAGCGATCCAACTCGTCCGCGATCCCGGACACTCGCTCCGGCAGCGCGCCCAGCAGCACGGCGGTGTCGAGCACCTGGTCGTAGTAGGAGAACGTGCCCACCGGGACCGAATCCAGCCCGGCGTCGCGGGCCGCGGTCAGCTGGGCGGTGCGCAGGTCCGCCGCCACGGCGTGTAGGGCCTCGGCATCGACACGACCGGCCCAGTAGGACTCGGTGGCGCGTTTGAGCTCCCGGTTGGGGCCGATGCGCGGGAGCCCCAGTACGGTTGCGGTAAAAGTCTTGTGCGGGTTCGACATTGATGAGCTCCATGGTCAGCAGCAAGGACCGCCACCCATATGAAGCGCACGCTGATGGAGCCCATGAAGCATCGTTCCCGTGCCCGGGTCCACTCGGCGTAGCGCCCAATCCACGAGGCGACGACCACCGGATACGGCGTATCCGGTACAACGGGCAGGTCTTCGGACTCGTGGGCATCGACCCGAGAATGGGTCTGCCCCGGCGCTTCGTGGCCCGGGCTGGTCCTACCGACCGTCGCTTCCCAGGCATGCGCCCAGTGCGGGTGACGGCTGTCGTTCCCACTTACCGCTGCGGGACAGTCCCGGATTTCCACCGGGTTCCCTCTCACCCGGGCGGTGTGCGAACACCACCGGGCTTCGACGCCGTCGGACGGATCAGGGGCTCCTCGACTCCGCCTCCGGCGAACCAGCTGCACCGACGAATATAGCCACCAAGGATCGGATCGCGAAAGGCAGCCCAGCTCACACCGAGGATCGGGACTTCGGACGACGCTCTTTGGTAAGGGCGAGCGTCACTCGCGCGAGGCGCCCACCGGCCAGACCACGGTGACCGGAATTCCTCGGGCGCGGGCCAGCTCCAACCCCACCTCGAGATCGAAGGTCGCGGCCAACCGCATCAACACCGGGATCGTGAGCGGGCGCTGATCGTTCCGAGCAAGCCGGCCGTTCGGGTCGGTCTGCGTCCATAGGCGGTGAGGTGGCGCGGTGGCCGGTATCGTTCCCCGCATGTCCCCCGTGTCCGTCCTGGCCGCGCGCCTGCGTGGTGCGATGACAGGCGCGGTGGCGGGGGCAGCGGCACTCGCGGCGCACGGCATCGGCGGCGGGATGGTCCCGACAGGTAGTTCGCTGGTGATGTTGGTGGCCGGATGCGCCGCGGTCGGTGTCGTGGGTGCGGGGCAGCCCGGTCCTCGGTTGTCGGTGCTGGTCGGCCAACTCGGTGCCGGCCAATTGATCGGCCATATCGCGTTGACGGTGGCCTCTGGGCACTCCCATCCGATGGTATCGACACCAACGATGTCGGCCTGCCATGTCGTATTCGCGGTCGTCGTCGGTATCACACTGTCGATAGCCGAACGCCTGATGCGGACGGTGTTGTCCTCGGTGTACCGGTGGCTGGCGCTGCTCATCGGCCGGGCCCGGACCTGTACGGGTCGACCGTGCGTCGCGATGTCGGCACGAAATTCGGTTGCCCGTGATCTTCTGCTCGGGTCGGGCTCGGGCAATCGAGGCCCGCCGATGACCGTGGCCGCCGTTCGAGGCGGCTCGGTAGGCCGTGCAGCTCATCCCGATTGGCAGCCGGTCTCCGCTGTCTCCCGCTGATCGAGTCGGTTCGGCCGAAATTCTTCGCGCGCGTTCGGTTGTCGTTGCAGACATCCGAATGTCGGTGTCCGCTACGCATCTCGAATTCCGGTCGACCGGATCCGCCCAGTCGATCAGATGCGGTGCGGACGTGTTCGTCACGGCGGCTGCGTAACACCGCCAGAGTCCGTTCGGCGCGCGACGCCGGAGGACTTCAGTTTCATTCTGCCCGGAGAGGGCTTGGGTTCATGTCTTCCACAACTACCGACTTCGGCGATCCTGCCGAATCACCAGCCGATCGCGATGGTCTCGACGAATCGGCCGATACGGCGACGACCTCCACCGACAATACGGCGACCGATTCCGCCGACGGCTCCACCGCGAAATCGTCCGTGACCGAACGCGCGCTCCCACGCAGCTGGCGACCGCTGGTCCTGCGACTGCATTTCTACGCCGGTGTGCTGGTGGCTCCGTTCATCCTGATCGCGGCCCTCACCGGCGGCCTCTACGCGCTCGCGCCGACGATCGAGAAGTTCGTCTATTCCGATGAGCTCACCGTCGAATCCACGGGCGCCGCCGCGCTGCCGCTATCGCAGCAGGTCGCCGCGGCCCGAGCCGCCTACCCGGATCTGACGGTGAGCGCGGTACTTCCGCCATCCTCCTCGACGACCTCGACACGTGTGCATTTCATCGACCCTGGCTTGGGGGAAGAGCAATTGCGGGCGGTGTTCGTCGACCCCTACACCGGCGCGGTATCGGGTAGTGAGACTTCGTGGTTCGGGTCGCTACCGTTCAGCACCTGGGTCGATGTCCTGCACCGCGACCTGCACCTGGGCGAATTCGGCAACCTCTACAGCGAACTGGCCGCCTCCTGGTTGTGGGTCGTCGTGCTGGGTGGGCTACTGCTGTGGTGGGCCAAATACCGCGGTGACCGGGTCCGTGGCCGACGAGCCCGAATCATCGGCGTCGACAGATCGGTGCGGGGACGAGCGCGCACGCTCAACTGGCACGGCGCGTCCGGACTATGGATCGCGGCAGCCCTGCTGTTCCTTTCCGCCACGGGCATCACCTGGTCGCCCTACGCGGGTGAACATGTGACCGACCTGCGCGCTGCGATGTCGTGGCAGCGACCCCAACTCGACACCGCCCTGGGCCACGACGAGACGAGCACCGACGGTTCGCACAGCGAACACGGTGCCGCGCAACCCGGTTCGGTCGATATCTCCGGTATCGACCTCGATCGAGTCGTCGAGATCGCGGACCGGGCCGGGGTCGCGGCACCGGTCGAGATCACCCTACCCACCGAACCAGGACAGGCTATCGGTGTGGCCGAGGCTGCGAAACCCTACCGGCTCACCACCGACTCCGTCGCGATCGATCCGGGCACATCACAGGTCACCGGCAACGTCGACTACAACCGCGACTATCCACTGTTCGCCAAACTCGCCGACTGGGGAATCCGCGGACATATGGGCATCCTCTTCGGCCTGCTCAACCAACTCCTGCTGCTGGCCATCGCGCTCGTACTGGTCACGGTGATCGTGCGCGGCTACCGCATGTGGTGGCAACGCAGACCCACCCGCGGCTCGGCGTTCGCACTCGGGCGGCCGCCCATACGCGGCGGTATCGCACGAGCCCCCGTGGCTGGCATCGTCGTACTGGCCATCGTCGCGGTCGCGGTCGGCTGGTTCCTGCCACTGCTCGGGATCTCGCTGCTGGTATTCCTGACACTCGACATCGCGATCGGCGCAGTCGGGCGAAGGGCGGCACGATCGGCTCCAACAGCCCAGGTTCGGTAGGGACTTGCCCGGCAGGAGGTTGGCGTATTGGTCGATTCCACCTCCGGACACCTTTTGTCGGTCATCCTCCGCAATTTTGCAAAGGATGCATTCTCTTTGGGTCCGGAGGATGTCCGGACACTGTCGATCTGCGAATTTGCGCAGGTAGCAGCGTCATTGGTGTGCCGACTGTGAAGTGGCGGCGCCGATGTCCGCTGCCGACTCAGAGTGCGGTAGCCAGCCATGCGCGCGGTGAGCATCCCAGTCTTTGTGTGAACGCCCGCGAGAACGCCGGAGGGTTGGCGTAGCCGAGTTCGGTGGCGGTGCGGGCAATCGAGGCGCCGGCGCGAAGCCGGTCCTGGGCGACCGTGATCCTCCATCCGGTCAGGTATTCGGCGGGTGGCTGGCCCACCAACTCTTTGAACCGGGCGGCGAAGGAACTGCGGGACATGCGTGCTTCTTGCGCCATTGTGGCGAGCGTCCATGGCTGCCCCGGTGACTCGTGGATGGCGACGAGTGTGCGGGCGAGGCGTTCATCGGCGAGCCCCGTCAGCAGGCCGGTGGGCAGGGCAAGCTCGTCGGCGTGGTCGAGAATCCAGCGGAAGAGCTGGATGAGGACGACTTCGAAGAGCCGATCGGCCAGCACTCGTTGGCCGCAGCGCAGATTGTCGATCTCGGCGAACAGTAGATCGAGTGCTGGTTCGAGGGTGCTGACGGCGTCCAGCGGGAGCACGATCACGGGAGGGAGCGTGCGGACGAGAGGGTGGGTCGGGCCGCCGTCGAAGTCGAGTGTCGCGCAGGCGAAGTCGGAGTCCTCGGTGGGTGCGTTGTGGAAGGCATGTTCCAGCGGGCGTGGGTAGAACAGCAGGCTGGGCTTGTCGATCCATCGCTTTTCCAGCTGACCGCTGACGCCTCGGTGTGTCACTTCCATCTCGCCGTGTCGGAGTACGTGGAGGAAGCCTCGTCCCGGTTGTGCGTCAAAGGTCGTCACGCCACACAACGGTCCGGTATGGAACAGGCGGGTCCGCACCCGGAACTGTTCGAGCAGAGGCGAGAGCCGGTCGAGGGAGGACACGGAACAAGCATGCCGGACGATATGGTACGAATTCAAGATGATATGCATTAATTCGTCCAAGTGATCCTGACAGTCTGAGAGTGCGTCGCCCGCCGGGAACCTGCGGGAGTCGTCATTGGAATCACGACTGAAGGAATGCCCATGTCTCTTGTCCCCCTTGCCGAGCGCGAGTCCGCGACCGGAACCGTCGAGGACCAGCTCGATCAGATCCATGCCGCGTTCGGCACCGTGCCCGCGATGTTCCGAGCCGTCGCGAACTCGCCTGCCGCTCTGACGAGCATGTGGGCTTCGTTCCGCGCCTTCGGCGGCGGTGCTCTGGGGCCGGCGCTCAGCGAGCAGATCGCCGTGGCCGTCGCCAACCGCAACTCCTGCGAGTACTGCCTGGCCGCGCACACCGCCCTCGGACGCAAGGCCGGGGTGAGTCGTGAGGCGCTGGAGGCCGCGCAGACGGGCGACTCCGATGACCCTCGGACTGCGGCACTCCTGGGCTTCGCGGTGAAACTGGTGGAAGAGCGCGGCCAGGTCACGGCAGAGGACGTGCAGGCGCTGCGTGATCAGGGCTGGAGCGATGAGCATATCGTCGAGGTCATCGGGCAGGTCGCGCTCAACCTGTTCACCAACTACATCAACATCGCCCTCGCAGTCCCGGTCGACTTCCCCACGGTCGGTCTGCGGCGGGCCGGCTGATGTTCCACCTGGTGCCGACGCCGGCCAGGAGCACCCATCCCGCCTACGTCATGGCGTGATGACAGCCCTGATCACGGCGTCGTAGATCAATTCCGCGGCGGGCGCGCATCCACTCGGACGTGCGCCCGCCTCCTCGGGAGTCGCAACCAGCCCGACCGCCCCAGCGGTTTGGGAGTCCCAACTACCAGGAATCCCACATGATTTGAACCGCCGTCGCCACCCGCTGCGTTCCGTTCGAGGACCTCGGCATCCTCCGGCCGCTGCTCACCGACACGGCAATCCGGCACTTACGCCAGTAGCCAGTATGAAGGCGCTGTCGGGAGCTTCGTGGCCGACAAGTATACGGAAACACAGTGGCGCGGAGAGGGTTTCGATGACTTCGCGAGCGTCTACATCATCAGGTATTTCGCTACGCTCGATGGTCCTGAGAGCTTCGCTCGAAGCGATCCTTCCAGAAGCGCTGGCGCGCGGTTTCGGGTTGGCGGTGAGGCCCCTGATGGTCAGCCCGCCGCGCCCGCCATGAGTAGCTGGTGTAGTGCGCCGTCCACATCCTCGCGCTCGCCGAAAAGCCGCACCAGCAGTGCGCGTTCGGCCGCGCCGTGCTCCGCGGCCAGCACCAGTTCCAGTGCGGCGTCCCGCGCTCCGACGCCCGATTCCTCGGCCAGCGACACCACGATGTCGGCTGCGCTCTCCCTGGTCCACACCCCGGGAATCGCGGCCGCGACCTCGCTCGCGGGCGGGGCGGCGCCACGATACCAGTGGGCACCCTCCCACCAGTAGCAGAAGGAGAGCAGCCCAGACCCGGCGCGCGGGTTGAGCAGCGGGTTCGCCACCCACCCCGGCGCGCCCGCGTACAGATCCGGCATGGGAGCGCCGGCGTTGTAGACCGCGTCCAGCACCGGGTCGTTCCATACTCCGCCGGAGAGCACCGCCCGGTCGCCAGGGACCAGCCACAACGAGGAACCGCTGCGCTCGGCGCCCTCGAACAGGCCGAGCGCGGGCAGCACTCGCGGCCCCCACGGAGATCCGGCCGCCACGAACGCCGCGGCGATTGCCGCCCAGCGCATCGCCAGCAACGGCAGCGCGGGCAATGTCGTCTCGATTTCCGGGGTGAGCGTGGCGGTCCGGGCCAATGCCGCCGCCTGCTCGGTGGGCCGGGACTGTCGGTCCTCGTGCCCGATATGGGCCGCCAGCCAGACCGGGAGCCGTGCCCGCGGAAACGCCTCCAGGTCGGCCCGATACACCTCCGGCGGGAAGAGGTGGTCGTCCGGGAAAGGCTCGGCGCCGAAGTCGTGCTCGTCACCGATCTCGCCGGATGCCGACGCCATCACCAGGTAACGCCACCACGGGCCACCGGGCAGGGCGGCCGATGCCTCGCGGTGTCGCCGGACCAGTGCCAGCACCTCCTCGGAGGGCAACACTTGGGCCGGATGGCCTTGCTCGTCGGTGAAGAAGACCGACGCCAGCTCCGATACGGCGGTCAGCGCGAACACCGCCTGCATCTCGTGCCAGCCGGGCGGGGCGAGCGCGATCAATTCCTCGGCGATCCGGCGGCTCGCCACGTCGGCGAGCGGCGACTCGGAATCGGCGGGAAGCGAATCCTCTTCTGCGGTCATGAAAAGCGGCACCTCCTCGATCGGGCCCGCACGCTACCACTCGGGAGCGAACGGCGCCGGTGCGGCGAATTCGTTTGCCCGTCATCGCGAATTCAACTGTCTGCGTTCTAATCCCACGACATCGAACGCCGAGAGGAGAGCTGCGGTGAGCAATCCGGCGGGGCGGTTGGGAGCCGCCGCGGTGCAGCGATGACGATTCACATGCCCGAGGGGTTGCAGTGGCTGGCCTGGGTGGCCGGAACCACCTGGCCGGAGGGCGACGAGGACGCCGCATGGGCGGTGTCGGAAGCATGGAAGACGGCGAGCACGGAGCTGACGGCTCTGCTCGCCGATATCGATGCGGCCAAACTGGCCACCATCGAGGCCTATTCGCAGGGCGAGGGCGGTCCCGCCATGGGCGCGCGCTATGACGCGCTGCGCACCGGCGACCACTCCATCGAGGCGTTGGCGGAGTTCATGAGCACCGTCGGTGACAGCACCTTCGATATGGGCACCGAGATCCAGGCCACCAAGATCACCGTCATCGTGACGCTGGCCTGGCTGGCGCTGGAGATCCTGTGGGCCTGGCTCTTTCCGCCCACCGCGCCCGCGGTTGAGGCGGCCGCGATCACCACCACGCGCTCCTTCCTCAAGGTGTTCGAGGACTTCGTGCAGAAGGCGATCACCAATCTCGCTGCACGCCTGGGTGCTTCGACCGCCAAGCGGCACTTCTGGACCCAGGCCGCGCGGCTGCGGCCGGTCTTTCCCACCGCGAAGGGCTGGGGCGTCTACGGTGCGCGGGCCATAGAGGCGACCGCCATCGTAGGGACCATCAACGGCTCGGTGCAGGTCGGCCAGCTCGCGGCGGGCAAACGACGGCACTTCAACGGCAAGGAGTTCGGGCTGTCCGTCCTCGCCGGTGTCGCGGGCGTGGTGCCTGGACGCGAAGTCGGGCGCTATCTCGGGCACGGTATCGACAAGGTTGCGGGCAAGCAGTTGAACAACATCGCGGGCCGGGTCGGTCGTGGCGCGGTGATCGGCGGCGCCTCCGGTGCGGTCGGCACCACCTTCGGCAACCTGGCCGTGGGCGCGGCGACCGGAGACTGGTCGTCGTTCGCCTCTGGGCCGGGCTGGGTCGGCGGTGTCACGCGGGGTGCGGTGGTGGGCGGTGCGCGCGGTGGTTTCGCCATCGGCAAGCCGATTGCGCCGGGGCACAGCGACATTCGCTCCTATGTCTGGATGCCGAAACCGAATTCCGGCAATGCGGCGCCCCGGCCACCGGTGAGCGACGGTTCGTCCAGCGGGTCGAGTTCCCGGCCGTCCGGCCAGTCGGTCAGCGGATCCGGCGCGAGCGTGTCGTCCTCGGTTCAGCCGGTGCACTCCACCGTCGCGGGCTCGTCGAACCGGCCGCCGTCCTCGCACAGCAGCGCTTCGGGCAACAGCGTCTACTACGACGCCGCGAGCTCGTTCCGGAGCGGCGGGAGCAGTTCGAGCAGTGGCTCGGGCAGCACCGTGTACCACGACGCCCGCACCAATCAACCCCCGACCTCGTGGTCGTCCTCGGTCGACGGCGGCTGGACCCCACCGCCTTCGACCGGCTCGGGATCGTCGCACGCCGCTCCCCCGGCGCCGAGGGGGTCGTCCTCCTCGTCGGGCAGCGGGCATTCCGGCTCCGGCGGTGCGCAGCCACCGCCGCCCCCGCCGTCCGGTGCTCAGGTAACCGGCGCGAATGGCGGGAGCGGCAACGGAAACCCGATCGCCACCCACCACAGCGAACCGTTCCTGGGCGAGGGCAAGGACGTGCGCGGCAAGCCGCGGCCGAAGCAGTGGCCGTGGGTGGAACCGCTGCCCGGCCCGTATTCACCGCCATCGTCGAGTGGCTCCTCCGAGCAGCAGTGGTTGCCGGCCCCGGGCGCCGCGCCCGCGGCGGGTGCGCCACCCGCGAACGCCGGCGATCAGGTCGATGTCCCATTCACCCCGTAATCCGACGACACAGAAGGGAGTGCCATGGCCGCGGATCGGTTGGAGGTCGATCCCCAGAAGCTGCGCCACGCTTCGGATCTGACCCGGGAGTTGTCGAACGACGTCAAGGGGGTCGCCGAGAAGCTGCGCAACACCCTCAGCGGTATCGAGTCCGACAGCACCGTCATGCCGTGGGGGGATGACAAGCGCGGCCACAAGTTCTTCGACGGCGACAAGGGCTACAAGGCGGCGCGGGACAACCTGATCGAGGGCGCCATCGGCGCCGCGACCACGTTGGGCGACATGGCGACCGGTCAGCGTGATGCCGCGGACGCCTTGGCCGATACCGACTCCGGCAATGCCGGCCAGTTCGGGAAGCCGACGGCGTGACCGGGCAGCCCACCGTCAACGAACGCCTGCGCGCCGATATGGCGACGCTGGTGGAGGGTCTCGGTGACCAGTTCCGCGGCATCGCCGAACTGCAGCAGCGGCGTTCGCGGCTCACCGAGACGGTGAGCGTATGCGATCAGCGCATCGAGGTCACGGTGAACGCCGACGGCATACTGATCGACACCAAGTTCGCCGACGACGTCCTGGATCTGACCCTCGAGGAGATCGCGGAGAACGTCACCGCGGCAGTGCAGGCCGCCGCGGCGAAGGCGGCCGAGCGCAGCCGGGAGCTCATGCGCCCGCTGCTGGAACGCAAGAACGCCCTGCCGAAGCTCTCCGAGATCATCGAGGGCGCACCGGATCTGGGCTCGCTCATGCCGACGGCGCCCCCACCGCCGCTGACTTCGCCGGACCGGAACCGCTGGCCCGACGACGACGATTCCGGCGCCCGCGCGCCCCGGTCCATGGTGGCCGACAACGACGACTGACGCGGCGCACGCGGTGCGCCCGTGCAACGAGAAGGGTGAACGGGATGGCTCTCGAACCGGGCACGTGGTCGGGCCTGAAGAACCAGGCGCAGGCCGGGTATCTGAAGTTCGACACGGCCGACGCGCTGGCCGCCGCTCGCGCTTGCGCCGATCTGGTCGACGACCTGCTCGGTATGGCCGCGGCCGTGACGAACCTGCGCCTCGATAATTTCGCGCCAATCGGCACCCTCACCTCCGGCACCCAGCTGGCGATGGCGTTCACCGCCAAGGGAAACCGGCTGCGAACCATCCTCAAAGACCACGCCGACATCGTCACGGATATGGGCGAGACCTACATCGCGGCGGGCAAGGCATACGCGAACGCCGAGGGTGAGTCCGAGAGCAACTTCCAGGCGCTCAACGTCCTGAAGATTCCGACCGAGGCCGGCCCCTACACCCCCGGCGCACGGAAGCCGGGCGGGCCGGACGCCGAATTCGACAAGGCGAACGGCGGATTCGCCTGGAGGGGCAAGGACGGCAGGCCGCACGTCCAGAACGCGAACGCAGAGAGTTTCCCCGCCTCGCTGAAGGACTACCAGGGCGAGAAGGATCCGGGCGTCACCGCCAACATCGAGAACAAGGACAGCCTCGCCTTCAGCGAATTATACGAGCTGGGACGCGATCTCGACCCGGCTCCGGTGCTGGCCGCCGCGGGCACCTGGCACAGCATGGCCAACGACCTGCTCGGCAAGCTCAACACCTTCGTGAACGCCATCAACACCGGCACCGAGGCATGGGAGGGGCAGGGCGCGGCCGCGGCGGCCGCGGCGATCAAAAACTACTCCGACGGAGTGCAACCGCTGGCCACCTCGATGATCGCGATGAGCCAGAACCTGGACTACAGCGCGCAGTGGCTGCACCTGACCAGGCTGAGCATGCCCTCCAGCCCCGATCCCGGTGATTGCTGCCCTGGCCGGGTGACCCGCCGGTACCGCAACGAGTGGCAGAAGCACTACGGCGAGGGCATGAAGAACACCGTCTCGGCGATGCCCGTGGTGAACGGTCCGATTACCCAACCGGTGCCGCAGGGCGGTGAGGGCCAGAACCAGTCCGGGAACAACCAGCCGGGCAACAACGGTCAGTACGGCAACGGCAACGGTCAGTACGGGGACAACCAGGAGGGTTACGGGAACCAGCAGCAGGGTTACCGGAACCAGCAGGATACGAAAGACCATCTGGGCTACGGTCAAGTCGACCCAGCGAACCAGTCCGGTTACGACACAAAGGGTTCCGGCGCAGGAGCGGGCCCTGGCGGCTCCGGGTCGCACGAATGGGGCGGCACGGGATCGGGCGGCGGCGCCCCACTGCCCAATGGCGCCAAAGGTGGTGGCGGCAGCGGCGGGGGTTCCGGGTCGCAGGGTCGGCTCCCACCCGGCTACGAAGCCGCGCGCCGGGATGCCGAGTCCGCGGCGGCCGGCACCGGCGGTGCGGCGACCCCGGTCGGCTCATCCGGTGGTGGTTCGCCGGACGGCGGCGGGGCGCAGGCGCGCCCGTCGAGTTCGGGGAATCCGTTCCCGCGCAGCAGCCTTCCCGGCGAGTCGTCGTCCGACTCGTCCTCGGGAGGCAGCGACACCAGCATGCCCAGCGTCCCGTCGCTCGGGTCCGCTCCGCTGCCCAACGGCGCGAAGGGCAGATCGTCGGGCAGCGGTGGAAGGGGCAGTGGGTCATCGGGGGCGGGTGCGGGTAGATCCGGCGCGAGCGGCCTGGAGGACGCGCTCGCCAAGGCTACCGGTGCCGATCCGGCCCAGGTGCGTTCGATGCTCCGCGATCTGCCGAAGCTGCTGAACGAGGACACGCTGTCCAAGATGAGCGGCCTCTCCCCGGCGCAGGTGCGCTCGGTGCTGAAGAACATTCCGGAGGTGGCGGACGTCGGCGAACTGGCGAAGCTCACCGGTCTCGATCCGGCGCAGGTGCGGTCGGTGCTGAACAATCTGCCGAACGCGCTAGACGAGAAGGCGCTGGCGGCCGCGACCGGAACGAGTAGTGACCACTCGACCTCGGGTGCCGGCCTGCCGGGCCAGTCGTCCTCTGTGGCCGGGCTGCCCGGTCAGACGGCGGGCCCGGCGTCGTTCGCCCAGGCGGGCAAGGAATTCCTCGGCCAGATCAGCACGGCGCTCACCCAGGGACTGGAGTCTCTCGGTCAGCTCGGTGCCACCCTGCCAGGCGCGGACCAGTTGCATGAGATGCTGCGCCGGTTCGACCCGGCCGCGCTCAGCGCCGCCGTGGGCGATCTGTCCGATACGCCGTCCGGCGCGGGCGGCGGTGGCACCGGTTCCGGTAGTGGCAGTGGTGTGGGCAGTCCAGGCGGTCAGTCCGAGCCTGCTTATCAGCAGGCCCGTGCCGGGCAAATGTTTCCACGCGCGTCGCTGCCCGGCGCCGAACAGCCGCTGTACCCGGCCGCAGCGGCCGCGGGCCAGGGCGCGAACGGGATGGGCGGTGCCCCGATGATGGGTCCGCCCGGTGCCGGTGCGGGCGGTGGTGCGCAGGGCAACACCGCGCACAAACCGGCCAAGTACCTGCAGTCCAAGGCGCATCTGGACGACGCCATCGGCACCGTGCCGGACCGGGTGAAGCCGGTGATCGACTCGTGAGCCGAACCTGGGAGTTCACCGACCTGGAGTTCAACCTGCTGTGCGAGGAGGTGCGGCAGGGCGAACTGCCCGCCCCGTTCGTCTTCACCAGCCGCACCCGGCTGGCGGACGACTACGAGCGGGAGAAGCTGGAGGTCCATCAGCAGTTGCGGGCACGGTTCGACCACGAACTGGACGCCATGGCGGGCGCCATCGCCCGACCCGACATCTTCATCGTGGCGCACGCCTGGGACGACCAGGATTTCGACAACCCGCAAGCGCGCACCCGGGTACATGCCGTCCGGCAACGCGCCCGCGGGTACATCATCACCCAGCGCCCCGGCGAAACCCTCATGCACGCGGGTGGTTTCGACGCTGTCGAATGCGACCCGCACACCCTGGCCCAGACCGTGCTCGGGCTGCTGCCCCAATGCAATGCAGGCAGCCTGGACGATATCCAGCTCGCCCTGCCCACCTCGGAGCCCACGATCGTCGACCAAGGCCCGTCGTCCGGCGTCTCGGACAACGACGACACAGACGACGACACGATCCGCAGCGACGCCTTCTTCGCGACCCCCGCGGTGAGCACCGGCATCGTCAAGGTCCTGCAGGGCCGTTCCAAGTACGGCCCGCGCGGCCGGATCGAAGCCGGCATGCTCTGGCGCGACCTCCCCGACGACGGCCGCTACGTCATGCCGCTGGACCACCCGGCCCCGGTCGCCACCGCCATGAGCAGTGACCGCCTCACCGAGTGGGTGCGCGAACAGATCGACCACATTCTGGCGCGCATGGAATCGCATATGGAAACGGAGGACTGACGCCGCTTGATCGTGCCCCGCGCCGGGGCGGTGCGGGATCTCGTGGACGATCTTTTCGTTCGCGAAAAGAGAACGCCCCCCGGAGGTCAGCACCTGCGGGGCGATGTCGATCAGGCCGTAGATCAGGCTCGGACGAACAGTCGCGGCGCGCACCGCTTCGTCCCGACCGGGCATGCGGGCGGCGCGTGGGACACCAGCGAGCAACACTTCAGTCCCTTGGGCGGGCTGATCGTCCACGAAATCGAACGAGTACGGGCGCGCGAACACGCCCAGCCCTCGCGATGAGCCGCATCAGTTTCGACATCCTCGGCCGAATCGCGTTCGAGGAGTTCGACATTCACGTCGAAACCATCCGGCCAGGCCGCACCGTCGAACTCGCCCAGGCGACGGTCGTCATCGCGGGCCGCCCCACCGTGACCGCGCGCGCATGGTTCCTGAACACCGACGACACCGACAGCGTCGCAGGCGGCGAACCCGACCGGCTCCCGGAACCCGAAACCCTGCCCTCCTGGCCACTGACCTCCGTATGGCCCGGCGGATACGTGGCCTCGCTCGACACCCGGACAGGGCCTGACCACCACCGTCCTGCACGACACCCGAGGACCCATCGGATACGCCCAGCAGATCCTCACCATCCGCCCCCAACCGCAACACCAGCGATAGCGACTTCCGAGCCGCAGCGGCAGCGCCTGGATCAATCGCGGAACGGTGTCGGTTATGCGACGGATCGGTGGAGATTCCGCCCGTTGCTGTCTCAGCAAGCGTGTAGCTACCACATGCTGGCGGACGAAGGTCGGCCCAGCACCCCAGCGAAGGGAGACACACGGTGGCATTGGGACGTCGTCGGCTACTGATCAGCTTCGCCGGTGCGAGTGGCCTCGCCCTGGCGGGATGCGGGCGAGAACCCGCGCCCCCCAAACCCGCCACACTCCGATTCGATCCCCTACCCGGCACCCATGACGTCGATGCGCGCAGCCCCGGCACGGTGACGGTCACCGACGGGACGCTGCGGTCGGTCGAATGGATCGACGAAACGGGCAGATTACTACCGGGCGCACCGGCACCCGATCATCGAACCTGGACCAGCGCCGAACCGCTCGGCTACGGACACACCTACACTGCGAAAGCCGTAGCACACGGCGAAACCGGCGACGTCACCGCGACGACAACCTGCACCACCGTGCGACCGCAACAGCTCATCGATGTCTCCCTGCGCTCCGCCAATCTCGTCGAGCTGGCCGAAAACGACATCTACGGAGTAGGTTTCGTGCTCGTCGCCCATTTCGACGAACCCGTCGACCGGGCCGCAGCGCAACGCCACCTGAAGGTCACCACTCAGCCCGCCATCACCGGCGCCTGGTACTGGCTCGACGATCAGAATGCGCACTGGCGACCCGAGCACTACCACCTACCGGGATCAAGGATCACGATCGAGGCCGAACTGTTCGGCCGCGCGCTCGGCGAGGGACGCTACGGCCTGCGCGATCAACGGGTTTCGGTGAGCATCGGCCCCGCGCACGTCGCGATCGCCGACGACGACACCAAACAGATCGAGGTCTTCGACAGCGGAAACCTGGTGCGCACCATGCCCACATCGATGGGCAAGGGCGGCACCACGGCAGTCGGCGGCAGATACCTGTCGTTCTGGACCCGCCCCGGCATCTACACCGTGCTGGACCGAAACGACCCGGTGATCATGGACTCCGCCAGCTACGGCCTGCCCACCAGCGCCGGCGGCTACCGCACGAGCATCAACCACGCGGTCCGCATCAGCCACGACGGAATCTTCGTGCACGAACTGGCCTCAACCATGTGGGCCCAAGGCAACACCAACGTCTCACACGGCTGCCTCAATATCTCCCCCGACGACGCGGCATGGTTCTACGACTTCGTCATCCCCGGCGACGTCGTCGAGGTCCGCAACACCGGCGGCGACCCCCTCGACATCTGGCACAACGGCGATTGGAGCATCCCCTGGGCCGACTGGCTTCACGGCGGCGCCCACACATGACGCATGGCCTCGATTGCGTCGCGGTGTACGCGGCTGCCCGCCACCGTTTTCGATAGTGGCCGTCGACACCTCGGCGAGATCAACCCGCGCCGCAAGGGCGTCCGCTCGACTCGTCGGGGACACCGACCGCCCGCCCGCTTTCGGTGGGAAGGCCGGCGGCGATGCCGTTGAGCACATGGGCGAGCCCGTATCGGAAGCGCTTCTCGGGTGGTAGATGCGGAACCCGTGCCTGTTCGATCGACCGAGTGAACATCGGATACTGCCCGGAAACGACGATCTGGGCGACATATGGTCCGACGTAACCACTCATCCATTGGGTCATGTCCATCCCGGTGCGCCGGGCCTGTTCCAGCCATCCGATCTCCCGATGGACGGCGCTGTGGGCGTAGTCGCTCAGCATTCCGACCAGGCTGGCGATTTCATCGACGTCCAGCCCGAAGCCGTCTAGTGCGGACATGGCGAATTCCTGCACGCGCAGGGAGTTCGGGCCCAGGGTCGGGCGTCTGTTGGCCAGGGCGATTTGCCAGGGGTGGCGCAAACCCGCCGCGCGTGTCTGCTCGGCGACGAGTGACAAGTCTTGGCGCCAGTCTCCACTCGGTCGCGCGGGAAGGGCGATCTCGCCCACGACGGCGTCGATCATGAGATCGATCAGGTCGTCTCTGCTGGCGACATACCGGTACAGCGACATCGCTCCGGTGCCGAGTTCCGCGGCGATCCGCCGCATGGTCACGGCATCCATGCCCTCCTCGTCGGCGACCTCGACGGCGGCCTGCGTGATCTGGGCCCTGCTGTAGCCGGGCCGGCGCCCCCGCCCCGAGCGTTCCAGCTCCTCCGGGCGCATCCAGATCGTGGTGTTGTCCTGGCTCGACATGGGCCTCCTCGTTCTCGCGTACATCGTACTTGAATTCGTGCGGTTATATCGAGTACGTTGTACTCGAATTGCTCCGCGGTAGAAGATAGGACCAAAGATGAATGCTCGACCTACAGTGAGCGATCCCGAGCGTGCCGACCGGGCCCACCGGGTGGCGACCGAGTTCGCCGAAGGGTTACAACGAGCCGGCGACGCCGACGAATACGATTCCGCCTTCGCGGCAGATATCTTGTGGGGCAGCCCTTTTGGGGCAAGTTTGACGGGATACGCCGAGCTGAACGCGATCCATCACCGCCTGATGGCAGCAAAGGTGGCTCCGCCGTCACGATTCGAGGTGGTTGCCGCACTCGCTCCCGCATCCGGCGTGGTGGTGACACAGATTCGCAGACAGGCGGCCGACGGCGAGGGGTTCTCCGAGATGGCGATGTACGTGCTGGTCGAACGCGATGGCCGGTGGTGGCTGGCGGCCGCGCAGAACACTCCCGTCGGAGTGTCACCGCTGCAGAGTGCGGACACCGACCGTACCCGGCCCGAGCCGAAGGGCTGATCACCATGCCATTGAGCGGAGAATACCAACGCGGCACCACGGCACGGGCTGCCGATCAAGCCGAGCGGATCATGAAATCCGGTGGCGCGGAAGGCACGACAATCATGGACATGCCGGTGGTTCTGTTGACGACCATCGGCAACAAGACGGGCAAACTCCGCAAGACCCCCTTGATGCGCGTTGAGCACAATGGCGAATACGCCGTGGTCGCCTCGCTGGCCGGAGCACCCGATCACCCGGTCTGGTACTACAACATCATCGCTGACCCCCACGTCGAGTTGCAGGACGGCACCGTCGCCGACGACTACACCGCACGCGAGGTCTTCGGCGAGGAAAAGGCGTTGTGGTGGGAGCGCGCCATAGCCGCCTTCCCCCTCTACGCCGACTACCAGCGCAAAACCGCCCGCCAGATCCCGGTCATCGTCCTGACCCCACGCTAGCGAATCTCCGCTCATCTCGAGGCTTTGCGAGGGCCTCGACCATCCAAATGTTGGTCGAGTATGCGCGCGATGATCGGCAGCACGTGGGGTGCGGTCAGTCCGTCGTGGGTGACTTCGATGTCGTGGTTGATGATTTCGCCGGTCACGTAGGGCTGCCAGCCGACCGGGCCGAAGTCGTCGGAGGTGTCGACGGTTGCGCTGAAATACACGATGTCGCCGTCGAATACGGGACGCTGGTATCCCGTTCTGGTCTGCGCCGCCGCGTTGTACGACCGGGCGATCCGCTCGATGGTGCTTGCGTCGATGAGCGAAACACCGCCCAGCCGTGCACGTATCAGATCGGCGGCCTCCTGTGCGGACGCCTCGGCAGGCACATCGTGAATACCGAGGATCGGGCCGAAGGTGTTGACGAAAGCGCCGGCGGTGAGCTGCTCGGCGCTGTCACCGTCGGTGTCAGCGGTATCGGCGTCGAGCAGCGCGAGGACGCCTACGGTGTCGCTCGCGTCCTTCAGCTTCGCCGCGATCGCGTGCGCGATGAGTCCGCCGAATGACCACCCGAGCAGGTGGTACGGCCCGGTGGGCTGCAGGGCTCGGATTTCGCGGATGTATCGATCGGCGAACTCCTCGATCGAGCCTGCCGGGGCTTCGTCGCCGCCCAGATCCGGTGCCTGCAGTCCATAGATCGGTCTGCCCGGCGCCAGCGCATCGGCGAATCCCAGATAGGTCCACGACATTCCGGACGACGGGTGGATGCAGAACAGCGCCGGTTCGGTGCCGCCGAGCCGGATCGGCAACACCACGTCGAGCCCGAGGCCGCCGGGTACGGTGTCGACCGCCGATTGCGTGGCGAGGGCCGCGGCGTCGGCGGCCGCTGCCAGTGCGGCCACGGTGCGGTGCTCGAACACCTGCAGCGGGGTGCAGTAGACGCCACGCTGCCTTGCCCTGGACACGAGCTGGATGGCGACGATGCTGTCGCCGCCGAGGGCGAAGAAGGAATCGTCGGCGCCGACCCTGTCGAGGCCGAGCAGCCCCGCGTAGATGGCGGCGAGGGTTTTCTCGGTCGGTGTCGAGGGTGCTCGGTACTCGGTCTGCCCGGCCGTGAATTCCGGCAGTGGCAACGCTGCTCGGTCGAGCTTGCCGACCGCGCTGAGCGGGATCGCGTCCAGCACGACGAAGGCGGATGGGACCATATACGCGGGCAGGGTGTCGGCCGCGACGGCGCGCAAGTGTGCGACGTCGAGCTCGACGCCCTCGGCGGGAAGTACATACGACACCAGTGCGGTCTCCCCCGCGGGTCCGGTGCGGCCGATCGTCACCGCATAGTCGACCTGTTCGTCGCGGGACAGCACTGCATCTATCTCGCCGAGTTCGATCCGCAATCCGCGGATCTTTACCTGGAAGTCGCTGCGGCCCAGATACTCCAGCTCGTATGCGCCATCGTGCCCGCTGACCCAGCGCACGATGTCGCCGGTGCGGTACATACGCTCGCCCTGCTCGCCGTAAGGGTCGGCGACGAATCGTCCCGCGGTCAGCGCGAATCGGTTGAAGTAGCCGCATGCGAGCGCGGGACCGGCCAGATACAGTTCACCGGCGACGCCGACCGGCACGGGGCGCAGCCAGGTGTCGAGCACCATGGTTGCGGCACCGCGGATCGGCCCACCGATGGTGATCGGCTCGCCCGCGACGAGCGGGCCGAGGCTGGTCGCCCAGGTGCTGAACTCAGTCGGACCGTACAGGTTCACCATTCGCCGCCCGGCCGACCACTGCTCGATCAGTTCCGGTCTCACGGCCTCGCCCCCGACAGCGAGCACCCGCAGCTGGTCGAGGCCGGTGGGCTCCATCGTGGCCAGCGCCGACGGCGTGACTGCCGCATGGGTGACTCTTTCGGTGCGCAGCAGCCGATCCAGGTCGGCGCCGCCGTAGATATCCGGCGGCGAGATCACCAGCTTGCCGCCCGCGCCGTGCGCGGTCAGCAGCTCGAAGACCGACGCGTCGAAGCTCGGTGAGGCCACATGCAACACCCTGGCGGTCGGATCCAGCTCTAGTGACTCCTTCTGAGCCGCTACCAGATTCGCCACGCCGCGATGGCTGAGCAGCACAGCCTTCGGCTTGCCGGTGGAGCCCGAGGTGTAGATCAGGTAGGCCGTCTGGTCGATATGGATGGGGCCGCCGCGCTCCCCGTCGGTAATCGGCGCATCGGACACCGTCATGATCTGACGGTTTGTATCGAAGTCATCGAGCAGCAGCCAGTCGAGGGTGTCCGGCAGCGTCTCGCGGGTCGCACTCACCGTCACGCCTATCGGGGCCATGGAGTCGCTGAGCATGTGCTCGATGCGCTCCGCAGGGTAGTTCGGGTCCAGCGGGGCGAACGCCGCCCCGGTCTTGGCCACCGCCCACGCCGCGACCACCGATTCCAGTGATCGGGTGAGCGCCAGCACGACGACCACCTCGCGCCCGACGCCCCGGCGCAGCAGTATCCGGGCGAGGCGGTTGGACCAGGCGTCGAGTTCGCCGTAGGACATCGTCAGTTCGCCCGCGCTCACCGCGATGGCGTCGGGGTCGATCCGCGCTGCGGCGCACAGGATCTCGGGCAGAGTCTGCGGCGGCGCGGACTTCGGCCCGCGGACCGGCAGCAGAGCCGCGTGTTCCGCGTCGTCGCAGTACTGTAGCCGGGACACCAGGGCGTGCGGGTTATCGGCGAACTGCGTCAGCAGCCGGACGAAGCGATCCAGCAGAGGGCGCGCCGATTCGGGTGCGAGCTGGTCGGTCAGGAACTTCAGGGTAATCCGCAGCGTGTGCTGCCCATCGCTGCCGCGGAGTGGAATAACCATGAGGTTCAACGGGTATGGCGTCGCATCGGTACCGGCGACGTCGAGTACCCGCATGCCCGCAATGTCCAGCGTCGGCGACAAAGCTTCCCGATCGATCGGGTACGACTCGAAAACGGTAAGAGTGTCGAACAATTCGGCGAGGCCTACGGCCTTGTGGATGGCGGCGAGCCCGACATGCTGGTGATCCATCAGGCGCGCCTGCTCGCTCTGCAGGCGGGCCAGCATGTCGACCACCTTCTCGGCGGGATCGAAGCGCACGCGCACCGGCACCGTATTGATGAACAGCCCGACCATTTCTTCGACACCGGCAAGTTCCGGGGGCCTGCCGGATACGGTTGCGCCGAACACCACATCGGTTCGGCCGGTGAGCATGGCCAGCAGCATCGCCCAGCCCGCCTGCACCATTGTGTTGGTCGTGATGCCCATATCGCGGGCGACCGTTTCCAGCCGGTTGGTCGTGTCCCAGGACAGGTCGGCGGACACCATCCCGGTCTCGATCGATCCGGTCCCGGCCAAGGTCGGGATCGCCCGCGTAGAGGTGTCGATGCCGGCCAGGGATCGCGCCCATGCGGCGGTCGACGCCGCATGGTCCTGCTCGCGCAGCCAGGAGAGAAACTCGCGGTAGGAGTGGGCGGGTGGGAGCGCCGAAGCGTCGCCCGAGGTGACATACAGGGTCAGCAACTCGCGCACAAGCAGTGAGGTCGACCAGCCGTCGAGCACCAGGTGGTGGTTGGTCAGCACGAACTGGTATCGGTCGGGGGCGGTACGCACGAGCGTGAAGCGGATCAGCGGCGGACGTGCCGGCTCGAATCGGGTCCTCGCGTCCAGGGCGATCACCTGGTCGAGTTCTCGCTGCCGTTCCTCGGCATCGCTGATTCCGGTCAGGTCGATCTCCTGCCAGGGGATGTCGGCATTGGTCAGGACGAGTTGGAGCGGCCCATCGTCGGTTTCCACGAAGGCGACTCGCAGGTTGTCGTGCCGCGTCACCACTGCCTCCGCGGCGGTGCGTAGTCGCGCGGCGTCGATGGTGCCCGCAAGGGTGAGCAGCGCCTGCACCGTGTATCCGTCGGCGGTATCGGGGTCGTACATCGCGTGGAAGAACAGGCCGTACTGCAATGGTGAGAGCGGCCATATGTCAGCGAGATTCGGATAAGTGTGCTCCCACGTATCGATCTGCCGCTGGGTCACCGTGACGAGATCGAAGTCGCACGGCGTGCGTCCGCCCGCGCTCGCTGTCGCGGCGTGGCCGGCCAGAGCCCGTAACGCGTCCGCCCAGAGATCGGCGAGCGCTGCGACGTCGGCCGCATCGAGCAGGCGAGTAGCGTAGGCCCAGGTCACTTTCAAACCGGAATCGGTCAGCACGGCGTTGATGTCGACGACCGCGGCCAACGGCGCTCGGTCGTCCTGCGTCGCCGCGAAGCGTCGCGGCAGCCAAGGGCCGGCTTCGCCGCCGGTCGGCGCCCTGCCGAGATAGTTGAAGTTGAGCTGCGGGGTTGGCTTGTCGGCGAGCGCCGCCACGGTGTCGGCGTTCAGGTAGCGCAGCATGCCGAACCCGATGCCCTTGTCCGGCACGGCCCGCAGCTGTTCCTTGGCGGTCTTGATCGCGACGCCCGCCGCTGGGCCGCCTGTGAACGCATTGTCGAGGTCGATGCCCGTCAGATCGACGGCCACCGGATACACACTGGTGAACCAGCCCACCGTCCGGGCGAGATCGGCGCCGGGCAAGACGGCCTCCGCGCGCCCGTGGCCCTCCAGCGTGAACAGCGATGTATTTCGGTCGCGCCAGCGGCTCACCGCCATCGCGAGCCCTGTCACCAGGACATCGTCGGCGCTGCAATGGAATCGGTCCGGCACCATGGTGAGTACCGTGGCTGCGACGTCCGACGCGATGGTGGTCTGCCGGGTCGCCATGGTGGCGGCGACGTCGACGGCCGGATCCAGGGTGCCGCTGCCGATCGGCGGATCAGGCGTGGCCAGGATCTGTTGCCAGACCGGCAGTTCGGTATCGCGTCCGGCCGCGTGCTCGAGCTGTCCGTGCGCCCAACGCCGGAACGAGGTGCCGACGGGAGCGAGGGTGCCGCCCATTGCCGCGGTCGCCAGATCCAGCAGCAGGTTGCGCCACGACACGGTGTCGGTCACGAGGTGGTGCAGCACGAGCCAGCACAGCGGAGCTGCGTCCGCTCGTTCGATCAGCACGAAGCGCGCGACGATTCCTGCCGCGGGGTCGAGCAGGTCTGCGGCACGTTCCAGTTCGTGTTCGCAGGTCTGGTCCACGTCACGACAGGTTGTCACGACGTCCACCAGAGTGTCTGCCTCGACCGAACCAGGTAGGGCGACAGTCCATTCCCAGCCGTGGTCGGAGTTACGCAACGAGCAGCGCAGCAGGTCGTGGTGGTCGAGGAGTGCTTGCACGGCCGCGACCAGCCGGGCGCGGTCGACGTCGGATGGAAGGCCGATCAATACGGCCTGGGCGAGCCGGCGCCAGGTATCTCCCTGATCCAGCATCGCGGACACGATCGGCGTGAGCTCGACGGCCCCGACGCCTCCACCGGGCAGTTCGTGTACCACCTGGGCACGCACCTCGGTTGCCACCACCGCCAGCGCGGCAACCGTCTTGCGCTCGAACACATCCCGTGCGCTGAAGCCGATCCCGGCAGTCTTCGCCCTCGAGACCAGTTGGATGGACAAGATGCTGTCGCCGCCGAGCGCGAAGAAGCTCTGGTCCACGCCCACCGACTCCAGCCCGAGAACCTCGGCGAATAACGCGGCCAGTGCCTTCTCACGCGGAGTCGAGGGCGGTCGGCTCATGTGCGCATGGGCACCGAAATCGGGTTCGGGCAGCGCCTTACGATCCACCTTGCCCAGCGGTGTCAGCGGGATGTTATCCAGCACCACAACCGTGGCGGGCACCATGTAGGACGGAAGCGATTCGCCGACAGCCGCTTTCAGCGCTTCCGGATGCACATCGGCACCCGGCTCGGGCAGGACGTAGGACACCAATGCGGTGGCGCCGGAATCGGTCTCGGCGCCGACAGTGATCGCGAAGTCGATGTCGGGATGCCGTTGCAGGGCGGCATCGACCTCGCCGAGCTCGATGCGGAAGCCGCGCACCTTCACCTGGAAGTCGCTGCGGCCCTGGTAGTCCAGCTCCAACGTGCCGGAGCTCCTGGTCCAGCGCGCCAGATCTCCGGTGCGGTACATCCGCTCGCCGCACGTGTACGGGTTCGCGACGAATCGGCGCGCGGTGAGGCCGCTGCGCTGATGGTAGCCGCGCGCCACGCCGGCACCGGCCAGGTAGAGCTCACCGATGGTGCCCGGAGCTACGGGTCGCAGCCATGGATCGAGCACGACAGCGGAGACACCGTGAACGAGGCCACCGATGGTGACCGGCCCAGCTGGTGTCAACGCGTCGCTCAATGTCGCCGTGACGGTGGTTTCGGTGGGCCCGTATCCGTTGAGAAGAACACGGCCGGACCACTTGGTGACCAGGTCGGCTGGGCACGAATCGCCACCGACAATGACGGTGCGCAGGTCGGGCAGTGTCGCCGGGTCGAGAGATCCCACGACTGCCGGCGTGGCATCGAGATGGGTGACGCGGTGCGCACGTAGGACTTCCGCCATCTCCTCCCCCGCGTAAGCCGATGGCGGGACGACAACAAGCGTCGCACCGGCGGCGAAGGTAACCAGGATCTCCTCGACCGAGATGTCGAAACTCGGCGAAACAGCGTGTGCCATTACGGAATCGGCACCGATGCCGAAGCCGCGACCGGAACTCGCCACCAGATTTGCCAATCCCCGATGCGTGACCAGCACGCCTTTGGGCAATCCGGTCGATCCCGAGGTGTAGATGATGTACGCGACCTGATCCAGGTGCACCGCGGCATGCCGTATGGTGTCGTCGACCGGTGCCGCGTCCTGTTCGGCGATGCTCCGGTCGATCGCCTCCTCGTCGAGGATCAACCAGTTCACCTTGTCCGGCAACGACGTTCGTGCGGCCGCCACGGTCACGCCGAGGATGACACCGCTGTCGCGGACCATATACTCGATCCGGTCGGCGGGATAGGTCGGATCGATCGGCACGAAGGCGGCGCCCGTCTTGGCCACCGCGAGCATCGCCAGCTCGGACTCGACCGAGCGCGGAATCGATATCGCCACACTGCGTTCCGGCCCGGCACCGGAGGCGATCAGGACGCGCGCAAGCCGGTTGGTGTATTCATCGGCCCGGCGGTAGGTCAGACAGGTCGCGCCGCAGCGGACAGCGATCGCGTCGGGGTCGATTTCCGCACCGGCGGAGAGGATTTGGGGCAGCGTCCGCGGCGCGACGTCCGCCGGTCCACGTGCCGGCGCCAGCTCGGACAGCTCGTTATCGGATACGACAGGCACCGTGGACAGCGCCGCGTCCGGGCCGGCAGTGAGGAAGCGGTGCAGGAATCGCAGGAACCGGCCGTGGTGCGCGGCCAATTCGGTGTCGCTGTAAAGGTTTGCGTTGCCTTGGAAATCGATGTGGGTGCTCTCACCTCCCACGCCGGGATACAGATTGACGTACAGGTCCTCGATCAGTCCAGCGGTCAGCACATGCGCTCGTCCCGTGACCGTGCCGAGCTGGACCCTGGTGTCCATCATCATCAGGTTCACCGACGGACCGAACGACGCGACCTCATCCATCGGCCAGCCGAGGTCGCGGAAGATGTCCTCCTGACGGTAGCGCTGCCGCCGCAGCGCACCGGTCAGCTCACCCTGCGCGGCCCCGATCATCTCGCCGACGGTCGTGGTCGGATCCAGGGTGAGTCGTAGCGGGACGACGTTGGCGACCATGCCGCCGGAGCGCCGCATGGTCGCCGTCGTGCGCGCGGAAACCGGCAGGCTCAAAACCACCTCTGGTGAGCCGGTCGTCGCGGCGAGATAGGCGCTGAACGCGGCGACCACCGTAGGCGCCACACCCGACGAGGCCGCCTTCGCGACCGTCTCCAGCAACTCCGCCGTGTCCTGCGCCAGCGCACCCTCGACGCGGCTCGGGTGCGCGTCGACGTCGGCGGTGCGGCCCGCGAGGCTAACCGGATCGGCCATCCCGTCGAGGTGCCGGAGCCAGTACTCCCGGTCGGCCGCGAAGCGGTCGGAGCTGCGGTACGCCAGATCGGCTTCGACGATTTTCCTGAGGTCCTCGGATTGTGCGGCGGGAGGCTGCCGCCCCTCGATCGCTGCGGTGTAGAGCTCACCGGTGCGCCGCGCCATGGACGACACGCCCGTGCCGTCCAGCGCGATGTGATGAATCCGCCAGTAACCGAACCAACGGTCGTCGGCGATCCGCAGCATGACGACGCAGGCCAGCCGATCGCTCATAAGATCAAGGGGCGCCGAGTATTCATCGCGCATCCAGGCGTGCGCGGCGGCCACCGGATCGGGCTCGGGCCGGAAGTCGATGATGCGCGCACTATCGTCCAGGGTGGTGTCGACACACTGGAATGGGTGGCCATCGAGCTCTATCAGGCGCAGATAGCCGGTGCCGAACTCGCGCCCGGCCTGGCGCGCTGCGGGTGCCAGCAGGTCGAGGTCGATGGGTCCGGTCAGGTCGACGTACTGGGCGATGGAGATCGGAATGTCGCCCGCGATGTGTTGGGCAAACCAAATTCCGCGCTGCGCTGCCGACAGGGGGAACGCCCAGTCAGGCCGCCCGATACCGGTGTCGGTTAATGGAGCGGAAGACTGTTGCATAACGAGACCTTCATCCTGACCGTGCCCGTAGCCAACGGGGCCAGTTGGCTACTGCGGTTGCGGTAGTGCCGAGTTTCGTTTCGAGCTGGCATAACGCGCGCTGACGTCGAATCGCCGACTTTGCGCGAACCGAACATTTCGGGATCCGGGTCGCGCGACGGGACCGAGCGGGGCGAGGATCAGGCCGAGGGCCGCAGCATCCTCACAGCCACTCCGGGCGGGGTACTCAGGGTGAGCGACCGGTCGGGATCGGTAGGAACCGACTTACCGCCGATCTCGGCGATAGCCTGCTCGGCGACGACCGACGCGGTTTGCGGAGCGATTGCGAGCGTGACCCGAATCGTCCGGTCGGCACCGGTCCGAAGCGGCGGTCGCACCGGGCAACCCGGCCAGTGATCCGGTTTGCCGTAGGTGAGTTCGCGATCCGCCGCGATGGACATCGATCGTCCGCAGCGACCTGCTCCGTCAGCGGCTGCATGCGGAGGGTGTCGGCGAGCGACTCGGTCAGTGCGTGCATGTCGTGTGACCCGAGGCCTTGTTCGAGCGGCACCTTGTGTGCCTCTCGATCTCGACCTCCAGCGGGAACTTCAACGATAGCTCCAAGTCGCTCGGAGCGGGCAGCGGCATCCGATATGACCAGGTCAGGCCGATCGGCGTGCGGTGACCAAGAGGTACTCCCACTCCATCCGCCCGTTGCCCAGGTCGTGCTGGGAAGCGAGATCCGCGAGTTCACGGTCCAACTGCGCGATCCGGTCGGGTTCGGCGGCAATGGCCTTGTACACGGTGACCGTCGGTCCGTAGTGGGTCTTGAAGAAGTCGCGAAACTCCGCGCCGTCGCCGAAACGATCGATGACCGCGTTCTCGCGCCGCAATTCCAGGTCGGCGACGCGATCGCCCAATAGTGACCGGACATGCGTCTCGTCGCCCCACAGCGGTGGCGGCAGCGCGCCGGGCGGGGGCGGCGGAGCGAACGGTTTCATCGTGGCGAACATTTGCCCGATGAATCCGGTGGGTGTCCAATTGATCAGCCCGATTGTGCCGCCCGGCTTGGTAACGCGCACAATTTCGTCCGCGGCCGCCTGGTGGAACGGCGCGAACATGACACCTACGCATGAGATTACGACGTCGAACTCGGCGTCGGCGTAGGGCAATGCCTCGGCGTCGGCTTCCCGCCACTGCAGGTCGACGCCCCGTTCGGCGGCGATACGCCGGCCAGCCTCGAACAGTTCCGGCGTGAGATCGCTCGCCACGACGTTCGCACCGGTCTCCGCGGCCGGGATTGCGGCATTCCCGGATCCGGCCGCGATGTCCAGTACACGCTGGCCCGGGCTGATGCGGCAGGCGTCGACGAGACGCCGCCCCAGTCCGGGGATGACTTCGGTGGCGACGGCCGGATAGTCGCCCAGTGCCCACATTGCGCGATGCCGCGCCTTGAGATCAGCGGGGCCGGATTCGGTCATCGGATGCTCCCTCTGCAGTTGGGCCGGTAAACATTGCCGAAGACGGCTTTTGAGCCCTGCCGCGCCGGCAACCAAGTGCGGGTACAGTGGCTCGGCGGGCGTCGCTTTCTTGCAGACTATTTGGTACATCCGCTACGGCTGCCCTCCCGCAGGTGAGGGCTGGCTCGCCGTAGCGTGCGCCGAGCATAAGTCCTGCCGAGCAGGTGTTTACCCGGCAAAGATCATGGCAAACGTACCACCGGCGCGACAGATTTTCGACGAGCTGCGCGAGGGGCTGGGCTCGCTCGATCGAACCTGTCGGCCCGCTCGGCTACATTCCCCGACCAGTGAGGCCGCCTGGCCGAGATCCGGTGGCGCCGTTCTTCGAGGGAGTGGGAATCCGATGGGCGTGATCCTGTCCTTTACAAAAATCACCGGCGAACAGCTGGACCAGTTGTCGGCCGCGGGCGCGGAGGCGCACGAACTGCTGTGGGAGCTCGAACCCGATGTCGACAGCACCGGTTACCTGGACAAGTCGTGGGACGGGCTGCGGTACCTGCTCGATTCGGCCGAGGTGGGTGTCGACCTGTTCTTCGACGGAGACCTTATCGACGATGAGTATTACGGGTGGCCGGTGGATCGGGTGCGCGCGACGGCCCAGCGGCTGGTGGCGACGCCGTTCGACCGGCTGGCCGCGCACTACGACCCCGCCGCGATGGACGGTGCCGACATCTACCCGCGCATCTGGACCCGCGACGGCGACGAGGGCCTGAACTACCTGCGCTACCACTACGGCGTCCTCGTGACCTTCTTCGACAATGCCGCCCGCTCGGGCGCGGCGGCGGTCATGCACTTCGGATGATCCGCGCTGTCGGCTGTATGTGCGGCGGTTGCCCACATCGCGCTCGCGCTGGTGCGGCGGGTCAGTGGGCGGCGAAGAACCGCCAGATGGTCTCGGACGCATCGATTTGGTGGCTGACGGGGCCGACCAGGACTTGGGGAAGGTACTGGTCGCCGCCGGGCCAGGTGTGGCCGCCGTTGGTGACCGTGTAGAGAATGACGTCGACGTTGTCGGTGCACCGCGATGTTTCGATCGTGATGGAGGTTCCGTCGTCGGTCCGTGACGGCGGTGCGCTGGTGACAGGTTGCCGGCAGTCGTTCTTCGAGCGCCACAGCTGTTGGGTGGCTGCCACCGACAGGACGGGGTTGGTACCGGTGCGGCCATGATTCCCCGATGTGACGCGCACTACTCCCCCCTGGTACGGGACGATCGGGTCGGCGGTTCCGTGGATCTCGAGTACCGGAAGTGGTTGGGCCAGCACGCAATTCGACTCATCCGCAGCGGGAAGCGGGCCCGCCACCGGCGCGATTGCCGCGAGTTTGGCGCTCAGGTGGCAGCCCAGATGTTGGGTGAACATGCCGCCGTTGGACATTCCGGTGGCATAGACCCGGGCCGGGTCGACATCGTCGGTGGCGATCAGCTGGTCGATCAGTGCCGAGACGAACCCGATATCGTCGATCCCCGCAGCGCCGGCACGTGTGTCGGCGCCCCTGCCGTCGTTCCACGATCTGTCGATGCCCTCGGGATAGACCGCGACGAAGCCATAGGCGTCGGCCAGCCGGTCGAAACCGCTGTTGTCCGCCATGTCGCTCGGGCTGCCGCCACCGCCGTGGAAGACCAGAACCGCCGGAAGTCTGCCCTGAGTCGGCGCTGTCGGACGGTGGATGAGGTAGTGGCGTTGGGTGCCCGCGTAGTCGAGGGTGCGGTAAGGGTCGTCGGAGCTGCCTGCCGATGAACGCCCGCAGGCGGCGGTCAGTACCAGGGCCGTGCAGATAAGGGTCGTGGCAAACGATCTCGGCACAGGATTGATGGTAAGGAGTCCTGTCTTCGTGGCGCCACCCGCGCTTTCGCGATTGGCGCCGAGTTCGACTCCTGGCGTCACCGATTCCGTGTCGGCAGTCATCGATCAGGCCGGGTCGATGCCCCGCGGCGAATCGGCCGGAACTCCAGGATATTCATTTGCGGGCGAAGGGAATTCAGGTGGACTCGGCGCGGCTGGAGATCTGGATCCGGTCTCCCGGCCGGATCGGGTAGCCGGACGGCGATGACCGCTGTGCCGACGACAACCGCTTCGGCGGCGAACCGGCCGGCGGCGACACAGCGGGACATCGTCGACGCGCACCCTGCCGTTCAGCCCGCCGACGGTGGATCGAGCGGTGCGTTCCAGCCTTCCACCGCGCCCACGCCCGCGCCGATCACCGCGCCCGCGATAATGGCCGGGACGGCGACGAACACGCCGACCATGGTCGCGCCGACGACCGGCCCCACGACCAGGCCCGTGGGCAGGAACGGGATGCCGAGGACGAACCCGCCCACCCCGCCGACGACTGCGCCCACCGCGGCGGCGACGGGAGAGACAGCCACGCCGCCGACGACCGCGCCGATCGCCGCGTCACCGACCATCCGCGCGGCGACCTCGTCGGAGCGAGCTTGCTCCACGCCGGAGCTGTCGAGCACATCGGACAGCGCGTCCTCGACTTCCGCCGCGCCCGCGTTGATCTGTGCCGCCTGCTCCGGCGCCACGATGCTCGGGCGGTCGAGTTCGACATTGCCGATACGGATCTGGTTCGTCTGCGGCGGCGCGCCCGGCTCGGGATCGGCGACCGACGCTGCGGCGGACTCGCTCCCGGCCATCGGTGCGAGGGACGGGACGGTGGGCGTCAGGCCCCGCGCCGCGGTGATGGTGCGCGCGAACTCGGCGCCCGGCGAGCTCGGCTGTTCGTCATCGGTTGATGGAACGCCGAAACGGACGGAGCCGAGTGGGCCCGCGCCGGAAACCGTTGCCTCCGAGAGTGCGAGGGTGACGGGGAGCTGTCCGACCGGCGCGATGATCGGCGTGTCGTCGGCGAGGGTGGGTGCGGTCCCGGCCACCGCCGCGCACATGGCACCGCCCAGCAGGATGATGGCCGGGCGCAGAGCGGTGGGGCGGCGTGAAGCGGCGGGCTTGCTGTGTTTGCCCATTGGCTACCTCATTCATTCCTGAGTAAGGACCTACAGATCTGATTCGAAGCTGCTCGACACGCGGATGAGCAGCGACCGGCGGATCCCGTCGGATCGCGGTTGGACCTGCGTCCGCCATTCGGTATTACGCGGCGGGACGGCAGGTTACAAGGTCCATATACTTTAGGACATACCGGCCGAGAATTCGGTGCGGTCAGCGACGCGAGATACGGCTTTCCCGGCCTACCTCGGGACGGCTTATTTCCGGTCGTGCGCCACCGGGTCGCGGCGCGTCACAATCCTCGTTCGCGCGGCTGCCCAGAAGACGGTTCAGGTGACGGGTTTCGAATACGACCGCGGCCGAACAATCTACGCTCTGTGTGGAGCGGTAAAGCATCGGACCAAGTGTCGTGATCTTGCCGCCTCCACAGTATTCGGCCGGTCAAAGGCCGTTGCGGACCGCGTTCCTCCTCGTTATGATTACCCTTTCAAGCAGGTCATCGACATCGCGAATTCGATTCGACGACTGCCGATCGGTGCGTATTCGGCGGCGAGTCGGAAAGGAGTAACCCTCCCATTTGTCGGCGTTGCGGCTAGTTCATGGCACGAAGTCTGCGACCGTGTGGTCGTTCGATTTTGATACAACGAAACTGGTACAACGAGGACGCAAGCGTCCCATACGGCTATGCGGTGCAACCGATGAACCCAAACGATATGCGCTTCCTGCTCGCCGAAACCGACTCCAGGTCGAGCAAATTGAATTATTTCGAGATCCTTGTCCGTGCAGTGTCGGCCGGACGCCGACTCCGAAAACGCCGAAATCGACTTAGACGCCCGGATCTCATATGCGTGCGACGGCCCCCTCGTGACCCGAGATTGCGGGCAGTCGCTCACACGGTTTCACCACCGTCACGCCTGATCGCCCCCATGTCGGCGTTTGCGTGCCGGGAATCGTGCTGTCTTCATGGCGATTACCAATTGCTCCTTTGAACGGCATATGGAGCCATTCGAATGGAATCCGGGTAGACATCGCTGAGCGATGTGCGAAACCCTGCGCAAGTGCGTCCCAGTGACGCCGGGCGGCTTCTGAAATCTACGCATTCCCTGGAGGTCAGGTGACCCAGTCCCAGCGCGACTTCGATAGCGATTCGAAGGGGTCGCCTTCATCGCAGATCGGCTCATCCCCTTTTCCCGGGAATCAGGTTTCCGGTATTGGTTCCGGTACTCACGACAGCGGCCAGGACTTCGCGAGCCCGACACCCTTCGACGTTCTGCGGCTGTCCGCGGCACAGCGGGGTATATGGTTCGCCCAGCACCTCGCCGGCTCGTCACCGATATCTGTGGCCCAGTACGTCGAAATCGTTGGTGAATTGAAACAAGAATTGCTTGTCAAAGCATGCGAAACCGCCGCTTGCGAGTTCGGATGCGGACATCTGCATCTGAACGAAATCGACGGCGAACCATGCCAGTTCATCAATGAAGCGGACGGCGCCCATGCGTCGGTCATGGACTTGCGCCGGTATGTCGATCCTGTCGCGACCGCCCACCGGATGATGGTCGAGGACTACTCCGCCCCGCTGGACCTGCTGAACGACTTTCTCATGAAGTGCATTGTGTTCCAGGTCGGCTCGGATCACTTTCTGTGGTACCAGCGCGCCCATCATATCGCGCTGGATGGATACGCCGCCGTAACGATGATGCACCGCGTAACCGAGTTGTACAACGCCTGGGTCGATTTCGAACAAGCCCCGCCTTCGACGGCGAACAGCCTGGCAGACATCATCGACCAGGATCTGGCGTATCGAGGTTCGGCTCGTTTCGATAATGACCGCAAATACTGGATCGAACACCTGACCGGCGCGCCGCCCGTCGTCAGCCTGGCCGGTCGAGTGAGTAAGCCAACCATTCATCCGGCGCTCGTCAGCGCGCCCTTGCCGGACGAGACCGCGCGCCTGCTGGACAGCGTCGTGCGCGAGCGCGGCACCAGCGTAGCTCCGGTCATCGTCGCGGCCTTCGCGGCCTACCTTGCCCGGATGACCCGAAGCGACGAAGTGCTTCTGAGCCTGCCGGTTTCGGGTCGGCACTCCGCTGCCCTGCGACGTTCGGGGGGAATGGTGGCGAATGTGGTGCCGCTGCGAGTGCGGGTCGCCTCCAGCAGCGTCGGTGAGCTGATCGCCGCCACTCAAAGTGAGTTGACCAGTGCCCTTCGGCGGCAGCGCTACCGCCAGGAGGACATATTCCACGACATGGGGATCGCGCGCGATGAGGCCGCGTCCTTCGGACCTGCCGTGAACCTCATGATGATCGAGAACGAAGTAGTACTCGGTGAGACGACAGGACGCCTGAATGTCTTGACGTCAGGACCTACCGCGGACCTGTTTGTGAATATCTACCCGGGAGCGGGTAAGAGCAGTACTCATATCGACTTCCAGGGGAATCCGAACGTCTACAGCCCCGCGGAACTCGCTGGTCACCACAAGCGGTTCCTCATGTTCGTGCACGAGTTCCTTGCCGGGGGAACGGCATATCCGGTCAGCAGACTGCCTCTACTCGAGGCACAGGAACGATCCGCGCTGCTGCCCGTGCGGGGACCGAGCAGTGCCGCAACACGGTTGCTACCCGACATCCTGGCCGACAGCGCAGACCGCCACCGCAATGCGAGCGCGATCGCCTCGGCCGGCCGGACGGTGACATATGACGAGTTGGACACCAGATCCTCCCAATTGGCCCGTCGGCTGATAGCTCTGGGTTGCGGTCCGGACACGGCGGTAGCGATCGTGTTGCGACGCTCGGTCGAGTCGATCATCGCGGCATGGGCGGTCGCGAAGTGCGGGGCCGCGATCGTGCAGGTGGACCCGGAGTACCCGCTCAAGCGGATCGAGCACATGATCGCCGACAGTGGCGCGATAGTGGGAATCACCGTCTGTGCCTATGGTGAACGGCTTCCGACGGACGTGCGCCGAGTGGTTCTCGATGATGCGGCGACGCTGCGGGAATGCGATGACGCTGCGGACCGGCCGATTACCGATGATGAGCGGATCCGCCCGCTGCGACCCTCCAACCTCGCGTACGTGACTTACACGTCGGGCTCCACCGGATTGCCGAAAGGTGTTCAGGTCACACATACCGGACTGGCGAATCTCATCGCCGACCGGAGCGAGGCCTACGGCATCGACACGACCGCCCGCGTGTCGTACGCGCTTTCGCCGAGTTTCGACGCCTCCCTGGAACAGTTCCTGACCTGCTTCGCGAACGGATCCACGCTGGTGATCGCTCCGCCGGATGTCATCGGCGGAGAGCAGCTCACTCGACTACTAGCCGAGGAGGGCGTGACCCACCTGACGCTGACGCCGGCGATGTTGGCAACCGTGGACCCGAACCTACTGACCGACTTGCGCGTGGTCGTGGTCGGTGGCGATGTGTGTCCACCGCATGTCATCGAGCGATGGTCGCAAACCTGGTCGATGTACAACGAATACGGGCCCACCGAAACCACCGTGACGGCCGCGGCCGCCGCGATGAGACCCCAGGACGATGTCACCGTCGGCGGCCCTCTACGCGGCGTATCGGCTATGGTTCTCGATTCCACTCTGCAACCGGTGCCGAAGGGCACCCCGGGTGAGCTGTATCTGGCCGGGCCGGGCCTGGCGCGAGGCTACAGTCATCTTCTGGGCGAGACCGCGTCCCGGTTCGTCGCCGATCCCTACGGCCGTCCAGGTGAGCGGATCTATCGGACCGGCGATATCGCGCGGTGGACGGGCGAAGACTCGGCTATGAGTCTGGAGTTGTTGGGGCGCAGCGATTTCCAGGTCAAGATTCGCGGGTACCGGATCGAACCGGGTGAGATCGACGCGGCGCTCACCGGACACGATGACGTGGATCTTTCCGTCACGGTGCCGGTACGTAACAACGCCGGCGCGACCGTTCTTGCGTCCTATGTCGTCCCCGTTCGAGGTCGTCGGGTCGATTCATTCGAACTCGAGCGCTTCGCCCGCGAATCCCTTCCGCCCCATATGGTCCCGGCGGTGATCGTGCCGCTGGACAGCCTGCCGGTGAACGCGTTCGGCAAGCTCGATCGCAGCGCTCTGCCCGCCCCGGTTTTCGGGACAGCACCGGCGGGTCGGCCTCCGGCTACACCCCGGGAAAGCCTTTTGGCGGGACTGTTCGCCGAGGTACTCGGCGTGCGGCAGGTCGGGGCGGACGACAGCTTCTTCGCTCTCGGCGGCGACAGCATTCTGTCGATTCAGCTGGTGGCCCGGGCCAAGGCCGCCGGCTTGGCGTTCTCTACGCAGGATGTGTTCGAGTGCAAGTCCGTCGCGGGCTTGGCTGTCAAGGCGACGGAAGCCGGCGATGACCCCCAGCTGGCCGAATTGCCCGGCGGCGGTGTCGGATCTATACCGCTGTCGCCGATCATGTACGCGATGCTCGAGCGAGGTCATTTCGATCGGTTCGCGCAGGCTGCGCTGATTCAGCTTCCACCGCAAGTCGATCGAGCGCTGCTCGTACGCGCACTGCAAGCGCTACTGGACCGCCACGATATGTTGCGCGCGGCGTTGCGCGGCGCCGGGTCGGTCGATCGGTATCTCGACGTACCCGATCCGGGAGCGGTCGACGCCGACGCCGCCCTTGTTCGGGTTCGGCTCGATCGGCGCGATGCCGCGGAGGTCGACCGGCATCTGCAAGCAGCCGCAGATCGCTTGGACCCGAACAAGGGTGTACTCGTTCGATTCGTCTGGATGGAGGATGGCACGGGCGCGGGCCCCGACCTGATGTGGCTGGTCGTTCACCATCTCGCCGTCGACGCTGTGTCGTGGCGGATCCTCCTCGGCGACCTCGCGCGGGCATGGCAGCAGATCTGCGAAGGGAACGACCCGCAGCTCGACTCGGGCACGAACTCGGTCCGGCGCTGGGTGCACGGTCTGGTCGAGCAGGCGCCGGACCGGCGTTCGATCGAACTCCACTGGTGGAAAGATGTTGTCGCGCACGACGATCAGCTACTCGGATCGCGATATCTGGATCCGGATCGTGATGTCACGGCAACCGCGGGCCGGATACGGACGCGCATCCCCGCAGACATCGCCGAGTCGATTCTCACGACCATTCCGGCTCGCTTTCACGGCAGTGCCAATGACCCGTTGCTGGCGGCGGTGGCACTGGCGCTGGGAATGTGGCGGCGAAGGCGCGGCACGGTGGCCGAGGGGCAGTTGATCTCGCTGGAGGGTCACGGCCGCGAGGAACAGGCAGTGCCGGGCGCCGAACTCGGCGCCACCGTGGGCTGGTTCACCACACGATTCCCGGTGTGGATCGCACTGCAAGGCATTGATCTCGACGAGGCGTTCGCCGGCGGAGCGGCCGCGGGACTTGCGATAAAGCAGGTGAAGGAGCAGCTGCGGGCGGTGCCGGACAACGGTATCGGCTACGGAATGCTGCGCCGACTCGACCCCGTGGGCCGCGCCGAGCTCGGGAGTGCGCGAGAACCTCAGATCAGCGTCAACTATTTGGGGCGGGTGGGTGCTCGCGAACGCTCGGGGCCGTGGACCCCAACGACCGAATTCACCGCCCTGACCGCGACGAACGACCCGGGGATGGCGTTGCCGGCCGTGCTCGATCTCAATGTGATCGCCGAGCAGGGCTCCGACGGGATCGAACTCGACGCGACATGGGATTTCGCCGCTCAGGTGCTATCCACCGCAGATGTCGATGAACTCGCCGGGCTGTGGGAGCGGGCGCTACGGGCGCTTGCCGGACATGTCCGATCCGAAACCGCTGGCGGTTTCACTGCCTCCGACTTCCCGCTGGTGGCGGCATCGCAGCCCGAAATCGACCGCTGGCTGCGGGAATACCCGTCGATGACCGATGTCTGGCCACTTACCGCGTTGCAATCCGGACTGCTGTTCCACGCGATCTACGACAATGACGGCGTCGACGGCTATATCGTGCAGGCCGCGCTGACACTGGCCGGCAAGGTGCACGCCGAACGGATGCGGCAGGCCGCGCAGGCGCTCATCGGCCGGCACGACAGCCTCCGAACCGCTTTTGTCGAGAGCGCCGACGGGCTACGCCAGATCGTCCTCAGCGACACCCGGATCGATTGGCGTCAATCGGATATCACCGATATCCGCGATGCCGGTGATCGCGAGCGCGAACTTCAGCGACTCGCCGCGGAAGCTTCGGAGCCGTTCGACCCGGCTCGTCCTCCGCTGGTGCGTTTCCACCTCGTCCGCATCGACGCCGATGAGTTCCAACTGCTCATCACCAATCACCACATCGTGCTGGACGGCTGGTCGATGCCCTTGCTGATCCACGAATTGCTCTCGCTGTACATATCCGAAGGCGATACAGCCGAACTCGCGCCCCCTCGGTCCTACCGGGACTACCTACAGTGGCTGCACACCCGAGATCGTGACGCCGCGACAAACGCGTGGCGGCAGGCGCTGGCCGGAATCGAGAGTCCGACGCGGGTCACGGGCAAGCCGGATCGAACGGTCACCGCACACAACGGCGAAGTCGGCCTGAACCTCGATGTCGCGACCACCGACGCCGTTTTCGGTCTCGCCCGCTCCCATGGCGTTACCGCCAACACGACCCTGCAGGTTGCGTGGGCATTACTGCTCACGGCGTTGACCGGCCGGTCCGACGTGGTGTTCGGCAATACGGTGTCGGACCGCCCGCCGCAGATACCGGATGTGGAGCGCATGGTCGGCCTATTCATCAACACACTGCCGGTGCGAGTCCGCCTCGACCCCGACGAGGCCGTCGCCGACCTGCTCGTTCGGGTGCAGGCCGAGCAGGCCGCACTGCTCGATCACCGCCACATCGGCCTGGCGGAGTTGCAACGGGCGACCGGGATCGCCGACATGTTCGATACGGTGACGGTGCTCGAGTCCTACCCGCTCGATCGGGAGGGGCTGACACGCGCTCTCGGCGACGCCGGTTTGCGGTTCGTCGATATCGATGCGCACGATGCGACGCCGTATCCGCTGAGTCTCCAGGTGACTCCGCCGCGGTCGACTCGCGACGGGCGATCCGACACCGGCGAGCCGGGCGCCTACACGGTGACATTGAGATTCACCACCGACCGGCTCGGCTCCGAGGATGCCCGCACGCTGCTCGAACGATTCGAATTGATCCTTACGCAGATCGTTACCGATCCCGCCGGGAAAGTGGCTGCGATCTCGTCGTGCTGGGATTCCGAACGCGCCGAACTACTTTCGGTCCGAGGCGAATCGCCGATCGCGGAGCTCACGCTGCGCGAGATCCTGTCGAGGACCGCGCGCCGGTATCCGGACGCGGCGGCCGTCCGCTGCGGTGACAGCACGTTGACCTATCGCGAACTCGACCTTCGCGCAGACCGGATCGCCGGCCTGCTGATCGGTCGCGGCGCCCGCCCCGAGGCGTTCGTCGCACTGGCTGTTCCGCGTTCGATCGAGCTGGTCGTGGCGATGTGGGCGGTAGCGAAGACGGGGGCCGCCTTCGTCGCACTGGATCCCGGCAATCCCGCCGAGCGGATCGCGGAGTTGCTGTCCGACTGCGGAAGCAGGCTGGGGGTGACGACCGGAGTTGTCGCACCGCGTCTTCCCGACACCGTCGACTGGCTGCTCCTCGACGCCGAGTGTGATCCGCCTCTCTCGACCCCGTCCCCCGCTGTGGCGGGCAGGCTGCTGGCCGACAATGCGGCATATGTGATCTATACGTCCGGATCGACCGGCAAGCCGAAGGCGGTTCAACTCAGCCATCGAGGCCTGGCCGACCTGGTCGCCGCGCAGGCCGAAGCCTTCGGCGCGGATGCCGGCTCGGCGGTGTTGCAGGTCGCCTCGCCGGGGTTCGACGCCTGCTTGTCGGAGTTGCTGCTGGCACACAGCAGCGGCGCCTGCCTCGTGGTGGCGCCGCCGGAGGTATACGGCGGCAGTGATCTCGCGGATTTGCTGCGGTCGGAGCAGGTTTCGCATGCGATCATCACTCCGTCCGCACTGAACACGATGGACCCGTCCGGACTTCCATCCCTGGAAACGGTTGCGGTCGTGGGTGAGGCGACCGGATCGGACATCGTGAACCGGTGGGGACCGAAGCGCCGGCTGATGAATCACTACGGGCCGACCGAATGCACGATCTGGGCAACGGGCTCGGATGTCCTGAGGCCTGGCGAACCGGTGTCGATCGGTAGCCCGATCCGAGGTGTGTCGGTGGCGGTTCTCGATATGTGGCTGCGGCCGGTGCCGGTGGGGGTCGCCGGCGAACTCTATATCGGCGGGCCCGGACTTGCCCGAGGCTACTTCGATCGACCGGGTGCGACCGCATTCCGCTTCGTCGCTGACCCGAAGTCCCAACGCGGGCAGCGGATGTACCGCACCGGCGATTCCGTGCGGTGGGTGCGGGGTCGCACAGGGTTGGAGCTGGAGTACCAGGGACGTAATGATCAACAGGTCAAGATTCACGGCCTGCGGATCGAGCCGGGTGACATCGATGCCCATTTGGCACGGCACGCCGCTGTGGCGAGTGTCGCCACCGTCGCGCAAGAAGGACCCGCAGGCGAACCGGTTCTGGTGTCCTATGTGGTTTCCGCCCCGGGTATGACTCTCGATGTGCGGGCACTGCGCGATGATCTCGCGAGCACGCTGACCTACTACATGAATCCCACCGCGATCATCGAACTCGACTCGATGCCGCTCACTTCCACCGGCAAGATCGACCGTAATGCGCTGCGGCAGCGCGCCTTCGAATCGGAGAGCGTCGGTGGCAGGCCGCCGTCCACGCCCGCGGAGAAGGTCATGGCGCGACTTTTCGCCGATGTCCTGCATCTGGACAGTGTCTCGGCGGAGAGCAACTTCTTCACCCTCGGCGGCGACAGCATCGTCTCGATGCGGCTGGTGGCCCTGGCCAAATCCGCCGGGCTCGAGATCACCCCGCGAAACGTGTTCGAGGGCAAGACGGTTGCCGCCCTGGCCGCGGTAGCGCGCGGCGGGTCGGCTCCCGTGCCGATCGACGAACAACCCCGGCTCCAGACGGGGCGCCGAGCCGAGGGAGGCGCGTATCGGCCTTCGGACTTCCCGCTCGTCGCGCTCACGCAGACGGATATCGAGCGACTCGAGCAGCGGTATCATGCCTTGTCCGACGTGTGGCCACTGTCGCCGATGCAATCCGGTATCCACTTCCATTCGATATTCGATCCGGACACCGCGGACAACTACACAGTCCAGACGATGATCGGGTTGTCCGGCGAGGTCGACGGCGAGCGTCTGCGGCGTGCCGCTCAGGCCCTGGTCGACCGGCACGACATCCTGCGTGCCGCATTCGCGGAAACGGCTGCCGGGCCGTGCCAGATCGTGCTGAACCACGCCGACGTCCGGTTCCGGGAGGTCGATCTCGCCGACAGCGGCGATGCGGAATCCCCCACCGATATAGACGCTTTCGCCGCGGCCGACGCGGCGGCGGGATTCGACCTGTCGGCTCCCCCGCTGATCCGGTTCACACTGGTCCATATCGATTCGGGTGCTTTCCGGCTGCTCGTCACGAACCACCACGTGATTCTGGACGGCTGGTCGATGCCGTTGCTGATGCGAGAACTGCTCGAGTACTACGGATCACCGTCGGATATCGAGGCCGCCGGATCCGCTCCCTCCTACCGCGACTATCTGGCGTGGCTGGGCCAACAGGATCTCGCCGCATCCAAAGCCGCGTGGGCGCAGGCCTATTCGGATGTGGACGCACCCACCCGGGTCGCCCGCGGCTCCGGCTCTTCGGGTTCCACGTCGGCCGCCGAGATCAACGCGGAGCTGTCGGCGGACCGGTTCGGGGAACTACGGGCGGCGGCGGCGGACGCGGCCGTCACCATCAATACGGCTCTGGCAGCGGCCTGGGCACTGAATCTGCGCGTGCTGACCGGTGAGACAGAGGTGATCTTCGGCTCCGCCGTGTCGGGCCGTCCACCGGAGTTGCCGATGGTCGACCAGACGCTCGGCATGTTCCTGAATACGATTCCCGTTCGCGTCCAACTCGACCCCACGGAATCGTTGCGGCAGTTGCTGACCCGGATTCAGGCGCAGCACGCCCGCATGCTGGACCACCACTACGTCGGTCTCCCCGATATTCACCGCAGTGTCGGGGTGTCGGGACTTTTCGACACCGCACTCGCTTACCAGTCGTTTCCGCTGCACCGGTCCGCATTGCAGCACCTCGTCGATTCGGCGGGCCTGCGCGTCGATGACATCGCCGGTATCGACGCCACCCCGTATCCGCTGAGCCTGGTCGTCGCGCCGAAGCACGCCGAACGGGGTGATGCGCAGGGATTGCAGATCACCCTTCGATTCCTCGAGGCCGAATTCGACCACGCGCGGGCGCGTGAAGTCCTCGACCGCTTCGTCGAATTACTGAGTCTTATCGGCGGGAATCCGGCCACCCGGCTCGGCGCGATCTCGCTGAACGATGAACCGGGTCCTTCGTGGCCCGCCGCGGGAGACGACCAGATGATCCCGGGCACATTGCACGAGATCTTCGCGGCCTCCGCTGCCCGCGAACCCGATGCGATCGCGGCGACATGCGGCGGGGAGACCCTGAGCTACCGTCGGCTCGACGAGCGGTCCAATCGTCTCGCTCGGGTGCTGCTGCGGCGCGCCGGTCGACAGCAGGCCGTCCTGGCCTGCGCGCTCCCGCGTTCCCTGGAAGCGATCGTCACGATATGGGCTGCCGCGAAAGCGGGCACCGCGTTCGTGCCGATCGATCCGGGCCTCCCGCCCGAACGTATCGAATTCCTGCTGTCGGACTCGAACGCCTCGCTCGGGCTGACCGTCGCCGGCGCCAGGAAGTATCTGCCCGATGTCGTCGACTGGCTGATTCTCGACGACGAACAGACCCTCCACGGTATGGACTCGGTTTCCGCCGCGCCGATCACCGATACCGAACGCGGGAGACCGATTCGGCGAGATCAGGCAGCGTATGTGATCTACACGTCCGGGTCGACGGGAACACCCAAGGGCGTGCTGGTCAGTCATCGCGGCCTGGCCGATCTCATCACTGCGCAGCGTCGGGTGCTCGGCGTCGATCGGACGTCGACGGTACTTCAGGTGGCTTCGCCGAGCTTCGACGCCTCGGTGTTCGAACTGTTGATGGCGCACGGCTCGGGTGGACGGCTGGTCGTCTCGCCACCAGATGTGTTCGGTGGCCACGATCTGGCGGATCTGATGCGGCGCGAACATATCTCGCACGCGATACTGACGCCGTCGGCGCTGGTGACAGTTCCGCGAGACGGCCTCGACGAGCTGCGTGTGCTGGCGACGGGCGGTGAACCGGTCGGGCCGGAATTGGTCGACCGGTGGGCGCCGGATCGGACCATGGTCAACCTCTATGGGCCGACCGAAAGCACGATCTGGGCGACCGGAAGCGATGCACTGACGCCCGGTGCCGCGATCACGATCGGCACGCCCATCGGCCCCGTCGCGGCCGCGGTTCTCGATACCTGGTTGCGGCCGGTGCCGCTGGGTATCGCGGGCGAACTCTATCTGTTCGGGCCGGGCCTGGCCGACGGGTATATCGGCAATACGGGCTCGAGCGCGGCACGATTCGTCGCATGCCCATGCGGGGAACCGGGCCGCCGGATGTATCGCACCGGCGATATGGTGCGGCGGAACGCCGATGATCGTTTGGAATTTTTGGGGCGCAACGATTTTCAGGTGAAGGTGCGCGGCACCCGGGTCGAGCTGGGTGAGATCGACGCAGCGCTCGGTGCGCGTTCGGACGTGGCATTCGCGGTCACCGTGCCGCGTCGCGACGGTCGGCGTCCGGTGATATTGGTGTCCTATGTGGTGCCGACGCCGGGGACGAGCGTATCGGGTGCGGAGTTGCGTGCGGCGCTGCCCGAGGTGCTGCCCGCGTACATGGTCCCGGCCGCGGTGATGGTGCTCGACGACGTTCCGCTGACCTCGAACGGCAAACTGGATCGCGAGCGGCTACCGGAGCCGGTATTCGCCGCCCGAGAGTTCAGGGTGCCGTCGACATGGGTGGAGGCAGTTGTCGCGACGGCGTTCGAGCAGGTGCTCGACGTGGACCGGGTCGGGGTCGATGACGACTTCTTTACGCTGGGTGGTGATTCGCTGAGCGCGTCGCTGGTCGTGGCGCGAGTGGGGGCCGCCCTGGATGTCCGGGTGCCGGTGCGGTCGTTGTTCGAAGCGCCCACCGTTGGGGGCCTCGCGGAACTCGCGGGATCGCTCAGCGGTGGGGGCCGGGTGCCGTTGACGGCGGCAGTGCGTCCCGAGCCGGTGCCCCTCTCACTGGCCCAGCAACGAATGTGGTTCCTGAACCGGTTCGAGCCGGAGTCGGCCGCATACAACATCCCGGTGATGCTGCGGTTGTCCGGGCGATTGGATATCGCGGCTCTCGGGGCAGCGCTTTCGGACGTCATCGGACGCCACGAGGTGTTACGGACGGTATACCCGGAGACCGACGGCGAGCCACGGCAGGCGATTCTGGAAGAGTCAGGGGTCACGGTCGAACCGGTACGGGTGCAGGCGAGTTCGGTCCGGGATGTGGTGGGAGAATTCGTCCGGGCCGGGTTCGATGTGACCGCGCAGGTACCGATGCGCGTGGGATTGTTCGAGGTCGAACCGGAAGCCGACGATGGCATCGAACAGTTCGTGCTCGCGTTGGTTGTCCATCACATCGCCGCTGATGGACAGTCCATGGGGCCGCTGGCTCGTGACGTGATGTCGGCGTACGCGGCGCGGGTGACCGGACATGCGCCGATATGGCAACCCTTGGCAGTGCAGTACGCGGATTTCGCATTGTGGCAGCGGCAGGTTCTTGGGGTGGCGGACGATCCGGCGTCGTTGATGTCGGTGCAGTTGGCATTCTGGCGGTCGACCTTGGCCGACGCGCCGGAGCGGCTGGATCTGCCCGCGGACCGCGCCCGCCCGGCGGTGGCCTCGCTCGCGGGCGGGCAGGTGCCGGTCGAGATCGGGCCGGAATTGCACGGGCGGCTACTGGATCTGGCGCGAGCGCGGGGGACGTCGCTGTTCATGGTCGTGCATGCCGCACTGGCAGTGGTACTGGCACGGTTGAGCGGCAGCGATGACGTGGTGATAGGAACCCCGGTCGCGGGTCGTGGCGAGCCAGGTCTGGATGATCTGGTGGGGATGTTCGTGAACACACTGGCACTGCGAACTCCGGTTGACGGGGGCGAGCCGTTTGCGGACCTGCTGAAGCGGACTCGCGAGGTGGACCTGCAGGCATTCGAGTATGCGGATGTGCCGTTCGAGCGTGTCGTGGAGGAACTGAATCCGGAGCGATCAGCGGCGCAACATCCCCTGTTCCAGGTCGCGCTCGCGTTCCAGAACATGTCGGCGGTTGAGGTCGTGCTGCCCGATGTCGCGGTGTCACGGGTGGATCCGGATACCGGGACAAGCCAGTTCGACCTGCAACTGGTGATATCCGATTCGTATGGGAAAGCCGGTGTGACACACGGTATCTCGGGAATGATGATGTATGCGCGGGATCTCTTCGACGAGGTGACGGTAGTGGGGTTCGTCCGCCGATTGGTGCGGGTCCTGGAAGCGGTCGCCGAGGACCCGGCGGTAGTGACCGGGGATATCGACTGGCTGGACGCGGACGAGCGCGTGGAGCTGCTCTCACGGGTCGGGTCACAAGCCGCGGCGTCGCCGGTGCTGTTGCCGGAGGTGTTCACCGCGGCCGTCCGGGACAACGGCGACGGTGTGGCCGTGGTGTCGGGGGATACCGAGTTGTCGTATACGGAGCTCGATGAACGGTCGAATCGGCTGGCGCGACACCTGATCCGCCTGGGGGCTGGACCGGAGAGTGCGGTTGTCATGGCGGCACCGCGGTCGGTGGAGTCCATCGTCGCCTGGTGGGCGGTGGTGAAATCGGGGGCGGCATATGTGCCGGTGGATCCCAGCTATCCTGCGGGCCGGATCGAGCAGATGGTGTCGGATTCGGGTGCGGCACTGGGGGTTACGGTTTCATCCGCGCGCGCCGCATTGCCCGATTCTGTGCACTGGATCGTGCTCGACGACACCGGGGTGGCAGCGCGGATCGATGCGCTGGCCGGAGCGGCGATCGGTGATGGGGAGCGGCTGCGGCCGCTGCGGACCTCGAATGTGGCCTGGATTCTGTTCACCTCCGGATCCACCGGAGTGCCGAAGGGCGTCGCTGTCACGCATTCCGGCCTCATCGGTTGCCTCGCGGCGCAGCGCGCCGACCGTGACCTCGGGCCCACGTCCCGGGTACTACATTTCGCGTCGCCCTCATTCGACGCCTCACTGCTGGAGATCCTGCTGGCAGCCAGCCGTGCGTCCGCACTGGTGGTGGCGCAGACGGGAATCCGCGGCGGGAACGAGCTGGCCGAGTTCCTCCGCGTGGAGCGGATCACGCACGCATTCGTCACCCCTGCCGCATTGGCTTCGGTGGATCCGGAGGGGCTGGACGACTTGCGCGTGGTGATGTCCGGCGGTGACGAGGTCCCGGCGGACCTGGTGAATCGTTGGGCGGGTACCGATATCGCCGGGACCAGGGAGTTCCGAGTGTTGTACGGACCGACGGAGACAACGATCGTCGCCACCGCGGCGGAGCGGCTGCGACCGGGTGACCCGCCGACGATCGGCACTCCGCTGCCCGGAATCCAGGCTCTGGTGTTGGATGCCCGGTTGCGGCCGGTGCCGGTCGGGGTGAGCGGGGAGTTGTACCTGGCCGGACCCGCGCTGGCCCGCGGTTACCTGAACAGGGCGGGCACGTCCGCGGCGCGGTTCGTGGCGCACCCGTTCGGGGAACCGGGCGCCCGCGTGTACCGCACCGGGGATGTGGTGCGGTGGAATGCCGTCGGTGCTTTGGAGTTCTTGGGCCGTAACGATTTTCAGGTGAAGATCCGCGGTTTCCGGGTCGAACTGGGAGAGATCGATGCGGTGTTGGGGGCCCGCGCGGAGGTCGCGTTCGCTGTGACCCTGCCGCATCGTGAGGGTGCCGGTCCCGTGCGGTTGGTGTCTTACGTTGTGCCGGTGGCGGAGACGACTGTGTCGGCCGAGGAGTTGCGTGCGGAACTGGCCGAGGTGTTGCCATCGTATATGGTGCCCGCCGCCGTGATGGTCCTCGATGAAATCCCTCTGTCGCCGAGTGGAAAACTCGACCGCAAGGCACTGCCCTCCCCCATCGCCCGGACCAAGCGATTCCGGCCCCCGGCTTCACCGGTGCAGGAGATCGTGGCCGGTGTATTCGCCGAGGTGCTCGGCATCAACGGCACCGTGGGCGCCGACGACGACTTCTTCGAACTGGGCGGCAACAGCCTGGTAGCCACCCGGGCAGCCGCGCGGATCGGCGCTGCGCTCGATACGAGCGTCCCGGTAGCGATGATCTTCGAGGCACCCACCGTCGACAGATTGGCGGCGCGCGCCGAATCCCACACCGACACCGGCCGCGTGGCATTGACCGCACAGCCGCGTCCGCGCCATATCCCATTGTCCTACGCGCAGCAGCGAATGTGGTTCCTGAACCGGTTCGAGCCCGACTCGCCCGCTTACAGCATTCCGATCGTGATACGCCTGTCCGGACAGCTGAATGTCGACGCGCTGCATGCGGCGATCGGCGATGTGGTGACCCGGCACGAAGTGCTGCGGACGGTGTATCCGCACGTGGCAGGCGATCCGGAGCAGGTTGTTCTGCCCGCCGCGCAGGCGATTCCGCCGATGGCCGTGACCTCGATCGCGGAACCCGAACTGGCCGAGTCGGTGTCGGCTCTCGTTTCGACGCCGTTCGATGTGGCGGTCGAGGTACCGTTCCGGGTTCGCCTGTTCGAGCTCCAGCCCGACGAGTGGGTGCTAGCCGTTGTGATGCACCACATCTGCGGCGACGGGTCGTCACTGGGCACACTCGCGCGGGACATGATGATCGCCTACGTGGCACGGCTACAGGACGAGGCGCCGGTCTGGCCACCGCTTGCGGTGCAGTACGCGGACTACTCGATCTGGCAGCGAACGGTGCTGGGGACCGAAGACGATCCCGAATCGTTGCTGCGTGCGCAGATCGACTACTGGACGACGCAGCTGGCGGACCTGCCGGCGTTGCTGGAACTGCCGACCGACCGACCGCGTCCGCCTGCACAGTCCTATGCGGGTGCGAGCGTTCCGTTGACTGTCGACGCCGATCTCCACGCGGGACTGCAGCGGATCGCGCGATCGCACAATACGACGCTGTTCATGGTCTTCCATGCGGCACTGGCTGCCACGCTGGCTCGTCTGGCCGGTACCGACGATATCGCGATCGGTACCCCCTACGCGGGCCGCGGCGAGCCCGAACTCGATGATCTGGTCGGCATGTTCGTCAACACCCTCGTATTGCGGACCCGTCTGACCTCCGGAATGTCGTTCACACAGTTGCTCGAGCAGGCTCGGGACGCCGATCTGGCCGCGTTCGGGCACGCGGATGTGCCCTTCGAACGGCTGGTGCAGGAGCTGAACCCGGTGCGCTCCCACGAGCACCACCCCTTGTTCCAAGTGATGCTGGCGTTCCAGAATCTCGCCAGGACCGGCTTCGAGTTGCCGGGGCTGTCGATGTCGGCCGTGGAAGCCGATACCGGTACCTCACTGTTCGACCTGCAGGTCACGGTATCGGATACCTACGACGCCACCGGCGCCCCGGCGGGCATCACCGGTGGGGTGACCTACGCGACCGACCTTTTCGACCCGGCGACTGTGACCGCCATGGTCGATCGTCTGCTCCGGTTGCTCGACGCGCTGGTGGCAGACCCCACGCAACCGGTCGGCGACGTGGACCTGCTCGACCCCGCCGAACGGGAAGACGTTCTGGTGCGGTGGAATTCGACCGATCACGCACTGATTCCGGACGAGACACTCGCGTCGGTATTCGTCTCCGCGGCACAGGTGCATGCGAACCGGCCCGCGACGATATTCGGTGAACAGTCGCTGACCTACGCGGAGTTCGCGTCACGCGTATTCCGGCTGGCACGATGGTTGATCTCCCGAGGAGTGGGGCCGGATTCGCTGGTAGCGATATGCATGCGGCGTTCACTGGACCAGGTCACCGCCATCTATGCGGTACTCGTGGCGGGTGGCGGGTACGTACCGGTCGATCCGGATTATCCGGCCGAGCGCATCGAATACATGCTGACGACCGCCGGCCCGGTGCTGGTGCTGTCGTCCCTGGAAGGGATAGCGTTGTCCGGATTCGACGACGCGCCCGTCACCGACAGCGATCGGCTCGTACCGCTGCGACCGGACAACATCGCGTATGTGCTGTTCACCTCCGGATCGACCGGGCGGCCGAAAGGCGTAGCCGTGCCGCATCGTTCGGTGATGAACCAAGTGCGCTGGATCGACGAGACATACGCGTTGACACCCGCAGATGTGGTGCTGCACAAGACCCCGGCTACATTCGACGTCTCGGTGTGGGAACTCTTCGTGACCCTGGCGGTAGGTGCCCGGCTGGTGATCGCGCGGTACGACGGACATACCGATCCGGCTTACCTCGCCGAAACCATTGCCGCCCATCGGGTCACGATCACCTCCTTCGTGCCGTCGATGCTGGCGGTGTTCGCGGACGCCGGGCCCGCGGAATCACTGGATTCATTGCGGGCGGTGCTGGTGGGCGGTGAGGCGTTCGGCGCAGAGGTGGTGGCCGCAGCGCGGCGGGTGATGCCCGAGACCGAGTTGCACAATGTGTACGGGCCGACCGAGTTCACCATGCACACAACCGCGCACCGAGTGAGCGAGTCCGACACGGGGAGTATGCCGATCGGCAGACTGGTATGGAATGCGCGGGCATATGTGCTCGACTCCCGGCTGCATCCGGTACCGCCCGGTGCCACCGGGGAGCTGTACGTGGCGGGCATCCAGGTCGCACGCGGCTATCAGGCACGTCCAGGCCTGACCGCGGAACGGTTCGTACCCGACCCATACGCCGACGGTCAACGTATGTACCGCACCGGCGACTTGGTGCGCTGGCGTCGCCCCGGCGAATTGGAATACCTGGGCCGCCGCGATTTCCAGGTAAAGCTGCGTGGCCTGCGGATCGAACTCGGTGAAATCGAGGCGGTCTTCGCCGAGCATCACACCGTGTCCAGAGCCATCGCCGCGGTGTTCTGCCACGGCGCCGTGGACCAACTCGTCGCCTACCTCGTCCCCGCCGCCGGTTCCACGGTCGACATCGGTGAGGTTCTGGCACACGCGGCTACCGAACTGCCTGGATACATGGTGCCCACCACGGTGATGGTGCTCGATACGGTGCCGCTCACCGCGTCCGGCAAGCTGGACCGCGCACGACTGCCGGAGCCGGCGCCCGTGGTAGCGGAGTTCCGGGAGCCCTCTTCATGGCTCGAAGGGGAGGTAGCACGAGCCTTCGAACAGGTGCTCGGCGTGGAGCGGGTGGGGGCCGACGACGATTTCTATGCCTTGGGTGGCAACTCACTGCGGTCGGTGCAGGTGGTGAGCGAGTTGAAGAAAGAACTCGACTACGAGGTTCCGGTCCGCTGGGTGTTGTCGGACCCGAATCCCGCCGACCTCGCGAAGCGGATCGAATCCGGCATGCGCTCCGGTCACCGCGTCACCGACCGGACCACCCTCGGATTCGACGTACTTCTACCGATTCGGACCGGCGGTCAGCAACCACCGCTGTTCTGTATCCATCCCGCCTCCGGCCTGGCGTGGTGCTATTACACACTCGACCAGCACATATCCGCCGGTCGACCGATTTACGGCATCCAGGCCCCCCAGATCGGCGGCGAAGACCCCGGTCCGACGTCGATCGGCGAAATCGCCCACCGCTACTACGACGAGATCCGAACGGTCCAGCCGCACGGCCCCTATCACCTCCTCGGCTGGTCGCTGGGTGGGCTGATCGCCCATGCCGTTGCCGTCGAGATGCGGGCCGCCGGTGAGGAGGTCGCTCTATTGGCAATGCTGGACTCCGAAGCCAACGGAATCGACGCCTCGACCACCCGCTCGGTCACACCGGGGGAGCTGATAAGCAACCTCGGCCCGGTCATGGGAATCGATTTCGTGAGTCCGGACGCGACAGCCGAACAAGCCTCCGAGCTGATCCGAGAGCGCCTGGGAGACGGCGTAGATATCGACGCCGCGACGATCCGACGCCTGACCGACGCCTACAACCTATCGATCCGGGCCGCCGGCGACTGGCAGCCCCCGGTCTTGGACAGCGACCTGCTGTACTTCACCGCGACAATCGAAAGGCGATCCGACGCCGCCGGTCACCGGGGCTGGGAGTCCTTTGTCCGCGGCCAGATTTCGAACTTTCACATCAATTCGACGCACCTGGCCATGACCGAGCCTGCGGCGGCCGCTCAGATCGCCCGAATTCTCAATGAGCGACTCGAATGATCCGTCACGCTGTGACAGCGAGCATCGTCGCGCGGCCACTCCCCTGGCCTCGCGTCTACCGTGCGAGGCCGGGACCGACTCGGAGACAGCGGGTTCGGCACGCGAAGGGCCGCGATTTTCGGCGATCCACTCGGTCCGGGGTGATGATCTCGGGGATTGTTCAGTGAAGGACTGCGGTGGCTTCGACCTCGACCAAATGCTCGGGGCTGGACAGCGCTGCGACGCCGATCAAGGTGCCCGGTGCATTGGGAGTGATGCCGAGCTTCGACGCGGCGCGGGTGACACCCTCGGAGAACTGAGTCATCTTGTCCGGAGTCCAGTCGACGACGTAGACGGTCAGCTTGGCCACGTCGGCGAAGGTCGCGCCGACCTCGGCGAGAGCGATGCCGACGTTGAGGTAGCTCTGCTCGACCTGTGTGGCCAAATCGCCTACGCCGATTGTGTTTCCGTCGACGTCCCAGGAGACCTGACCGGCTACGAAGATCAGCTTCGAGCCGGTCGCGACCGATACCTGATGGTAGGCATCGAGTTGGGGTAGCTCGTTCGGGTTCAACAGGGTGATGGACATCCGGTCTACTCTCTCGTAGTCACTTGTGGTTACTCGGTAACCGTAGAAGAGTGGCCGTTGACGTGGAAGAACGCACTTTTCAGTGACTGGGGTACTTGATGGTTACCAAGCAGGTCGATGGTTTATCCGAGGATTCGGACCTGACACGAGCGGATTCGCTGGCCCGAGAGATCTTCTCCGACATCGCCAACAAGTGGGCACTGTTGATCATCGAGACGATCGGTGACGACACACTGCGGTTCAGCCAGCTACGCGACGGCATCGACGGCATCAGTCACAAGATGCTCACCCAGAACCTGCGCATGATGGAGCGCAACGGCCTGGTCGAGCGCACGGTGTATCCGACGGTTCCGCCGCGGGTGGAGTACCGCCTCACCGAGTCGGGCCGGGCTCTCCGTGCGACAGTCGACGCGATGTGCGACTGGACGCACCGATACCTCGGCGATATCGAGGAATCCCGCCGCCGGTTCGATACCTGACACGCAGGGACCTCGGGCCGCGGATGTTCGCGCGGTCCGGCGAAAAAGGGGTGCGCGGACCGGTCAGAAATCGAGAAGCGCTGCTCACCGGGCAGCGCTTAGCGTGATTGCCATGAACATCACCACTGATCAGACCGCTATCGACTCCGTCATCCTCGAGGTC
>NZ_JBFAHV010000036.1:0-67143 GCF_040654375.1 Nocardia sp. NPDC050710 | reverse complement strand
TCTGTCTTCACAAACTGACGTCGATACCCTCCGCCATGCCAAAACTCGAGCCCCTCACGCCCCGAACCGATTAGGAATCACTCGTCTAGGGCGTCTCGCCGCTGTCAGGAGTTACGCGGGGCCTCCAGGCCGGATTCGTAGGCGAGGACTACGAGCTGCGCGCGGTCGCGGGCGTGGAGCTTGACCATGGCTCGGTTGATGTGGGTTTTCGCGGTCAGCGGGCTGATCACCATGCGGTCGGCGATCTGGTCGTTGGACAGGCCCTGCGCGACCAAGGCCACGGCTTCGCGTTCGCGGTTCGTCAGTTCTCGCAGCCCCGTGGTGGTGCCGGTGTCGAGTGGCTGGGTGACGTAGCGGTCGATCAGTTTGCGGGTGATCGACGGCGCGAGCAGGGCGTCGCCACGCGCGGCGACGCGCATGGCGTGCAGCAGGTCTTCCGGTTCGATGTCCTTGACGAGGGATCCCGCCGCGCCCGCGCGCAGCGCGTTGAAGACGTATTCGTCCAAGCCGTAGTTGGTCAGGATGACGACGTGCACTCCGGCCAGGGCCGGGTCTGCCGCGATGCGCCGGGTCATCTCGATGCCGTCCATGACCGGCATCTGAATATCGATGAGCGCGATATCGGGCCGGTGCTGCCTGACCAGCGCCAGGCCCGCGCTACCGTCGGCGGCCTCGGCCACCACCTGGATATCGTCCTCGATGTCGAGCAGCGCGCGGAATCCACCGCGAATGAGCGGCTGGTCGTCGACCAGCAGGACACGAATCATGACAGTCGATCCACCGGAAGTTCGGCTCGAACGCTGAAGCCGCCCTCGCTGCGCGGCGCCGCCCGCAGGTGGCCGCCGAGGGCGGTGACTCGTGCGATTCGCCGCTCGAGGGCGAAAAGTGCCCGCTCAGGCCCGGTTCAGTCCATTCGGAAGTCCGCGAAGTCGAAGCCCGGCGAGACGATGCAGCTCACCAGCACATACTCATCGCCCGCCGGGCGCGCGGCCTGACTGACCCCACCCGGCACCACCGCCTGCAACACCTGTCCCCGCTCGACATCGGGGCCGAGGATGATCTCCTCGCCGCCGATATCGAGCGCCAGCGGCCCGCCTCGATGCCACAGCCACACCTCGTCGGAGGTGACGGTGTGCGCGGCGGATCGCTCCCCGGGCATCAGCAGGAAATAGATTCCGGTCGCGCTCGCCCGCGTGCCCGCATAGCCCTCCGGGCTGAATTCCACAGCGCTACGCCACGTTTCCCGATACCACCCACCCTCCGGATGCGGGGAGAGGTCGAGGGCGGCGGCCAGTGCGGGTCGGTTCTCGGTCATCATCCGACTATGCCCGATCCGCGCGGCTGGAGCACTCAGCGACCGATTGTGCCCGGTTCGGGATTGTCTCCCGGCCCGAGCCACTGGTGCGGCTGTCCGGTGACCGCGGCGATGCAATCGAAGTCGTGGTCGCGGTGCAGCAGGGTCAGTCCGCGCAGCTCGGCGGTGGCCGCCAGCACCAGATCGACCGGACCCGCACTGCGATGCTGTCCCCGCTTGGTGAGTTCACCCTGCACCTCCCAGGCTCGGTGGTATGCCCGATCGTCGACGGGCTCCCAGCCGAACAGCGTCCGCATATCCGCCACGGCAGCCTCCCGGTCGGACGCCGATCGCGCGCTGAAGAAGAACTCCAGTTCCACGATCGGGCAGACCGCGATCAACCCTGCGGCCGCGGCACGCTGCCAGGCGAAGAACCGGGGATCCTGCTTCATGATCGGTACCAACGCGCTGGTGTCGATCAGGAAGTTCGCCGCGCTCACCGGCGGTAGTTTCGTTTGTCCTCGAGCAGGTCCAAGTCGAAGCCGCCCGCGGCCGCGGCATCCTGGAGGCGTATCAAGGCGAGCGCTCGCCGTCGGCTCTCGAGCACCTCGCGCAGGGCCGCGTTCACCGTATCCTTCTTGGTCCCGGTGCCCAGTTCCTTCGATACATCGGCGAGCAATTGATCATCGACGTCGATCACCGTTCGAGCCATGGTCCCCACCTCCGCTGATATCTCTCTGTATATCAAGGATATCAGCAGAGATATCAGTAGTCCATGGCGTTGCCGCTGGCCTGCGGGCTGGGCGCTGCTCAGGGCTGTTCGATGCGCCAGGTGATGTCGAAGGGGGCCAGGGCGTCGAGGAAGTCGGCGGGGTCGAAGGCTTCGGCGGCGGTCAGTGCGCCGGGCTCGGTGGTGCCGTCGGCGAGGCGGACCGCTGCTTCGATCGCCATGAGTGCCGAATCGCGGTAGGAGTGCTGACCGCTGACGACGCCGCGAACGCGGCGGCCGTCGGTGCCATAGGCGTCCACGACTAGGTCGTAGCGCAGGTCCGAACTCGGTGTCTCCGGGAGGGTTTCGATGAGTTCCTCGGTGAATCCGCTCAGGGTGTCGAGGATCGCAGTGGCCAGCACGCCTTCGACATACGAGACATTCGAGTGACGCGGGATCGTGAGCACCGGTGGCTGCGGGAATTTCGCGACGGCGGTAGCGGCGGTGTGGCCGGGGAAGGTCATCTCGGCGTGCCGAGACGTTGCGCCGGTTCGGAATTCGCCGTCCGCGTAATGCCAGCCGCCGCTGCGGAACCAGTCGAGACCGGCGAAGACGGTCTTGGCGCTGCCCTTGGAACCATTGCCGCTGCTCTTGCTCAGATGGCTGACAACGATCTCGGCGGGGGCCGCGACCCGGCGGGAGGTCAGATATCCGAGCAGGTCGCCGGGCAGATTGCTGTCGGTGATTCCGGAGACCACGGTCACCCCGGCCGCCCGGGCGCGGGCCGAGTACCGGTCGAGCACCCGCTTCAGGAAGAGCTGTTCGCCGGATATATCGGTGTAGTGCGCGCCCGCGTCGATGGCGGCGGCGAGCACTGCCTCCCCGTGCCGCACATAGGCGGGCAGGCTGCTGATCACCGCGTCCGCGCCGGTGAACGCGCCGACCAGGGCGTCGTGATCGCCGAGTTCGGCCACCCGGATCTCCGCATTCGAAAGTCCGGCGGTGGCAGCGGCCGCACGCATCCGATCGGCATTGCGTCCCACCAGAATTGCGGCAAGCCCGCGCCGGTGCAGTTCACCGAGCAGGTAGCCGCCGGTCACGCCGGTGGCTCCGTAGACGGCGATGGTCTTGGTGGACTCGGTGGAGTTCGTCTTTGTCATGACTATCACCGTATGGATGTCGCATGAGTGAATGAATGGCTAGATTGCTCTCATCAATGTCTGAAACGCTCACCGAGCGAGCTGTATGGTGACGATGTGGACATCCTGAGCGAGACCATCGCGGCAATCCGCACCGGCAACCCGACCTCGGGCATGTTCATCCGCCACGCGCCCTGGGGTCGCGGCTACCCGGTAGTCCCGGGCGCGGGCTTCCACGTCGTCCTCCAGGGCTCCTGCTGGCTCATCCCACCCGCTGGCGCAACCGCCGAATCCCTCGGCGCGCCTGTGGAATTCGCGCGCACACCCAGAGTGTCCAGTGCTCCGAGCCCCCGGCCGGCATATGGCTCCGACGCCGGATCCTCCGGTGCCGCGATCGGTCGCCCAATGCGTGGCGCGGCTGCCGGGTCGGCGCGCGGTCCGGATGGGGGATCCGCGAATGCTTTGGAGGTGGGGGCAGCGGGTGGCGCGGTTGTGGAATCTCCAGGTGCTCTCGGTGCCAGATCTGTGTACGGCACGGGCGTAGGACCTGCGGGTGCCCTAGGTGCCGGGCAGGAGCGTGGCGAGGGCGTAGGACTTGCGGGTGCCGTGGGCGCCGGATGGACCGGCGGCGCGCCGCTTGCGCTCGGTGTCGGTGATGTGTTGTTCATGCCACGCGGCGCCGACCACTATCTGGTCGACAGCCTCGACAGTGCGGTTACCGAGATGGCGCGGCCCGGCGAACCCCGGGAGGTCGCGGGTGCCGGGGTGCGGACGGCATTGCTGTGCGGCGCCTACGAGCTCGGCAGGCGGCGCAGCCATCCACTCCTGGACGAACTCCCCGAATTCATCCACCTGCCGGCGCGTCTCGGCCGCCACCCGGCCTTGCGCGGCGCGGTGGACCTGCTCGCGGCCGAGATCGCCGAACCGCGCCCCGGCAGCGACGCGGCCGTCCCGGCGCTACTGGAGATGCTGCTGCTGTTCATCCTTCGGGCCTGGTTCGAGGAGCGCACGCATGATCGCCCGACCGGCTGGGCGGGCGCGTTCGCCGACCCTGCTGTCGCCGCCGCCCTGCGCGCCGTACACGAAGAACCCGCCCGCGCCTGGACTGTCCCCGACCTCAGCGATATCGCGGGCGTCTCCCGCGCCACCCTGGCTCGCCGCTTCACCATGACCGTCGGTGAACCCCCGCTCGCCTACGTCACCCGCTGGCGCATGCTCACCGCGGCCCGCCTTCTCCGCGACACCGACGCCGCCCTCGGCGCGATAGCCCGAAAGGTCGGCTACACCTCCGAATTCGCCTTCGCCAAGGCCTTCAAACGCGAATACGGCATGGCTCCCGGCCAATACCGCCGCACCGACGACCAGCCCCCGCTCATCGCCGTCTGACCGACGCAAGCCCACCCGTGACCATCCGCTGACCCGGGTCCCGCGCGACCGGAGTTCCCGAGTCGACGCGTCACATCGGGTGTGCCGACCGACGGTATGAACCCGATCATACCCAAGAGTATGATCGGGGTATGAAGCGCATTACGATCTCGATTCCCGACGATGTCGCCGAGGCCGCCGAACGCGCCGTCGCAGCCGGGTGGTTCGCCAGCACCAGCGCCTTCTTCAGTGCCACCGCCCGCAAGGGCATGGCATGGGCCGAGTCCCGCGCCACCCTGGACGAAATGCTGGCCGCGGCCGAGGCCGCCGGAACCATCACGGACGAGGACCGCGCCGCCGCCGCGGAGTTCGCCGCCGATGTCACCCGCGCCGCCGCGGACCGGCTCGGCGGTGCCGCGTGATCGTATTCGACTCCGGCGCGCTGATCGGCCTCCAGAAGAATCAGGGCCGGATGCTGCTGATCATGAACGAAATCATGCGCAACGACTGGCCGGTCATCATCCCGGCCACCGTTTACGCCCAGGTGTGGAGCGGCGATCCGCGACAGCATCGCCTCGGGTCCGTTCTGAAGTGGGCTGATATCGCCGATTTGGATCTCATCGCCGCCCGAGCGGTCGGCCGTCTCCTCGGTGAAACCGGAACCCGTGACGTGGTGGACGCTCATGTGGTCGTCGTCGCCCGCGGCGTCCATGCGGCGAAGGTGATCACCTCCGACCCCGGCGACCTGTTGAAGCTGGACCCGGATCTACCGATCACGGTCGTCTAGACCCTGCCGCCCGCAGCGGCCCCGCAGCCGAACAAGTTCTCGCGCCGTCACGGGACGCAAGCAGTGCGGTGGTCGACCTCAGCTGAAGGGACTGCGCGGGCGCTCTTGGAGCTCCCCGTCCACGTAGATGTCGACCTTCTCGTTGTAGAAGCAGGCCAATCCCGCGATCTTCTGACTCTCCGGCAATGGGGTGCGGTAGATCCAGACGTAATCGGCGTACTCCGCCTCGCCCACGCGCACATTCCAGTAGTCGGCGGTGCCCTTGTACGGGCAGCTGGTGTGGGTATCCGACGCTTGCAGCAGATCCATGCGCACATCGGCGAGCGGCAGGTAATACCGTGCGGGAAGCCCGGTTTCGAACAGCATCCGCGGGGAGTGGGAGTCCGCCACGGTGACCCCGCCGATCTCGACGCGCACATGGCGTGAGCTGGCCAGGATGTCGACCCGCGAATACGGATCACGCGGATGCACGTAGACGGGTTCGTCCTCCTCCAACCATTCGTCCATCGCGTTCCACTCCAGCCGGATCAGATCGTTCAGCTCCGGAATGGGTGAATCGTGATAGCGCAGTGCCGCGCCTTTCGCGGTGATGCCGTCGATGACGATGTCGTAGCCGGTCGCGTCGCCGCGACTGGGGGAGCGGTGGGTAGTCCCGTTCGGTTCGAGTTTCGCCTGCATATCCGCGGTGGGCAGATAGTAGGTCGGGTAGTGCGGGCTTTCCCACACCAGGACCGGGTGGGCGGTGTCGGCCACCACATGCCCGCCGAGATAGACCCGGACCCGCTTCTGGCTGGTCTCCACCTTGACTCGCCCGCGCTGCACATCGCCCATACCGTTCGACGGTACTCCGCGCGGGTCGGAACGGCCGTGACGCGAACCGGACGGCTCCGGGCTGTCGGTCCCCGTGGCCCTTCGGCATGCGGCACGGTCCCGGTCGTGGGTTCGCCTTTACGGTCAATAGTGCTGCGGCGCAGCTTTCTTCGCGGCTTCAGGTCCGCCCCGGCCTGCACGGACATTGGTCCCACATTTGGACGGTTTCCTGCTCATTGCGGCCGACAATGTCCACCCAGGCCGGGGTGCCCGCTTATGCGGGCAGCGTCAAAGGCCGATGCGGTGTCCCGAACAGCTGGGCGTCACCGTGGGCGCGCTTGAAGAAGAGGTGCGCGTCGTGCTCCCAGGTAATGGCGATACCGCCGTGCAACTGGACCATCTCGGACACGATCGTGCTGAACGCCTCCGAGCAGTGGACGCGTGCGACCCAGACATCCTCGGCGGCCGAGGGGCTGCCCGCCGCCACCGCGGCGGTCGCCGCGTACGAGGCGGATTTGGCCGACTCCACCAGCACGTACATATCGGCCATCCGATGCTTGAGCGCCTGGAAGCTGCCGATCGCCCGGCCGAACTGCACCCGGGACTTGGTGTACTCGACCGTGATCTCCAGGCACCGCTCGGCGGCGCCCACCTGCTCGGCCGCGAGGGCCGCCCAGGCGATTTCGCGCAGCCGGGCGGCGACGACGAGGGGATCGCCGGTGCCGAGCCTGCGCGCGGACACCTTCTCGAAGGCGATTTCGGCCAGCTTGCGGGTCGGATCCATGGTGGCGACCGCCCGGCGGGTGACGCCCGCCGCGGCGGGCTCGACCTCGAACAGCCCGGTCGCGGTGACCACCACCAGGGTGTCGGCGCGCAGTCCGTCCAGCACGTAATGCGCGGTACCGGTGAGGATGTCACCGTCGGCATGCACCCCGGGCACATCCCAGCCGTCCGCGCCCGCCCAGCACACCGCCAGTGTGCGGGTGCCCTCGGCGACCTCGGGCAGCAGTCGCGCGGCCGCGTCGGCATCACCGGAGAGCAGCACCGCCTGTACGCCGAGTACCGCGGACCCGAGCATCGGCACCCCCGCCAGTGTCCGGCCCAATTCGCCGACCACCAGCAGGGATTCGACCAGACTCGCGCCGACGCCGTCGTATCCCTCGGGAATGGCCAGCGCGGCGACGCCGATCTGTTCGCACAGCAGCCGCCATAGCGCCGGGTCGTAACCCAGATCGGTTTCCATCGCGGCGCGCACCGCCGCACTGTTCGCATGCTTGCCGAGCAGCGCTCGCACCGACGCGATGAATTCCTGGTGTTCGGGTGCGGTCATGCCGTGCCTCGCAGTGCGCGATCCCGGGCGGCCTCGTCACGCAGCGTCGCTGCGATCCGCGAACGGTGCAGATCCGCTGTGCCCCACGCCGACCGCAGCGCGGTGACCTTGGTCAGCCAGAGCGAGAGGTCGTACTCGGCGGTGTAGCCGATGGCGCCGTGTACCTGTAGCGCCGCCCGCGCGGCGGCGTATGCCGCGTCACCGCAGGCGATCACGGCAGCCGACACATCGCGGCCGCGGGTCGGTTCGGCGATGGTGAGCGCGGCGCGGAACAGCAGCGGCTCGGCCAGATCCAGCCCGATCAGCACATCGGCGAGCTTCTGCTTGACGGCCTGGAATTCGCCGATCGGCTTACCGAACTGCTTGCGCTGCTTGGCATATTCGGTGGCCGCGTGCAGCAGGGCGCGACCGGCGCCGAGCAACTGCGCCGCGCCGGCCAATGCCCCCGCGTCGAAGGCCGCCGCGCCCGCCTCCAGCACCAGTGCGCCCTCGGCGAGCACCTCCTCCGGTGTGATCCGGAACAGTCGCCGCGCCGGGTCGATCGAGCGCACGGGCTCGTCGCGGCGCGCGGCGCACAGCCGGTCGCCGACCACGATCAGCACCACATCGGCGATATCGGCGTCCAGCGCCACCGGGGCGCGGCCGGGCGCGGCGAAGGTCACCGTGCCGAGTGCGGCTCCCTCGGCGAATCCGGGCAGCCACCGTTGCGCGAGGTCGGAATCCGGAAGGGCTTGCAGCAGTGCGGGTATCGCGGCGGCGGTCTCCACCACCGGTCCGGGTGCGGCCGCGCGACCGATCTCCTGGAAGGCGACGACCAGATCGATCGGCTCGGCGCCCATGCCGCCGTGCTGCTCCTCGACGGCGAGTCCGAGCGCGCCCGCGCCCGCCAACTGCCGGATGAGCGCACGCCCGGGCTGGGCGTCACCGCCGGCCCAGGCGCGTACCGCCGCCGGTGTGTGGCCCGCATCCAGCAGTTTGCGCAGGCTGGTGCCGAAGTCGAGTTGTTCCGGGCTGAGCGCGAATCTCATCGGCTGCTCCCTCTCGGTAGTCCGAGCAGCCGCTCGGCGATGATATTGCGCTGAATCTCATTGGTGCCCGCGTAGATCGGCCCGGACAGCGAGAACAGATAGCCGTCGGTCCACGGCCCCGCCTGTTCGGCGGCGTCGCCGAGCACGTCCAGCGCGGTCTCGTGCATGGCGATATCGAGCTCGGACCAGAACACCTTGGTGATGGAGGATTCCGCACCGAGCTTGCCGCCTTCGTTCAACCGGGTCACGGTGCCGAAGGTGTGCAGCCGGTACGCCTCGCTGCCGATCCAGGCGTCCACCACCGCATCCCGTTGCGCGGTATTGGTGTGGTCGCCGCCGTCCAGCCACAGGTCGATCAGCCGCTGTGCGGTGGCGCTGAACCGGCCGGGGCTGCGCAGCGACAGGCCGCGCTCATTGCTGGAGGTGCTCATCGCGACCCGCCAGCCCTCGCCGGGTGCGCCGATCACGTCGCGGTCCGGCACGAACACGTCGTCCAGGAAGATCTCGGCGAATCCGGGCTCGCCGTCCAACTGCGGGATCGGACGCACCGAAACGCCCTCGGCGGTGAGCGGAAACATCAGGTAGGTGAGTCCGCGGTGCCGTTCGGCCTCGGGATCGCTGCGGAACAGGCCGAAGGCCCAGTCCGCGAAGGCCGCCCGCGAACTCCAGGTCTTCTGCCCGCTCAGCAGCCAGCCGCCGGCGGTGCGCCGTGCCGTGGAACGGATACCCGCCAGGTCACTACCCGCCTCGGGTTCGGACCAGGCCTGCGCCCAGATATCGTCGCCGCGCGCCATCCGCGGCATGATGCGCTCGAGTTGCTCCGGCGTGCCGTGTTCGAAAAGCGTGGGTGCGAGCAGGAAGATGCCGTTCTGGCTGACCCGTCCCGGTGCGTTCGCGGCGTAGTACTCCTGTTCGAAGAGCACCCATTCCAGCAGCGACGCGTCACGGCCGCCGTACTCCCGCTGCCAGGACACCACCGAGAGCCGAGCGTCGGCGAGGGTGCGTTCCCAATCCCGGTGCGCCTCGAACCCGGCCTTGGTGTCCATCGACGGCAGCGGGCTTTTCGGCTTGTTGGCGGCCAGGAAATCCCTGACCTCGTGCTGGAACTCCCGTGTTGCCTGATCCAGATCCAAATCCACTACGCTGTCCCGTTCTTAGCTGTCCCGGTCTGATCGGAGGAGGCCTGCGCCTTCATAGACTTGGCGTTCATGCCGCCCAGTGAGTCGGCCCCGACCTCGGCATTGTGGGCGTGCGCGAAGTGGTGCAGCCCGAATACCGAGTCCATACCGGTGCGCATGCCCATCAGGTCCTCGGCCTGGTTCACCGCCTTCTTGGTCAGCGCCAGTCCGAATTGCGGCATGGTGGCGATCTTTTCGGCCAGTTCGAGGGTCTGCGTCTCCAGTTCGGCGCGCGGCACCACCCGGTTCACCATGCCCCACTCCTTGGCCTGCGCCGCCCCGAAGCGGTCTCCGGTGAAGAGGAACTCCTTCGCCGCGCGCGGTCCCATCACCCAGGGGTGCGCGAAGTACTCGACGCCCGGAATGCCCATCCGGACCACCGGATCGGAGAAGAACGCGTCATCGGAGGCGATGATCAAGTCGCAGACCCAGGCCAGCATGAGACCGCCCGCGATGCAGGCGCCCTGCACCATGGCAATGGTCGGCTTGGGGATTTCCCGCCAGCGACGGCACATGCCGAGGTACACCTCGGTCTCGCGGGCGAAGCGCTGATCGCCGCCGACCCGGTCCACGTGATCCCACCACAGCGCGGCCTTGTTCCGGTAGCGCACATGGTGATCGCGGCCGGGGGTACCGATGTCGTGTCCGGCGCTGAAGTGTTTCCCGTTGCCCGCCAGCACGATCACCTTGACGTCGGGATCCTCGACCGCCCGCTCGAAGGCGGCGTCGAGGGCGTAGGTCATCACCGAATTCTGCGCATTGCGGTAGTCCGGCCGGTTCAGGGTGACGATCGCGATCGGTCCGCGTGTCTCATAGGTGACGACATCCCCCTCGTCGGGAACGCCATTGTGCACCGACCCCGCCGACTCCGGTCCCCGGGTCTCATCGGACATTACGACTTCTCCTCACGTAGTTCGCGCTTGAGCACCTTCCCGGCGGCGCTGTAGGGCAGCTGATCGCGGAATTCGATGAACCGCGGCACCTTGAAATTGGCAAGCACGGTGGTGGCGTGGGCGAGCACCTGATCCGCGTTCAGCGCCGCACCGGGCTTGCGGACCACATATGCCTTGCCGACCTCGCCCATCCGGGTGTCCGGCACGCCGATCACCGCGGATTCGGCCACGCCGTCGAGCCGGGCCAGCGCCTGCTCGATCTCGGCCGGGTAGACGTTGAAGCCGCCGGAGATGTACATATCCTTGAGCCGATCGGTGATCTTCAGGTAGCCCCGCTCGTCCAGGGTTCCGATATCGCCGGTGTGCAGCCAGCCGTCGGCATCGATGGTCTCCGCGGTGCTCTGCGGATCGTCGAGGTAGCCGAGCATCACATTCGGACCGCGCAGCAGTACCTCACCGGCATCGCTGAGCCGGAGTTCGAATTCGGCGATCGGGCGGCCACAGGTATTCGCGATGGTCTCGGCGTCGTCGTCGGCGCGGCACATGGTGCCGAAGCCCGCGGCCTCGGAGAGTCCGTAACCCGTGATGACGACCTCGAATTCGAGTTCCGAGCGCATCCGCTCGACCAGCACCACCGGTACCGTCGCCGCGCCGGTGACCGCGACCCGCAGCGAGCTCAGATCGAATTTGTCCCGATCCGGGAAGTCGAGGATGGTTTGGTAGATCGTCGGCGGGCCGGGTAGTACGGTGATCCGCTCCGCGCCGACCAGCCGCATGGTCTGCGGCACGTCGAAGGTCGCCTGCGGAATGATCGCGGCCCCGGTGACCAGGCAGGCGAGAATGCCCGCCTTGTAACCGAAGTTGTGGAAGAACGGGCTGACCACCAGGTAGCGGTCGCTTCCGGCGAGGGTGGTGCATTCCGACCATGCCCGCACCACCGACAGCGCCTGCCGGTGCGTGACCAGGGTGCCCTTGCTGCGCCCGGTGGTGCCGGAGGTGAACAGAATATCCGAGATGTCCTCGGGGCTCACGGCTTCGGCGCGCTTGTACGCCTCGTCCACCGTGACAGACTCCGCGAATCCGGCCAGCTCCGACCAGTTCAGCACCTGCGCTTCGGATTCCACCGACGTATCCGCTTCGACCGGAATGACCACGATCGTCGGGATGACCAGTTCCGGCGCGGCCGCGCGCAATTCGGCGAGACGATCCCGGCCGAGGAAGGTGCCCGCGATGAACAGCGCGTTGGCGTCGACCCTGGCGAGCACATCGGCGGCCTCGTCGGCGACATAACGGGTATTCAGCGGCACCAGTCCGGCGCCCACGTAGTGCGCGGCCAGCGCGGCGACCACCCAGTGGTGGGTATTCGGCGCCCACATGGCGACCCGGTCGCCGTGCTGGACTCCGCGCGCGATCAATGCCCGCGCCACCTCCTGAACCGCACCGAGCAACTGGGTCCAGTCGAGCCGGACCTCGCCGTCGGCGACAGCGGGGGCGGCGCCGAATGTGCGGGCGGCGTCGTGCAGAGCCATCGGTGTCGTTTGTGCAGGGGTTGTCACGGTTGTCCTCACCGTTCGTACTGGCCAATCGCCGGTCGATCCGGCAGCCCCGGACCAATCAGACCGACAATCTAACAAAGCAAGTGCTTGGTAGGTTATCCTACCGTTGTGGTTGCGATCCAGACCTCAGATTCCGACACTGCCGCCTCGGACGCGCGGTTTTCCGCAGAAGTGCGCGAGTGGTTGGCAGAGAACCTCAACGGCGAGTTCCGCGAGCTGCGCGGACTCGGCGGACCGGGCCGGGAACACGAGGCGTTCGACGAGCGTCTCGCCTGGGACCGGCACCTCGCCGCGTCCGGGTGGACCTGCCTCGGCTGGCCCAAGGAGTACGGCGGCCGCGAAGCCACCGTGCACCAGCAGGTGATATTCCACGAGGAGTACGCCAAGGCGAACGCGCCCGCGCGGGTCTCGCACGTGGGTGAGGAACTGCTCGGCCCGACCGTGCTGGCCTTCGGCACCCAGGCGCAGAAGGACCGGTTCCTGCCCGGTATCCGCAATGTCACCGAACTGTGGTGTCAGGGCTATTCGGAGCCCGGCGCGGGTTCGGACCTGGCCGCCGTGAGCACCGCCGCCCACCTCGACGGCGACGAGTGGTCGATCAACGGTCAGAAGATCTGGACCTCGCTGGCGCACGTCGCCGACTGGTGCTTCGTGGTCGCACGCACCGAGAAGGGCTCGACCCGCCACAAGGGCTTGTCCTACCTGCTGGTTCCGATGAAACAGCCGGGTATCGAGGTGCGCCCGATCATCCAGTTGACCGGCACCTCGGAGTTCAACGAGGTCTTCTTCGACAATGCGCGCACCGCCGCGGACCTGGTCGTCGGCGAACCGGGCGACGGCTGGCGCATCGCCATGGGCACGCTGACCTTCGAGCGCGGCGTCTCCACCCTCGGCCAGCAGATCCGGTTCGCCCGCGAACTCGCCGATATCGAGGCCTTGGCCCGCCGCACCGGTGCGGCCGACGACCCGCTCATCGCCGACCGGATCGACCGGGCCTGGGTCGGCCTGCGGGTGCTGCGCGCCCACGCCCTGCGCACCATGGAGGGCACCGCTAGCGACTGCTCGCAGGTCGCTCGAAACAACACTGCCGTGGACGACGGGGGGCAGGCCTCGGTCGCCAAACTGCTGTGGGCCAACTGGCACCGCGGCCTCGGCGAACTCGCCATGGCGGTGCTCGGCCCCGCCGGTCTGGTGGCGGGCGACGACGATCTCGACGAATGGCAGCGGTTGTATCTGTTCACCCGCGCCGACACCATCTACGGAGGTTCGAACGAAGTGCAGCGCAACATCATCTCCGAGCGTGTGCTCGGCCTGCCGCGCGAGGCTCGCCCATGAACGTCGACCTTTCGGTTGCCCCGCAGCCCATCCCCGGCCACGGCCTGCTGACCGGACGCATCGCCGTCATCACCGCCGCCGCCGGTACCGGCATCGGCTCGGCCACCGCGCGCAGGCTGCTCGCCGAGGGCGCGGATGTGGTCGTCTCCGATTGGCACGAGCGTCGTCTGGCCGAGACCGAGGTCGAACTGAAGGGTGAATTCCCGGACCGCCGGATCGCCGCCATCGCCTGCGACGTGCAGCGCACCGAACAGGTGAACGCGCTGGTACACGGCGCCGCCGCGGCGCTGGGCAGGGTCGACATCATGGTCAACAATGCCGGGCTCGGTGGCGAGACCCCCGTCGTCGACATGACCGACGACCAGTGGGACCGCGTCCTGGACATCACGCTCAACGGCACGTTCCGCTGCACCCGCGCCGCCCTGGGTTACTTCCGGGACGCGGGCCACGGCGGTGTCATTGTGAACAATGCCAGCGTGCTCGGCTGGCGCGCCCAGTACGGCCAGGCGCACTACGCCGCCGCCAAGGCGGGCGTGATGGCGCTGACCCGATGCAGCGCGGTCGAGGCCGCCGAATTGGGGGTACGCATCAATGCCGTGGCCCCGAGCATCGCCAGGCACGCTTTCCTGGACAAGGTGAGTTCGCCCGAGCTGCTGGATCGGCTGACCGAACGGGAGGCGTTCGGCCGAGCCGCCGAACCGTGGGAGGTGGCCGCCACCATCGCCATGCTCGCCAGCGACTACACCTCGTATCTGACCGGCGAAGTGGTCTCGGTCAGCAGTCAGCGCGCCTGAGTACGGGTTTGCCGCGCCTTCGCGTGCGGCGGGTCCGCGGCCCCCGGTCCGAGCCGCCGGGGGCCACGGGCGACTTCCTCGCCCGCGCCGGGACGCCGGTTCGGCCGGTTGGATGCGCCCCAGTGCGATCGCCCGGCGACATCCGCCTTTCTGCAGTTCATGCGGGAGTCTGATCAGCTGAAAAAGGATGGCGCGTCACCCGCCGGGGTGTGCCATGCTGAGGATGGACTGATCCCGAACTCCCCTAAGGGTGATGGCTATGGGCCTGGATCGCCCACATGCCCGCGAACAACTGGAACTCGAATTGGTGCGCGAGGTCGTGCTGGCCAGGCGAAGGCTGGACAGCCTGGTACTCGCCGCGCTCACCCTCGGCGCAGAGCTCATGGACCACGCGTCCGAGCGCGCGACGGCGAGTAGAGCGCTGCAAATTCTCGAACAGTATGCCGTCGACGAGGTCGAGGTGACGCGTGACCCGCGGGGTGCGCTGCGCGCCGATATGGCCCGCGATCACGAACGAGCCCGGCGGATCGGGCTGGACCGTCCGGCCGGTATCCCCTCCGAAAAGGATCGCCGAAGACAACGGCAGATGGCGCTGCTCTGCGAGGTGCGCTCCGATCTGCTCGAGGTGGTCCGCAAATGTCGCAAGTTCCGGTTCGACCGGGTCGCCTTCGCCGACGAAATAGCCCAGGGACTATGCGCCGCTACCGACAAATTGGTGGTCGGGGCCGATATGGACACCTATAACGCCTGGCAGCGCGGAATGGTGCTGAAACTCATCGAGGTTCCGACGCCGCACGGCCCACCCCGGGTGATGGCCACGGTGGACGCGGGTCCGGGACGCGGCCAGCTCACCGTCGAATGGGACAGTCCGGAACGACGATTGGCCTTGGTCGCGCGCATGGCCCGCGCGGGCGTTTCGCCCGTGGTGATCTGCGACCGTCTGCTCGCCGACCTGTCCGTCTCCTCCCCGCTGCGCTATTCGGCGCGCTGACGGCGGGCCCACATCCCGGATTTCTGCCGGATAGCTGATTTCGTGAGTGCATGGGTAACTCGTCGGGTACGGGCTGACTGAGCCAACCACCTTCCGTAAGGCGCCAACGCTGCCGGGATGGCACCCGAGTCTGGCCTGGAGTCGCGGGGAGGCGGGGGAGGGGAGCCTAGCCCCAAGCAAATGCTTGGTTGTATTATGGCGTGGTGACCGCACCGGACTCCACCAAATCAGCACGGCGCAATGAACTGCTCGCACTGGCGGCCGACCTGTTCGCGGAGCGGGGACTGCGCGCCACCACCGTGCGCGATATAGCCGATGCGGCCGGAATCTTATCGGGGAGTCTCTACCACCACTTCGATTCCAAGGAATCCATGGTGGACGAGATTCTGCGCGGCTTTCTCGACGACCTGTTCGGCCGCTACCGCGAGATCGACGCCTCCGGCCTGAGCTCGCGAGATACCTTGGAAGCCTTGGTTATCGCGTCCTACGAATCGTTCGACCGCTTCCATGCCGCGGTCGCGATCTACCAGGCCGAGGCCAAACGGCTGCGCGATGCCGAACGTTTCGCCTACATCGCCGAATACAACAACGAATTCCGCGAACTCTGGCACCGGGTGCTGATCAACGGCGTCGAGGACGGCAGCTTCCGTCCCGAACTCGATGTCGAACTCGCCTACCGGTTCCTGCGCGACACGGTGTGGGTCGCGGTGCGGTGGTACCAGCCCGGAGGCCCGATCACCGTCGAAAACCTCGCCAAGCAGTACCTGACCATCGTGCTCGACGGGCTCACCGTCCCCAAGTAGGAGTTTCCATGTCTGCACCATCCGCTCGCCGTCCCTACACCCCGCTGCGGGACGCCTACGTGATCGACGCGGTGCGCACACCGGTCGGCAAGCGCAACGGAGCCCTGGCCGCGGTGCACCCCGCCGACCTCGGTGCGGCCGCGCTGCGTGGCCTGCTGGACCGCAACTCCGTCGACCCGAACCACGTCGATGACGTGATTGTCGGCTGTGTCGACAATATCGGCCCGCAGGCGGGCAATATCGGCCGCACCGCGTGGCTGGCCGCCGGCTACCCGGAGGAAGTACCCGGCGTGACGGTGGACCGCCAGTGCGGATCCTCGCAGCAGGCCATCAATTTCGGCGCCCAGGCCATCATGAGCGGCACCGCCGAGGTGATCGTCGCCGGCGGCGTACAGAATATGAGCGCCATCCCGATCTCCGCGGCCATGCTGGCGGGTAAGGAATACGGGTTCGATTCGCCGTTCCTCGGCGCCAAGGGCTGGGATCACCGCTATGGCGCGGAAGAGGTTTCGCAGTTCCGTGGCGCGCAGCTGATCGCCGAGAAGTGGGGCATCAGCCGCGAGGAGATGGAGCGCTGGGCGCTGCGCAGCCACGAGCGGGCCCGCGACGCCATCAGGAACGGCCGCTTCGACAAGGAGATCGTGCCGGTCGAGGACTTCTGGATCGACCAGTGCCCGCGCGAGACCACGCTGGAGAAGATGGCCTCGCTGCCGCCGCTGGCCGAGGGCAGTCCGCTGACCGCCGCGGTGGCCAGTCAGATCTCCGACGGCGCCAGCGCCACCCTGCTCGCCTCGGAATGGGCTGTGCAGGAATACGGTTTGACGCCGCGGGCCCGGATCCACCACGTCAGCGCGCGCGGCGCCGACCCGATCTTCATGCTCACCGGGCCCATCCCGGCCACCAAGTGGGCGCTGGAGAAGTCCGGTCTGACCATCGACGATATCGACGTGGTCGAGATCAACGAGGCCTTCGCACCGGTGGTGCTGGCCTGGCTGAAGGAAACCGGCGCCGACCCGGAGAAGGTCAATGTCAACGGCGGCGCCATCGCACTCGGCCACCCGCTCGGCGCCACCGGCGCAAAGCTTTTCGCAACCCTGCTCAACGAACTGGAGCGGGTGAACGGCCGTTACGGCCTGCTCACCATCTGCGAAGGTGGCGGCACCGCCAACGCCACCATCATCGAACGACTGGGCTGAGTCCTGAACGGCTGAGCCGTGAAACGAAAGCCGCCCGCGGTCCGAGACCGCGGGCGGCTTCCGCTTATCTGTCGATTCAGGGCTGGGTGGTGGTCGCCGTGGACTGGTCGGGCAGGGCGGCGAGAGCGCCGATTCGCGCCACGGCATCGGTGACGATGCGGTCGATGAGTTCCTGGCAGGTGGGCAGGTCATCGATGATGCCGGTGACCTGTCCGGCCGCGAGCACACCGGCCTGGGTGTTGCCCTCGACGAGTCCGGCGCGCAACAGCATCGGGGTGTTGGCGGCCATGATCACCTGGGACCAGGTGAGGTCCTTCTGCTTGCGCATGGCAAGGCCGTCCCGGACCATGGTCGACCATTTCATCCCGGTCATGCTCTTGAATCGCGCGGCATTCGCGACGGCCGCGGCCAGCCCGCGCCAGCGGCCCGAATGTTCGAGACGATCAACCAGTTCGGTATTCAGCACCCGGTGCGGCATGCCGTCGACCTTCAGCGATACCACGGTGTCCTGAAGCTGCCTGCGCAGATACTCCTGCTTGACCGCATCCGGGACGGTGCTCTCCTGGGTGAGCAGGAATCGGGTGCCCATCGCGATACCCGCCGCGCCGTAGGCCAGTGCCGCGGCGAGGCCGCGACCGTCGAAGAAACCGCCCGCCGCGACCACCGGAATGTCCACGGCATCCAGCACCGATGGCAGCAGCAAGGTGGTGGCCACCGGGCCGGTATGCCCGCCGCCCTCGCCGCCCTGCACGATGACCGCGTCGGCGCCCCAGGACGCCACCTTCACCGCGTGCTTGGCCGCGCCGATGGACGGAATCACCACCACACCGGCATCTTTCAGCTTCGCGATGAGGTCCTGTTTGGGCGCCAGCGCGAACGACGCGACGGCCACCTTTTCCCGGATCAGCAGATCGATCCGCTCCGGTGCGTCGGTGGCGTCGGCGCGGATATTCACGCCGAAGGGTTTGTTCGTCTGCGATTTGGTTTTGGCGATCGCGGCCTCGAGCTCCGCGAAGGTCATGGTGGCCGAGGCCAGAATGCCGAGCCCGCCCGCCTCGGCGGTGGCCGAGACCAGGCTCGGGCCCGCGACCCAGCCCATGCCGGTCTGCACGATCGGATGTTCGATGCTGACCAGATCGGTGAGCGCCGTCCGGATATGCGTCGTCATGCCGGAACCTCCGACTCACGAAACTTCTTGGGGTCGAGCACATCCCGGATGAGCCGCAGCTCTTCCGCGGTGGGCGTCCTTGTCTCGCCCGCCTCGGCCAGACCCGCGATCTCGAAGGAGGTGTTCTCGGCGACCTCGTCGGCGGTGACACCCGGGTGCAGGGTGCGTGCCCGCATGGTGTGGCCGGGGCCTTCGAAGTCGAAGACGCCCAGATTGGTGACCACCCGGTGCAGGTGCAGGAACCGGAAGGCCGGATTCTCCGGATCCACCTTGTCGTAGCCGACGCCGGAGACGATATCCACCTGCTCGACGAAGGTCCGCTTGTTATGCCGCGAAACCCAGTAGCTGGTGGCGTGATTGATGGTGTTGCCCGGCGCGCCGCGGACGCCGAACATCTGCCGGGTGGGCTGCTGAAGCGGGCCGAACGCGGACAGATTCTGATTGCCGTAGCGGTCGATCTGATTGGCGCCCATCACCACGTGCCGACGGCCGGAGGCCACCACATCGAAAACCCTGCGGAACGGAATCCAGCCCTCGATCGGCGCCTTACCCCCCAGCGGAGGCGTATCGGCGAAATAGAGCGCCTCACCGTCGGAGAGCAACAGGTCGGGCTCGGTGGTGAGCTTGGCGAGCCGGGCGCCGAGGGTGGTCATCGGCGACATCGGTGAGGCCATGATCTCGCCCGCGCCACTGAAGATCTCGGCGCAAGCGACCGCGCAGATCTCGGCGCGGGTAATGGTTTCAGTGCTGTTCATCTACGCCTCCTGCGTTTTGCGGGACACCCGCACCCGGTCGGCTCCGATGAGAGCTTCGGCATGGTTTCTCATCTACGCCTCCTGCGTTTTGCGGGACACCCGCACCCGGTCGGCTCCGATGAGAGCTTCGCGATGGTTTCTCATCTACGCCTCCTGTGTGGCGAATTCGCGAACGGCCGCCTGGTATTCGTCCTCGGATACGGCCAGATATTTATCGACGAACTGCTGCCAGGCCTCCGGTGTCTTGGCAGACTCCACGTAATGGCGCTGGAACTTCTCGTCGCGCTTGTAGCTGTCGCCCGCCAGGGTGAAGTGCGCACCATTCGGCGCCTCGACCACGCCGTCGACCATCATGCGATTCAGCAGCAGCGATGGCAGCGGAACGGTTTTCACCAGCTCCTCGGTCTCCACGACCCGTTCGACCGATACGTAGCGGCGCTCGGCCGCCAGGCAGTACAGGTCGTCGAAGTAGGGGTCGACGCCGGTATAGGCGGCATTGCCGTGCTTGTCGCCGAGGTTCAGATGTACCAGCGCCGCATCGAGATTCAGCGCGGGCATCGCGGTGAGCGTCTCCGGTTTGCCGTCGGGTCCCGGGTACGGCGAGGTGACGGTCCGCAGCTCGCCCTCCCAGAAATTGAAGACATCGGAGCCGAGCCCGGCGCGAATGGGCAGGAACGGCAGCCGCGCGGCCGCCGCCTCCAGACCGCATTTGAGCATGCCCTCGTCCATTTCGCGTGCCGTCAGCGCGCCCGAGGTGCGGGCCTTGGCGAACCATGGGTCGTAGAACGGAGCCGAATCCAGCGATACGAAGCCGTAATAGGCCTTGCGCACCTTGCCCGCCGAGCACAGCAGCCCGAGATCCGGCCCGCCGTAGCTCACCACGGTGAGATCGGTCAGATCCGAGCGCAGCATGGCGCGCACCAGCGCCATCGGCTTACGCCGGGAACCCCAGCCGCCGATTCCGATGGTCATACCGCTGCGCAGCTCGCCGACGACCTGCTCCAGCGACATTCGCTTGTCTCGCATGGCGTTTCCCTACTTCCCGCTCTTCCGAGCCGCCAGATCATCGTCGAACCGGGCCCGGATCTCGTCCGCGACACCGGCCAGGTTGAGTTCGAAGGTGAAGCCCTGCTCATAGCGGTAGCTGCGGTGCACGTCCTGCACGTCGATGCCGTTGAGGGCCCGTTTGGCGGCGCGGATCACCCGGCCGTCCTTGGCCGCGATATTCTTCGCGACTTCCATTGCCGCGGCGTCGAGTTCGGTGCGCGGCACCACCTGGTACACCGAGCCGAAGTGGTGCAGTTGCTGTGCGGTGATGGTGCTCGCGGTGTAGAACAGCGCCCGCATCAGATGCTGCGGCACCAGCCGGGACAGATGGGTTGCCGCGCCGAGGGCGCCGCGGTCGACCTCGGGCAGGCCGAAGGTCGCGTCGTCCGAGGCGATCACGACGTCGGCGTTGCCGACCAGGCCGATGCCGCCGCCCAGGCAGAAGCCCTGGACCACCGCGATCACCGGGACCGGGCAGTCATAGACCGCCGCGAACGCTTCGAAGCAGCCGTGGTTGGCATCGATCAGCGCCTGGTGACCAGATTTGCTCTGGATCTCCTTGATATCCACGCCCGCGTTGAATCCGCGATTCTCGGCGCGCAGCACGACCACCTTGGTCTCCGGGTCCCGCCCGGCCTCCCGCACCGCGTCGGCGATCGCGAACCAGCCGTCGGTCGGTATGGCGTTGACCGGCGGGTAGTCGACCGTGACCACGGTGATGCCGGTTGATTCGGAGTGACGGTTGATCCCCATCGCATGTCCTTCGGTGTCGGAGCCCATCAGGCCTTGCATTGGCAAAGCAAGCAGTTGCTTGGTAGGTTAGCACGGTGGCACTCGAAATCGATCTGGCCGGACGCATCGTTCTCGTCACCGGCGGCGTGCGCGGGGTCGGCGCGGGCATCAGCAGGGCCTTCCTCTCGGCGGGGGCCACGGTCGTGGCCTGTGCCCGCCGCCCGGCCGAAAGTCCCGTCACCAGCGACGGACGGGAGATCGAATACCTGCCCTGCGATGTGCGCGACGCCGACTCGGTGCGGGAGCTGGTCGAGACCGTGGTGGGCAGGCACGGACGGCTGGACCACGTGGTCAACAATGCGGGCGGCGCACCCTTCGCACTGGCCGCGGAGGCCAGCAAGAATTTCCACGCCAAAATCGTCGAACTGAACCTGCTCGCGCCGCTGCTGGTCTCGCAGGCCGCCAACGCGGTCATGCAGAACCAGCCCGACGGCGGCTCCATCGTGATGGTTTCCAGCGTCAGCGGGCACCGGCCTTCGCCGGGCACCGCCGCCTACGGCGCCGCCAAGGCGGGTATCGACAGCCTGACCCAATCGCTCGCGGTCGAATGGGCGCCCAAGGTCCGGGTGAACTCGCTGATCGTCGGGTTGGTCGAAACCGAACAGAGCGAATTGCACTACGGCGACCAGGACGGCATCGCCGCGGTCGCCGAGACCATTCCGCTGGGCCGGATGGCCCGCCCCGAGGACATCGGACGCTGCGCCGCCTTCCTCGCCTCCCCGCTGGCCGCCTACGTCAGCGGCGCCACCCTGCTGGTGCACGGCGGCGGCGAACGCCCCGCCTTCCTCGCCGCATCCACCGCCGGCGATGGCTCGCGGGTCGCTCGAAACAACACCGCCGGGGTCGGCGAGCAGTCCCGATAAGTACCGGATACGAAAGAGGACAACAGGTATGGACGAGCAGATCTGCGCCGGGCGCACCGTGATCGTCACCGGCGCGGGCCGCGGCATCGGCCGGGCGCACGCGCTGGCCTTCGCCGCGGCGGGCGCCAAGGTGGTGGTCAATGATCTCGGGTCGGCACTGGACGGCGCCGCGACCGGTGAGACCCCCGCCCAGCAGGTGGTCGGCGAGATCGAGGCGCTCGGCGGCGCGGCCGTCGCCAATGGCGACGACATCGCGGATTGGGATGGCGCCCGCAACCTCATCCGTCAGGCGGTCGACACCTTCGGTGGCCTGGACGTGCTGGTCAACAATGCCGGCTTCGTTCGGGACCGAATGCTGGTCAACCTCGGCGAGGACGAATGGGACGCGGTGATCCGGGTGCACCTCAAGGGACACTTCGCGACCATGCGACATGCGATCGAGTACTGGCGCGGTGAATCCAAGGCGGGCCGCCCGGTCGACGCCCGCATCATCAACACCAGCTCCGGAGCGGGTCTGCAGGGCAGCGTCGGCCAGGGCAATTACGGTGCGGCCAAGGCGGGTATCGCCGGGCTGACCCTGACCGCGGCCGCCGAGTTCGCCCGCTACGGGGTCACCGTGAACGCCATCGCCCCCGCCGCCCGCACCCGGATGACCGAGACCGTCTTCGCCGAGACCATGGCCGCACCCGAGGACGGCGGCTTCGACGCGATGGCGCCGGAGAACATTTCCCCGCTGGTGGTCTGGCTCGGCAGCACGCAGTCGGCCGCGGTCACCGGGCGCATGTTCGAGGTCGAGGGCGGCAAGGTCGCGCTGGCCGACGGATGGCGCCACGGAGTTGCTGTGGACCGCGGAGCGCGCTGGGCGCCCGCCGAACTCGGACCGGTGGTCGCCGATCTGATTGTCAAGGCGGCGGCGCCGGAGCCGGTGTACGGCGCCTGAGTTATACGTCGATGACGGCCCCAGGGGCGTCGGGCAGCAGCGCCCGCGGCCCGGGGCCGTTGTCGTTGCGGCCCGTGCGGTGCACCGGGAGTGGCTCCAAGCTGGGCGGTCTCTTATGCGCACCGTCGGGTGGGGGTTTACTATGGGCACCCATTCGTATTGATCCCGGAGGGTGTTGCGACCGGGTCTAGTTCTGCGCTTCATCTGATGAGGGGAAGGCTGGCGCATGGCCATTGGTCGCACGATCCGTGTGGCGGCAGTTGCCGGGGCGGTTGCCGGCATTGCGCTACTCGGGCCCGTGGCGGCCGTCGCGCAGCCGGGAAGCGGTAGCGCGGGCCCCGATGAGAGCGGCAATTCGGGTTCGCCCGCCCCCGTCACCGAGCCCATCGAGCGGTGGCAGCCGCTGACCATCCCGGGACAGTCACCGATCGGCATAGAGCCGACATCGGCGGCATCGCAGGTGAATCCGGCAGCCGGTCCCGGATCCGCATCGGGTTCGGCGGCCATCGGTTCCGCGGGTCTCGGCGCCATCCTCGGTACCGGTTCGGCCGCAGTGGGTTCCGCCGCGGTCGGCACCGGATCCGCGCTCGTGGGCACCGGTTCGGCGGGCACGGGTTCGGCGGCTGTGGGTTCGGCCGCGGTCGGCTCCGCCGCGCCACTGCTGCTGTTACTCATTCCGCTGCCCGCGCCGCCCGCCCCGGTGATGCCGCCGGTACCCCTGATCATTCCGCCGGCGCCCGTCCCGGACATGCCGCGGCCGGCCCCGGTGTCGCCCGCGGTGGCCACGCCGGCACCGGAACAGGCCCCGCCCGCACCGGCACTGCCGCCCGCCGGTGTACCCCGGGCCCCGGCGCAGCCGAATCCCGATGTGCGGCCGACGAGTTCGAATGTCGGGCTGCCGAAGCCCGATGTTCTCTCCGTGGTGGGTGGCCTCATCGCCCTCGCACTGGCCGGAACTGTCTCCGGCGCGGTGAGTTTCCAAGGTGCGTCGGCCGCTCAGGCTCGCATCGATGCCGCACGCGCCCAGTTCTTCGGGCCGAGGGTGTGAGGGGGAGGCGACGATGAGCGAGAGCAGGACGCAGAGTAGCTCCCGGTCCTACCGGCGGGTGGCCGCCGCGGTCGATGCCGTCTGCGCGGTTGCCGCGGACTTCGACGCGACCACCCTGGACGAGGTGGTCGCCGCGATCGCGAACGAGCGACAGCGGGAGATCGAAATCGCCAGCGCGCACCTGGGTCCGGGCGTCTGCGGCCAGCGCAGGTTCTATCCCGACCGGGATGTGATCGTGCTCGCCACCGCACTGCCCAGCCGCGAGCACACCCTGGCGCACGAGTTGGGCCATATCGTCTTCGATCACGAGGGCGCGCCCGCGCCCGAGGTGACGCTCGAGGCCGGTGACGACCTCATCGCCTACATGCTGAGCCAGCGCGCCCACCAGCAGATCGTCGATGACGGCGCGGACGAACTCGCCGAGTGGGAGGCCGAAACCTTCGCCGCCATGCTGATGACCCGGCTCCGCGTGTTCAACAGCCGGGGCGCAGGCGTCTCGGTCCTTCGATTCGATGAGGCACTCGGATGACACTCTGGTTGGCGGCCCTGCTGGTCTGGGTTGCCGCCGGTGCGCGAGTGGGACGCGTACTGGTGAAGCCCGCGACGACGGCCCGCGTGGCGATTGTCGTCGCGGTCGCGTCCGTGGCGCTGGGCGTTACCGTCGCAGTTCCCGAAATCGCCTTGGCCATAGACAATCTACTGCCGCACGGGGTGCATCCCGGGCTGCTCTCCGACGGTATCGGGACCGCGGCCTGGCTTCTGTTCGCGACCGCCACCTCGGTGGTGGCCGCCGCGGCATGGCCGGTGGTGTCGCGACGGAATCTGCGCCAGATCGCCGCACTCATCTACGGCGGCGGCCTTGTCGCGGTGGCGATCACGCTGGCGTGGTCGTACACCTTCGGCTGGCTGAGCACGGTGTTCGGCTGCCTGTTCATCGTCGTCACCGGTCTGCGCAATCTGGACTGGACCACACTCGGCCGCGGCGTCGCGATCTACACCACCGGCACCGCGCTGGTGGCTGGCATGTCGGCGCTACAGATCCGGCGTGCCATGATCGACGCGCCGCGCTCGGCGCCCGGACAGCCCGAGTGGGGTTGGCCCGCCTGGGAAGTCGCCGCACTCCTCATCGCCTTCGGCGCCATCTGGATCGTGGTCGAACTCTGGTTGCGGGCCCGCGTGCTGCTGCACCGGATCCGGCTGCTGCACCGGGTCATGGTCGGCCGCTTCCCCGAGGTCGTCGCACACGACCAGCCCGGCACTTCCACCCAGCTCAGGGCCTCCGACCAGGTCGCCCAGATCATGGATGCGCTGTATCTGCAATCCGGCGGCGGCGTCGAGCTGCGGACGGCGGGTCAGCCGCCCGCTTCCATTGCGCAGCGGGCGGATCGGGTCGCGCGATGGGCGGGTAATCCGTTGGGCGAAATCGTGATCGATGCCCGTTGGATCGCACCGCCCGAGGGCATCAGCCCGCGCGGCTGGGTCCAGGCGATTGCCCGCGCCTTCGAGACGACCGACGGTGCGCACGCGGAGAAATCCGCCTCGCGCTAGCGCCCGTTTGCGGCCGTGGGCCGGATCGACGGGGAGGATCCGGCCGACACCGGGTTCGATCAACACGTTGCGAGACGGGCGTACCGGCCGCAGCGGTTGTATGCCACCACGTATCCGACATTGGTTGAGTTACCGAATCGTGCGGCCGCGATCGGGGTGGGCACATTCTCGATCACCATGGCGCAATAACGATCAAACCGGTTCGATATTCAATCATCGTGGTGCCGTGGAGCTTCCGGGCATCACTCGATGCATGCCCCGAGACTTGGGGGCTTGCAGAATATGGATACCGTCACAGAGATCAACAACCCGAGTAGTGCACTTTGTCGAATTCGCAAGTGCGACAGGGCGCCGCTCGACCATTGAGTAGTCTACGCAGCGCTGAATGCGGGCTCAGCTCGAAGGAGTTGAGCCCGCATTCAGCGAGACGTTCGACGGATACCCCGGCAGTGACCGCATGGGTAAACGTCGGGTGCGCCAAAAACCCCTCGGTGCACACCACCGCCGCCCCGCATATGACTTTCGAGGCGCCCGCGCGGGCGCTGAAGTCGCGGGAAGGCGGGGGAGTGAACCTATTCGGTACCGTCAGGCGGGATTTCGGGCAAGCCTTCACTCGCCCGGAGCTTCTCCGCCATGGAGGTGAGGAGGTTCTGTGATTCTTCGGACAGGTCGAACGCTCTACTCGACAGCCGTCGCAGTCCATAGCCCTGCAGCTGGGACAGCAGTTCCAGATCGTGATCGATCTTGGCGGCATAGATGTCGTTGAAGAAGTAGTCCGGCTTGACCTTGAAGAACTTGGCCAGTGCAGCCACCGTTTCGTCCGACGGGTTCGTCCGTTGTCCCGACCGCAACTGCGAGAGATACGGTTTCGAGATCGGATGCCCGGAGGCCGTCAGCGCAGCCGCAACCTCCGCGTTGGTGTGCGGCTTGCGCCCCGGGGGATGCACGGTTTCGAACAGCTTGTTCAGCCGCGCCGCGAAATCAGCCATTGTGAGCCGCCCAATTCCCTTCGCTGTACTAACAGTCGTTATCTCGGATACGTATCATTGATATTAGCGGCTCAGTAACTGAAAACCTACGCCTGATTCCGACTTTCCTTGAAGCTTCCAGGTGTCGGTCCGGCGAAGTCACTGCGACCGTCGCGTTTGCGGGTCGCCCCAACGTCTCTAGTGGAGGCGTGGTACGGCCCGGTTCTGGCCCGTCGCGGGGGTCTTCCCCGACGAGTCAATGATAGCCGCAAGATAGCTGACATCTCATCTAGTTGCTAGAGCTGGTCATTGTGTGGCGTACGACACGTTTTGGGGCCTCAGGGATGAACGTTCAACAAATCGGGCGGAAATGGTTGAGGCGCCCTACATCCGCTCGATGATAGTGCCTGTCGCCAATGCGCCACCGGCGCACATGAGCACCATCGCGGTACTGCCGCCGGTCCTCTCCAGTTCGTGCAAAGCCGTTGTGATCAGACGGGATCCGGTCGAGCCGACCGGATGTCCGATCGCGATCGCGCCGCCGTTGACATTTACCCGGTCCATGTCCGGCTTGTGGACAGAAGCCCACGAAAGTGCAACCGAAGCGAATGCCTCATTGATCTCGAAAAGGTCGATATCGCCGATCCGCATGCCGGATCGCTCCAGCAGCCGGGTGCACGCCTGGATCGGCCCATCGAGGTGGTACTCGGGTTCGGAACCGACCAGCGCCTGCGTCAGGATCCGGGCCCTCGGTCGCAAACCCGCACGCTGGGCGGCCTTTTCGTCCATCAGCAGTACCGCGGCCGCGCCGTCGGAGATCTGCGACGAGGATCCGGCGGTGTGCACGCCACCCTCGAGGACCGGCTTCAACTTGGCCAAACCCGCGGCCGTGGTCTCGCGCAGACCCTGATCGCGGGTGACGTCGAGCTTCTCGCCGGTGAGCTTGCCTTCCCTGTCGACCGCGGGCGCGGTGACCGAAAGCACCTCGCGATCGAAGCGACCCTCGGCCCAGGCCTGTGCGGCCAGCCGCTGCGAGCGCGCGCCGAATTCGTCGACATCGGCGCGGGTAATGCCGCGCCGCTTGGCAATACGCTCCGCCGCCTCGAACTGATTGGGCAGATCGATATTCCATGATGCGGGCCTGCGCGGGCCTGCGTTCTCGCCGACGTTGGCGCCCAATGGAACTCGGCTCATCGCCTCGACGCCGCAGGCCATGCCGATGTCGATGGCGCCGGTCGCGATGAGTCCGGCGATCAGGTGGTTGGCCTGCTGCGCGGAGCCGCACTGCGCGTCGATGGTGGTCGCGCCGACCTGCCACGGCAGTCCGGCGTGCAGCCACGCCACCCGGGTGACGTTATTGGACTGCTCGCCCGCCTGGGTGACGCAGCCGCCGATGACCTGCTCGACCAGGGCCGGATCCAGATGCGCCTTCTCCAGCAGTCCGCGCTGGGTGACGCCGAGCAACTCGGCGGCGTGCAGGCCGGCCAGCCAGCCGCCGCGCTTACCGATCGGGGTGCGAGCGGCCTCCACGATGACGGGTGTGCCCATGTCCAACCTTTCTTTCGGGAGAGAAAACTGAAACGTGTGCCAGTCGGCTGTACTGCTCTTCTTTACTAGTCCGTCCGCCTGTGCTGCAATGATTGTAGAACGTGTTTCAGTTTGTCGAAGGAGACATCTGGTGGTTGACACTCGGAACGCCCGCCCGAATCTGCCGGACGGGTTCGACGTAACCGATCCCGACATCTACGCGGAGCGAATTCCGGTCGAGGAGTACGCCGAACTGCGCCGGACCGCGCCGATCTGGTGGAATCCACAGCCCCCGACCACCGGCGGCTTCCATGATGAGGGCTTCTGGGTGGTCAGCAAGCACGCCGACGTCAAGGAGGTGTCGCGGCGCAGCGACGTCTTCTCCAGCTTCGAGAACACCGCGATCCCGCGCTTCAATGACGACATTCCGCGCGAGAACATCGAACTGCAGCGCATCGTCCTGCTGAATATGGACGCTCCCGAACACACCAAGCTGCGCAAGATCATTTCCCGCGGCTTCACCCCGCGCGCGATCAACGGCCTGCGCGCCGAACTCTCCGCGCGGGCCGAATCCATCGTCAAGGCCGCGGCCGAATCCGGGTCCGGTGACTTCGTCACCCAGGTCGCGTGCGAACTGCCGCTGCAGGCGATCGCCGAGTTGATCGGCGTTCCGCAGGAAGACCGGATGAAGGTTTTCCAGTGGTCCAACGATATGACCGGCTACGACGATCCCGACAATGACGCGGATCCGGTCATGGCCTCCGCCGAGATCCTCGGCTACGCGTACCAAATGGCGTCCGCGCGCAAGGCGTGCCCGGCCGATGACATCGTGACCACCCTGATCGAGGCCGACATCGATGGCGACAAGCTCACGGAGGAGGAGTTCGGCTTCTTTGTGATCATGCTGGCGGTGGCGGGCAACGAGACCACCCGCAACGCCATCACCCACGGCATGATGGCCTTCCTCGACAACCCGGATCAGTGGGAGCTGTTCAAGAAGGAGCGCCCGGCCACCGCCGCCGACGAGATCATCCGGTGGGCCACCCCGGTCACCTCGTTCCAGCGCACCGCGCTCGAGGACACCGAGCTCGGGGGAGTGCAGATCAAAAAGGGTCAGCGTGTGGTCATGCTCTACAAGTCGGCCAACTTCGACGAGGACGTCTTCGAAAATCCGGAGAAGTTCGACATCATGCGAAAGGACAACCCGCACCTGTCCTTCGGCGGCACCGGCGCGCACTTCTGCATCGGCGCGAACCTGGCCCGCCTGGAGATCGACTTGATCTTCAATGCCATCGCCGATCACCTGCCCGACATCTCCAAGCTCGGTGATCCCAAGCGGCTGCGCTCGGGCTGGCTGAACGGCATCAAGGAGTTCCCGGTGGACTACCAGTCCAAGGGCTGCCCGGTCGCGCACTGACCACGAAAATGGGCCCTCGCGCCCGGCAGTCCCATGCCGGGCGCGAGGGCCCATTCGTGTGCCGCCCGAGGGGGACGGCCGCCGCGCACATCGGGCAGCGGCTCAGTCGACGGGTGCGGCCGTGCCCATCGCGCGGTCGACCTCCCAGAATGCGCGCAAGGCGGCGATCTTGCCGGTGTCGTCGACCTTGTAGGTGAATACGCCCTCGGCGTCGATCCGATGCCCGCCGATGTGGCTGCGGATGGTGCCGGTGAAGGCCACCTCCTTGCCGCAGGCGAACGAATCGTTGAACAGGAATTCGATCGATTCGGTCTTCGCGATCGCCATATCCCAGAACGCCGCGATGGCCTCGGTACCCCGATGTCCCTTGCCTTCGGGGTCGAAACCCGAAGGGCCGATGGGATCTTCGACAATGCCGTCCGTCGCGAACAGTGCGACCCAGGCGTCCTTGTCCCGTGCCCGCACGGCGGCCTGTGAGGCGAGTCCGGCGGCCCGGGCCGGATGTTCGGTCATGCTTTTACCTCCGCGATGATCGGATCCTCGATGTACTTCGCGGCGAACCGGCGCAGCGACTCCTGCTTGGCCGCCAATTCCCCGTCGAAGCCGATGCCGTCGAACAACCAAGGGACCACGATCGCGTCGGTCACCCCGGCGTCGGCCAGATCCTGATAGCCGGAGCGCCCGGCTCGATCGACGCACACCGCCTGGATTTCGAACGGCTCCGCCGCCCGGCCGAATTCGGCGCGCAGCGCCTCGAGCTTGCCGATGGTGGAGCACAGTTCGGCGTAGGTCATCATCGCCGAGGTCCAGCCGTCACCGACCCTGGCCGCGCGCCGCAGCGCGGGCTCGGTATGCCCGCCGATATAGAACGGCACCGGTGCACTGGGCGCGGGGCTGATCTGTAGCGGCTCGAAATCGAAGAATTCACCGTGGTACTCGACCATCCCGCCGCCCAGCACCAGCTTGATGACCTCGATCATCTCGTCCACCCGGGCGCCGCGGCGGGCATACGGGACGCCGCACCACTCGAACTCCTCCGGCGCCCACCCGATGCCGACGCCGAATCCGAACCGGTTGCCGGACAGGTTGGCCACCGAGCCGACCTGCCGGGCCAGCAGCAGCGGATTGCGCGAACCCAGCTTCAGCACATTGGTGTAGAAGCGGATCCGGCTGGTCACCGCGGCCATGGCGGTCGCCCCGATCAGCGGATCGACCCACGGTGTCTCCGGACCCCAGAAGCGGCTGCCGTCGGCGGTGTACGGATATTTCGCCGCCGCCGACTTCATATAGAACAGTGAATCGGGCAGCGCGACCGAGGAGAAACCGCACTCCTCGGCCGTCTTCGCCAGCTCGGTCAGCTGTTCCAGCGGGCTGAGCGCGATACCCAGGGTGAACCGCATGGTCGTCATCGGCGTTCCGACCCGACCACCCACATCGAGAAGTACTGCGACCCACCGCCGTACGCGTGGCCGAGTGCCTTGCGTGCGCCTTCGACCTGATAGTCGCCCGCCCGGCCCATAACCTGTTTGGCCGCCTCGGCGAAGCGGATCAGGCCGGAGGCGCCGATCGGGTTCGAGGAGAGCACGCCGCCGGAGGGATTCACCGGGATGCGGCCGCCGATCTCGGTTTCACCCTTATCGGTCAGCTTCCAGCCGTCGCCGGGGGCGGCGAAGCCCAGATTCTCCAGCCACATCGGCTCGAACCAGGAGAACGGGACATAGATTTCGGCGGCGTCGATCTCTTTGAGCGGATCGGTGATGCCCGCCGCCTTCCACAGCGCGGCGGCGGCGTCCTGTCCGGCCTGCGGATTGACCTGGTCACGTCCGGCGAAGGTGGTGGGTTCGGTCCGCATCGCAGTGCCGTGCACCCACGCCACCTTCTTGCCGGTGGCCTCGACCGAGGCGGCGGCCGCTTCGTCGCCGATAACCACGGCGCAGGCGCCGTCGGAGGAGGGGCAGGTCTCGTCGAAGCGGATCGGATCCCACAGCATCTGCGAGGCCAGCACCGATTCCAGGGTGATGTCGGGCTGGTGCAGATGTGCGAGCGGATTCTTCGCACCATTGCGGCGATCCTTCACCGCGACCATTGCGCCGATGTGGCTCGGTGCGTTCGACCTGCGGATATAGGAGCGGACGTGCGGGGCGAAGTAGCCACCCGCGCCCGCGCCGACGGGCATGGTGAACGGCACCGGAATCGAGAGTGCCCACATGGCATTCGATTCCGACTGCTTCTCCCAGGCGACCGCCAGCACCTTCTTGTGCACTCCCGCTTGCACGAGGTTGGCGGCGACCACGCCGGTGGATCCGCCGACCGAGCCCGCGGTGTGCACGCGCAGCAGCGGTTTGCCGGTGGCGCCCAACGCGTCGGCCATATACAGCTCGGGCATCATGACGCCCTCGAACAGATCGGGGGCCTTGCCGACCACGACCGCGTCGATATCGGCCATGGTGAGGCCGGAATCGGCGAGTGCCCGATCGATGGCTTCGCGGCACAGGCCCGCCATCGATACGTCGGTTCGTTTCGTCACGTGATGGGTTTGTCCGGTGCCCAGCACCGCCGCGGGGTAGCGCCCACCCGTCACCCGACCGCCGCCCCCCATCGAATCACTGCGCGATACTGCATTCATCTGGACTCCGATTCGAGGACGGTCACAAGGTTCTGCTGCAACGCGGGGCCGCTGGTGGCATGGGCGAGCGCCCGGTTCGCGGTGCCGGCCATAATGGCCTCGGCCGCGAAGCCGATGCGTTCCAGGCCCGCCGCGAACATCGGGTTGGCCGCCAGCGCGCCGCCGGACGGGTTCACCGTGGTTCCGGGCTTCAGGCCGATCGCCTCGGCGAGAATCAGCTGCTGATGGCTGAACGGCGCGTGCAGTTCGGCGATATCGAAGCCGTCCGTATCGCCGCCGGTAACGGCCTGTGCCGCAGCCGACGTGGAGGGGGAGACGGTGAGATCGCGGGCGCCGAGCACGGGGGTGTCCACCCGGTGGGCCATGCCGCTGATCCAGGCCGGGCGCTCGCACAGTTCGCGGGCCCGGTCGCCGACCGCGAGCACGATCGCTGCCGCGCCGTCGGTGATCGGCGCGACGTCGTGCGCGCGCAGCGGATCCGCGACATACGGTGTGGCGAGCAGACTTTCGACGTCACCGTCGGCTCCGGCGGCGACCGCCGCCATATCCCGCTCGGTCCAGCGGCCCGCGTCGAGACCGGCCCGCGCCTGTAGACCCGCGATCGACAGCGCGTCCGGCCACAGCGGGGTGACCAGGTAGGGATCCAACTGCATGGTGAGGACCTGGCGCAGCGTGCCCGCCGAGGACTTGCCGAAGCCGTACACCAGCGCGGTGCGGGCCTGGCCCGACTTCAGCTTCACGAACGCCTCGTACAGCGCCCAGGCCGCGTCCATCTCGACGTGCGATTCGTTGATCGGCGGTACCGCGCCGATGGCGTCGATCGCGGAGATGAACGAAAAGGCGCGTCCAGCAAGATAATCAGAGGAGCCCGAGCACCAGAAGTCGATATCGGACTTGGTGATGCCGAGGTCGGTGTAGAGCTGCTGGAAGCAGGGCACCAGCATCTCGACACCGTTGGTGGTGCCGAAGGTCTCCGGCACATGCGGTGCGTGGGCGAAGCCCACGACCGCGATGTCGGTGGCGTTGTCGGTCAACGGTCGCGCCCTCTCGGGGGGTGGCAGCCGGCGAAGCCGGCGGGGCGGGTAGGTCACAGGTGGTGCTTGTAGGTGTCGTATTCGGCATCGGGTTCGCCGGTAGGCTCGAAGTGGTCCACGTTCTCCAGTCCGAAGCCCCACTCCTCGCGCGGTTTCCACACCGCCTTGACCCGCATGCCCATGCGTACTTCGCTTGCGTCGCAACCGAGTACGAGGTGCAGTACCGGAATGTCGGCGCCGTCGAGCAGCACGTACGCCGCGACATAGGGCGGCTTGATGCGCTGGCCGAGGAACGGCACGTTCACAATGCAGAAGGTGGTGACGGTGCCGTGATCGGTCAGCTCGAGGTAGTCGTCGGTGGGCCTGCCATCGGTCGGGTTGGCGCCGCGCGGCGGGAAGTACACCTTGCCCGCGTCGTCGGTGCGCGCGCCCATCAGCTTGCCCTCGGCCAGTCCGCGCAGGTAGACGGTCTCCTGCGGGGAGGCCGTGTGCTTGTAGCTCAGATCGACCGGAGTGGTGATGACGGTGATCGGTTCCCGGTCGTCGGTGGAGGGCGCCGGGGCGGTGGAGGTTGTCTCGCCGGGTTCGAAGCAGGCGATGTCCTTGATGCTGCCCTCGGTATCGGCGGACCACCGGGCGCGCACCCGCAGGCCGGTCCGGATCTGGTCCGGTGCGGCCACGTCGACGGCGTGCAGCAGGGTCGTGTCCGCGCCGTCCAGCCGGATCAGCGCCCAGGCGAAGGGCCGGTCGAACGGTTGGCCGGGCAGGACGTCGTGCACCCAGGTCCAGGATTCGACGGTGCCGGTATCGGCGACATCCACGAACTCGGTCAGCGGTTCGGCGGTGATCGGATCGTATTCCGACGGCGGCACCAGCACGCGTCCGTCCGAGCCGCGCACGCCGATCACCTTGCGGCCGCGCAGGCCGGTCAGAAACTTGCCGATGGTCGGTCCGACCGACCTGGTGTAGTCGAATCGCACCCGGAGGGGCGCGCTGAGTACATCGGGCGCGGTGTTCAATTCCGACCCTTTCTCATCCGCGATTACGCCGGATGCGGTATTCCCCTGAGTCACAATATCGAGTAGAACAGGTTCTTATTCTGCTGGCAAGCAGTTGGCCGGAAAGGGGTCGATCGTGAAGTTCGGATTGCAGCTCGGGTACTGGATGGCCCAGCCGCCGGAAAATGCCGGCGAGGTGGTTGTCGCCGCCGAGGCGGCCGGATTCGACGCCGTCTTCGCCGCCGAATCCTGGGGGTCGGACGCCTTCGGCCCGCTGACCTGGTGGGGATCGAAGACCGAGCGGGTGCGGCTGGGTACCTCGGTGGTGCAGCTGTCGGCCCGCACCCCCGCGGCCACCGCTATGCACGCACTGACGCTGGACCATCTCAGCGGTGGCCGGGCCATCCTCGGGCTCGGTGTTTCCGGTCCGCAGGTGGTGGAGGGCTGGTACGGGCAGCCGTTCGCCAAGCCGTTGCAGCGCACCCGCGAGTACGTGAGCATCATCCGCCAGGTGCTGGAGCGCAAGGCGCCGGTGACCAATGACGGCCCGCACTACCCGCTGCCGTATACCGGGCCGGGTTCGCTCGGCCTCGGTAAGCCGCTCAAGCCGATCGTGCATCCGCTACGTGCGGATTTGCCGATCTGGCTGGGTGCGGAGGGGCCGAAGAACGTCGCGCTGACCGCGGAGATCGCCGACGGCTGGCTGGCCATCTACTACGCGCCGCGGCTGGCGAATATGTACAACGACTGGCTGGACGAGGGCTTCGCCAGGCCCGGTGCCCGACGCTCGCGCGAGGATTTCGAGATTGCGGCGAGTTGCCAGGTGGTGATCACCGACGACGCCGCGAGCGAACTGGCGCGGATGCGCTGGATCATGGCGCTCTACATCGGCGGCATGGGCGCGCCGGAGCTGAACTTCCACGCCCAGGTGTACAAGCGGATGGGCTACGAGAAGGAGGTCGACGAGATCGGCCGACTGTTCCAGGCGGGCAAGAAGGCCGAGGCGGCGGCCCTGGTTCCGGACGAGCTGATCTTGGACACCGCGATCATCGGCGACGAGGAGTACGTCCGCAAACAGCTGAAGGTGTGGGAGGCGGCCGGCGTCACCATGATGTTGGTGTCCGTTCCGGATGTCGAGCAATTGAATCGGCTCGCACCCCTTGTCGATCAGTAGAACGCGTTCTAGATTCAATGGGATGACAGCCTCACCCGCCCCGTCGGCTCCGTCTCCAACCTCCCCTGGGCAGGATTCAGTGAATATTCTCGGTCTCTGGAACATCGCGAACGCCGAACCCGATCGGATCGCCATGGTCGATCCCTCGGGCCGGGAGGTGACGTATCGGGAATTGGCCACGCTGGCCAACCGCTACGCCACCGGCCTGCGCGGGCTCGGCCTGGAAACGGGCGACGTCCTGGTGAGCATGGTGCACAACTGCGTCGAGGCGGTCGCCGCCTACTTCGCGGCGTACCAGTCCGGGCTGTACATCGTGGCGGTGAACTGGCATCTCACCGGTCCGGAGGTGGCCTACATCCTCCAGGACAGCGAAGCCAAGGCGTTCCTGGCCGGCGATCGCTTCGGTGACGCCGCCAAGGCCGCCGCCGACGAGGCCGGATTGCCCGCCACGGCACGCTTTTCGGTTGGCGAGATCGAGGGCTTCAAGTCCGTGGCCTGGCTCGGCGCGGCCGATACCGGACGGCCCGCCGATCGCAGCACCGGCGCCCCGATGCTGTACACCTCCGGAACCACCGGGCGTCCCAAGGGCGTTCGGCGTCCGCTCACCGGGGCCGACCCGGACGTGGTGCCTCCACACACCACCGCCTTCTTCGGGCTGTTCGAACTGGCGCCCTATGACGATCACGTGCATATCTGCGGTTCGCCGCTGTACCACACCGCGGTGCTGAACTTCGCGACCATCTCGATCCAGTTGGGGCACAAGCTCGTTCTTATGGATTGGTGGACCGCCGAGGAAATGCTGCGGCTCATCGACAAGTATCGGGTCACCCACAGCCACATGGTGCCCACCCAGTTCCACCGGCTGCTCGCGCTGCCCGAGGAGGTGCGGGCCAAATACGATGTCTCCTCGCTGCGCAGCATGGTGCACGGTGCGGCCCCGTGCCCGCAGGAGACCAAGCGGCAGATGCTGGAGTGGTGGGGCCCGACGGTCACCGAGTACTACGCGGCCACCGAGGGTGGCGGCACCGTCATCAATGGCGCCGAGTGGCTGAAGAAGCCGGGATCGGTCGGCCGGGCCTGGCCCTGGTCGGTGATCAAGGTGCTCAGCGAGGAGGACGGCTCCGAGGTGCCCGCGGGCGAGCCCGGGCTGGTCTACATGAAAATGGGCGCGTCCAGCTTCGAATACCACCACGCCAAGGAGAAGACCGAGGAGTCCAGGGTCGGTGACCTTTTCACCGTCGGCGATATCGGTCATCTGGATGAGGACGGCTACCTCTACCTGCACGATCGCCGCTCGGATCTGATCCTGTCGGGTGGGGTGAATATCTACCCGGCCGAGGTCGAGAGCGTGCTGATCACCCACCCGAAGGTCGTCGACGTGGCGGTTTTCGGTATCCCGCATCCGGATTGGGGCCAGGAGGTCAAGGCGGTCGTCCAGCCCGCCGAGGGTATCGAGGGCAATGCCGAGCTCACCGCGGAGTTGCTCGCCTTCGCCGCAACGCAATTGGCGAAGTACAAGATCCCGAAATCCGTCGACTATCTGCCGGAGCTGCCGCGCGACCCGAACGGCAAGCTCTACAAGCGCAAGCTCCGCGACCGCTACGTGCTCCCCAGCCCCTCCGCGTCTTGAAGCCGGACTCGGGCGCCGTTCGAGTGACGTTGGCGGCCGGCGAGCGGGGACGGGGTGATTCAGTCCGTCCCCGGTGAGTTCCCCATGCTCCTGGGAAATCGATTGTTGCGCTGGGCAACTGTGTGTATGCCCGGCGCAACGTTGGTTGTCGCGCGTTCGCTACCCTGCGTCTGCCTCCGCGCCGCTTTTCATGGCGGCCAAGGTTTCTCGCATGAGTACCGGCATGGTGCGCTCGACGATCAACGATACCGCCGGGCGTAGCGCCGGGGTAATCGGCTGGAACGAATAGGTCCACGTCAGCCGCGTCGAGGTGCCCTGATCGGTGAATTCGAATGCCGCCACCGCGTGGTCGATGGTGAATCGCTGCTGCGGTTCGGTGAATCCCCAGATGATGTATCGGAAGGTGTCCGGGGTGTCGGTCAGGACCTCCTCGGCCAGGTAGTGCCCGCTGTCGAACTGGACCCGACGGCGGTCGCCGGTGCGGTCGGATCGGGCATCCCAGTCCCCGCGCAGGTTTTCCGTGGCGACGACCCGGGGAGAGCTGCCGTCGCCCTTGATGAGGTCGCTGAGTTCGACTTCCGGCCGGTTGACCCAGGCCAGGTACTGATTCCTCGGGACGTCGACCACGAGCGATTCCCTATGGGTTACATAGCCGTCGGCGGCCAGGGCCGGATGCGGCTCGACATAGGCGGGCGGTGCGACCGGGGCCGCCTGCACGTGGGCCGTGCCAAGGGCGACCGTGATCAAACCGATTACGGCGCCGACGATTCGAATGTTTACCATGCTCATCTCCGTCAGTAGGTTGACAGCGTCAACTCCAGTAAATGATGCATGGTTGACGTTGTCAACTTGGGGTGTCGATTAGATTTCCGTGAATGCGGACCACACGGGACACCCTGATCGAGGTGGCGGCTCGGCTCGTGGACGAAGGCGGGGAGGCGGCCGTGACACTGCGCGAGGTCGGCGCGCGCGCCGGACTCTCGCATAACGCGCCGTACAAGCACTTCGCCGATAAGCGGGACCTGCTGGCCACGGTCGCGGCCGTCGAACTGCGAAATCTCGCGACGCGGATCGCGCGGGCCGTCGCGCCGTGCCGGACCGGAATCGAGCAGGTGCGCGCCAGCGCGCGGGTCTATCTGGAATGGGCCCAGGCGAATCCGGTCCGGTTCAAACTCGTATTCGGCCAGTGGGGTACGGAGCCGCACGACGAACTCGATGCGGCGGCGGCCGAGGCCACCTCCGTGATGTACAACTGCGTCGCCGCCGCCGTCGCCGATCGCACCCTGCGTGGCGATCCGGACCGGATCGCGCCGATGGTCTGGTCCCTCGGGCATGGGGCGGTCGACCTGAATCTGGCGGACCACCTGCGCAAAAAGCCGGGGGCGCCGACGCCGGAGCAATTGGTCGACGATCTCATCGACCTGCTCGGCGCCGGGTGACGACGTGCCCAACCCCGACGGCCCCGCCGTCCCTCATCGGAGGGCGGGGCGTTTCGCGTATGCGCTCAGGCGACCGGTTCGCGCATTTCCATCGGCAGGTCGAACAGTGGGAAGAGCCGTTCGGTGTCGAGGAAGAAGTTCAGGCCGGCGATGGTGTCGCCCTCCAGTTCCAGCACCGTGATCGACCACGGGATGTAGACGCCCGGCTCCTCGCTCGGCTTGTAGTGGCCGAAGGCGACGTGGCCGTTCGCGCCTTCCAGCCGGACGAGTTTCGAACCCGCGCAGGCGCTTCCGGAGCCGAGCATGAACGCCGCCACATTCTCCGGGCCGGAGATCCAGAGTTCGATGGGCGGCATGGACAGTGCCACATCGGCTTTCAGCAGCGTGGTCAGCGTATCCATATCGTAGGCCTCGAAGGCGGACACGAAATTCTCGACCAGCCGGCGCTGGTCCTCATCGGCCTCGTCGTAGTCGTCGGTGACGGCGGGCTGCACCTTCGACATGGTGGCCCTGGCCCGCTGTAGCGCACTGTTCACCGAGGCGGGGGACATGGTCAGGGCCTCGGCGGTCTCGCTGGCCGAGAAACGCAGTACCTCGCGCATGATCAGGATGGCGCGCTGGGTCGCGGGCAGATGCTGACAGGCCGCGACGAAGGCCAGCCGCAGCGTATCCCTGGTGGAGGCGTGTTCGGCCGGATCCGCCCCGAAGGCAAGAGCATTGGGGATCGGTTCGATCCAGACGTAGTCCGGCTGCGGTGCGGGCAGTACGGAGTCCGGACGCGAGGGCCCGTTCAGATCCATCGGGCGGGCGCGGCGCTGGGGGCCGTCGAGCATATCCAGGCAGACGTTGGTGGTGATCTTGTACAGCCAGGACCGCAGGCTGGCCCGGCCCTCGAACGAGTCGTAGGACTTCCAGGCCCGGGTGAAGGTCTCCTGCACCGCGTCCTCCGCCTCGAAGGACGAGCCGAGCATGCGGTAGGCGTAGGCGCACAGTTCCCGTCGGTGCCCCTCGAATGACGCGAGTACATCGTCGGTGAGGGTGCTGGACGGGCTGGACGAGTCGGTCATGGGTGTCACCATGCCACAGGGCGCCGACAGATTACAGGCCCGAAGACGCTCTACCAGCGGAATCAAGATCGCCCTCGCGGCCGGGCGAGGGGCCGCGCACGGGGGTGACTGCCGTCACGACCTGCGTCGGCGATGATTTCTCGGTCCCGGCCCCGTCTCTAGGTATGAACCCGCCGACATGCCCGAGAGGACGAGAATATGAGCAGCAGGATGATCTTCATCAACCTTCCCTGTGCCGACCTGAACCGGTCCAAGAACTTCTACGAGGCGTTGGGCTGGAAGGTGAATCAGGACTTCACCGACGACAATGCCGCCTGCATCGTCATCGACGACAACATCTGCCTGATGCTGCTGACCAAGGACTTTTTCACCACCTTCAGCAAACGTCCGGTCGCCGACACGGTCTCGGCGATCGGCGCCGCCTATGCGCTATCGCTGTCCAGCGCCGAGGAGGTGGATGCCCTCACCGCCGCGGCCCTGGCCGCGGGCGCCACCGAGGAGGTCAACGAGGACAAGCGAGCACAGGAGGCCCAGGTCGGCATGCACGGCCGCACCTTCATCGATCCGGACGGCCACCAGTGGGAGCCCTTCTGGATGGACTACCCGGGCACCGACTGACTCGGTGGAATCGTCCCCCGGTGCTTCGAACGCACCGGGGGCACAGTGCTTTTCGGGCGGCTACTCGCCGGTGAAAGTGGGCTTACGCTTCTCGGCGAAGGCCTTCGGGCCCTCCTTGGCATCGGCCGACTTGAAGACGGCGGTACCGAGTTCGGCGTCGATCTTGAAGGCTTCCTCTTCGTGCATGCCCTCGGTATCGCGAATGGTGCGAAGAATGGCCTGCACCGCGAGCGGCCCGTTGGCCGCGATCTGCGCCGCGAGTTCGAGCGCCTTGTCCAGTGCGGTGCCGTCCGGCACCACATGCCCGATCAGGCCGATTTCCTTGGCCTCGGCGGCGGTGACATGCCGGCCGGTGAGCAGGATGTCCGCGGCCACGGTGTAGGGGATCTGCCGGACCAGCCGCACCGCCGAGCCGCCGAGCGGGAACAGGCCCCAACGCGCTTCGGAGACACCGAATTTCGCGCTTTCGCCCGCCACCCGGATATCGGTGCCCTGCAGGATCTCGGTGCCGCCCGCGATGGCCGGGCCCTCCACCGCCGCGATCAGCGGTTTGGTGAGCCTACGTCCCTTGAGCAGCGCCTCGATCTTGGACAGGTCCCAGCCGCCACCCTTGAAGGAATCGCCGGGGTGCTGGGCGGTCATCGCCTTGAGGTCCGCGCCCGCGCAGAACGCGCCGCCCGCGCCGGTCAGGATGGCGACCCGGATATCCGGATCGTTGTCCACCTGATCCCAGGCGTCCCGCATGATCGCCATCATCTCGCCGGAGAGGGCATTGCGGGCCTCGGGCCGATTCATGGTGACGATGAGAACGTGGTCGCGCTTCTCGACGAGGCAGTGCGGCATGGGGATTCTCCTGACTGTGGTGCGTAAAATCAGCCTTGTCAGGAACAGTAACACGTTCTATTTTTAGCTTGTGAGCTACAACATAGCCGACCTTGTCGAGCACGCCATCGATCTGATGCCGGACCGCGTCGCGCTCGCCGACGACGCCCGTTCGGTGACCTACGCCGAGTTGGAGGAGCGAGCCAATAAGTTGGCTCATTACCTGCAAGAACAGGGCGTTCAGCCGGGTGACAAGGTGGGTATCTACTCACGCAACACCGTGGAGGCCGTCGAGGCCATGGTCGCGGTGTTCAAGGCCCGCGCCGTGATGATCAACGTGAACTACCGATATGTCGAGAACGAGTTGCAACATATCTTCGACAATTCGGATATGGTCGCCTTGATCCACGAGCGCCGCTACAGCGATCAGGTGGCCGCGGTCCGGCGGAAGTGCCCGGCGCTGCGCACAGTTGTCGTCGTCGACGACGATACGACCGGGACCATCCCCACCGCAGCCGATTCGGCGGAATACGAAGCGGTGCTGGACCGATCCTCGGGCGAGCGCGACTTCGGCGAGCGGTCCCCGGACGACCTCTACATCCTCTACACCGGCGGCACCACCGGTCTGCCCAAGGGTGTGATGTGGCGGCACGAGGATGTGTGGCGGGTGCTCGGATCCGGCATCAACTTCGTCACCGGCGAATACGTTCAGGACGAGTGGGAGCTGGCGAAGGTCGGCGCGGCGAATCCGCCGATGGTGCGCTTCCCGATTCCGCCGATGATCCACGGCGGTTCGCAGTGGGCCACCTTCCACAGCCTGTTCGGCGGCGGCACCGCGGTGATGATTCCGGAGTTCAGCGGACACGGCGTGTGGCAGCACGTGGACCAGCACAAGGTCAATCTCATGTTCATCACCGGCGACGCCATGGCCCGGCCGATGCTGGATGCGCTCATCGAGGGCAATCCCGAAACCGGTGCGCCCTACGATCTCTCGAGCCTCTACGTGATCGGAAGCAGCGCCGCGCTGTTCTCGCCGAGCTTCAAGGAGAAGTTCCTCGAACTGCTGCCGAACCGGCTCATCTCCGATTCCATCGGATCGTCCGAAACCGGTTTCGGCGGTGTGTCTTTCGTGGCCAAGGGCGCGGCGCACACCGAGGGCCCGCGGGTGAAGATCGACGCCTCGACCGAGGTGCTCGACGAGGAGGGCAATCCGGTGGCGGCGGGCTCCGGCAAGATCGGCATGATCGCCCGCAGGGGACACATCCCGCTCGGCTACTACAAGGACGAGGTCAAGACGGCGGCGACGTTCAAGGAGTTCAACGGCGTCCGCTACTCCATCCCCGGCGACTACGCGCGGGTCGAGGAGGACGGTACCGTCACGATGCTCGGCCGCGGCTCGGTCAGCATCAATAGCGGTGGCGAGAAGATCTTCCCGGAGGAGGTCGAGGGTGCGCTCAAGGAGCATCCGGAGATCTTCGACGCCCTCGTTGTCGGCGTGCCGGACGAGCGGTGGGGTCAGCGGGTCTGTGCGGTCGTGCAGACGCGCGGTGGCGCCCGGCCGACGCTCGCGGAGTTGCGCCCGCTGCTGACCAAGACCATCGCGTCCTACAAGCTGCCGCGCAGCCTGTGGTTCGTCGATGAGATCAAGCGCTCGCCCGCGGGCAAGCCGGATTACCGCTGGGCCACGAAGCAGACCGAAGAGCGGCCCGCCGACGAGCATGCCGAGGCGAACGGCAAGTAGACCGACTACGCTCTCCGGCAACAACATACGAAAGACCCGCCGGGCGCACGCTGCGCCCGGCGGGTCTTTTTCGTCCCCTCGACCCCCGCGCCGACATGTGAGCTAGGTCACCTGGACTGCTTTCGGCAACCCCGGGGCCGACGCGAACTTGCAGGTTGTAAGTTATTCGATCCGTTCCAGAATTCGCTCAGCAAACCGTCGATTCGATGAAATGCGTTGCTATGTCACGTCTTTCGATAGTTTTCGCCGAGCATGCCCGAGGGGTGGGTGCTAATCTTCGAACAGCGTCGCGAACTGGAACAGGTTCTAGTAGCGGGGGTGGAGTCTTTCTCCATCGAGGTGGGCGCAAGGGTGGGCCCTTTCAAGCGTGTTGCTCGGACATCGTCGTCGTGCACACGCGGATTCTTCATATAACGAGCGGAATTGACCCGCGACGCTTATTCAGGTGTGCCCGGTCGAACCAATGGCGGATTGGCCGACTCAGTCGCGAACGGGGAAGTGTTGTGTCCGGAGTATCGCATATCGCAATCTTCATAAAGTGGGTGTTACGACACGGGGCCGGTCTGGCCTTCTTGCGTCCGCTGGCGCAGCGGGGGGATGCGCACGCCCGGCTGTGGTTCGACAACCGATCGCAGACCGACCTGTTCGCGCTACAGGATCAGTTGCGTTCCGATACCGGAATCACCAGGGGCGTCGGCGGTTGTGTCGTGACGTCGCACGGAATGGCGCGCGAAATTCTCTCGAAGCCGAAGAAGTTCCGCAATCTCGAGCAATCGCTGGTCCTGCCGAAATGGCTGCAATCGATGTACCGGTTCGCCGCGTCGGCGGCCTATTCGGATCCGTTCGACTATCCCTCGATGGTCGCGCTGGAGGGGTCTCGGCTGACCGAGGCCCGTGGCATGCTGCGCGGAAAGCTCTCCAAGGCGGGCGCGGAGGACCTGCGGCCGCGGATCGAGCAGCGGGCGAAGGAGTTGGCCGCCGGCTTGGCGGCGGCCCCCGCGGGGGAGGTCGACATCGTGAGCGGCTACAGCAGGCCGCTGTCACTCGGCGTGCTGGCCCTGCTGTTCGACTCGACGCCGGATGAGCTGCGCGCGGTGTGCACGGATGCGGAGCGGGTGTCCCGGCTCATCGATCTCGGCCTGCCGCTCGGTGAGTTCCGGCGGATGTCCGCGATCGCCGACCGGATCGACCGCTGGACCGACCGCCACATAGCCGAGATCGACAATCACCCGAATTCCGCCGTCGGCCCGGCCATCGCCGCCATGCGGGCGGGCAAGTTCACACTCGAAGAGGTCCGTCGGATGGTCAATCTCTTGATTGCCGCCGGATACACCACGACCATCTCGGTGATTTCCTCCGGTATCAAACTGCTGATCGATAACCCGGACCAACTCGCGCTGCTGCGTGAGCGACCGGATCTGTGGCGTAATGCCACCGAGGAAATATTGCGGCTTGCCGGTCCGGTCATGCTGATTCCGCGCTATTCGCTCATCGAGACCGAATACGACGGACAGCGGATCAAATCGGATCGTCCGGTGTATATCACCGGTGTCAACACCGATCCGATCGAATTCGAAGATCCGCAAGTCTTCGATATTCGACGGGCCAATGCGGATGCACATCTCTCCTTCGGTAGCGGCGCCCATCTGTGCCTGGGTGCGCCATTGGCTCGGGTCGAAATAGAGGCCGGTCTCCGGGCGTTCTTCGATGCTCATCACAATGCGTCCGTGGTGTCCGTGGATCCCGCGTCGACGACATTGGTACGTGGCTGGGACAGCCTCGTGATTCGGCTCTCCGATACTGCCGTTTCGATAGAAAAATGAAGCACGTTATTCTCTCGTAGATAAGGGGCGGGCCCGTGTCGAAGGACCCACAGCTCATTACCAGCCCGGCGGGTTCCCCGGCCTGGTTGGTCACCGAATACGCCGAAGTCAAGAAACTGCTCAGCGATGAGCGGCTCAGCCGGTTCGCGCATCCGGACCCGGATCACGCACCGCGCTTCACTAATTCCGACATCATCGGTTCGCCGCTGCACAGCCTGGACATGGAGCAGCAGCGCACCGTCGCCATCCAGACCTTTATCGAGCCCTTCTTCAAACCGAGGCAGATATCGCGGTTGGAACTGCTGGTGCGGGCGGAGGTGGACCGGGCCTTCGCCGCGATGCGGGAGGCGGGCTCACCCGGTGATGTCCGGGACCTGGTGGCCTATTCGATTCCCGCCGCGGTGATCTCGGCGCTGATCGGCATTCCGCCCGCACTGCGCGAGCTCGCCCGCGACCTGGCGCACAACGCGAGCAATATCCTCGACCCGGAGATAGCCGCCGCGGCTCGCGCCGAACTCGACCACATGTGCCTGTGCCTGCTCGAGCACATCCCGTCCGATGCGCCCGCGGAGACCATGCTGACCAGGATCGGGCGGCTGGTCGGCGCGGACCTGACCGACGAGGTCCGCCGTGAGTTCGCTCGAATGCTCACCGGAGTACAGATCGCCGGTCAGATGAACGCGACCACCGCAATCGAGCGCGGACTGATCGTGCTGCTGACGAACGAGTCGGCGCGGACCCGGCTAGCCCAGAACACCGCACTCGTCGATGATGCGGTGGAGGAGATCCTGCGCATCGCGCACCCGATCTACCCGCGCAGCAGTGGGGTCCCGCGCTTCGCACTGGCCGACCTCGACATCGGCGCGGTGACGGTGCGCCGCGGTGAATTGATGGTTCTCGACTTCGAGCAGGCCAACCAGGATCCGGCCGAATTCGGCTGCCCGGCAACGTTCGATATCGAGCGGCGGCCGAACAAGCATCTGACCTTCGGCTACGGCATCCACTTCTGTGTCGGCGCCCGGCTGGCCCGGATCGAGTTGCGGTCGGTCATCGCGCGGATTTTCGACGAGTTTCCGGGGCTGCGGCTCGCCGCCGGACAGGAGTGGACCCGGTTCTCGGAACTGTTGTCCGGCGGGGTGCGCAGCCTTGTCGTCGAGTGGTGAATGGGAAGGGTGAAAAGGTATGTCCGATAGTCGGGTTCAGGCATTTCCGACCACGCGGTGCCCCTCGATGGGACTCGATCCGCTGCTGCGAGCCGCGGCGGCGGGGGCCGATCCGGTCCGGGTGGCGCTGCCGTTCGGCACACCCTGCTGGCTGGTGACCGGGCACGCGCAGGTCCGGCGGGTGCTCTCCGGCGCGGAATTCGATCGGACGACGATCGATATCGCGGAAATTCCGCGCACCACCGAGGAATCCATGCTGGTGCCGGGCACCTTGTCGTGCCTGTCCGGCGCGGATCATCAACGGCAGCGCAAGCTGCTGATGCCGCATTTGCAGGCCGGGCCGGTGCGGGCGCTACACGGGCGGATCGAGGAGATCGCACAGGGGCTGATCACCGATATCGTGGCGGCCGATGGCCCGGTCGACCTGGTGGCCGAATACTGCAATCCGCTCGCGATGCGGGTGTTCTGCGAGATGTTCGGGGTGCCGTTCGAAGACTGCGACCAGCTGGCCGAATGGACTACCCAGCTGCTGAGCTACGAGGCGGGCTCGCGGATCAGGCAGCGGGCGGGGGTGGCCACGGCGCGGTATCTGTACGAGCGGGTCGAGCGCGGGGAGTATGCCGAGGGATCGTTGCTCGCGACCTTGGTCGCGGCCTGCGGCCGGGACGAGGTGAGCTTCGGCGATATGCTCTCGCTCGCGGTATCGGTCGTATTGGCCGGATTCGAGACGACCTCGCACGTGCTGGCGAAATTCCTGTATCGCCTCCTGACCGACGAGCGGCTCGCGAACGACCTCGCTCGTGACGGGGTAGCGATGGACCGGGCGGTGGAGGAGTTGCTGCGGGTGACGAACTTCGCGGGCGGGGAGATGCTGCCGTACCGGGCCGCCGTGGATGTCGTCTTCGGTTCGGTGACGATCCGGGCGGGCGAGTATGTGGTGCCCGCGATCGGCAGCGCGAATATGGATCCGGCGGCGTTTCCGGAGCCGGACCGGATCGATATCGACCGGTCGCGGAATCCGCACTTGTCCTTCGGCTTCGGCACGCATTTCTGTGCGGGCGCACCGCTGGCGCGCGCCGAGTTGGCCATCGGGTTGGCGGTATTCCTGCGTAGTCCGTTGCGCGACTATACGATTTCGGCCGACGGTCTGGCCTGGGAAACCGAATCCATCCTCTGGCCGATTCGGGCGCTGGTGGCCGCACCGCGCGCGGGCAGCGTGGTGCGATGACCGGTGTCGCCGGGAATCGGGGCGACGATTATGTAACGTGTTCTAGTATTGCCGCCTCATCGAGATCGGATTCGACAGTGGACCTGCATGCGTTCTTCGCGGTGACCGACCAGGGTTTCGAACCGTTGCCGATGGCCGCCAGCGCCTGGTCGCCGCAGATGGTCAATGGACCCGCGATCTGCGGCCTGATCGCCCGCGCGCTCGAAAACGACCACTGCACCGACGATTACGTACCCGCTCGGCTCACCGTCGACCTGTTCCGGCCCACCTTGACCCGGCCGATGACGGTGGCCACCGAGCTGGTTCGCGCCGGGCGGCGGATCCGGGTCGCGGACGCCGAACTCATCCAGGACGGCAAGAGTGTGGCCAGAGCCTCGGCGATCTTCCTGCGGCGGTCGGCGCAGCCGTCGGGCAAGGTGTGGACCCGCGACGTGCATCCGGCGCCGCCGCCGGCCGCCATCGCGCCGCGGCCGGATCGGCCTGCCCCGCCGCTGTGGGGCAGTGACGGCCATGCCGACGGGTGGTCGGCGATGATCGGTGAGCATCAGAACGACAGCCGCAAGCGGACCTGGCAGGTGCCGCTGCGGGTGATCGCGGAGGAGGAGCCATCGGCGTTCGCCGCCGCCGCGATGGTCGGCGAGACGACGAGCATGATGACCAATTGGGGCAGTGCCGGAGTCGGTTTCATCAATACCGATCTGACGCTGGCGCTGGCCCGGCCCGCGGTCGGCGCCGCGATCGGCGTGGAAGCGGACAGCCACATCAGTGCCGACGGGATCGCCGTGGGGAGCGCGACGCTCTTCGACCGGAGCGGTTCCTTCGGCACCTGCGTCGTGACGGCGCTGTCGAATGTGGATAGTCAGGTCAGTTTCGCCGGTTGAGGCAGGTCGACGCGGCTCGGGTGCGGGCGGGAGCTGGTCGAGCAGGGCGACGAGTCCCATCGGCCCCCGCGTCGGCGTGGCGCATGCCGTCCAGTGACACCCGTGGCGCGCCGGGCTCGTGCCGGCGGCCGGGCGCGCCACGGGGCTGAAGCCGGGGGAGGGTGCCCCCGGCTTCGGGCACGGGAATCGGCCCGCCGAGATGCTCGGTCGGGCCGATTTCTGTTGTGCCGCCGGGAGGCCCCGGCGCAAGTCGGTTGCGGTGTCAGCGATTCGCGAGTTCGGCGAGCCGGAAGGCCAGCCGGTTGCGGACGGCCGGGATGCGGGTGAGCAGCGACATCGCGGCATTGCGGAGCAGGCGGGCGGGCCGGGGGCGCAGTGTGGCCATTCGCGTCATCCGGTCGGTGAAGGCGACGACGCCGAGAGCGACGGGGCGGCGGGTGGTTTCGTAGGTGTCGAGCAGGGTGTCCGGCTCGCCCGCGAGCACCCGGGCCAGCAGCGGGCCGAGCGTGGCCGCGTCCTGGATACCGGTGTTCATGCCCTGGCCGCCCGCCGGGCTGTGCACATGGGCGGCATCGCCCGCGAGCAGGATGCGGCCCGCACGGTAGTGATCGGCGACGCGGTGGTGCACCCGGAAGCGCGAGCTCCACAGCACCTCACCGACTTTCACGTCCCCGCCCGGTCCGCGCGCGTCCAGGATCGCCTGGATGTCCGTGGCTGTCGGGTGTTCCGGCGCCTCGTCGAGGGTCGCCACCACCCGGTAGCGGTTCGGCTCCTCGGCATCGGGCAGCGGCGCGACCACGGTGACGCCCTCGGGTGAAAGGTGCAGTGCCACTTCGTTCCTGGCGATCGGCCAGGTCATCCGCACATCGGCGAGGATGAACGACTCGGGATAGGTCTCGCCCGTGAACCCGATGCCCGCCTGCTCCCGGACGATGCTGTGCATACCGTCGGCGCCGATCACGTACTCGGCCCGGATGGTTCCCGCGTTATCCGCGCCGTCGAGGTATTCGACGGTGACGCTGTTGTTTTCGTCGGCGATCCGGGTCACCCGGTACGGCCGGTGGACGTCGCCGCCCGCCTTGCGCAGCCGTGCGAGCAGCACCGCCTCGGTGGTGTCCTGCGGCGTCATCAGGGTGTACGGGTACTGGGTCGGCAGCTGGTCGAAGTCGATGGTGGCCAGGGTGCGGGCGCCGTCGTGCAGGGTGAAGCGGGGCACCACGATGCCGCGGTCCACCAGTTCGTCGGCGATGTCGAGCTCCCGCAGCACCTCCAGTGTCCGGGCGTGCACCACGGCGGCGCGAGAAGTATTGGCGCCCTCGGCGAGCCGATCCAGCAGGACGAAATCGACCCCGGCGTCGGCGAGGGTGATCGCCGCGGTCAGTCCGGCGGGTCCGGCTCCCACGATGACGACGGAAGTGGTCTCCGGCAGCGGGGTGGTGTTCATGGTGGCTCCTAAGTCAACATCTGTAGGCCAACGCCTGTTGGCATAACTGTAGAACGAGCCACGCTAGGAAGTCAACAGTTGTTGGCCTACACTTGTTGGCATGAACATCGAGCCTGATCAGCCCCCCGCGCGCCGTTCCGACGCGACCCGTGCGGCGATCCTGGAGGCCGCCCGCGCCCGCTTCGCCGCCGAGGGTTTCCGCAAGGCCACCGTCCGCGCCATCGCCGCCGACGCGGCCATCGACCCCTCCATGGTCATGCGCTACTTCGGTAGCAAGGACGGCCTGTTCGCCGCCGCCGTCGATATCGACCTGGAGCTGCCGGACCTGAGCGCCGCCGATCCGAACACCCTGGGCGAGCTGCTGGTCCGACGATTCCTGACGATCTGGGAGGATCAGCCCGACAACAAGGTGCTGCTGATCCTGCTGCGCTCATCGATCACCGACGACGCCGTCACCGACCGATTCCGGCAGATTTTCGCCGAGCAGGTGCTACCCGCCGTTTTGCGATTCGGCGACCCGGCCGACGCGCAACGCCGCGGCGGACTCATCGTCACCCAATTGCTCGGGCTGGCGCTGTGTCGGTATATCCTCCGCCTGCCGCCGGTGGTCGCCCTCTCGCACGACCAGATCATCGCCGATATCGCCCCCACCCTCCAGCGCTACCTGACCTCGACCCCGTCGGTTTGAGGGCGGGCGCGCTCTCCAGCGCCCACTCCACACAACTTCGGTCGGCGCACGATGCTCTTCGAGGAAGCGGCCGAGCACACCCGACAGCCCAATCCGGAGCTGAATCCGAGGGGTAGCGCCGGGGACTCACGTGCTCATACCTTCGATGTCTCTGCTGTCCGCGGTTCCGCGCAGCCGTCGGACGAGCCGTTGACCTCGTGTGGGGGCACCCTCGGTACGGACGATCCGAAGTGCGCCATCGACTTCTACGATCTCCACGTCATCGCCTTCGCGAAGATTGTGCTTGGCACGCAGGTGTGCAGGGATGGTTACCTGGCCCTTGCTATTGAGTATCACCGAGCCCATCACTGATTGATCCGTAATACATGTACTACGTAATACTGCCGAGGTCTACGTCTCCGACCCGGCCTGAGCGGTCAGTCATCCGCGAATTCGCGCTGATTCTGCAAGGGAACACGAATAGTGACCGCTCAGGCCGGGACCCGCAACTAGAAACAGAATCGGCCCGCCGGTGTTGCCGACGGGCCGATTCGTTGGCGGTGGTGTGCCTAGGCCGGGTTGGCCAGCAGCGCGCCGATGGCGCGCAGGTGATCCGTACCTGCGCCCAAAGCGAATTCGTTGTGTTTGGCGGCGGTGAAGTAGTTGTGCACGATGTGGTCGCGGTCGATGCCGACGCCGCCGTGCACGTGGACCACGGTGTGGGCTACGCGGTGGCCCGCGTCGGCCGCCCAGAACTTGGCGGTGTGCACCGCCTCGGCGGCGGGCAGATCCTCCGCGAGCCGCCACGCGGCCTGGGTGACCGCCAGGCGCAGGCCCTGGACGTCGATGTAGGCGTCGGCGAGGCGCTGGGCCACGGCCTGGAAGGAGCCGATGGCCTTGCCGAATTGCTCACGCTCGCGGGCATATTCGGCGACCAGGTCGAGGGACTTCTCCAGGGTGCCGAGCTGCTGGGCGGCGAGTCCGAACCAGGCGCGGGTGAGGATCCAGTCCAGGATTTCGGCGCCGGATTCCACGGTGCCCACCAATTCGGCGGGGGTGTCGGTGAATTCGAGGGCGAACTCGGCGCTCCAGTCGACGACATGCTGTGCGGTCGACTGCACCGAGGCGTCGGCTGGATCGACCAGGAAGACCGCGGGTCGGCCGGAAACCGTGGCGGGGACCAGGATCCGGGCGGCACGATCGGCGTAGGGCACGGTGGTCTTGGTGCCGGTCAGTCGCCAACCGCCGCCGGCCTCGCGTGCGACGGTGGTGGGCTTGGCGGGCTCCCAGTTGTGTTCCTCGGCCAGCGCCGCGGTCAGGATGACGCCGCCCGCGCCCGCCTGCCTCGCCCACTCCCGCTGGGCCTCGGCGCCGAACTTCGCCAGCGCGCCCGCCCCGACGACGATGGACCAGAGGTAGGGCACCGCGGCGACGGACTTGCCGAGCTCGCGCAGAATCGAGCTCTGTTCGAGTGCGCCGAAATCGCCGCCGTCCACGCTCTCCGGCAGTGCGGCGGCCAGCACTCCGGTTTCGGCGAGGGCGCTCCACAGTGCCTCGTCGAAGCGTCCGGCCTTATCGAGTTCGCGCAGCCGATCGGCGGTGACCAGCTTGCCGGTTACCTCGGCGGTCAGGCGGGCCAGATCGTTCTGGGCCTCGGTCTGGGTGAAATCCATGGTGGTGTACCTGCTTTCGAAGTCTCAGCGGTGCGAGCGACGGGCCCGGAGCGCCGCCATTGGATTCAGCGCGCCGCGGCGGGCTGGCGCAGTGCGGTCATGGCGATAATGTCGCGCTGGACCTCATTGGTGCCGCCGCCGAAGGTCAGGATCAGTGCCGCGCGGTGGAAGCGCTCCAGGCGTCCGCGCAGTTCGGCGCCGGGGGAGTCCTGGCGCAGGTAGGCCTGCGGTCCGAGGACCTCCATCAGGAGGCGGTAGGCCTCGGTGGCGAGTTCGGTGCCGTAGACCTTGCAGGTGGAGGCATCCCACGGGCGCGGCGCGGCGTCACCGCCCGCATCGGCCCGGCTGGCGATCTCCCAGTTCAGCAGCTTCAGGTACTCCACCTTGGCGTGCACCTTGGCCAGGTTGAGTTGCACCCATTCCCGATCGATCACGCGGGAGCCGTCCCCGGCCTTGGTGGTGCGGGCCCACTCGACGGTCTGGTTCAGCGCCACCGTGAGCGGTCCCGCCGAGGTGAGCGCGACGCGTTCGTGGTTGAGCTGATTGGTGATCAGCGCCCAGCCGCCGTTCTCCTGGCCGACCAGCGAGCTCACCGGCACCCGGACGTCCTGGTAGTAGGTGGCGCTGGTGTCCGGGCCCGCCATGGTGTGCACCGGGGTCCAGGAGAAGCCCTCGGCCGTGGTGGGCACGATGAGCATGCTGATGCCCTTGTGCTTCTTGGCGGTCGGATCGGTGCGCACCGCGAGCCAGACATAGTCGGCGTATGCGATCAGGCTGGTCCACATCTTCTGACCGTTGATCACGTAGTCGTCGCCGTCGCGCACCGCGGTGGCGCGCAGGCTGGCCAGGTCGGTGCCCGCGCCCGGTTCGGAGTAGCCGATGGAGAAGTGCAGCTCACCCGCCGCGATCTTGGGCAGGAAGAATTTCTTCTGCTCTTCGCTGCCGTAGTGCATGATCGTCGGCGCGACCGAGTTGATGGTCAGGAACGGCACCGGGGCGCCCGCGATGGCGGCCTCGTCGGTGAAGATCAGCTGATCCATGGTCGGACGGTCCTGGCCGCCGAACTCCTTGGGCCAGGCCAGCGTGAGCCAGCCGTCACGGCCCATCTCCCGCACAACTTCGCGATAGACGTTGCCGTGCCCGTATTCGCCGGTGGTGGCACTCAGCGCGGCCCGGCGCTCCGGTGTGATCAGCCGCGCGAAATAGTCGCGCAGCTCCGCGCGGAGCTCTTCTTGCTGCGGCGTATACGCAATGCGCATGGCAAAACCTCGAGCCTTCGTTCGATTCGGTTGATCCGATGATTGCATATCAACTGAAACATGTTCCAGTATTGACCTCGAATCCGGTCGATGGCGGTGCGGGTGGCCCCAACGGCTGTAGGCTTCGAACGAGAGTCGTTGTTAAGGAGTTCTCATGAAGGTCACGGTCGATCTGGATCAGTGCGAGGCGAACGGAATCTGTGTCGGATTCGCCCCCGACGTGTTCGAACTCGACGACGACGACCAGCTGCACATTCTGGTCGCCGAGGTGCCGCAGAACCTGCTCGCCGATGTCGAGGACGCGGTGGCGCAGTGCCCGAAGGCCGCGCTGAAACTCGAGTGAGCAATGCTTGCTCCGAAGTAGGAACACGTTCTAAAGTCGGCCCGTGAGTGAGCGAAGCGAAAGCAACACGACAGCGGGTGAACTCGAAGTCGGCTTGTCCGGCCGGGTGGCGATCGTCACCGGTGCGGGTGCCGGACTGGGTAAGGCCGAAGCGCTCGCCCTGGCCGGTGCCGGTGCCTCGGTGGTCGTCAACGACCTGTCCGAGAACGACGCGGTGGCCGAGACCCTCGCCGAGATCCGGGCACTCGGCGCCAAGGCGGAGTTCGTCGCGGGCAGCATTGCCGAGCGTTCGACCGCCGATGCGCTGATCCGCACCGCGAACGAGGCATTCGGCAGCGTCGACATCGTGGTCAACAATGCGGGCATCACCCGGGACCGGATGCTGTTCAACATGTCCGACGAGGATTTCGACGCGGTCGTCGCGGTGCATCTGCGCGGACATTTCCTCCTGTCCCGCAATGCCGCCGCCTATTGGCGCGGCAAGTCCAAGGAAGCGGGCGCGCCGGTCTACGGCCGCCTGATCAATACCTCCTCCGAGGCGGGTCTGCTCGGACCAGAGGGGCAGGCCAATTACGGTGCGGCGAAGGCGGGTATCACCGCCCTCACCCTCTCCGCCGCCCGGGCGCTGTCCCGGTACGGCGTGCGTGCCAATGCCATCGCCCCGCGGGCCCGGACCGCGATGACCGAAGCGGTTTTCAGTGCCGCGCCGGACGGCGGCGTCGATCCGCTCTCGCCCGATCATGTCGCGCGCCTGGTGGCCTATCTCGCCTCGCCCGCGGCCGATGCGGTCAATGGTCAGCTGTTCGTCGTGTACGGCCCGATGGTGGCGCTGATGGCGGCGCCGGTGGTCGAGCGACGCTTCGATGCCGCGGGCGATCAGTGGGGCGCCGGGGATCTGGCGGCCACACTCGGGGGCTACTTCGCCGACCGGCCCGCTACTCAGACCTTCTCGGCCTCCTCGCTGATCGACCTCGACCGCTAGCTCACTGCTTGCAGGTCAGCTTGCATAAGGTCGCCCGCCACTGCTCGATGAGATCGGTTGCTGGTCGATGGCAGCTGCCATCTGTCCGCAACTGATCACTCGACCAGTTGTTGATCGCCGCTCCCGCACTTGGTAGACATGTGAGTCAAGGTGTGTGACTCCTCACAGACGCAGCGCTCAGCCCTTTTTCTGACACACGTTTCACATTCATAGGCCGAATCCGAGAAAAAGAGCAGTTCAAAAGTGACCAAAACCTCGCGGCTACAAAATGAACATGTTCTAATCATTCCGGCGATGCGGCCCAGCGGGTGGGACGTGCGTCGGAGCTGTACGAGCACGTTGAGCAAGGAGGATCGCGAATGAACGAGGTCCTTGCTGTGCCGCTGCGGGCGGTCGGTGGGTTCTTCGAACTGACCGCGGAGGTTGCCCGGGCGAGCATTCGCAGGCCCTTTCAAGCGCGTGAGTTCATCGATCAGTCCTGGTTCATCGCGCGCGTCTCGCTCGTGCCGACCCTGCTGGTCGCGATCCCGTTCACCGTGCTGGTGAGCTTCACGCTGAATATCCTGTTGCGCGAGATCGGCGCCGCCGACCTCAGTGGCGCCGGCGCCGCCTTCGGCTCCGTCACCCAGGTCGGACCGATCGTCACCGTGCTGATCGTGGCGGGCGCGGGCGCCACCGCGATCTGCGCGGACCTCGGAGCCAGAACCATCCGGGAAGAGATCGACGCCATGCGGGTGCTCGGCATCAACCCGGTGCAGCGCCTGGTGGTGCCGCGGGTGCTGGCCTCCATGTTCGTGGCGCTGATGCTGAACAGCCTGGTCTGCACCATCGGCATCGTCGGCGGCTTCCTGTTCTCGGTCTTCCTGCAGGACGTGAACCCCGGCGCCTTCGTCAACGGCATCACGCTGCTGACCCACCTGCCCGAACTGGTCATCTCCGAGGTGAAAGCCGGGCTGTTCGGGCTGATCGCCGGGCTGGTGGCCTGTTACCTGGGCCTGAATGTCAAGGGCGGTCCCAAAAGTGTCGGTGATGCGGTGAACCAGACGGTTGTCTTCGCCTTCATGGCCCTGTTCGTTGTCAATGTGGTGGTCACCGCGGTCGGCATCAAGTTCACGGTGCGGTGATCCGATGGCCTTCGTAATCCAGTCCCGCTTCCCGAAGTCCGTGCGGCGTGTCCGCCGAATCTCCGACTCGCTCGACTCGCTCGGCAAACACGCGGTGTTCTACGCGCAGGTGTTGGGCTCCATGCCGCGCGCACTGGTGCACTACCGCACCGAGACCATCCGGCTCATCGCCGAAATCAGCATGGGCACGGGCGCTTTGGCGGTAATCGGCGGCACCGTGGTGATCGTCGGATTCCTCACCCTGTTCGCGGGCGGCACCATCGCGGTGCAGGGCTACAGCTCACTGGGCAATATCGGTGTGGAGGCACTGACCGGGTTCTTCTCCGCCTTCATCAACGTTCGCATCGCGGCGCCGGTTATTTCGGGCATCGGCTTGGCCGCCACCATCGGCGCGGGCTCCACCGCCCAACTCGGTGCGATGCGGGTGGCCGAGGAGATCGACGCGCTGGAGTCCATGGCGATCCGGCCGGTCCCGTACCTGGTCGGCACCCGGGTGCTGGCCGGGATGATCGCGATCGTCCCGCTCTACGCGCTGGCGGTGATCGCCTCGTTCCTGGCGGCCCGTTTCGCCACCGTGGTCATCTACGGACAATCGGCGGGCGTGTACGACCACTATTTCTCTACATTCCTGATCCCGAGCGATATTCTCTGGTCGTTCGCGCAGGCGATTTTCATGGCCTTGGCGGTCATGATGATTCACACCTATTACGGCTATCACGCCGCGGGCGGCCCGGTCGGCGTCGGTATCGCGGTCGGCAATGCGGTGCGGGCCTCCCTGGTCGCGGTGGTCACGGTGACCCTGCTGATCTCGCTGGCCATCTACGGCACCTCCGGCAACTTCCATCTCTCCGGGTAAAGCGAATATGGCGGATTCGAAGCAAGCAGAAAGCGGCCTGATGCGCGCATTACGCGGCGGGCTCGGCCTGAAATTGGCCGGTCTGGCGATGGTGCTCGCGATGGTCGCGATGGTCGCCGTCGCGATGGTCATGTTTTTCGGCGGGTTCACCCCGACCTCGACCGTTCTGGTCGAAGCGCCGCGCAGCGGTCTGGTGCTGGATACCGATGCCAAGGTGAAGGTGCGCGGAGTCGAGATCGGTCGCGTCGCCTCGGTTGACCTGACCCCCGAGGGCGCGCAGCTGCGACTCGCGGTGGACCCGGACATGCTGAAGCTGGTGCCCTCCAACGCGGGCGTCGATATCAGGTCCACCACCGTCTTCGGCGCCAAGTACGTCAATTTCACCATTCCGGAGGAGCCGGCGTCGACCTCGCTGAAGCCGGGAGCGACGGTGACCGCATCCTGGGTGACCGTCGAATTCAACACGCTGTTCCAGCACCTGTCCGAGGTACTGGCCAAGGTCGAGCCGGAGAAGCTGAACGCGACCTTGGCCGCGCTCGGCACCGCGCTCCAGGGGCGTGGCGAGAAACTGGGTGACCTGCTCGCCCGCAGCGACGCCTATCTGCGCGAGATCAATCCGTATCTGCCGACGTTGCAAGCGGATCTGGTCAAGACCACCGAGGTCACCGGCATCTACTCCGATACCGTCGGCGATCTGCTGCGCACCGTGGACAACGCCACGGTCACCAGCCGCACCTTCGTCGATGAACAGGACAGCCTCGACAGCGTGCTCGCCAATCTGATCGGACTGGCCGACACCACCGGCGCGGTACTGCGGGAGAACGAGAACAACCTCGTCACCGCACTGGATCTGCTACAGCCGACGACTCAGCTGCTGTACGAGTACGCACCCGGGCTCAGCTGCTTGATCAACGGGCTCGGAGGGCTGATGCCACTGGCCGAGGAGGTCTTCGGCGGCGTACTGCCCGGCGTCGGTATGAATACCAACTTCATGTTCGGCGCGAAGCCCTACCTGTACCCGGACGACTTGCCGAAGGTGAACGCCACCGGCGGACCGCGATGCGAAGGCGTGGTGGACAGAGTCCCGGAGAGCCACTCCGATTACCTCGTCACCGATACCAACGAGGGGGCTCCCTACGTGCCGAATACGGGTCCGGTGCAGATCCACGAGCCCCCGAGGGTGTTCCAGTTGCTCTTCGCCGGACTGCCGGGGGTGGACAAGCTGTGAATAACACCGCGACAACGGTCAAACTGACGATCTTCACCGTCGTAATGGCCCTGGTCTTCGCCGGGCTGGCCATCGTCTTCAGTCAGATGCGCTTCGCCAGGGAGTACGGCTACCACGCCGTATTCACCAGTTCGTCGGGGATACTGCCCGGCGCGAAGGTGCGCATCGCCGGTGTGCCGGTCGGATCGGTCAGCTCGGTGAAGGTGGGCAAGGACCATCTCGCGCACGTCGAATTCGATGTCGACCGCAAATACCAGCTGCTCACCAGCACCCGCGCCACCATCAAATACGAAAACCTTGTCGGTGACCGGTATCTGGAGCTGCTCGAGGGGCCGGGTTCGGCCAAGAAATTGCATGCCGGCGGCACGATCGGCACCGATCAGACCTCGCCCGCACTGGATCTGGATATGCTGCTCGGCGGCTTCAAGCCGCTGCTGCGCGGTCTGGATCCGGGTCAGGTGAACGATCTGACGAACGCGCTGCTGCACATCTTCCAGGGCCAGGGCGGCACCCTGGTGCAGTTGCTCAATAGCGGCGGCTCCTTCGCCAAGACGCTCTCCGAGCGTGACGAGCTGATCGGCAGCGTGATCAACAACCTGAACGCGGTACTGCAGACCATCGATGAACGCGGCGACCAATTCGCCACCACGCTCGACGAATTGCAGCGCCTGATCAGCGGTCTGGCGGCGAACCGGGATCCCATCGGGGACGCGCTGCCCCGAATCGCCGGCGCCACCGGCGATCTGACGAATCTGCTCGCCCAGGCGCGTCCGGATCTGCGCGCCACCATCGAGCAGACCGGCAGGCTGGCCACCAATATCGACGACGGCTCCGACACCCTGCAGTGGGTTCTCGAGCGACTGCCCGAGACCTATAAGAAGCTCATCCGCATCGGCGCCTACGGCTCGTTCCTCCAGCTCTACATCTGTGGGACGAACCTCCTGGTCGACGGTCCGAACGGCCAGACGCTGGAGGTCAAGTTGCCAGGGCTGCAGGCGACCGGAAGGTGTACGCCCAATGAATGAGCAACGCTCACCGGCCATCACCATCGGCGTCGTCGGCATTGTGCTCGCGATCGCGGTGGCGCTGTCGGCCTTGCAATTCGACCGGTTGCCATTCATTCGCGGCGGCGCGAACTTCACCGCCTATTTCGCGGATGCGGGCGGGCTGGTGCCCGGCGATCCGGTCCAGGTCGCGGGTGTCCGCAGCGGCCGGGTGAACAATGTCGAACTCGACGGCGCCAAGGTGCTGGTCCGGTTCACCCTGGACGAGTCGATCGTATTGGGCGACAAGACCTCCGCGGCGATCAAGACGAATACGGTGCTCGGTCGCAAATCGCTCGAGGTGACCCCCACCGGCAGCGGCGCGTTGCGGGTGGACGACACCATCCCGTTGGACCGCACCACCTCCCCGTATTCGCTCAACGACGCGCTCAGCGATCTCGGCCGTACGGTACAGGGCCTGGATATGGAAAAGGTCGACGAGATGCTGGACGCACTCTCGGCGACCTTCGCCGACACTCCCGCGCCGTTGCGTGCCGCGCTGGATGGGGTGACCGCCCTCTCGCGCAGCATCAATTCGCGTGATCAGGCGCTGTCGGAGCTGCTGACCCGGGCGCAGAACGTCACCAAAATCCTCGCCGACCGCAGTGATCAGATCAACGCGCTACTGCTGGACGGCAATAACCTGCTCGGCGAGCTGGAGCGCCGCCGCGGCGCGATCGGTCAGCTGATCGTGTACGTGAACCAGGTATCGCGGCAGTTGTCCGGTCTGGTCGCCGATAACGAGCCGCTGATGAAGAACACTCTGGACCGGCTGAATTCGGTACTCGCACTGCTGCAACGCAATAAGCAGAACATCAGCGATGCCATGGACAGTCTCGGACCGTACGCCGCGGCGCTCGGTGAACAGGTCGGCAGCGGACCCTGGTTCAACGCCTACGTGGTCAATGCGAGCAGCACCGAGCTGCGGCCCCTGGTCGACGCCCTGGTGTGGCCCGAACATCTGCCCGAAGACCTGCGCAATATTTTCACTCACCCGGCGCCGCCGTCGATCGGGCCTGCGGAAGAGGATCCACCGCGATGAGCATGCTGAACCGAGTCCGGAATCTGCCGCGCTGGGTGCTGATCCTGGCCGCGGCACTGGTGACCGCCCTGGTGGCGGTCGGCGCCTACAGCGGCATCACCCGGCTCGGCAAGAATACGATCACCGCCTACTTCCCGTCGACCACGGGTCTGTACGCGGGTGACGACGTACGTGTACTCGGGGTGAAGGTCGGCCGCATCGATTCGATCGAGCCCGGCCGCGATCGGGTGCGGGTCCGGATGACCCTGGACCGGGGCGTCGAGATCCCGGCCGAGGCGAATGCGGTAGTCATTTCGCCCTCCCTGGTCTCGGCCCGGTTCATCCAGCTCGCACCCGCCTACACCGGCGGCCCGAAGATGGCCGACAATGCCGAAATCCCGATCACCCGCACCGCGGTGCCGGTCGAATGGGACGATATCAAGTCCGAATTATCCAAGCTGGCAACGACTTTGGGTCCGGTCGGTGACGATAAGCAGGGCTCGTTCGGGCGCTTCGTCAACACCGCGGCGGACAATCTGGACGGCAACGGCCAGAAACTGCGGGATACGCTGCGGGAGTTGTCGGCGACCCTGACGACGCTGTCCGATGGGCGCACCGATCTCTTCGGCACCATCCGGAATCTGCAGAAGTTCGTCGAGGTACTGTCCGCGAGTAATGAGCAGATCGTGCAGTTCGGCGGCAGGCTCGCCTCGGTCGCCGAGGTACTCGGCGATACATCGGCGGATCTCGGTGCCGGGCTGGACAATCTGGAGATCGCGCTGGCGGATGTCAAGCGATTCCTGAACGGCAGCGGCGCCGAACTCACCGAAGGGGTGCAACGTCTGGGCGACGTCACCCAACAGTTGGTGGACAAAAAACCCGAACTGGAGCGGGTGCTGCATTCGGGACCGACCGCGCTGGTGAACTTCTACCAGATCTACAAGCCCGCGCAGGGCACGCTTTCCGGTGCGATAGCCCTGAACAATCCGGCCGATCCGCTCAGCTTCCTCTGCGGATCGATCCGCGCGCTGGAACATTCCGACTCCGACCGCAGCGCCGATTTGTGCGCACAGTACCTGGCGCCGGTGATCAGCTCGCTTGCCATGAATTACGCCCCGATCCTGCTGAATCCGGCCACCGGTGTGCACGCGTTCCCGAATCAGATCGTCTACAGCGATCCGAGTCTGGCCGGGCAGAGCTCCCCCGCTGTAACAGTGCCGGATGGCGTTGCCGGATTGGCTATCCCGGGAGGACAGCGATGATGCGACCGCGTTCGATGCGGCGGATGGCCGCGCTCGCCGTGGGCCTCGCGGTGACGCTCGGCGTCTCCGGCTGCGAGTGGGACGGATTGAATTCGCTGCCGTTGCCCGGTACCGAGGGTGTCGACGGCGGATACAAGGTGCGCGTCCAAATGCCGAATGTGACCACCCTGACCAGGAATTCGCCCGTGCGGGTCGACGATGTCACCGTCGGAATCGTCTCCGATATCGAGGTGGAGGGCTGGCACGCGCTGGTCACCGCCTCGCTGAAGTCCGACGTCAAACTGCCCGCCAATGCGGTGGCGAAGATCGGGCAGACCAGCCTGCTCGGCAGTAACCACCTCGAGCTCGGGCCGCCGCCGGAAGGTACCGATCCGGTCGGTGAGCTGCGCGACGGTGATGTGATCCCGCTGGAGCGGGCGGGCGCCTATCCGACCACCGAGCAGGTGCTCTCCTCGCTGTCGGTGGTGCTGAACGGCGGCGGCATTTCCCAGCTGGAAACGATTACCCGCGAACTCAATACCGCGCTGAACGGGCGCGAGGACGATATCCGCGATCTGCTGCCACAGCTGGCCGAACTCACCTCCGGCTTGGACAAACAGCGCGCGGACATCATCGCGGCCATGAGCGGGCTGGATCGGCTCGGCGGCCAATTGGCCGACCAGCGTGACATTGTGGCCAGGGCGATCGAAACGATCCATCCCGCGCTGACCGTACTGGCCGACCGCACCGCGAACATCACGGCCGCGGTGACCGCACTCGGCGAACTCAGCGATGTCACCGATCGCATCGTCATCGCGGGCGGCGAGAACCTGAAGGCCAACCTGCGCAGCCTCGCCCCCGTCCTGCAAACCCTGTCCGATACCGGGATCAACCTCATCGAATCGCTGAAGATCCTGCCCACCTTCCCGTTCCCGATCAAGAACATCGGCAATGCGATCAAGGGCGACTATCTGAATCTGTTCATTACGATTGATTTGACCGGACGGCGGCTGGACTCCAACTGGTTGACCGGCACCCCGCTCGGCGGCCGTTTCGGCGGCGTCGAGGGCGTGATCGGCAGCTTCGCGCCCGAATCCGCCACCCAGGGCGGCAATCCCGCGACCGGCCCGCTCCTGACCACGCCCGATGCGAGCGCTCAGCCGACGCCCACACTGCCCGGCCTGCCACCCATCCCGGGTCTGCCCGCCATTCCGGGGCTGACCGTGCCACTGCCCGGAAATACCGCGCCACAAGGGGGTACGGGCCGATGACGCTTACCAGATTCGTCCGCATCCAGTTGTCGATCTTCTCCGTACTCACGGTGATCGGCCTGGTGGTGATGGCAGGTGTCTACGTGAAGCTGCCCGCGATGTTCGGCATCGGACGCTATACGGTCACCGTGCAACTCGCGGCCACCGGCGGCCTCTACCAGCGGGCCAACGTCGCCTACCGCGGCACCAATGTCGGTGTGGTCGAGGATGTTCGGCTGACCGAAGACGGTGTCGAGGCGGAGCTCTCCATCGATAGCGACTACAAGATTCCCGCCGATGTGGACGCCTGGGTGCGCAGCGTATCCGCGGTCGGCGAACAGTACGTCGATTTGATCCCCGTCGAAAACCCCAAGGGCGGCAACCTGTCCGACGGATCGGTGATCCCGGTGCAGCGCACCCAGCTGCCGCAGGATGTCGGAACGCTGCTCGACCAGACCGACCGACTGCTGTCCAGCGTCGCCGACACCCGGCTGCGGCAGGTGATCGACGAGGCATTCCTCGCCTTCAACGGGGCAGGTCCGGATCTCCAGCGCTTCATCGACTCCGCGGCGCTGCTGGTGCAGGAGGCACAGGACAGTGCCGAGCCGACCAAGAAGCTGCTGGACCAGATCGGACCGCTGCTCGACACCCAGATCGAGTCCGACGCGGCCATCCGCTCGTGGACCAGCGACCTCGCGACGGTCACCGATCAACTGCGGGTGCATGATCCGTCACTGCGAAATATTTTGCGCGACGGTCCTTCCGCGATGCAGCGGGTCACCGCGCAGTTCCAGTCGCTCCAGCCGACACTGCCATTGCTGCTGACCAACCTGGTCAGCCTGGGACAGGTCGCGGTCACCTATCACGCGGGCATCGAGCAGCTCATGGTGGTCTTCCCGCCGCTGATCGCGGCGTTGCGCACCATCATCCGCGGGCCCGCCAAATACGGCGCCATGGTCGACTTCATGACCGTGGTCAACGACCCGCCCGCCTGCACGACCGGATTCCTGCCCGCGAACGAACGTCGCCAGCCGAGTGAACTGGACTTCGTGGACACTCCATCCGGTCTGTACTGCAAGGTGCCGCAGGATTCGCCGATCTCGGTGCGCGGCATCAGGAATACCCCGTGCGCCGAATTCCCCGGGGTGCGCGCACCCACGCCGGAACTCTGCCGGACCGGATTCGTCCCGTTGGGCAACAACCCCCCGTTCGGTCCCGTACAGCCGGTGGCGCCCGCGAGCGGCGGGTCGCCCGAGGAGGCGCCCACCGCGCCCGCTTCGTACACCACACCGGCGGCGGCCAGGTCCTATGACCCATCCACCGGTGTGTACATCGGCCCGGACGGCCGCACCTACCGTCAGGGCGATGTCGGCCCCGGCGGTTCGGGCGCGGTACCGGCGAGCTGGCAAGCAATGCTCGAGGAGCAGCAACGATGAGTGAGCGCAGCGAACGAAGCAAGAGCGAAATCAACGGCGATACCCCTCGCGTGCGTCGGCGTGCGGTTCGCTCGGTGGGGCCGCCGGCCGAGGAGACCGCGACCGCCACCGGGACGTCGAAGGCGCCCGGGACCGCGGATGTGGCGACGAAGAAGGCTCCGGTGTACGTCGCCGTCGTCAAGCGCGTCGAGCGTGCACCGGATAAGGAGAGTGCGGCCTCGGGTGCCGAGACCGCGGCCGTCGACCGCGCCTCGGCGAATTCCGCCGAAGCCGAGAAGCCCGATGCCACGGTGACGCTCGGCAAGGACGCCGACTCCGCGTCCGCCGTCGCCCTCGGCAAGACCTCGGCGGTGTCCGATGCCGCCGAAACCACCGATGCCTTCGATGCCGCTGACGTGGCCGATAGCGCCGATGCCGCCGACACAGCCGATGCTGCCGACACAGACGACTCCAGCGCGGACGCCCGGACCGATTCCGCGGCCGACACGACGCCGAAGCGCGGAGCTCCGCGCATCTTCGCGATGGCGGCGGCCGCCGTACTGGCGCTACTCATGGTGGTCGGCGCCGGAGCATCGGTGTTCCTGACGCATTCGGCGGACCAGCGCGACGAACGGCGCGCCGAATACCTGCGGACCGCACGGCAAGCGGCGCTCAACCTGACCACCATTCGGGCCGACTCGGCCAAGGAGGACATCGACCGGATCCTGTCACTGGCCTCGGGACAGTTCAAGAGCGAATTCGACGGTCGCGTCGACCCGTTCATGACCATCGTGCAGCAGGCCAAGGTCGTCTCCAACGGAGAGATCGTCGAGGCAGCGATACAGGAGGACGACGAGAACTCGGCCCAGGTACTCGTCGCGGCCAAGCAGACACTGACCAACGCGGGCCAGACGGAGCCGCAGACCCGGTACTACCGATTCCGGATCACCGTGACCCGCTCTGACTCCGGCCTGACCGCATCGAAGGTGGAGTTCGTGGCATGAAACTCTTACAAGGAACGCGCCGCTGGATCGCCATGAGCGTCGCGGGCGCCGTTATCCTGGCCGCCGTGATCCTCATGGGGATCAACGGATTCCGCTACTGGGACGACAAACAGTCCGAGACCGCCCGCAAGGATGCGATGGCCGCCGCGGATCGCGCGGTCGCGGCCATGTTCACCTACGACTTCACCACCGTGGACAAGGAACTGCCGAAGGCGGCGGACAACCTTTCCGCGAGTTTCCGCGAGGACTACCTGAAGCTGATCAACCAGGCGATCGCACCGGGCGCCAAGGAGAAGCAGCTGACCGTCAAGGCGACCACCCAGGCGGGCGGAGTCGTCGAGGCGGACCGCTCGCACGCGGTGGTACTGCTGTTCCTCAACCAGATCACCACCAGTAAGGACACCCCGCAGGGCACCACCACCGGCAGCCGGGTGCGGGTCGCGCTGGACAAGTCCGACGACCGCTGGCTGGTCGACTCCGTCACACCGGTCTGATCCGTCGCGGATCGCATCCGCCCATCGTTAGGACACGGTCGCGAAGAATGCTGTGCCGGTAGTTGTTCAGTCCCGGGGAAGTCGCACCGTAAAGGTGGTTCCCACACCCGGGGTGCTGGCGACGGTGACGCCGCCGCCGTGCGCGGTGACGAGCGCCCGCACGATCGACAGACCCAGACCGGTACCGCCGCTGGCACGGGTGCGCGAGGTATCGGTGCGGTAGAAGCGTTCGAAGATGCGCTCGGCTTCCCCCGCCGGTAGCCCGGGCCCGGTATCGGCGACCTCGAGCAGGATCTCGTCCTCGGCGGGGGCCAGCCGGACGGTGACCTCAGCATCCGGCGGGGTGTGGATCAGCGCGTTGTTCAACAGATTGGTCAACACCTGACGCAGCCGCTCGGCATCGCCGGTCAACTCCAAAGTTCCCTCACCGGAACGTATTTCCAACTCGATCGAACGGCGCGGGCCCTCCGGGCGGGCCGCCGCGGCCATCGCGCGGGCATTGTGCACCGCGTCGCTGGCGATGGCGAGCAGATCGACCGGGCCGCGCTCCAGCGGCCGCTGGGCATCCAGCCTGGCCAGCATCAGCAGATCCTCCACCAGCAGGCCCATGCGCTGGGCCTCGTGCTCGATGCGGTCCATGAAGAGCGCGGGATCCGTTGTCGCGCCCTGCCGATAGAGCTCGGCGAAACCGCGGATGGTGGTGAGCGGAGTGCGCAATTCGTGGCTGGCGTCGGCGACGAAACGGCGCATCTTCGCCTCGGACTGCCTGGCCGCCGCCTCGGAGGCCTCGGTCGCCTTGAAAGCCGACTGGATCTGCGACAGCATGCCGTTGAGCGATCGGGAGAGCCGATCCACCTCGGTATTGTTGCCGCGTACCGGAACTCGCCGGTGCAGATCCCCGCGGGCGATCGCGGCGGCGATATTCTCCACCCGGCGCAGCGGGCGCAGGCTGCGGCGGATAGCGAAATAGGCGGCCACCGCGAGCGCCGCGAGCACCGCGGCCCCGACCATCAACTGCAACATCACCAGCCGGTGCACGGTATCGATGTTCTGGGTCAGCGGCAAGGCGACCGTGGCTATGCCGTCCTGGCTCTGCACCGTCAGTGACCGCCACTGGGTCGGGGCGTCACCGACCGAACCGACGGTCGTCGGTCCGCTCACCACAATCCGGGTATTCACCGGCCCGCTGCTCGGCGGATCCGGCAACGCGGGTTCGGCGTCGACACCGAACGCCTTGACGTCATAGGCCAGCGACCCCTCGGTGTTCCTCGCTCGCACATAGAACTGGCTCGGCGGATGCCTCGGATCCGGCGGCAGCACGGCCCCGGGCGGCGGACGCAGGCGTCGCGACCACTCGATCGCGCCATCACGCAACTGCTGATCGGTGCGGGAGGTCAGGGACTGCTCCAGCCCGGAGGTCACCATCGTGCCCGAGATCAGAAGCCCGAGCGCGGCCAGCACCACCAGCGCCAGCACCAGCGAGACCCGCAATGGGACAGCCGCGAGCCGATTCCGCAGCCGCTGCCAGAACGAATGGAACCGACCGGATCCACGCTGTGGTTCACGAGTCCAGGTGCGACGAAAAGGATTCGGGCCGGGATCGGTTCGATCGGCGCCGGAGGTATTGCGGGCCGGGCGATTCCGAGCCCGAGCGGTACGATCCGAGCTCACTGCCCCGCCGGACGGGTGACACGCATGACATAGCCGACCCCGCGCAGCGTATGAATCAACCGCTGCTCGGTGTCGACCTTCTTACGCAGATACGAGACATAGGTTTCCACCACGCCCACCTCGCCGCCGAAGTCGTAGCGCCACACATGATCCAAGATGCGCGGCTTACTCAGCACGGTGCCCGCATTGACCATGAAATAGCGCAACAGCGTGAACTCGGTGGGGGACAGCGCAACCGGCTCGCCCGCCTTCCACACCTCGTGGGTATCGTCATCGAGCTCGATATCCTCGAAACGAATTCGCGAACTCTCGGGCGCGGGCGCGGCGTGACCCGCCCGGCGCAGCACCACCCGAAGCCGGGCCACCACCTCCTCCAGACTGAAGGGTTTGGTGATGTAGTCGTCGGCGCCGAGGGTCAACCCGGCAACCTTGTCCTGCACCTCGTCGCGGGCGGTCAGGAACAGCACGGGCGCGTCGATACCGTCGGCGCGCAACCTCCGCAGCAAACCGAAGCCGTCCATACCCGGCATCATCACGTCCACGATCAGCGCCTGCGGGCGGAAACCACGGGCCCTGTCCAGCGCCTGCGCCCCATCGGACGCCGTCTCGACCTCGAAGCCCTGATAGCGCAGACTCACCGACAACAACTCGACGATCATCGGCTCGTCATCCACCACCAGCACCCGAGCCTCGGGCATCTGCTCCGCGGGCACACCAGTCATAACCTCATCTTGCGACAGCCGACTGGGAACTCGCTGCACCTTCCCTGGGAGAACGCTGTGTTGTTGGCCGCGCGGGCGCGGCGTGTTCGCGGCCCTGGATGTCTCGCTGCCGAGCGGCCGAGACTTGCGACTGCGTCGCGTGCGCTTCGGCCGCTCGGCAGCGAGACGGCCCCGAAAGGGT
>NZ_JBFAHV010000035.1:24053-67786 GCF_040654375.1 Nocardia sp. NPDC050710 | reverse complement strand
CGGGGGTCAGCCGCGCCACATGCCCGGCGACGCCGAGCAGGCCGTTGGTACGCACCCGGGTCGCGAGCAACGACTGGTGCGCGTCGCGGAAGGTGCTGTCGGTGACCGCGAGCGCCTTCTGCTCGCGCAGGGCGCGGGCGAAACCGTCCGGGCCGAGGGCGAGCAGGCGCTGCCTCGAACCGGCCGACGGCGGCAGACGCAGGTCGAGGGCGGGCAGCTTGTCGTGCGGGTAGACCGTCGTCGGCCGGTCACCGTAGGGCTTGTTGACCGTGACGTCGGCGAGGTATTCCAGGATCTTCGATGCGCGGTCGGCAGAGGTGTGGCGGGTCAGCAACTCCGGTCGTTCATCGATGAACGAGGTCGTGACCCGGCCGGCCTGAAAGTCCGGGTCATCCAGAACGGCTTGCAGGAAGGGGATATTGGTGGCCAGTCCACGGATGCGGAACTCGGTCACCGCACGGCGAGCACGCGAGATCGCGGTCGGGAAGTCCCGGCCACGGCAGGTGAGTTTGACCAGCATGGAGTCGAAGTGGGCGCTGACTTCGGCACCGACGTTCGCGCCACCGTCGAGGCGCACACCCGCGCCGCCGGGTGAACGGTATCCGGTGATGCGGCCGGTATCGGGCCGGAATCCGGCGGCGGGGTCCTCGGTGGTGATCCGGCACTGCAGCGCCGCACCACGGATGGTGATCGAGTCCTGGCGTAGGCCCAGTTCCTCGAGGCTCGCGCCGGAGGCGATGCGGAGCTGGGCCTGGACCAGGTCGACGTCGGTGATCTCCTCGGTGACCGTGTGCTCGACCTGGATGCGCGGGTTCATCTCGATGAAGACGTGATTGCCGCGCTCGTCGAGCAGGAACTCCACCGTACCGGCACAGGTGTAGCCGATCTGACGGGCGAAGGCCACCGCGTCGGCGCAGATGGTTTCGCGCAGTGCGGGATCCAGGTTCGGGGCGGGTGCGAGTTCGATGACCTTCTGATGGCGGCGTTGCAGCGAGCAGTCGCGCTCGAACAGATGGATGACATTGCCGTACTGGTCGGCCAGGATCTGCACTTCGATGTGGCGTGGGTTGATCACGGCCTGCTCGAGGAACACCGTCGGGTCGCCGAAGGCCGCTTCGGCTTCGCGCGCTGCCGCTTCGATTGCCGATCGCAACTGGGCAGGATCCTCCACTCGGCGCATGCCACGCCCACCACCGCCGGCGACGGCTTTGACGAAGACCGGGAAGTCCATCGACTGCGCGGCCGTGAGCAGTTCCTCGACATCGGCCGAGGGTGGTGTCGAGGCCAGGACCGGAAGCCCGGCGGCTTTGGCGGCGGCGATCGCACGGGCCTTGTTGCCGGTCAGTTCCAGCACCTCGGGTGAGGGACCGATGAAGGTGATGCCCACAGCGGCACAGGCGGCGGCCAGGTCGGGGTTCTCGGAGAGGAACCCGTAGCCCGGGTACACCGCGTCCGCGCCGGACGTGCGTGCGGTGGCGATGATCTGGCCCACCGACAGGTAGGCACGGACCGGATGCCCGGGTTCGCCGATCTGGTAGGACTCGTCGGCCTTGAGCCGATGTGCGGAGTTGCGGTCCTCGTGGGGGAACACCGCGACAGTTTTCGCGCCGAGTTCATAGGCGGCGCGGAAGGCGCGGATGGCGATCTCGCCGCGGTTGGCTACCAGGACTTTCGAGAACATGGGGCGGAGTACCTCTTCGATTCTTCGACGTCGGCGGTGTCGACGCCGGAAATGGGAGACGGCCCGTACGGGTGAGTACGGGCCGTTGGGTCAGGTGCCGTGCGCTGGGTGTCAGGCCACGACAGTGCGTTGCGGCACGCCCACGTACTCGCTCAGTGGACGGATCAGGGCGTTGGATTCCCCTTGCTCGATGATGTGGGCGGTCCACCCGGTGATCCGGCTCATCACGAAGATCGGGGTGAAGACCTCGATGTCGAAGCCGAGCAGGTAGTAGGCGGGGCCGGTCGGGAAGTCGAGATTCGGCTTGATGCCGGTGGCCTCGACCATCGTCTGCTCGAGGATCTCGTACATCTGGACCCACTTGGCCCCGCCGGTGACGGCCGCGACATCCAGGAAGGCCTGCTTCATGGTGGGGACCCGGGAATCACCGTTCTTGTAGACCCGGTGGCCGAAGCCCATCACCTTGTCCTTCTTGGCCAGCTTGTTGCGCATCCACTCCTCGGCCAGCGCGGGGTCGCCGATCTCGATCATGTCGTGCATGACCGCCTCGTTCGCCCCGCCGTGCAGCGGGCCCTTGAGCGCGCCGATGGCGGCGGTCACCGCGCTGTAGATGTCCGACAGCGTGGACGTGACCACCCGGGCGGCGAAGGTGGAGGCGTTGAAGCTGTGCTCGGCGTAGAGGATCAGCGAGACCTCGAACGCCTTCACCAGCTCCGGGGCAGGGACCTTCCCGAAACACATGTTCAGGAAGTTCTCCGCGAAACCCATATGCGAATGTGGCGCGATGGGCTCCAGCCCGTGCCGCTTGCGGTGATCGGCGGCCACAATGGTCGGCAGCACGGCCATCATGCGCAAGGCCTTGGCGCGGTTGGCCTTCGGCGAGTTGTCCCACTCTTCCGGGTCCTCGGCGCCGAGCCAGCTGATCGCGGTGCGCACCACGTCCATCGGGTGGCAGTTGTCGGGCATCTTCGCGATGAGCGCCAGCAGCGAGCGATCGGCCCGGCGGGCGGCGCGCTCCTGCTGCAGGAACTGCGCGTACTGGGCATCGTTCGGTAGCTCGCCGTACCAGAGCAGGTAGGCGACCTGCTCGAAGGTGCAGTGCGCGGCCAGATCCTGGACCGCGTAACCGCGGTAGGTCAGCGAGTTCGTTTCGGGCACCACCTTGGAGATCGCGGTGGTGTCGACGACGACGCCCGCCAGGCCCTTGTAGATGGTAGGGATTGCGGTATCCACCAGCCCACCCGCCGCCCGACCGCCGCCCCTCGCCGAATCGCTGCGCGATACAGTGCTCATTATGACCTTCCGAGGGTGAAATTGAATATGTCGGAATCGAATTCGTTGTATCGCTCGTACTGCAGCAGCTCGTAGAGCCTGCTGCGGTGCTGCATCTGATCCAGCAGCCCCGACTGGGTACCGGTGGCCGCGATCTCGCGCAGGCCGGTCTCGGCGGCGAACATGGCCAGCCGCAGAGTCGTCACCGGGTAGATCACGGCGTTGTAGCCGATCGACTCCAGCGTCTTGGCCGACAGCAATTCCGACTTGCCGAACTCGGTCATATTGGCCAGCAACGGAATCGAGACCGCGGCCCGGAACTTCTCGAAGTCGGCCGGGGTGTACAGGGCCTCGGTGAAGATCAGGTCGGCGCCGGCGTCGGCGTAGGCCTCGGCCCGGTCGATCGCCGCGTCGATGCCCTCGATGCCGGCGGCGTCGGTGCGCGCGCAGATCACGAAGTCCGGATCACGCCGGGCCGCGACCGCGGCGCCGAGCCGCCGAACCATCTCCTCGGTGGGCACGACGGCCTTGCCGTCGAGGTGCCCGCAGCGCTTCGGATTGACCTGGTCCTCGAGGTGCAGGCCCGCGATGCCCGCGTCCTCCATGACCGTCACCGTGCGCGCGGCGCTCATCGGTTCACCGAAGCCGGTGTCGGCGTCGATGAGCACCGGCAGCTCGGTGACGCGGGCGATCTGCTGCCCGCGCCCGGCCACCTCGGTGAGCGTGGTGAGACCGATATCGGGCAGGCCGAGATCGGCCGAGAGCACCGCGCCCGAGACATAGACACCCTCGAAGCCGATCTCCTGGATCAGCTTGGCCACCAACGGATTGAACGCACCCGGGAAGCGCTGAATGGTGCCGGAGGCCAGGCCCGCCTTGAATGCGGCGCGCTTGTCGGCGGCCGAGTTCGAGGCCGCGAGCAGGCCGGTCATCAGAACAGTCCCTTCGGCAGCTGCGGCGTGCGGGCGAGCACCTCGTCGGAGACGGTGAAGTTCAGCTGACCCAGCTCCTCGGCGGACAGCTGCGGGGTGCGCTGGGCGACCTCAAGGAAGCGGTCCTGCTCGGCGGGCTCGATGACGCCCTCGGCGAGGGTGCGGAACTTGGCGATGTACTGCTCGCGGGCGAAGGGCCGCGCGCCCAGCGGGTGCGCGTCGGCGACGGCCAGCTCGTCGACGATCACCTCACCGCTCTTCAGGGTGACCTCGGCGCGGGCGCCGAAGGCCTTCTCGTTCGGGTCGGTGGAGTGGTAGCGGCGGGTCCACTCCGGGTCCTCAGCGGTGGAGATCTTCTGCCACAGCTCGATGGTGTCGGGGCGCTGCGCGCGCTCAGGCGCGTAGGACCGCTCGTGGTGCCAGGTGCCGTCCTGCAGGGCGACCGCGAAGATGTACATGATCGAGTGGTCCAGGGTCTCGCGCGAGGCCTTGGGGTCGAACTTCTGCGGGTCGTTGGAGCCGGTGCCGATCACGTAGTGGGTGTGATGGCTGGTGTGCAGCACGATCGAGGCGACCTGATCGAGATCGCCGATGCGCTCGCGCAGGCGGAACGCCAGGTCGATCGGCGCCTGGCTCTGGTACTCGGCCGAGTGCTCCTTGGTGTAGGTGTCGAGGATGCCGCGCTTGGCCTCTCCCGGTGCGGGCAGCGGCACGGAGTACTCGGCATTCGGGCCGCCGAGCAGCCAGGCGATGACACCGTCTTCGCCCTCCCAGATCGGCGAAGGGGCGCCTTCACCGCGCATCGCGCGATCGACAGCCTCGACGGCCATCTTTCCGGCGAAGGCCGGTGCGTAGGCCTTCCAGCTCGAGATCTCGCCCTTGCGGGACTGGCGGGTCGCGGTGGTGGTGTGCAGCGCCTGGCCGATCGCCTGGTAGATGGTCTCGGTGTCGAGGCCGAGCAGGGTGCCGATGCCTGCGGCGGCCGAGGGGCCGAGGTGGGCGACGTGGTCGATCTTGTGCTCGTGCAGGCAGATCGCGCGGACCAGGTCGACCTGGATCTCGTAGCCGGTGGCCAGACCGCGGATCAGGTCGGCGCCGCTGCGGCCGGTGTGCTGGGCGGCGGCCAGGATCGAGGGGATGTTGTCACCGGGGTGGGAGTACTCGGCGGCCAGGAACGTATCGTGGAAGTCCAGCTCACGCACTGCGACACCGTTGGCCCACGCCGCCCACTCGGGGGAGAACCGGCCGGGCACACCGAACACCGCGGCGCCGGGTCCGTAGGGGTGCGCCAGTGCCTGGGCGCGTGCGTTGGCGACCGGACGGCGGGTGATGGACGCCGCGGCGACCGAGGCGTTGTCGATGATCCGGTTGACGATCATCTCCTCGGTGTCGGCCGGCACCTCCACCACGTCGGCGGCAACCTCGGCGATCCGCCAGGCCAGGTGCTCCTCACGAGGGAAGTCCTCGGCGGAGCGGTGGGTGCAGACGAGATGGTTCTTCACAGCGGGGGCCTCCCAGGCGTCGAATATTCACCGATACATTTCGCACGCTACACAGGGTTGCCACCAGGGAAAATGCCTCACAGATGCCGAAATTTGTGAAACCTTCCCGGCAAATTTGTGAAAATTGTGGAAGAGGCGGGTGCTAGATTCGGGACATGCAGAAGATGTACGCGGGCGCGCGGCTGCGGACGCTGCGCGAACAGCGCGGGCTGTCGCAGACGGCGATGGCGAAGCTGCTCGGGCTATCGGTGAGCTATATCAACCAGCTCGAGAACGATCAGCGCCCACTCACCGTGCAGGTGCTGCTCAAGCTCAACGCCACCTTCGACCTCGACATGGGATTCTTCACCGCCGGGACCGACGCTCGGCTGCTGGCTGATCTGCACGATGTCTTCGTCGAGGACCCCGATACCGCGAGCATCAGCAATGCCGAACTCGAGGACCTGGTGGCGCGGGTACCCGCGGCCGCCCATCTGCTGGTGAGCCTGCATCGCAGGCTCACCAGCACCACCCAGCAGATCGAGCAGTTCTCCGCCGGTCTCGAGACCCCGGCGACGGCAGCGGCGGCCGCGACACCATACGAGGACGTGCGCGACTTCTTCTATGACCGCCGCAACCACATTCCCGAACTCGATCTGGCCGCCGAGACCCTGTTCACCGAGAACCGGCTCAGCATAGGCGGATTGGACCTACAGCTGACCAGGCTGTTGCACCAGCAGCACGGCATCACCGTGACGATACGCTCCGACGATCCCACCGATCCCGGCCCCAAACGAATCTTCGATCCCGTCGCCCGCCAGATCGTGCTCGCGCGCAGGCTCTCGGCCGGACAGCGTGCCTTTCAGCTCGCCACCCAGCTCGCCTTCCTCACCCACAACCACACGATCGAGGCCATCACGGCCACGGTGACCATGCCCACCGAGTCCCGCGATCTCCTGCGCATCGGGCTGGCCAACTACTTCGCGGGTGCGCTCATCCTGCCCTACACCAGGTTTCGCAATGCCGCCGAAGAGTTGCGCTACGACATCGAGTTGCTGTCGTCGATGTTCGAGGTCGGTTTCGAGACGGTCTGCCACCGGCTCTCCACCATGCAGCGAGCCGGTCAGCGTGGTGTGCCGTTCTTCTTCGTGCGCGTCGACCGGGCGGGCAATATCTCCAAACGCCAGTCCGCCACGGCGTTCCATTTCTCCCGCGTTGGCGGCAGCTGCCCGCTGTGGGTGGTGCACAACGCCTTCGCCGCCCCGGGCCGGATCCATACCCAGATCGCTCAGATGCCCGACGGCCGCAAATATCTGTGGCTGGCCCGCACCACCGACGAGAGCACTCCCGGATTCCTCTCCCCCAAACGCGATTTCGCGATCGGTCTCGGCTGCGACATCGCCTATGCCGAGAAGCTGGTGTACTCCAGCGGCCTGCCGCTCAACGACGACGCCACCGCGGTGCCCATCGGCGCGGGCTGCAAGGTGTGCGAACGTCCGGCTTGCGCGCAACGCGCGTTCCCTCAGCTCGGCCGCGCCATCCGTGTCGATGACAACCGGGCCGCCAATATCCCCTACACCCCTGCCGACCGTCCCGCTCCCGACCGGAGCTGACCCCTGCCACGGCGCCGCAACAGGTCCGTGGCCACTTCCATGAAGAGCGACAGTGGCCACGGACCCAGTGTGGGCGCGACGAGTTGTGGCGCGCTCAGCGCACCGGCAGCGGCGCCTCCCCCACGCCATAGCCCAGGTTGGTCAACACCTCGCCGGTCGCCTTGGCGAAGTTCAGCGTGATGAAATGCAGGCACGGCGCGCCCTCTCGAATGAGACGTTCGGCCATCTCGGTGGCGATCGCAATGCCTTCGGCACGAACCGCCGACTGATCCGGCTCCGGACCGCTGCCCGCGGCCCGGCGCAGTCGGGCCATGACCGATTCGGGCAGTGGGCGCCCGCACAGTTCTTCGGCTCGAGCGACTGTCCGCAGCGAGGTGATGGGCATGAGCTCCGGGATAATGGGTTTGGCGCCCTGCTCCGGGTCCAGCGCGCTGACCCGATCCCGCAACCGTAGGTAGTGCTCGACGTCGAAGAACATCTGGGTGATCGAATACTCCGCGCCCGCACGCAGTTTGGCCACCAGGAACCTGGTGTCGTGGTCGAGGTCAGGGGAACGGTGGTGGCCCTGGGGGAAGGAGGCGACACCGACGTGGAAAGCACCGAGGTCGCGCACGATCCGCACCAGTTCCTCGGCGTAGTGCACACCTTCGGGATGTTTCGCCCACGGACCCAAGGGGTCACCCGGCGGGTCTCCGCGCAGGACGAGCAGATTGCGGATCCCGGAATCGGCGTAGGAGCCGACCAGGGAACGTAGTTCCGCGACACTGTGTCCCACCGCGGTCAGATGCGCCACCGGCAGCAGCGTTGTCTCCCGTGCCAGTTCCCCGGTGATACGGACCGTGCGGTCCTTCGTCGAGCCACCCGCGCCATAGGTCATCGACACGAACGCCGGATGCATGCGCTCGAACTCGCGCACCGCCCGCCACAACCGCGCCTCCCCCGCACTGTCTCGCGGCGGATTGAACTCCACCGAGAACGGCACGCCCGCACCCACGCCTGCGTGCGCACGCAACCTCTGCGCGACCGAGTGGCCGACGCTGTCGGTTTCACCGCACTCAGGTCGCCCCGAACCGGTCCTCGTCATCTTTGGTCTCCTCGAACCCCACGCCATTCCCGGATCGCCACCAGGTGCCGCATCGCGGCCGATCCCCAGTGGCGAATATCCGGTCAGATGAACTTCCAGTCTTCGAGGCCCTGGTAGAGCGGGACGCTCTGGGCCAGCTTGGCGACGCGGGCGCGCAGGGTCTCGGTGTCGGAGGTGCCTGCGAGGGCGGCGGCGATGATGTCGGCGACCTCGGTGAACTCGGCGTCGCCGAAGCCGCGGGTGGCCAGGGCGGCGGTGCCGATGCGCAGGCCGGAGGTGACCATCGGCGGGCGCGGGTCGAACGGGACGGCGTTGCGGTTGACCGTGATGCCGACCTCGTGCAGGAGGTCCTCGGCCTGCTGGCCGTCGAGCTCGGAGTTGCGCAGGTCGACCAGGACCAGGTGCACGTCGGTGCCGCCGGTGAGCACGGAGACGCCCTTGTCCTCGACGTCGGCTCCGGTCAGGCGCTCGGCGAGGATGCGGGAACCGGACAGGGTGCGCACCTGACGGTCCTTGAACTCGTCGGTCGCGGCGATCTTGAATGCGGCGGCCTTGGCGGCGATCACGTGCATCAGCGGGCCACCCTGCTGACCCGGGAACACCGCCGAGTTCAGCTTCTTGCCGAATTCCTGCTTGGCCAGGATCAGACCGGAGCGGGGGCCGCCGAGGGTCTTGTGCACGGTGGAGGACACCACGTCGGCATACGGCACCGGCGAGGGGTGCAGACCGGCGGCGACCAGACCGGCGAAGTGCGCCATGTCGACCCACAGGTAGGCGCCGACCTCGTCGGCGATCTCGCGGAACTTCGCGAAGTCCTGGTGGCGCGGGTAGGCCGACCAGCCGGCGACGATCACCTTCGGCTTGGCCGCCTTGGCGATGTCACGCACCTCGTCCATGTCGATGCGGTGGTCCTCCTTGCTCACCCCGTACGAGTGGACGTCGTAGAGCTTGCCGGAGAAGTTCAGGCGCATGCCGTGGGTGAGGTGACCGCCGTGGGCCAGGTCCAGGCCCAGCAGGGTCTCGCCCGGGTTCATCAGCGCCATCAGCACCGCGGCGTTGGCTTGGGCGCCGGAGTGGGGCTGCACGTTGGCGAACTCGGCGCCGAAGAGCTCCTTGGCGCGGTCGCGCGCCAGGGTCTCCACCACGTCGACGGCCTCACAGCCACCGTAGTAGCGGCGGCCCGGGTAGCCCTCGGCGTACTTGTTGGTGAGCACGGAACCCTGCGCCTGCAGGACCGCGCGCGGCACGAAGTTCTCCGAGGCGATCATCTCGAGGGTGTCGCGCTCGCGGGCGAGCTCGCCCGCCATTGCGGCGGCCAACTCGGGATCGAGCTCACCGAGAGACTGGGTATTCACCGAAACAGCAGCGGTAGCGGACTGGGCCACGATGTGTTCTCCGTCGGGTGGCAGCAACGGCCTGACGCCAATGGACGCACGACAGCGGAACCCCCAACTCGCACAACACGATTCGGGAACCTGCCGGTGAGCGCCCGATCCACGAGGCGACGACCCCCGGACACGGCGTATCCGGCACAGTGGCAGGTCTTCGGACTTACAGGCACCGGCCGGGGACCCCCCGCGCCACCTACTGACCGCCGCTTCCCGGGCATGGGTGGCCCAGTGCTGTTGACGATGTTCGTTCCTGCTTACCGCTGCGGGACAGCCCCGGATTTCCACCGGGTTCCCTCTCCACCCCGAAACGCCACACGGCGCGAGGTGTCGACGCCGACGACCGAGCGGGGACTCCCGACATCCAGGCCACCGGCGAACCAGCTGCCCGCACAGAATACGACACCGCAGTGCACACACAACCCACGCACCGCTACCACGGTGGACCATCGCCCACCCCGACACCCTGATATCGCCTCGAAAAGCCACCCTCGAGCGGCCTTTCCACTATGACGGGCCTCACAGAGAAAAAGCCTGGGACGGCCGGGCGATCCGCCTGGCCATCGCCGCTGGGCGATTCTGGACTAGCATGGTCGGCGCAGCTGGTTCACGTTCACTGTGCAGAGTCGGAGTCCCGAGCTCCGGTGATCGTGTCGAAACCGGGCGCCGGGAGACCGGTGTCCGGCAAGAGGGAACCCGGTGGGAATCCGGGACTGTCCCGCAGCGGTGAGTGGGAACGACCGCCGTCATCGAGCACTGGGCACCTCCCTGGGAAGCGACGGCCAGTAGGTCGGCCGAATCGGCCGGTGCCCACAAGTCCGAAGACCTGCCCGTTGCGCCGGACACGCCGTGTCCGGCGGCCTCCGCCTCGTGGATTGGGCGCACGGACCGACAATTTCCGACCCGCCGGACCTGTCCGGAGCGGGCGCGGTTTTCGCGCGTGTTCGCACGGTCGGTGGTCGGTGCTGCCCACGACAGGCTGTGGCCATCCCACCCGTACCGGAGACGATGATCGTGGCCGTTCCGCACACCCCCTTCACCGCCACTGTTCTGGGGCTGCCCCGAGTTGGGCCGAACCGTGAACTCAAGCGCGCCACCGAGGCCTACTGGGCCGGCAAGGTCGACGCCAATCACCTGCACACCGTCGCGCGCGAGCTGCGCCATGCTCATCTGAGCCTGCTCGCCGCCGCCGGCCTGGACTCGATCCCGGTCGGCACCTTCTCCTACTACGACCAGGTCCTCGACACCGCCGTCCTGCTGGGTGCGCTGCCGCCACGGGTCGCCGAGATCGCCGACCCGCTCGATCGCTACTTCGCCGCTGCTCGCGGCACCGACTCGATCGCGCCGCTCGAGATGACCAAATGGTTCGACACCAACTACCACTACATCGTCCCCGAGATCGACGGCGGCACCCGGTTCTCGCTGCACCCGGAGAAGCTGTTCGCCGAGCTCACCGAGGCCGACGAGCTCGGGATCCCGGCCCGTCCGGTCGTCATCGGGCCGCTGACCTTCCTGAAGCTGGCCAAGCATGCCGATGGTGCGCCGTTGGACCGCCTCGCCGAGTTGCTCCCGCTGTACCGGGACCTGCTCGCCCGGCTCGCGGCCGCCGGTGTCGCGTGGGTCCAGATCGATGAGCCGATCCTGGTGACCGACCTGAGCGACAGCGAGCTCGCGGCGGTACGCGCCACCTACACCGAGCTGGCCTCGAGCACCGACCGGCCCGCGATCCTGATCGCCACCTACTTCGGCCACACCGATGCCGCGCTCGCCGAGATCGCGGCCACCCCGGTAGACGCGATCGCGGTCGACTTCACCACCGGCACCACCGTCGAGGCCATCGCCTCGGTCCCCGCGCTGACGCACAAACTGCTGGTGGCCGGTGTCGTCGACGGCCGCAACATCTGGCGCACCGATCTCGACGCCGCGCTGAGCACCCTCGGTTCGCTGCTGGGCAGCGCCGCCTCGGTCGCGGTGTCGAGTTCGTGCTCCCTGCTGCACGTTCCGTACTCGCTCACCCCGGAAGCCGCGCTCGACGAGCGGCTGCGGTCGTGGCTGGCATTCGGCGCCGAGAAGGTCGACGAAGTTCGCGTACTCGCCACGGCATTGACCCAGGGCACCGACACCGTCGCCGCAGAGCTGCGCGCGGCCCGCGACGCCGCCGAGTCGCGCCGCACCGACCCTCGCCTGCACAACGACACGGTCCGTGCCCGCCTGGCCGCGCTCACCCCCGCCGACATCGAGCGGGCTCCCGCCGACGAACGGCGCGCCAAGCAGCGGGCGCATCTGGACCTGCCATTGCTGCCGACCACCACGATCGGCTCCTACCCGCAGACCTCGGCGATCCGGCTCGCCCGCGCCGCGCTGCGCAAGGGCGAGATCGACCAGGCCGAGTACGTGACACGGATGCACGGGGAGATCGACGACGTCATCGCGCTGCAGGAACGCCTGGGCCTGGATGTGCTGGTTCACGGCGAACCCGAGCGCAACGACATGGTCCAGTACTTCGCCGAGCTGCTCGACGGCTTCGCCGCCACCGACAACGGCTGGGTGCAGTCCTACGGCACCCGCTGCGTGCGCCCGCCGATCCTCTTCGGTGACGTCGTCCGGCCCGCGCCGATGACCACCGACTGGATCGGCTACGCCCAGTCACGCACCACCAAGCCGGTCAAGGGCATGCTCACCGGACCCGTCACCATCCTGGCGTGGTCCTTCGTCCGCGACGACCAGCCGCTGGGCGAATCCGCTCGTCAGGTCGCCCTCGCCATCCGCGACGAAGTCACCGACCTCGAAACCGGTGGCGCGCGCATCATCCAGGTCGACGAACCCGCCCTGCGCGAGCTGCTCCCCCTGCGTGCGGCCGAGCAGCCGGATTACCTTGCGTGGTCGGTGGATTCGTTCCGTCTGGCGACCTCCGGTGTCGCCGACACCACCCAGATCCACACCCATCTGTGCTATTCCGAATTCGGTGAGGTCATCGGAGCGATCGCCGGCCTGGACGCCGACGTCACCTCGATCGAGGCCGCCCGCTCGCACATGGAGGTTCTCGACGACCTCAACGCCGCGGGCTTCGACCTCGGCGTCGGTCCTGGCGTCTACGACATCCACTCCCCGCGTGTGCCTTCGGTCGAGGAGATCACCACCTCGTTGCAGGCGGCACTGAAAGCTGTTCCGGCCGAGCGGCTCTGGGTGAACCCGGACTGCGGTCTGAAGACCCGCGGACCGGTCGAGGTCGAAGCTTCACTGCGCAACCTCGTCGCCGCGGCAGCCGCGCTGCGCTGACCGAGGTTCGAGGATCGTGTCGGCGTCGGCGCCCAGCGCGCCGACGCCGACAACACCACACGTATCTGGCAACAAGTTGTAGTCGTTCGCCCGGAGCTGGATTCGACGTGATCGCCTGTGCCTGCCGAGGTGCCTCAGCGATTCGCTCGTCGGATCGCTTGCCGACGGTGGTCCCACGACTGGCAACAAGGTGGTCCCTTCAGGCGGTTCTGGCGCAGATAGCGTGATCGCGCTGGTCGGCGTGTCATCGCAAGATCCGTCACGACATGGGTGAAGGTGGTATGCGTGTGTTGATCTTGTTCGAAGCTTGTTGCCGCACTTGAACAATCTGCCGTGGGATAGGAGCTCAGCACTCTCACCTGCTCGCGGACAGACTGTGGATCGGCCTCGCCGGAGATGACCGCCATATCCGCGGTCTGGTCTGGAGATTCGGCGTCGCGAAACGATTCGGCGCCCTCAGGGGTGAGGTGTGCCCGTCGTTGGGCCATGATGGCCCGCACGCGGAACTCGGCATCGGGTTGCCGGCGGGCCCAGTCATGGGAGTAGGCCGCGACCTGCGAGGTCTGGCGCACTATGCGGTCCGGTTCGGGCGGGGCGGGCCAGAACTGTAGGAGATAACGGTCCTGTACTGGCTCATCGTGGAGTCTGACGTCCTTCTCTCGCGCCTGGTCCATACCCTGCGCGCAGTACCGCACCCGGTAGTCGAGCCCTTCTTTCAAGTCCAGTTCCCAGGAGTCCTCGCCTGCCCACTGCACCAGGAAGCTTTGATCCGAGAGCGGGTAGAAGGAGACCTCCACGACGTCTTCCCATTCCGGATCGAGCGGGGGAGCCTGGCCGCGCACTTCGACGGTGAAACCGACGTTGCCGGTGTGCAAACCGGTCCTCAGGAAAAGTGCGCCGGGTACCGCGGCGCCGCACAGTCCTGCGCGCTGCCCGGCGAACGCCTCGTGCATGCGCGGGCCGAAGTCCCCGGGGTCACTCTCGACATAAATCTGGCTGTAGGAGACACCTACCTCGCCATCGAGTCTGAACACTTCTCACACCACCCCAACCGGCGAGAGCCCACCATCGCCGGGCCGCGAGGCCCCAAATAGCGAGGGGGCGTTCATCTCAGAAGGGTCGGTGCCGACCAGCTCGAGGGCGAAAGGCCGTCAGGAGCGTGCTGCGGTCTGGTTCGGGAACGGGTCATGCACGGCAGCGTAGAGAAGCCCACTGACAGGGGGCTCCCGATTTGCATGGTCACCGGGTCGGTTGTCGGAGGGTCTCGACGAGGTCGATGATGTCGGTGCTGCCGGGCCGTTCATCGTCGAGGATGAGTTCGCCCAAGCCGACCTTCTGCTGGATCTTTTTCATCCAGCTGGGCGCCCACCAACAGACGTCACCAAGCAGTTTCATCGTCGCCGGCACAACAAGCATGCGCAGCACGGTGGCGTCGATGAGCAGCGCGGCGATCATGCCGTATGCGATGTACTGCATCAACACCAGATCCGAGAAGGCGAATGCGCCGGTAACGACGAGCAGGATCAGCGCGGCGGCGGTGATGATGCGACCGGTATGCGCTGTCCCGATGCGGACCGCATCGGTGGTGGAGGCCCCCATCGCGCGTGCTTCGACCATCCGCGAGAGCAGGAAAACCTCGTAGTCGGTGGACAGGCCATAGATGAGGGCGATGATCAACACCAGCACGTTCGCCTGGATGGGCTGTGGGGTGAAGTTCATCAGCCCGGCGCCGTGACCGTCGATAAAGATCCAGGTCAGGATGCCCAGGGTCGAGCCGAGCCCGAGCGCACTCGTTATCGCTGCCTTGATCGGCAGGATCAGCGAGCCGAAGGTCAGGAACATCAACAGTGTCGTGACGAGCAGGACCAGCCCGATCATCAGCGGCACCCGGCTCTCCAGTGCGTCGAGACTGTCTTTCTGGACAGCGGGCACCCCGCCGACGAACATACTCACCCCCTCGGGGGTCCGGATCGACCGCAGGTAATCGATAGTGGTACCGGCCCGGCTGGAGTCTGTCAGTAGTGCCTTGGTCCGGTAGATGGTCGGCCGTGTGGTGGATCGCTGTGGCACGTCGAAATTCCCGGATAGTCCCGGCGCGTCGTTCGCCTGCTTCCAGACGGCACCGACAGCAGTGCTGTCGGCGGAGACGAAGACCAGTTCGATCGGGTCGGACCTGCGAACGGGGAACAACCTGTCGATCTGCTCCTGCGCAAGGCGAGTTTTGTTGTCCGGGGGCAGGTATCGCTCGCTGTATCCGCCGAAGGCAAGATTATGCACGGGCAGTATCAACAGCAGAAGAAGAGTACACAAAGTACCGCCGACCTTCAGAGGATGCCGCATCACCCAACGCGCGGTCCTGCCCCAAAAGCTTTCCTCGACCTCCTCCGAGGTCCTGGTTCTGCGCAACCCCTTGAAGCCCAACATGTCCACCCGCGAGCCGAGGACGGCCAGCATCGCGGGCAAGATCGTGACCGCAGTCAGCGCCGCCAGTGACACGGCAGAAATAGCTCCGTAGGCAATCGATTTGAGGAACCCCTGGGGGAAGATCAACATGCCACCGGCACTCGCGATGATCATCGTCGCGGAAAACACCACCGTGCGCCCGGCGGTCATTACCGTGCGCCGTACCGCCGCCGGGGTGTCGTAACCCTCGGCGAGCTCCTCCCGGAAGCGACTGACCACGAACAGGCCGTAGTCGATGGCCAAACCCAGGCCGATCATCGAAATAACCGGTGCGACAAACGAATTGACCTCGGTATAGTTGGTCACGAACCGGATGATCCCGTTCGCCCCGATCATCGTCAGCCCGCCCACGATCAAGGGCAACGCAGCCGCGACCAAGCCGCCGAAGACGACAAACAGCAGTACTGCCACCATGGGGAAAGCGAGGACCTCCATTCGCCGGATGTCGTCGGCCATGGTGTCGTTGAGCGTGCCTGCCACCGGTCTCAACCCACCTACCTGAACAACCACACCGGGGATATCGAAGGCGTCCTTGACCTCGCGGTAGTTGCGGAGCATGTCGTTGTCGTTGTCACCGCGGATGGCGATCGTCGCCACGGCATATTTCTTGTCGGGTGTGGCGAATTGCGGTCCGCTGGCTCTGCCGGTTTCGGTACGCCAATAGGCGCCGTTTATTCCAGTGATCTGTCCGGGGTGTCGGCGCGGCAGGCCGTTGAGATGGTCGATGATCGTGCGACTGAACTCGGGATCGTCGACGGTCGTTCCGGGCGGCGCGGTGTAGAGCGCGACCACGTCGACATCGTGGTTCTGCGCGAACGCCGCACCGATCAGTTGCGCGGCGCGTGTGGAGTCCGACCCGGGATCGTCGAGGCCCCCGGAACTGAGACGATCCCCCAGACCGAGGCCGTACGCACCAAGCGCAAGCAATCCGGCTATGACAGTACCGAGCACAGCGAACCGTAACCGGTACACCAGGTTGCCCCAGCACGCGAACACGATGCGACCCCGTTCCGTTTGCTCAGCGAGTAGGTCGAGAAGTGGCCCGAGGGTCGTGCCAGAGGCCGAGGTCGAAGTACAGCGTGGTCATCGAGTCCCACGCGACAGACCAGTGTTGCTTCGGCCCTTGACATTTCCAGACGGCGACCATGCGGTCGATGCCGGGGATACCTATGGGGTCGTCGACTTGCGCCACACGCTCCACCCGGTCGAAACGGGTTCGCAAGTCGGGCTCGGCGGTGCCCAACCCGACGTAGATCACCGACGTCGCCGAGTCCGGCGGCGGGCCGAAGAATCCGAAGCCACGGCTCGGACTGTAGGTGGCGGGCAGGTCGTACTGCCCGCCGAACTCCTCGATAGCTCCTGCCTGCCAATATCCTTGGGCAACGATGACGGCGTGTGCCTTTTCCGCAGGCGTCAGGGTGTCGTAGCCGATGTCGACGGCGGAAACCAAGCGCGTCCAATTGGTGGTTCCCCAAAACGCCGACCGGAAGCCGAGATCGATGGCGTTCTCGGGTGGAGTGCGCCAGCTGGATGGCAGCGGCAGGACGGTGAGCGAGGCGATGAACGTCAGCACCGTAGTCACGACGATCGGAATCATCGCCAGGTTCATCCACCGTTTCCGGTCGTACTGCCACAGAGCGAGGGCGCCGAGGGCGAACATGGCCGGAAAGAAGCCCGTGGGATAGTAAGGCCGACCGTGAGTGATTATGACAAACGTGGTCATGATCACCAGCGCGACCGCGATGAAGCGATACGGGCGTAGCGACTCCTGCTTGAATACACCCCAGAATCCGACTGCGATCAGCAATGAGCCGAGTAAGCCTGCCAAACCGAGCCACTGCGGAAGGAAACCGATCGGACCGTAGCCCGTGGCGTCCTGCTCCGCACCGATGATTGTGCCCATGGCCAGCTGGGGCCAATTGTGTCGGGACTGCCAGTAGAGAATCGGGATCAGCGACGAGGCGAGGATCCCGGTCGACACCCACAGCGCGGGGCGACGCAGTATTTCCCGTGGACCGCACAGGATGACGGCCAGGCCGAGGCACGCCCAGACCAGCGGGATCATCCATTTCACCTGCATATCCAGGGCGGCAACCAGTCCCGCGATGACGATCAGCCGGTCCTGACGAGTACGAACCCAACGGACGAACAGCCACGCGATCACCGCCGTGAGCGTTGCGTCGAAGGAGAACGTGCTCAACGCGACCTGAGTGGCCAGCAGGTAGGACGTCGCGTAGGTGCCCGCCGCGAGGAGCTGTACGCGGCGGCTGCCCCGGAGTTCGTAGGCGATCAGCGCCGCCACCACGATCGCACCCACGCCCATCACGACGGCCGGGAACCGCAGTGCCGTTATCGATCCCGGTGCGAGCAGGTCCGCGATCCGGGCGAACAGCGGCACCACCACGCCCTGGTCCGCGTAGGTATAGTCGAGTCGTCGTCCGGCGGAAAGGAAATAGAGTTCGTCGCCGTAGAAATCGTAGCGCCCCGCCGTGACCGTCAGCGCTATCACGGAAATCAAAGCCATTAGTGCTACACCACGAAAAGCAAACTGCGGATGAATATCCGAAATAGCTTTTAGATCGGTCCGCACCGCAACGACCGCTGTCATGAACTGCCCCCAAAAACTTTCCGACAGACGCGCTCGATGCCACCGCACGGCTTCAGCACGTCTGCTCGCTGATGAACCGATTCCCCCCGGGCAGCTAACTTAGGTGCGCGGGCCGTCGCGGTCATGCTCGGATTGTGTAACTCGGTGAAATGCTAGCTTTGCATCGCTAGAACCTGCAAATGCACTGGGAGACAACGTGATAGCCGATTGCTGTGAATCCGGGCAACCGGTCGACAATTGGTCGGCGCGACTGATGTGAATGACCCGGTTTGCGAATTGCGGAAGATCCCCGTTACTTGACGGTAATAATTCACCTGCCGTTCTACGGCGGGATGTGATGGACTCGACTCCAGCCCAGCGGTGTTAGGCGTACGAAGATACCTGTGCCGCAAAAACTTTGGGGCAGCTACCGTTCGCCGAACCCGTGGCACCCTGCCACCGAGCGGATTCGAATGACGAAACCCGGTCCGTGTGGACCGGGCCTTCGGTCGCGACCGTGGTAGTGAGGCGTGCTCACAACTTGCTGGGGAAGCCGAGAGCCGACTGCGCGGGCCATCCGAACTCGTGCGCATCACGCTCGGATAGCCCAGATCATCCATCTCAACCTGGTGACCGGCCTTCAATAATCAGCATCGAGGCCAACGCACACGGCGACAGTACGCCAGATCGCTCCCGGTGGGTATCGGTCCCGCTTCGCGGGTGTGCCGGCATTTTCAGGGGAGCGATGAATTATTCCGTCCGGGTCGGTCTGTATCGGTGAGAATCCGGATCGGGTGGGTAGGGAGAACGGCTAGCGACCCGATCCGTGGCGGTGCGATCGCACCGTGCCGGACTGGAAGGGTGACCATGGAGATCGCAGTATCGAAGGACGGTACGAGGCTGGCGTACGACGTTGTCGGTGCCGGGCCCGCGCTCGTATATATCACCGGAGCGACATGCTTCCGAAAGTTCCGCCCGATCCTCGGTGATGTCAAAGTGTTCGGCACGAAATTCTCCGTCTACAACTACGACCGCCGTGGCCGCGGCGACAGCGGCGACACCGCGCCGTACGCGGTGGAGCGGGAGCTCGAGGACATCGAGGCGATCATCGACGCTGCCGGCGGAAAAGCCCACCTGTACGGGCATTCGTCGGGAGCGGTGCTGGCGCTGGAGGCCGCGCTGCGGATGCCGGACAAGGTGGATCGAGTGGTGATTTACGACGCGCCGTATGTGCACGACGAGACCGAACGCCGTTCCTATCGCGAACTGGCCGAAAAGGTCGCCGGCTTGCTCTCGGACGAGCAGAACGGCCGCGCGCTGAAGGTGTTCCTGCGTGGTATCGGGATGCCCGCGCCGTTCGTGGCGCTGCTGCCCGCTTTTCCCGGCTGGAAATCCATGAAGGCGCTCGCGCCGACCCTCAGGTACGACATCGGGCTCACCGAGGAGGTACCGCCGCTCGACCGGCTGGCGAAGATCGATGTGCCCGTCTGTATTTCGGTCGGTGCGAAGAATCCGGTGGGTCTGCATCACGTGGCCGAGCAGTTGGCGAAAACCATCCCGCATTCGACGCACCGGGTGATCGACGGGCAGGACCATATGGTGAGCGCCAAGGTGCTGTTGCCGGTGCTCGAGGAGCACTTGACCGCGCGATGAGCGGCTGATGCCCGGGCGAGGCCACCATTCGTGAGGGTTCGAAAACTGCCGCGAATGGTGGCCGCTTGGTGTCGTAGTGGTACTTCAGATCTCAGGGGATCCGCTTCTTCGATCACGGGCCGGACGCTGACGACCCGTACCGACAGGAGCTTTGCGTGATGAAGGGCGATCAGGAGAGGAAGGGCTCGGTCCAGCTGGTGAACCGCTGCCCCAGCTCCGCCTGCGCCGCCGCGAGGACGGCCGCGGGATCCTCCGCCACCGTCAGGCCGAAGTTCTCGTCGAGCCAGGCGACGTACTCGTCGTGGCCGTCGCTGTACGGCTCGTCCTCCTCGCGATAGAAGTAGGCATCATCCCAATCGACGTTGATCTCCGAGTCGAAGCCGAGGAGTTGGAACAGCTCCCGTACATGTCGGGCGACGACGTGCTGGCCACCTTCGTCTCCGAAGACAACCACGGGCAGGGTCGCCGGATCGGTCCGGTCATCGAACCGCCACAGCGCGTAGAACGAACCGGAGCCGTTGGCCTGCGCGAAGGGGATCAGCCGGTCGGTGAACTCCGGGTCCTTCGACCAGCCCGCCACCAGGCCGGAGATATCCCCATAGTCCGTCAGCCCGAACCCCTCGGCGTAATTCTCGAAGCCGAGCCTGTCCTGTAACTCGTTCAGCAGGTTGAGCTCCGCGACAGGTGAGTACGTACTGTTCATTTGCGTCTCCATGCAGGCACACGAGAAATCGTGTTGGTCAGTTGTGTTGTAGCCGCCCGGATTTCGATGGTTCGAGAATCGACAGCGGGCCGTACCGGGAGATCGTAAGCTTCGTCGCTCGGCAGTAGGTGCTCGACGGCCACGAACCTCCTCGAAGGGCCGCCATCCGGTCGGCATGTCGAAGGAGCAGGAACAGGTGGCGGCGAATCGCCTACCACGCCACCAGAAGTCGCCAATTCATGGGAGCGGATCGCACCGCCGTCCCAAGGATACGTCGGGGCACAACGGAGAACGATGGAACCGGCGTCGTCTCGACCTCGCGGGACCGCTTCGCTTACCCGGCCGAATCCCGCCGAGCGACTCCGGCTTCGGGCCGCACAGCGTTCGTCGCAGTGGCGTCCCTGCCGCGCCCGCGGAACAACGCCACGGCCCGGCGGCGCATACCGCGTTCGGCCGCCGGAGATCCACCCGGACGGTTCGGCGGCAAGGGTGCGGCCACAACGACATCCGCGGGCGCCGGATCCTGTACGCGAGTGGCGGTCGCCTCGATCCATTCCGTCGCGCTCGCGACACCGTGGCGCGACCGTGCGTCACCGCGGACCGCACGCTCGCAGCGGCGGGCCAGATCACGCCGGTCGAGTCCCGGATGCTCCAGTGGTTCCAGCACCACCTCGGCAACCATGCCGCGGGAACGCAGCACCCGTTTGGCGGAGGTGACGAAGGTGTCCTCGCCGACGAAACCGGGGACGGTGCACTGGGTGTCGTCGTGATCCAGGTACCGCAGTCGCACCGGCTGCACGTACGTTCCGGCATCGACGGCGGCCTGGAACAGCGCGGGCCGCATGCCGCCGTAGGCGCGGCCACACCAGGTGGTGCCCTCCGGGAAAACCGCCATCCGGTGGCCCGCCGCCAGGCGCTCGGCCAATTCGGCCACCACGCCGGGCAGCGCCCGCAACCGTTCGCGTTCGATCGGAATGACCCGCATCAGCTTCGCCAGCCCACCGAGCAGTGGCCAATCGACCATATCCGCGCGCGCCACGAAGCCCAGCGGCTGCACGGCGGCCAGCACGACCACATCGGTCCAGCCGATATGCCCGGTGACGACCAGAACTCCGGTGTGCGGCGGTGCGAAGCGAACCGCTTCTTCTCGCTCATCGGCGCCCCGGTCGTCGCGCCGCAGTGCGGCGCCGATCCGAGTGACGAGGTCGGTGCTCACCGGCTCGCTGACCGACCGCGCCGCGACCCGGTTGTCGACCACGCGCAACCGCATGCCGAGACATTCGAGCAGCGCGTGTGCGTAGCGTCGTTGCAGTTGTTCGCGCCGACCGCGCGGGGTTGCCACGTTCAGCAGCGGAAAGCTGACCAGCAGCCCCGCCACCCCGAGGACACGGGCTAGCACCCGTGCCGTGCCGACCTCAGCGATCGACCCGATACAGCCGGGCCCGCAAGGGCTCGACGGCATCCACGCGTGCACGGCCTGTGCGGGCGGCGCGTCGAACACCATGGTCCTCACCGTCCCCCGTCGAGAGTCGCTGCCGCGTCCTGTAGTCGGTTGAGGTAGCGGGTGTTGACGGTGTCGAGGCCGAGCAGCGCGACGAAATCGGCGACCGCGAAGTCGGGATCGTGTGCGGGCTCGCCGCAGATCTCGGCGCCGAGGCGCAGGTAGCCGCGCAACAGCGGCGGCAGCTTCGGCCGCGAGGGCGGGGTCAGCTCGTCCAAGGTCTTGCCGTCGACGACCACCGGGTTGTACGGGTGCACCCGTCGTTCGGGATCGGAGCCGTGCCGCGCGAGCAGCATGTCGCGCACACCGCGCACATTCACACCGGCCGGGTCGGTCGGGGCATCCTGCATCGGCACCGAGACGCAGCCCATCACCCACTCGTATCCGGTGAGCTGGATGTAGTGCAGAATGCCCGCCCACATCAGCGTCAGCACCGAACCATTGCGGTGATCCGGCACCACGCAGGCGCGGCCCATCTCGACGATCCGCTGACCCTCCGGATCCAGTTGGGCCAGATCGAATTCGGTGGCCGTGTAGTAGCCGCCCGCGGCGTGCACCTTATCCGGCGGCAGCATGCGGTAGCAGCCGACGAACTGTTCGGCGACGTCGTCGCGAACCAGCAGGTGGTCGCAGTGCTCGTCGAATCGGTCGGCGTCGAGACCGGATTCGTTATCGGGGACCTGGAAGCCGGGCTCGTTGGCGAAGACGCCGTAGCGCAGCCGCTGCGCGGCCTCGCGGTGCTCGGCGTCGGAGGAGACGACCAGCGAGTACCGTGACCGTTCCACCCCTGAGTCCGTCGGCCGATCCGGGGCTGTCAACACGGACGAAATAGTCATAACCGTGATGAAGCCAGTCCGAGACAGCGGTGGAGCAACCTCGAAGTGTCGCCTCGATGCCGGTTCGGTGAACGAGATGATGATCACACCGACCGTTCACCAGACCGTCGCACCGCGTTTGCGCCGACGCGTCGCAACCGCGTCTTTTCCCTGCTCGGACACCATTTCGTCACTGCACACCGACGTCCGGTGGTCTCGCAGAAAGGAATCGCGCTGATGCCCGAGAGCATCAGCGCGATGACGGAGACGTTCGGCTCAGGCCGCCAGTCGATCCGGCCCGGCGGCTTTCACCGGCTCGCGTTCCACCTCGTCGAATCCGGGCCGCCCGGTGCCGATGAAGGCGATCAGCCACGAGGCCACCGCCGCGAAGCGGTTGCGGAACCCGACCAGATAGAACAGGTGCACCGCGAGCCATATGAACCAGGCGATCACGCCGCGGAAGGTGATGTGCTCATTGAGCTTCGTCACCGCGCTGAACCGGCTGATAACCGCCATGCTGCCCTTGTCCCAATAGGTGAAGGGGGTGCCGGGCAGCTTCTTGCGCCGGATGATGTCGGCGGCGTGCCTGCCCTCCTGCATGGCCACCGGCGACTGACCGGGGTAGCCGTTGAGCGAGGTCATATCACCGATCGCGTAGACGTCGGCATATCCGCCGACGGTCAGGTCCGGGTTGATCAAAAGCCTTCCGGCCCGATCGGTTTCGCAACCGGTGGCGGCGGCGAGGATCTTCGCGAAACCACCCGCCTGCACACCGGCCGACCAGACCACGGTCTCGGCCGCGATGCGGCGCTCCACGCCGTCCTTGTCCTTGACGGTCACCTTGCCCGGCTCGATATCGATAACGAAGGTGTCGACCAGCACCTCGACGCCTCCCTTGGTGAGCGACCGCTTCGCGTACTCCGACAGCCCACCGCCGAAGGGCGGCAACACCTCGCCCGCTCCCTCCACCAGCGTGACCGAAACCTCTTGGTGGTAATGCCGTTTCGCCAGTTCCTTCAGCTGACCCGCGACCTCGACGCCGGTCGCGCCCGCGCCGACCACCACGAAGCTGAGCAGCCTGCGCTTGCTCTCCTCGTCCGAGACGGCGGCCTCGGCGAAGACCCGCTCGATCTGGGCGCGCAGCGTCTTGGCGTCGTCAATGGTCTTGAGCGCGAACGTCTTCTCCGCGAAATCGTCGCGACCGAAGTACGACTGCGAGGCGCCGGCGGCGGCGATCAGCGAGCCGTAGCGGATCTGGGTCCGCGTGCCGTCGTGTTCATAGGTGAGTACCGCGGCGTCGGGGTCGATATCGACTACCCTGCCGAGACGGACATCGGCATCCCGGTTCTTGCGCAAGATCGACTTGATCGGGGGCGCGATTTCCTCCGATGCCAGCACACCCGTCGCGACCTGATAGAGCAACGGCTGGAACAGATGCTCCGGCGTGCTCGAGATGAGCACGAAGTTGATTCCCGACTTTGCCAGTTGCTTGGCTGCGGCCAGCCCCCCGAATCCCGATCCGACGATGACCACATCTGCGTGTTCCATGACAGCCTCCTTCTCTCATTACCAACCGTCATTCGGAACGCAGATATTTCAGGTGTTCAGGCGCATAATAGATATGACTCTTATCTGGATCATTCATGAATGGGAGCTTGTTGTGGAGCTTCGCCAGCTGGCATACTTCGTCGCGGTCTGCGAGGAACTGAGCTTCAGCAAGGCCGCCACCCGCTGCTTCATCTCGCAGTCGGCGATCAGTCATCAGATCGCCCGACTCGAACGCGACCTCGGCGTCCCGCTGTTCGAGCGTTCGACCAGGGCCGTTGTTCCGACCGACGCGACCATGAGGCTACTTCCCCTGGCTAAACAGATGCTCAGCCTGGAATCCGCCATCCGCGCCACGGTGCGCACCACCGGGCACCGAATCCGGTTGGCCGCCAATATGTCCTTTGCCTCCCGCTCGCTCTCCGCGATCGCCGCGGCCCGCGCAGCGCACCCGGACGCCGAAATCGAGTTCGTGATCAAACCTTTCCGTCAGCGCATCACCGCGGTGGCCGACGGCGACTGCGATCTGGCGTTGATCCGGGGCAGCGTCGATCAACCCGGACTCACCGTCGAACAGTTGTGGATCGAGGATCTGGTGATCGCCACGACGAGCGGACATCCGCTCGCGACCCGCGAGTCGGTGACACTGGCGGAGCTGAGCCCGTATCCCCTGCTGCTACCGCCCGAGCAGGAACAGGTGTTGCTGCACACCGTCATTCGCACCGCATTCGCCGATCTGCCGACCGGACCGACCTTCGGACCACCGATCCCGCCCGACCACACCGCCACCATGGAACTGATCAACCGGCCCGACGCCTGGACCGTCCTCTATGCCGACAGCCCCACCGAAGGTTTGGTGGTGCTGCAACTCACCGAGCACCGCCTGCGCATCCCGGTGTCAGCGGTGGTGCGTGGGGATTCTCGCCGATCCCCCATTCTGGCAACCCTGCTCAGCACCCTGCACCGCAGTTAACCGCGCTCCTTCGCGATTGCTTCGCGCACGGCCGGGGCGATCTCCGAGCCCCAGCGTCCGAGGGCGTCGATGTCCTGCGCGCCGCCATCGGGTGAGAAGAGGGTGAAGCCCGAGGCACCGTAATCCAGTACCGCACCGGTCAATTCCTCGACCCACTGGTCGACAGAACCGCCGATCCAGCGGCCGTCGGCGTCCCGCGTGGCGGCCAGCGGACGGTCGGTGATGCGACCCGGGAAATTGAAGATCGTGCGGACCTCGCGAGGATCGCGACCCACGGCCGCCGCCGCGTCGTCGATGATCGGCCGCGACGTCCGGTAGCGCTCGCTGCGCCAGTCCGCCGCGTGGCCCGGGATCCAGCCGTCGGCCACCCGACCGGTCGCGGCCAGGGATTTCGGGCCGACCGATCCGGTCCACACGGGTGGCGCGGCCACTGGAGCCGGCTCGATCCCGTCCACCCGGTAGTAGCGGCCATGGAAGGTGACCCGCGGTCCGCCGCCCGACAGCATTTTCACCAGAACGATCGCCTCCTCGAAGGCGTCGACGGCGGCGGCCGGTGACAGTGGCGACACCCCCATGGCGGCGATCCGATCCCACAACCCACCCGCGCCCATGCCGAGTACGACGCGACCGCCGGACAGCGCCGACAGCGAGGTCACCGTCCGCGCCAGCATGGGAGCGGGCCGGGTCGGCAGGTTGGTGACATTGGCGAAGCCCGAAATGTGCTGGGTACGACCGAGAATGAAGCCGAGGGCCGCGTAGGCGTCCAAGCGCTGGCCGAGGTAGGGATGGTCCGACAGCGAGAAGATGTCGAGACCGTCGCGGTCGGCCTGCTGGGCCATGCGCAGCAGCTCCGGCCCGTGATCGATATCGCTGTGCGCGCCGAATCCGAAGACAACTTCCGATGTGGACAATGTGCGGCCTTTCCTTCGAGTGGAATCTGTTACTTGGGCCGGGATCACCAGGCGTACGCCTCGGGCGCGGGCTTGGCCCCGTTCGGCGCGGGCGGCGGGAAGAGTTCGTCCAGCCGGGCCAGCGTGTCGTCGCCGAGCGTGATCGCGAGCGCGCGCAGCGAGCCGTCGAGTTGCTCGACCGTCCGTGGCCCGATAATCGGCCCGGTCACGCCCTCCTGCGCGAGCAGCCACGCCAGTCCGACGTGGGCCGGATCCTCGCCGAGATCGGCACACAACTTCTCATAGGCCGCAATGGTTTCCCGGCGCCGGTCGAGCGTGTCTGCCGAGCGTCCCGAGTCGCCGCGGGAGGCGCCGCCCGCACCCTGCTTACGCAGGACGCCGCTCAGAACTCCGCCGTGCAGCGGCGACCAGGGGATCACGCCCAGCCCGTAGTGCCGGGCGGCGGGCAGCACTTCCAGTTCGATCCAGCGATTCAGCAGGTTGTAGATCGATTGTTCGGTGACCAGCCCGAGGAAGTGCCGCGCTCGCGCGGCTTCCTGCGCCTGCGCGATATGCCAGCCGGCGAAGTTGGACGAGCCGAAATAAAGCACCTTCCCCTGCTGACGAAGGACACCGAATGCCTCCCAGATCTCCTCCCACGGCGTATTCCGGTCGATGTGGTGCATCTGGTACAGGTCGATGTAGTCGGTCCGCAGTCGCCGTAGCGACGCATCGCAGGCGCGACGAATATGCAACGCGGACAGGCGATTTTCGTTGGGCCAGTCGCCCGTCGGGAGATAGAGCTTGGTGGCCAGCACGGTCTTCTCGCGCTTGCGGCCCCCGGTGGCGAACCAGCGGCCGATGATGTTCTCGGTGACACCCTCGCCCGGCTTCGCACCGTATACGTCGGCCGTGTCGAAGAAGTTGATGCCGTGCTCGTGCGCACGGTCCATGATCGCGTGACTATCCCCTTCGGAGGTTTCCGGACCGAAGTTCATGGTGCCGAGTACCAGCCGGGAGACGGACAGGCCGCTACGGCCGAGGTGGGTGTACTCCATGCTTGCAAACCCTTCAGGCGGTGCCGACGAGTAATTGAGTTCGTGGCACGAACTATATTAGTTCGTGCCACGAACTGCAAATCTCGGGGCCGACCTGCGACAGCGCGCTCTCAGCGTTTCCGATCGACGGGCGCACCCTCATCGGGCTCCATGAAGACCGCGGGAACCTTGTTGTCCAGCACGACGCGGCCGAGTAGATCGGCGAGCGCGTCACGTTCCGCGGCGGCGAGTCCCGACGTCAGATTCTCGATCCGCAGGCAGGTCTCGGCATAGAACTCCTCCGCGATCTCGCGGCCCCGCCGAGTGAGCGCCACCCGCACGGCACGCGAGTCCTGCGGGTCCGGTTTGCGCTGGACCAGGCCGTTTCGCTCGGTGCGATCCACCAGGCCGGTCAGGCTCGACTTGGCCAATCGGAGTATCGCGCCCAGTTCGCTCATGCCATACGACTGCGCCATCAGCACGCACAGCAACTGGCCCTGCTGCTGGGTGATGCCGTACTCCTGTGCGGATTCGGCGTATACCGCATTCACCAGGAAGGTGGACCGCACCAACCCGGCCACCACCCCGATCTGGCCATCTTCATGCTTACCCACTCGGCCAGGGTAACATTCGATACTTCCGATAATTCGCGGGACGAACTACCCGAAGCAACACCCGAGATCTATTGTGTTACCGCCGCGCGCAACCGGGCGGCCTCGCGCTCGGCATCCGCATTCAACTCCAGCCCGCGTGAACCCGCGAGCTTCTGGGTCAGATGCTCGGCCACCGTGATCGGCGGGTAGTGCGCGGGGCGATCCGCGGTGACGCAGCCCGGCAGTGTCTCGATGACCGCGTCGAAGTTGCCGTCGTGGAAGTACGCGGCCGACCGGCGGCGGTACAGGCTGCCCTGCGCGTCGACAGGTGGGAGAACCCGGTGCAGGGTCGAGATCCAGCGGTCATTGGTCCAGCGCGCCAGCAGATCACCGAGATTGACGAGCAGCGCGCCCGGCACCGGAATCACGTCGTGCCAGACACCGTCGGTATCCAGAATCTGCAAGCCGCGCACCGCATCCGCCCACAGAATGGTGACGATGCCGTAGTCGGTATGCGCGCCCATACCGAGCTGACCGGATTCGATCGCCGCATCCGCCGGCGGCAGCTGATAGTTGTTCATCCGGAGCACATCTATGGTGTGGCCCTCGAACGGGGTGAAGTACTCCTCCGGCAGGCCGAGCGCGACCGCGAAGATGCGGGTCATCGTGCGGGCGACGGCACCGGCATGGGTGAACCAGGCCGAGATCTGCGCCCGCACCGGATCCTGACCTTCCGGCCACAGGTTCGCCGGGTAATACTGCTGCGGCAGTACGACTTCCGGGAAATCGGTGGCCTGGGTCCCGATATTGAAGGCCTCGAAGAGATCGTCGGGTGAGTAGACGCCGAGGCTGTGACTGAGCCGCTCGGTCCTTGGCGCGGTATAGCCGCGGTTGACGCCCGGCGCCGCGGGGACGCACGCCAGCTTCCGCTCCATCGGCAGGCCGAAGAAGGCATCGCTGGCCGCTGCCAAACCGGTCCGGACCGACTCCGGTATTCCGTGCCCGACGATCTGCATGAAACCGACCTCGGTGGCCGCGCGGTCGACCGCGGCGGCGACCCGGGCCCGGTCCGCGGCGTCGCCGTCACGGAATGCCGAGATGTCGATGACCGGAACCTCGAGGATGCCGTCGACGGCGTGCGCTGAACTCATGACGGTAGCTCCCTTTACGCGAGCGGGCCGTGGCCCCGAACGGGTCGCATATCCGAGATCAATGCTACGTATCGAACGCGCCATCGCGACGCCGCGCGGACGTCACCCGCCCCTGCCGCAGCTCACAAGTCGATGTCAGATTGTGCGGTCCAGGAAGCTCGGGGCAACACCGATCGTTCCGGTTAGCCGCCAAGCGCCGCGTTCGAATATCAGATCCCCGGATACGACAATTGGTTGCTTACCTCGGTGCGCGCGGATCGCCCAGTCGTAGTCGCTGCCAGCTAGCGGAATATGTACTTTTCGTGGACGTCCGTCCACATGCGTAGACAACACGGTGCTGGTAGCTTCCTGGTCCTCGTCGCCGAGGTCGTCCCGATTGAGCGTGCGCACCGTTCCAAGCAGGGTCACATGGCGCGGTGGCTCCTCTCGCCGGACCAAACGCTCCCGTACCCGGGGCAAACCTGCCATCGCATCGCGATCGACGACGATTCGTGAGATGTCCACGCGAGGCGGCGGCTCGGCGGCGGCCCAATCGAACGATAGATCTAGTGCACGCAACGCTTCCGGCTGAGTCAGATCCAGCACGGACTCCACCAAACTGGCGCTCAGACCCAACTGCCCGGCGCGGTCGAGCGCACGCTCGTCCCAATTGAGTGCTAGCTGCCGGGTCGACTGCAGACCCGTTGCCAGCGTTGTCATTACCTTGCGCGAAAAAGGCACCGCCGCCGATCCGTCCCCATGTGGCAGCGGGGCATCTCCAAGCCGGGTAACGACAGTGAATACGAAGCTGCCGTGGCTTTATCATCCTCGATCTCACCCAGGTTGGCTGCACGCTCCCAGTACATGCGACTCGAACTGGTCAGACCCTCTTCAGAAAGGTCGAGTAGCTGGTCAGGGTTCTCAGGTATGAGCAGCACGCCGAGTACCGCAGGGGTGAACCGCTGGGGGCTCACCAACTCGAGGAACCGGTCACGCTCCAGCGGCCATGCCAGGTGGCTGGTACTCAGCAGTCGGTGTTGTGTCGTGCACTTGAGCTGCATTTCGAATTCTGGGCAGTAGTACTTCGCGTACTCCGTCGACGCCACGATCGTGATGTCGACTCCGTCGTAGTCCGTCTCGTGGCTCTTGATCGAGCAACCGGCCGCGGCGGCGATCAGCGCACAAAGCAAGGCTGAACTGTTCCTGTCGAGCGGTGATCGGTAGGCCGCCATCCCGAGTCATCGGAGCCGACTCCATTCGAAAGCTGCCGCTGTCTTCGACTTCGGTCACGCAACCCCTCCCATTGCCCCAGAACCCGCAACACGTCAGCGCCCGCATCACACTAGCTCAGTATCGCTGTCGGCCCTGCCATTTGGATGCGGAGAAGGCCTTCCGAGCAAACTCGACCTCGCCTTACAAACGGACGTCCTTCCCCCACCCGTGGCACCCGGAGACAGTCGATCACCTACTAACGAAGGGTGGCCCCGACTGCTTCCAGTCGGGGCCACCGTGCCCGTACCCGGAAACGCGAACGGCCCCGGGTCGGAACCCGGGGCCGTTCGTGTACTGCGGGACGTGTCAGCCCTTGTGGGTCTTCACGGCCTCGGTCAGCTGCGGGGCGACGTTGAACAGGTCGCCCACGATGCCGTAGTCCGCGATCTCGAAGATCGGGGCCTCTTCGTCCTTGTTGACCGCGACGATGGTCTTCGAGGTCTGCATGCCGGCGCGGTGCTGGATGGCGCCGGAGATGCCGAGGGCGATGTACAGCTGCGGGGAGACCGTCTTACCGGTCTGACCGACCTGGAACTGACCCGGGTAGTAGCCCGAGTCGACGGCGGCACGCGAGGCGCCGACAGCGGCACCCAGCGAGTCGGCCAGCGCCTCGACGACCGCGAAGTTGTCGGCGGAACCGACACCGCGACCACCGGAGACGACGATGCCCGCCTCGGTGAGCTCCGGACGATCGCCACCGACGATCGGCTCGCGAGCGGTCACCTTGACGACGCCCTCTTCCTGAGCCGGGACCTCGACGGTCACCTTCTCGCCCGCGCCCGCCGGGGCCGTGGCCTCGACGGCGCCCGGGCGCACCGAGATCACCGGCACATCGCCGGTGGCCTTGGCGTCCACCGTGAAGGCTCCACCGAAGATGGAGTGCACGACGGTGCCGTCGGACTTGATGTCGATGACATCGACGAGCAGGCCGGAGCCGATGCGCGCGGCGAGGCGGCCCGACACCTCCTTGCCCTCGGCGGTGGCGGCGACGAGCACGGCGGCCGGGGAGACCGACTCGACCAGACCGGCCAGCACGTCGACCTTCGGGGTCACCAGGTAACCCTCGACATCGTCGGACTCGGCGATGTAGATCTTCGCGGCGCCGGCGGCGGTCAGCGCGTCGGCCAGCTTCTCGCCGGTGCCGGCCGGGCCGAGCACGACGGCGGCCGGTTCACCCAGCGCGGTGGCGGCGGTGAGCAGTTCGGTGCTGACCTTCTTGATCGCACCGTCGGCGTGCTCGACGAGCACAAGTACTTCTGCCATTTGTGTTCTCTCCTAAGCAGTCTCGGACGGCGTGATCAGATGATCTTCTGGCCGATGAGGTACTGGGCGATCTTGGTGCCGCCGTCGCCCTCGTCCGCGATCTTCTCGCCCGCGGTGCGCGGGGGCTTCGGGGTCGCGGCGGTGACCGCGGTGCCCGCGTTGCCGACACCCACGGTCGACGGGTCGACACCCAGGTCGGCCAGCGTGAGGGTCTGCACTTCCTTCTTCTTCGCGGCCATGATGCCCTTGAAGGACGGGAAGCGCGGCTCGTTGATCTTCTCGGTCACCGAGACGATGGCCGGGAGGGTGGCCTCCAGCTTGAAGACACCTTCGTCGGTCTCGCGCTCGCCGGTGATCTTCTCGCCGTCGACGGTCAGCTTGCGCAGGTGGGTCAGCTGCGGCAGGCCCAGGTACTCGGCGATGATCGCGGGGACCGCACCGGCGCGGCCGTCGGTGGCCTCGTTACCGGCGATGACCAGCTCGACACCCTCGACCTGGCCGAGAGCGGAGGCGAGCACCCACGCGGTCTGCACGGCGTCGGAGCCGTGGATCGCCGGGTCGTTGATGTGGATGGCCTTGTCGGCGCCCATGGACAGCGCCTTGCGAATGGCCTCGGTGGCGCGGTCCGGACCGGCGGCCAGCACGGTGACCTCGCCGCCCTGGGCCTCCTTGATCAGCAGGGCCTCTTCGACGGCACGCTCGTTGATCTCGTCGAGGACGGCGTCGGCGGCCTCGCGGTCGAGGGTGAAGTCACCGTCGGTCAGCTTGCGCTCGGACCAGGTGTCAGGAACCTGCTTGATGAGTACGACGATGTTCGGCATCGGTCTTCGTCGACCTCCTGTTCTGGGGGCGTGTATCTGGTGGTCGCACGAGCTGGGCCGTACGTCCTTGTGAAGTAGCTCGGGCGTGACACTACCCTACGCTAAGTTACCCGTGGGTAACTTACGCGCTCTGGCCGCATAAGACCGGTCCGGGCGATATTGTGCGCGGGCCCTACCAGTAACGTCGGAATGATGAGCGAGGCTGTGATCCCTGCCGCAGTGGGCGACCCGACGGTCATAACTGCGGGAACCCGGAGCGACGTCGACCCGCTGCCACTGACCGGCGAGCGCACCGTCCCCGGCATCGCCGAGGAGAACTACTGGTTCCGCCGGCACGAAATCGCCTACGCCCGGCTGCTCGACCGATGCACCGGAAAGACCGTGCTGGAGGCCGGTTCCGGCGAAGGCTACGGCGCCAACATGATCGCCGACGTGGCCGCCACCGTGATCGGCCTCGACTACGACGCGAGCGCGGTCGCGCACGTCCGCGCGCGCTACCCGCGGGTCGAGATGATCCAGGGCAACCTCGCCGACCTGCCACTGGACGATAACTCGGTCGACGTCGTGGTGAACTTCCAAGTGATCGAACACCTTTGGGATCAGGGCCAATTCCTCCGGGAATGCCTGCGGGTGCTGCGTCCCGGCGGCGAGCTGCTGATCAGCACGCCGAACCGGATTACCTTCTCACCCGGCCGCGACACTCCACTCAACCCGTTCCACACCCGCGAGCTGAATGCGGCCGAGCTGACCGAACTGCTGGTCGAGGCAGGTTTCGAGGTATCACTCATGACCGGCTTGCACCACGGCGCGAGCCTGAAGGCGTTGGACGCCAAGCACGGTGGATCGTTCATCGATGCGCAGATCGAGCGTGCCCTGGCCGGGCAACCGTGGCCCGCCGAGCTGACCGCCGACGTCGCCGCCGTCACCATCGACGATTTCGACCTGATCACCGAGGAGATCGATGCGAGCCTCGACCTGGTTGCCATCGCGGTGAAGCCTTGAGCGGAAACGAAGTTCCGGGCCAGTTCACCCTGGTCCTGCACTCCCACCTGCCGTGGCTGGCCAACCACGGCCGCTGGCCGGTCGGCGAGGAATGGTTGTACCAGTCCTGGGCGGCATCCTATCTGCCCGTGGTCGAGGTGCTGAGAACCCTTGCCGCGGAAGGCCGTTCACATATGCTGAGCCTCGGCATCACGCCGGTGCTCGCGGCCCAGCTGGACGATCCGCACTGCCTGGCGGGTATGCATCACTGGCTCGGCAACTGGCAGCTGCGCGCCGACGAGGCGGCCATGGCGGGCAACGTCGCACTGGGCCGCCACGAGCATCGACTGGCCACCGCCGCGCTCGCCGATTTCGAGCGCAACTGGCGGCACGGCGCCGCGCCGGTCTGGCGTCAACTGATCGACGCCGAGGCGATCGAGCTGCTCGGCGGGCCGCTGGCGCACCCGTTCCAGCCACTGCTCGATCCGCGGCTACGCGCATACCAGCTGGCCGAGGGCCTGGCCGACGCGCGGCACCGCTGGGGGCATACGCCCCGCGGCATCTGGGCGCCGGAATGCGGTTATACGCCGGGCATGGAGGCCGGATACGCCGCCGCCGGTGTGACGCATTTCATGGTCGATGGTCCCGCCCTGCGCGGCGACAGCAGCCTCGGGCGACCGGTCCGGGAGTCGGATGTGGTCGCGTTCGGACGCGATCTGCATGTGAGCTACCGGGTGTGGTCCCCCAAATCCGGCTATCCCGGGCACGCCGCGTACCGTGACTTTCATCACTATGATCATGCGACCGGTCTCAAACCGTCCCGCGTCACCGGCAAAACGGTGGCCGGGCCGGATAAGGCGCCCTACGACCCCGAGTTGGCGGCCACGGCCGTGGCGCGCGACGTCGACGACTTCGTGCAGACCGTGCGCGAACGCCTCATCGCGGAATCCGCGCGCATCGGCCGTCCGGCATTGGTAGTGGCGGCATTCGACACCGAACTCTTCGGGCACTGGTGGCACGAGGGTCCGCAGTGGCTCGCCCAGGTGCTGCGTGCGCTGCCCGAGGCCGGTGTCACCATCGGTACCCTGGCCGACGCCAGGGAACGCGGATTCGTCGGCGCGCCGGTGCAATTGGCCGACTCGTCGTGGGGCTCCGGCAAGGACTGGCGGGTCTGGGCCGGGGATCAGGTCCGTGATCTGGTGGACCTCAATGACGAGATCGTCCGGCTGGCACTCGACACGGTCGACAAGATGCGGGCGGCGGACACCGATTCGCTCGCGCTGCGCGATCCGGTCGCGGATCAACTACTGCGCCAAGCCATCCTGACCGTCTCCAGCGACTGGGCCTTCATGGTCAGTAAGGACTCGGCAGCGGGGTACGCCAGGGAGCGCGCGCATCAGCACGCGCATGCGGTGCGGGAGATCGCCGCCGCCGTCGGCGCGGGCCAAGTCGCCAAAGCACAGCAGTTGGCGGCAGGATGGGGTAGGGCTGACGGGCTCTTCCCCGGTTTGGACGCGAGACGACTCGGGGCAGGGCACGCCGCCGCCGCGCCGGAACAGGCCACCGCTGTCGGTTCGGAAGACAGCACTGCCGACTCGGGCGTCCCCGCGGCGCCCGCCTCGATCGCGGAATCAGGATCCGCCTCAGAAGGCCCTGCTCGAGAAAGACCCGAATGAAGATTTTGATGGTGTCGTGGGAGTACCCGCCGGTGGTCGTCGGCGGGCTGGGCCGGCACGTACATCACCTGGCTACCGAATTGGCCGCCGCAGGCCATGAGGTGGTCGTGCTTTCGCGCCGCCCCTCCGGCACCGACTCCTCGACCCACCCCACCCACTCCTTCATCGCCGAGGGGGTGCTGGTCGTCGCGGTCGCGGAGGATCCGCCGTGCTTCGACTTCGGCGAGGACATGCTCGCCTGGACCCTGGCCATGGGCCACGCGATGGTGCGGGCGGGGGTCGCGCTGGGCAAGCCGGGCATCGGTGACGGCTGGACGCCCGACGTGGTGCATGCGCACGACTGGCTGGTCGCGCACCCGGGCATCGCGCTGGCCGAGTATTACGACGTGCCGCTGGTCTCGACCATCCACGCGACCGAGGCGGGGCGGCACAGCGGCTGGGTCGCAGGCAAGGTCAACAAGCAGGTGCACTCCGTCGAATGGTGGCTCGCCAACGAATCCGACGCGCTCATCACCTGCTCGGCCTCCATGCGCGAGGAAGTGGAGCGGCTGTACGGGCCCGAGCGGATCCCGATGACGGTGATCCGCAACGGCATCGACGTCGGCGCCTGGACCTTCCGGCCACGCGCGCCGCGCTCCGGCCCACCCCGGCTGCTCTACGTCGGACGACTGGAATACGAGAAGGGCGTCCAGGACGCGATCGCCGCGCTACCGCGCATCCGCCGCGCGCACCCCGGCACCACGCTCACCATCGCCGGTATCGGCACCCAGTTCGAATGGCTGCGCGAACGCGCCCGCGTGCACCGCGTCGCGCGCGCGGTCACCTTCGCGGGGCAGCTCGATCACAGTGAACTGCTCGGCTGGCTGCACGGCGCCGATGCCATCGTGCTGCCCAGCCGCTACGAGCCCTTCGGCATCGTGGCGCTGGAGGCCGCCGCGGCGGGCACCCCGCTGATCACTTCCACGGCGGGCGGTCTCGGCGAAGCCGTGATCGACGGCGTCACCGGCGCCTCCTTCGAACCCGCTGACGTCGACGGCCTCGTCGACGCCGTCCGAGCCACCCTGGACGACCCGGCCGCCACCCAGGACCGTGCCTACGCCGCCCGCGAACGGCTCACCGCCGATTTCGCCTGGGACGTCGTGGCCGCCGAAACCGCGCTCGTCTATTCGGCCGCCAAACGACGGGTCCGCAACCCACTCGGCCGACCCACCATCGTGGAACGCCCCCTCCCCGAACGCGATCCGAACCAGCCGGCGTAGGCATGGCGGGCCGCCCGGCGCGGCCCCGCCCACGGAATCGGCCGTTGCGAGGCCGCGCGCGAATCGGTAAGCCGCACACGCCGTGTCCGGTCGAGAACCCGCGCGGTGCGGGCCGGTCAGGCCTGCTGGGTGACGCCGTTCTTCTTGCGTTCGATGTCTTCCAGTGCGGCGACATATTTCGCGCGGTCCTCGGCGCCGGCTTCCCAATCCACCTTGCGGTTCTTGACCACCTTGGCGGGGGCGCCGACGGCGATGCTGTAGTCGGGAATCTCGCCCTTGACGACGGCGTGTGCGCCGAGGACGCAACCGCGGCCGACCCGGGTCTCGCGCAGCACCGTGACCTTGGCGGCGATCCAGGTATCGGGGCCGATGCGGACCGGGCTCTTCACGATGCCCTGATCCTTGATCGGCATATTGATGTCATCCATCCGGTGGTCGAAATCGCAGATGTAGCACCAGTCGGCGACCAGGGTGGATTCACCGATCTCGATATCGAGATAGGTGTTGACGACGTTGTCCTTGCCGAAGACCACCTTGTCGCCGATGCGCAGTGAACCCTCGTGGCAGCGGATGGCGTTGCCGTCGCCGATATGCACCCAGCGCCCGATCTCCATCCGGCCCAGCTCGGGCGTCGCGTGGATCTCGACACGTTTGCCGAGGAACACCATGCCGCGCAGCACGATGTGCGGGTTGGCCGCCTTGAACTTGAACAGCCGGTAGTAGCGGACCAGGTACCACGGCGTGTACGCGCGATTAGCGAGCACCCAGCGCAGCGAAGCCACCGTCAGAAATCGCGCCTGCTGCGGATCCCGGCGACGCGAACCCCGCCACCGCGAGCGCAACGGTGCGCCCCACATGCTCGTCACGAACCGTCTCCCGTCGTGTTCCCCGGGCCCGCACCCGAGGGGTCTGTCATTGGGTACACAGAGTACTTTTGCACCGCACCCGGCAGGGTCGCGGGCATGCCCTACCGTCCGAGCACATCCCACCCCGCACGGAGCGAGTCTTACCAGCGACCCGTTCGCGGCCGTCTCGCGTCCGCGTGGTCGAAGCGCATGCGCCGCAGGCGCGAGTCTCGACCACGCGGACGCGAGACATACAGGCCGCGAACACGCGGTGCCGCAGGCACCGCCAATAAGACACAGTAGTCTTGCGAGCGGCCATCGACCCGAGGGGAGAACATCAGGTGCGAACCGGCAGCGTGCGGCCCGTATCCACACAGCCGCGATTCCGGATGCGTGCGATGGCCGCGCTGGCCGCCATCGGCGCGGTCGCGGTGAGCGGATGCGGCACCGATGTCGACGACATCACCGTCGGCGCGGGCAAGGGCTGGCCCGCCGCGTACCACGACGGCCGCAATGGCGGCGCCACCTCGGTGACCGGATCGCGGAAGGTGGCGCTGAACTGGTCGCGTCCGGTCGGCGGCCCGATCGAGAAGCCGGTGACGATCGGTCCCGAGGGGCAGTTGTTCCTCACCACCCGCACCCCGAGCGGTTGCGCCATCCTGTCGTTCCAGATGCTCACCGGTCGTAAGCGCTTCTGCAATCAGCTGGGCCCCAACGCGATCTCGTCACCCTCGGTGGTCGACGCCGCGACCAATGTCTACGTCGGCGACGACGGTGCGGTGAATGCCTTCAATTACCTCGGGCAGCCGCGCTGGCGCACTCCGGTTGCCGGGGTTCCGGTTTCGATGCAGTTCACCGGTGACGGGAAGCTGCTGACGGTGACCCAGACCGGTCAGGTCGACGTGCTGGACCGGCAGACCGGGCATCGCGAGGTCTCCACCGTGCAGCTGCTCGGCGAGCCCGACTACCTCGAGTACCCGGATCTCACCCGCCCGGCCGCGGGACAAGGACTGGACGACTGCTCGACCGGCGGCCCGCAGTGCGCGGTCGCCAATATCTCCGCCGTCGACACGAAGTCCGGCCGTTTCTTCCTCACGCTGTGGCGGCCCGGTAAGCCCACCTCGGCGCTGGTGGCGCTGCGCTACCACGACAACCGGGTCGAGCAGGAGTGGAGCGCCGACATGCTGACCGAGGGCAGCGGCACCAGCCCCACCCTCTCCGCCGACGGCGGCACCGTATATGTCGGTGACAACACCAACCGCCTGATCGCGATAGACGCCACCAACGGGCACACCAAGTGGGTGCAGCCCCTCGAATTCGCCCCACGCGGCGGCATTTCCGTCTCCGCGGGCGGGCTGATCATCCCCGCGGGCGATGAGGGCTACCTGCTGGCCCTGCGCGACACCGGCGACGCCCCCGAACTCGTCTGGGAACGCAAGGATCTCGCGCTGCGTGGCAGCCCGGTCCAAACGGGGGGCGATACCGGCTACACCGCCGCCGCCATCGGTGACGGCCTCAATCTCATCACCTTCGATACCGAGACCGGCGCCACCATCGACTCCGACGTCCTCCCCGGCGCCAAGGGCACCACCACCGGCACCTCCATCGGCGCCGAGGGCGACGTCATTCTCGCCACGCGCATCGGCGAGGTATTCGCCTTCAAACCGGAGAAGTAGTACCCACGAGCCCGGCCCATCGGCGCACTCTGGCGCGTTACCCCGGGGTGTCGGTGGCATTCGGTACCGTCGGCGCATGAACAGGTACGCGGCACTGCTGCGCGGGATCATGCCGACCAACCCGAATATGCGCAACGAGAAGCTGCGCGGGGTGTTCGAGGGGCTCGGATTCGAACGGGTGGCGACGCTGCTGTCCAGCGGCAATCTGGTGTTCCGGTGCGCGGACACCGACGCGGTGGAGTTGGAGGATCGCATCCAGCGGGCGCTCAATCGCGAGCTGGGCATTCCCGGCGGGACCATCCTGCGCAGCTATGAGGAGCTGCGCGCACTGGTCGATCGCGACCCGTTCGAGGGGCTGACACATGAGCGCGGTTCCTACCTGACGGTGACGTTCTTCAAGGATCCGAAGCCGACGGTGGAACCTCCCGACTCGGTCGACGAACTGACCCGCGTCATCGGCTATGACGCCGACGCCCGCGCATTCCTGACCGTCATCGATAACAGCAATCCGAAGACCACCGACTTCATGGCGTGGCTGGACAAGACCTACGGCAAGGACATCACCACCCGCACCTGGCTCACCGTGCAGCGCATCGTCAAGAAGTTGGAAACCTAGCGGGGCGCCGCCGAATCGAACGCGTGGGCCCCGACACAGCACCGGCCGCGTCTCGGACTGTCCTCGACATGCGATCGCGGCGAAGTGAATGGCCGCGGCGCGAATTTCCGCCCGTGAACTAAACGCCCGCGAGATCGCCGATCGAGCGATGCGCCGTGCACAGGAATACGGCGGCGGTGCGGCCGATCCGCGTGATCACCAGCGTATACGGCTGAGCGCCACGGAGTTTGAGCCGTTTGCGCAGGGCATCGGGGTCGACGTCGACACCGCGGACCAAGATCTCCAACGCGCCGCAGTCGCGCCGCGCGAGCTCCTGACGCAAGGTCTTCTCGCGCAGTTCGAGACGGTCGACGATGCGGAAGCCGCGCATGCCGTCCGGGACGCGATCGCCGGTGAGGTAGGCGATATTCGGATCCAGCTGCCACAGGCCGTATTTCGCGGCGTAGTGACGGACCAGGCCGGCACGGACGACCGCACCGTCGGGGTCGATGATCCAGGCACCGGGACCTCGTTCGGGAATCTCGTCGGATTCGGCGTCGGAGAGTTCGTAGGCCGGGCCGGAGGCCGAGAGGACGGTCGCACGACGGGTGACGCCAGGATCCGTGAGTCCCGGCGACCACAGACATGCCTCACGGACCACACCGTCCAGCGAGACCACCTCGATTTCGCCGGACCAGTCCAGGCGGCCGAAATCCAGTCCGGGAGCACATTTCACGGCGATATCGCGTCCGGCGTAGGCGGTGAGCAGATCCGGCAGCGGGGGTTGCAGTTTGGCCGGATCGTGGGTGCGGCGGCCGTCGGCGCGACGTGCCGGATCGGCGATGACGACGGTGCCGACACTGACCGGCCGTAATGCATCCGCCCTGGCCAGCAGCACATTTCGGGGTGTCGCGGTGGATGGGAGCGGACTGCTCGCCGCAGCGGGCACATACCGCAGCGCCGCGAGATTGTGCGCGGCGATCGCCAGGCGCACATCGTCCAAATCGCTGCCGAGCACCGCCGGGCAGACCCGGGCGAGTTCGGCCAGCTCCGCACCGATGGAACAGGTCACGTCGTGCACCGAGCGACCGGCCAGCCGCCCTGCCCGATGCCGGGCCACCAGCGTCGGCGTCGCCTGCTGTAGCGCGTCATCGGTGAACAGCCACGCCCCCGCGTCGCGGAGTTTTGCGCCTGCCTTGCGTCGCAGGCGCACGGTTTCGATGAGGGCCGCCGCGAATCCGGCGTATTCGCGACGCACGCGCTCCAGATCACGCAGATGCGTCGCCGGGGTGAGCTCCAGCCGTTCCACCTCGGCGAGCGCGGCGGCTCCCGACGCGCTGCCGAGGAAGGCGACGTCCTCCCGGCTGAAGCCGTACCCCACTACTTACCAGCAGCGCTGGGTTCACCCGCCCCGTCGGCTTCGCCGACTTCCATCCCCCTGGGTTTAACACCGGTGATCATGGCGTTGTAGAAGAACTGGCGCGGCACCACGCGACGCATCACGTTCTCGTCCACCCAGCTCAGGCCGAGCCATGCGCGGTACATCGCCATGCGGTAACCCATGGTGAGCTTGTCCGCGGGCACGGCGGCCTCGAAGGTACGCACCGGCCAACCCCACAGGGCGGCCGCGAACTCCTCGGTGGTGGCCTGGACATCGACCGCACCGGCCGAACGCGCCATCGACTCCAGATCCCTGGGGTCGAAGGTGTGCAGGTCCACGACCGCCTCCAGCGCCGCGGCGCGCGAGGACTCGTCGAGTTCCTCCTGCGGCCGCCGCCAACCGGCCAGCGCCGGCAGCTTGGTGACCGTGGTGGTGGCCTTCCAGGTGATGCGGCCGAGCCAGCGCGCGTAGAAGTTGCCGACGGTGGTCGGCTCGCCGGCGAATACGAAGCGCCCGCCCGGCTTCAGCACCCGCAGGCATTCCTTCAGCGCCAGTTCCACATCGGGGATGTGGTGTAGCACGGCGTGGCCGACGACCAGATCGAAGGTGTCGTCGTCGTACGGAATGGTTTCGGCGTCGGCGACCCGCCCGTCGACATCGAGACCGAGGTTCTGGGCGTTGCGCAGTGCCACCTTGACCATGCCCGGCGACAGATCGGTGACCGAACCTGATTTGGCGATACCGCCCTGCATCAGGTTCAGCAGGAAGAAGCCGGTGCCACAGCCGAGTTCGAGGGCCTTGTCGTACGGCAGCGGCGCGGGGCCGACCGCGGCGTCGAACCGTCCGCGGGCGTATTCGATACAGCGCTCGTCATAGGAGATGGACCATTTGTCGTCGTAGGTCTCGGCCTCCCAGTCGTGGTAGAGGACCTGGGCGAGCTTCGTATCCTTGAGCGCGGCTTCGACCTCGGCCTCGGTGGCGTGCGGGTTCGGCGCGGGGTCGTCGGGGTGGACCGTCATGGTCGGCAAGCCTAGCCTGTCCACCTCTCCGCGTTTCTTGCCGGTCGTCAGTTCAACTCGAGTCAGATACCGGGCCCACTGTCAGGTGCGCAAACAGTTCTGGCTGTCCCCGGCGAGTTACACATGTCCCCGCGAAATACGCGGTTACGTCGGGCAGAGCGAATATTCGACCGAGCGGTGGCATTCCCATCGCGGGCACCGCCCCTTCCGATAGAACGCGTTCCAGTATTGGATCTCCGGCGGTACCTGTATCCGATAGTCCCGCACGGTGCACACCGGCCGGCTAGCGACCCGTGAAGGCTGCCGAACCGGGACCGTCGGCGAGGGCGGACTCGGTCCCGATGCGGCGGTCTTCGGTAGTGAACAGGTGGGCCCATTCGGTGCGGGCGCGGTCGAGGCCGTGCGGGCCCGCCTCGAAGACCGCCTTGGCGGCGGCCAGCGCGCGAGCCGGGCCGTCGGTGAATCGGCGGGCCCAGCGCAGCGCGGCGTTGTAGACGTCGTCGGGTGCGACGACCTCGTCCACGAGACCGAGCTTCAGCGCTTCGTCCGGTTCGACGAAGCGGCCGGTGTAGACGAGATCTTTGGCGGGGCCCGGACCGATCAACAGCGAGAGCCGACGGATTCCCGCGAGCGGGATGAGCCCGGATTTGATCTGCGGGAGGCCGAGTTTGACATTGTCGCCGATAATCCGGCGATCAGCGCCGAGGGCCAGCTCGAGGCCGCCGCCCAGACAGTAACCGCTGATCGCCGCGACCGTCGGCTGCGGCACCTTGGCCAGACAGCCGAGCGCGGCCTGCACGTCGGCGGCCATGGCGCCGGCCTGCTCCGGGCTCAGCCGAGCCAGCTCGGCGAGATCGTCACCCGCCGAGAACACCCGCTCGTCGCCGTAGACGATCAGGGCCGCGATACCGGGATCGGCGGCCACGGTCGCGGCGGCCGCTGCCACCTCACCCGCCAACTGCACATCGAGCAGATTCATGGGCGGGCGGGCGATCCGCAGGGCGGCCACGCCACGCGCGGCGTCGCCGTCCGCCGGCTCCAGGGTCACGAATTCGGCCATGACACGCACGCTACCGCGCACCGGCCGCAACCCCGGCATCCCGACCCATCGGCTCAGTTGCGGGCAGCACCCTTGAGCCTGCTCTGGTCCGGGAGCTCGGCGAAGTAGCGCGTGTTGTCCGGGAAGGAGAGCACATGCCGGCCGTCCACCTCGGTGAGCTCCGGCATGATCGGGTCGATAACCGGCTCGGCGGCGAGAATCTCCGCGGTATCGGCGAATCGGCCGAGCGCGTCGAGCTGCGACCAGGTGGGCGGCAGCAGGATGTCGGTGCCCGCGCGCCAGCGGTCCAGGGCATCGGACGGGGTGCGCCACTGCACGTGGTCGGCCTCGGAGGTGGCGCCGTCGGCCAGTTGCCCCACGGGCAGCACGGCGACGAAGAACCGAGTGTCGTAACGGCGCGGTTCGATCACCGGGGTGATCCAATTCGCCCACGGCCGCAGCAGATCCGCGCGCAGCACCAGCTTTTCCTCGGCAAGGAACGCGGCCAGCGAGAGTTCGCGGCGCTCCAATCTGCCGCGGGCGTCGCGATATCCGGCGGTATCGGAGACAACGGTATCCGCCGTCGGACCCGCCAGCAGTACCCCGCACTCTTCGAATGTCTCGCGCACGGCCGCGCAGACCAGCGCCTTGGCCCGCGGCTCGGTGGTCGCGAATCGCTCGGCCCACCAGGCGGGCTCGGGTCCCGCCCATTCGATGTCGGCGGTGCCGTCGGACGGGTCGACGCCGCCACCGGGGAATACGGTCATACCTGCGGCAAATGCCATCGCGCCTACCCGGCGCTGCAGGAACACCTCGGGCCCGGTGTCGCCGTCGCGGACCAGCATCACCGTCGAGGCATCCTTGACCGACGGCACCGGCTGGGAGTCAGCCTGCGATTCTGTCTCACTCACCCTTGCACCCTAGCGCCCGCTTGGTGTGGGCGCGCCGCCCCGCCTCTCGCCCGGTGGCTCGGCTACGGCACCGGGCTTCCACTCCCCGAGGGTCGATGGGGGCACGGCTATGCCTACCGCGAGCAGTGCTGACGCCTACGCCGCCGCAAGCAATCCTCACGCCCACATCGCCGCGCGCGGCACGCACGCCGACATCGCCGCAGTGCTCACGCCTACACCGTCGCAAGCAATCCTCACGCCTACACCGCCGCGCGCGGCACGCACGCCCACTCACCGCACTGCTCACGCCTACACCGTCGCAAGCAATCCTCACGCCTACACCGCCGCGCGCGGCACGCACGCCCACTCACCGCACTGCTCACGCCTACACCGTCG
>NZ_JBFAHV010000035.1:0-23956 GCF_040654375.1 Nocardia sp. NPDC050710 | reverse complement strand
TCGCAAGCAATCCTCACGCCTACACCGCCGCGCGCGGCACGCACGCCCACTCACCGCACTGCTCACGCCTACACCAACTCACGCCTGTATCACCGCAAGTGGTACCGACGCTCACTTCACCGCGAGCGGTGTTTACCGGCCCGTCGCGAACGGCGGGCGAAGTAGCGGCCATCCACCCGGTTCAGGGTGATCGCCTGACGGAAGGCGTCGCTGAGATTCTCCGAGGTGAGGACGTCGGTCAGCAGGCCCTGAGATACGACCTCACCCTCGTTGAGCAGCAGACCGTGCGTGAAACCGGGTGGGATCTCCTCCACGTGATGGGTGACCAGAACCATGGCGGGCGCGTCCGGATCGGAGGCCAGATCGCCGAGTCGCTCGACCAGTTCCTCGCGTCCGCCCAGATCCAGACCGGCGGCGGGTTCGTCCAGCAGCAGCAGTTCCGGATCGGTCATCAGGGCGCGGGCGATCAGCACACGCTTGCGCTCACCCTCGGACAGGGTGCCGTAGGTGCGGTCGGAGAGATGTTCGGCGCCCAGGCTTTCCAGCATGTCGATGGCGCGGTCGGTATCCACGTCGTCGTAGCGTTCGCGCCAGCGACCCAGCACCGCGTAACCGGCGGAGATCACCAGGTCGCTTACCTTCTCGTCGCGTGGCACTCGGCTGGCCACCGCCGCGGAGGACAGCCCGATGCGCGGACGTAGCTCGCTGACGTCGGTCTTGCCGAGCACCTCGCCGAGCAGATGTGCGATACCGGAGGTCGGATGCACCTCGGCGGCGGCCATACGCAGGAGGGAGGTCTTGCCCGCGCCGTTGGGTCCGAGCACGACCCAGCGTTCGTCGAGCTCGACCTGCCAGGTGACCGGACCGACGAGGGTATGTCCCGAGCGTCGGATGGTCACATCGGTGAAATCAATGAGCAGATCGGGATCCGGTTGCGGCACGCGCTCCATCTTGGACCAAATGCGCGGTGGATGTCCGACCGACCCACGCGGGCCGTGCCGATCGCGGCATTCGGCCGCGCGAACGGACCCGTCGGGTGCCATCGGCCACGCGGCCGGACCGCGCTCTATCAGCGGGAGGACCACCCTGGGTTCGGAACATCCGGGCGACGATGAAGGCCAGCGGAAGTGAGAGCACCACCCACCCGGCGAGAATCAGCATCAGTAGGAACATCGTGACGTCCTCCGGAGAAGCAATGGGGGCAGTCCTGTTTCGTCACATTTACCCAGATTTACCCGACCCACACCAGAGTTACGGGAATAAGGCGGACCGAACGCCGTAATCACCCCTTTCGGAATTTCACGGGCGACCATCACCAGGACTCCGCGGGCCGCGCGATCACCGTCAGCGAGCCGGGCGCGATTTCGGTGAAACCCGCGTCGCGCACCGCCACCGCGGAACCGGCGGAGACCTGCGCGGCCAGCGACCGCCATTGCTCCGCATCGGCCTCCCGCACCGAGCAGTGGAATCCGCGCTCGGCCCAGCGCCACGCCGACTCCGGCGATAGCGCACCGGCGAGCAGCATACTCGCGTGGCCGACCTGCGCCGCCGACTTGCCCAACGTCATACCGAGCGCCGAATTCACCCACAGCACCGGCAGTTCCGGGTCCGGCGCACCAGGCTTGTCGTGCTCGAGGTCGGTGCCGCCGATCTGCAGCCGCTTGATGCGCGGATCGACGTCAACGACCGCGCTCGGCACCAGTGCGCGCGCCTGTGCGCCATCGATCTCGACGGTGACCCCGTCCACTTCGTTCGCCGCCAGCCACTGCGCGCCGCGCGCCCGCCGCGCCACCTTGCGGATGCGCGACCGTTTCCACGCGAGGTACCGCTGCTCCCACGGCCCGCCGGGGCCGACCCGCTCATCGAGGCACACCGCCACCGAGGCGGCCGCGGCGGCCGCGAGCAGGGCGCTGCGCGGCGGCGGATCCACCTTCGGTAGGTGCAACACCATCTGCATGGCCTGCACCAGATCCGGGTCACCGGGGTCGCCCGCACCGCCGTAACCGAGGGCCAATTCCGCGTGCCGGTGCCGGAATCCCTCGATACCCGTGGACAATTCGTCGGCTACCGTGTCGCTGCCGTCCCGGAGTTCGGCGCTGATTTCCGGGATACTCATTCACTTCACCTCGACCGTCAATGCGAACTTCTGTGCGGGCTCCACACCGTGCTCCCAGGGCCTCACGTACTCCAGAACAAGCCGGCCGACGCCCGCCGCATTCCCGGTGAAAACCCAGGTTTCGCTGCCGCCCGCGCCGGGTAGCACCGGCCGGTCGGAATTCGTGCGGTAATCCGGCTCGCCCTCCTGCCGGAGCACACCCTGATCGAGGACACCCAGTCGCCACGAATAACCGGTGGACGGATTCGACGGCAGGGTCACGATCAGTCGCTGACCGGTTGCCAGCCTACGCTCCCGGCCACTGTCGGACTCCGTGACCCGGACCGCGCCATCCGCCGCCGGAGTGGTCGTCGGCGCGCCGGACGTACTGTGGCCCACATGGTCGGATTCGCCGTCGCTCCCGCAGGCGGCGACGCCGAGACCGAGACCGAGCAGCGCCAGCACCACAAGGGATTTCCGCACGAACCCTCCGCTCCACCGAATGATCAACTCGCCCAAGCCTACCCACTCGGGCACCGGGTAATCGTGGAGCAACTCCGGGACGTTATCCGGGGGACCGAACCATTATCGATCCGGTCCGGCATCAGGATTCGTTCACCGTCAACGAGAAGCGTTGTATCGCAACACCGGGAAGCTCACCCGGGCGCGGATGGCTGAGCCCGACCGGGTGGCGCCCGCTGTCAGCCGCCGACGAGGGGCACCCGGCGCACACCGCCGTCGCGAGCGTCGGCGGCTTCCACCTCGTCGCGGGTGACGCCGAGAATGAACAGGACCGCGTCCAGATAGGGGTGGGACAGGGCCGCGTCGGCGACCTCACGCAGGGCGGGCTTGGCATTGAAGGCGACGCCGAGACCCGCCGCATTGAGCATATCGATATCGTTGGCGCCGTCGCCGACCGCGACGGTCTGTTCCATCGGGACCCCGGCCTCCGCCGCGAATTTGCGCAGGGCGGTCGCCTTGAACGCCCGGTCGACGATCTCCCCGACGACCCGGCCGGTCAGCTTGCCGTCCTTGATCTCCAACGTATTGGCCTGCACGAAGTCGAGTTCCAGATCGTGCGCGAGCGGTTCGATGACCTGGCGGAAACCGCCGGAGACCACGCCGCAGCGGAAACCGATCCGGCGCAGGGTGCGGATGGTGGTGCGGGCGCCCGGGGTCAGCTCGATCCGGTCGGCCACCTCGTCGATCACCGATTCGTCCAGGCCCTCCAGCGTCGCCACCCGCTGTCGCAGCGACTCGGCGAAGTCGATCTCGCCGCGCATCGCGGCCTCGGTGACCTCGCGGACCTGCTCCTCGACCCCGGCGTGCGCGGCCAGCATCTCGATGACCTCACCCTGGATCAGGGTCGAGTCGACGTCGAAGACGATGAGTCGTTTGGCCCGGCGGGCCAGCCCGGCGCGCTCCACCGCGACATCGACCTGTTCGGCCACCGCGACCTCCGCCAGCGCGGTGCGCAGCCGCGAATCGGTGTCCGCGCCGGTATCGGTGGCGGTGACCAGCAATTCCATCCCGGTCACGGGATAGTCGGCGATACCGCGGATGGTGTCGATATTGGCGCCGAGCGTCGCCAGCTGACGGGAGACGGCGCTGAACGCCCGCGCGGTGACCGGGCTGCCCAGGATGACCACCGCGTGGGTGGACATCGGCTGCCTGCCGATCTGCGCGTCGACCTCCACGTCGACGGACATGCCGACGGTATTCATCGCCTCTTCGAGTTCGTCCTGCAACGCCTCGGGGTCGTGCGGGCAGGTGACCAGGACGCCGAGTGTGAGGCGGCCGCGGATTACCACCTGTTCCACATCGAGCAAACTCACCTGGTGTCGCGACATCGCCGCGAGCAGCACGGACGTCACACCGGGGCGATCGGGGCCGGTAACGGTGACGAGAACGATGGTGTCAGCCAAGTCGATGTGCTCCAAGTTCTGTATGCCTCTCCCTGCGCCGCGTCGCCGTTGTCGCTACCGTTCGGGACCTGCCTACCTCACCAAACGAGTGTGCACCCGCTGGGCGACCAGCAGGTGCACACTCATCGGAGAGAATGCTACTTCGTTGCTACAGCGCCCTCGTGGACGGTTGTCGCGTGCTTGCCGGAACCCCAGCCCACGTGTGCCTCGGCCCGCATGCGCTCCACCATATGCGGGTAGTGCAACTCGAAGGCGGGACGCTCGGACCGGATACGCGGCAGCTCGTAGAAGTTGTGCCGCGGCGGCGGGCAGCTGGTGGCCCACTCCAGCGAGTTGCCGTAACCCCACGGGTCGTCCACGGTGACGACCTCACCATAGCGGTAGCTCTTGAAGACGTTCCAGATGAACGGGAGCATCGAGCTGCCGAGGATGAAGGCACCGATGGTGGAGATGGTGTTCAGCGTGGTGAAGCCGTCGCTGGGCAGGTAGTCGGCGTACCGGCGCGGCATGCCCTCGTTACCCAGCCAGTGCTGCACCAGGAATGTGGTGTGGAAGCCGACGAACGTGGCCCAGAAGTGCCACTTGGCCAGGCGCTCGTCGACCATGCGGCCGGTCATCTTCGGGAACCAGAAGTAGATACCCGCGAAGGTCGCGAACACGATGGTGCCGAAGAGCACGTAGTGGAAGTGCGCGACCACGAAGTAGGTGTCGGACACGTGGAAGTCCATCGGCGGCGAGGCCAGGATGACGCCGGACAGACCGCCGAAGAGGAAGGTCACGAGGAAGCCGATCGACCACAGCATCGGCGACTCGAAGGTCAGCTGACCGCGCCACATCGTGCCGATCCAGTTGAAGAACTTCACGCCGGTCGGCACCGCGATGAGGAACGTCATGAACGAGAAGAACGGCAGCAGCACCGCGCCGGTGGCGTACATGTGGTGTGCCCACACCGCGATCGAGAGCGCGGCGATGCCCAGCGTCGCGTAGACCAGGGTGGTGTAACCGAAGATCGGCTTACGGGAGAAGACCGGGAAGATCTCCGAGACGATGCCGAAGAACGGCAGCGCGATGATGTACACCTCGGGGTGTCCGAAGAACCAGAACAGGTGCTGGTACAGCAGGATGCCGCCGGTGGCCGGATCGTAGATGTGGCCGCCCAGGTGACGGTCGTAGGCCAGGCCGAACAGCGCCGCGGTCAGCAGCGGGAAGGCGAGCAGCACGAGGACGCTGGTGACGGCGATGTTCCAGGTGAAGATCGGCATCCGGAACATGGTCATACCGGGCGCGCGCAGGCAGACCACGGTGGTCAGCATGTTGACGCCACCGAGGATGGTGCCCAGACCCGAGACGGCCAGGCCCAGGATCCACAGGTCGGTGCCGACGCCCGGCGAGTGCAGGATGTCGGTGAGCGGCACGTACGCCGTCCAGCCGAAGTCCGCGGCGCCGCCGGGGGTGATGAAGCCCGCGGTCGCCATGGTGCCGCCGAACAGGTACAGCCAGTAGCTGAAGGCGTTCAGACGCGGGAAGGCGACGTCGGGGGCGCCGATCTGCAGCGGCAGCACGATGTTGGCGAAGCCGAACACGATCGCGGTCGCATAGAACAGCAGCATGATCGTGCCGTGCATGGTGAACAGCTGGTTGAACTGCTCAGGGGACAGGAACTGCAGGCCCGGGCGCGCCAATTCGGCACGCATCAGCAGCGCCATCAGGCCGCCGATCATGAAGAAGCTGATCGCGGTGACCAGGTACATGGTGCCGAGGACCTTGGGGTCGGTCGTGGTCACCATCTTGTACAGGAAAGAACCCTTCGGCCCGGTCCGAGCCGGATACGGTCGAGTCGCTTCCAACTGAGGGACTGGTCTGGGCTCTACCGCAGTCACTGATCCTCCTGAAGATGCCTGTAGGTCGCTCCGCAGGCTCCGCTCCTCGCCTCCATTCCGTTACCGGAACAGACGACACTTCGCTTGCGCTTCTGAGATCGTAAACGGTGCTGCCCCCGCGTTCCGCACGGGTCCTACTCTCTGTCGTATTTCGTTGATGCCGTGAAAGCACCATCCGACCCGCGGAACCCGACTGGCGTGCACCGATGAGTTCCCGCCGTGGCGGCCGTCTCTATCCATGCAAGCAACCATTCGCGGTGTTCACAGGCCCTCCGTGGTTACGCAGACTGTCGCCTCCGGGCCCGTTGTTCCCACCGCGGTACCCCACCTGCGAGGAGATACCCACCATGACGCAACCGAAGGCAGGCGACCCGGTCTGGGTCGACCTCTACACCGCCGATCCGGATCGCAGCATCGCCTTCTACGGCGAACTCTTCGGCTGGACCGCCGAGCGGGCCAGCGAGGAATTCGGCGGCTACATCACCTTCCGCAAGGACGGCAAGGCCGTCGCCGGCGGGATGGGCAAAATGGAAGGCGGCGTCGAAGGCCCAGACCAGTGGACGGTCTACCTGTCCGCCGCCGACGCGCGCGCGACCGCCGAGGCGGCCACCGCGCACGGCGGCACCGTCGTCGTGCCGCCCATGGATGTGGGCGATCTCGGCGCGATGGCGGTACTGGGCGATCCGGGCGGCGCCGGTGTCGGCATCTGGCAGGCGGGCAGCTTCGGCGGGATCGAGACCGCGGCGATCGTCAACGACGGCAAGTGGCGCGATCACGACGGCGCCCCGTCCTGGTTCGAGCTGCGCACCCGCGACTACGAGACCTCGCTCGACTTCTACCGCGACGTCTTCGGCTGGAACGACACTTTCGCCATGCCCGAGGCGCCGGGTTTCCGCTACACCACGATTCACTCCACCAGCCCGATGCTCGGCGGGGTGATGGACGCGTCCGGCTTCCTGCCCGAAGGCGCACCCGCGGGGTGGACCGTCTATTTCGGCGCGGACGATGTGGACAAGGCGGTCGCGAAGGTGGTCGAACTGGGCGGCACGATCCTGTCCCCCGCCGAGGACACCCCCTACGGCCGGGTGGCCGCGGTCGCCGACATCACCGGCGCCGGCTTCCATCTGGGTGGCGACGTGGCCTGAGTGCTCACGCGACATAGCGTCCCCGGCCGCCAGCGCGGAGCCCGGCGGCCGGGCAATGTACCCTCACCCGCATGCCGGTGAGCGCTCTCGTCCGCACCCGAAACCGCACAACCGCCACTCGATACGGCATGGCCGCCGTCGCCGCGGCGTGCGCCGCGCTACTCGTGGCAGGCTGCGCCGATCAGACCGACGACGCGAGTTCGATCATCCGCACCACCACGAATATCGCGGGGGCGGGTGTGGTCGGACTGGAGCGCGACACCGCCAAGGCGTGTGCGCTGCCGACCGCACCCGATCAGACCGCGGGCACCCGGTTGGTCACCCATGCCGCGGGCGTCACCGAGGTTCCCGCCGATCCGCAGCGCATCGTCGTGCTCACCACCTCGGCGCTCGACGCTACCTGTGCGCTCGGATTGTGGGAGCGGGTGGTCGGCGCGGTGACCTCCGACGGACCCCGTCCGCATCCCGCGTACCTCGGCTACGGCGTCACCGAGATCCCCGGCGTCGGCTCGGCCGCGCAACCCGATCTCGCGAAGATCGCCGAACTGCGCCCCGATCTCATTCTCGGCGGATTACCCACGGGCACAGCGAATTTCAATGCCCTGCGGGCCATCGCCCCAACCGTCCTGGTCGGCACGCCGAACAGCTGGCAGGCCGAATTCATGGCGCTGGGCTCCGGTATGGACCGCCGTACCGCCGCCACCACCGCACTGGAGAACTACCGCGCCGAGGCCCGGAATACCGGTAATGCCCTCGCCGCCAACCAGAGTCAGGCCTCGGTGCTGCGCTTCACCTCCGATGCCATCGAGATTCAGGGCAGCGACAGTTTCGCCGGACAGGTCCTCGCCGATGTCGGCGTGCAGCGTCCCGCCGCGCAGCGCGGCCCCTCCATCGACGTGCGGACCGGTGAACTCGCGACCGAGGCCGAGGGCGACATCATCTACGTCGACTTCGCGGGCGAGGACGGAAAGACCTACGGCGAGAAGGTTCTTCGCACCGACGAATGGAAGGAACTCGGCGCGGCCACCGACCGTCGCGTCTTCGCCATCGAGGATTCCGTCTGGCACGGCAACGGCCTCACCGCCGCGCGCGCCCTCCTGACCGATCTTCAGGGCACCCTCAACGGTTACGTCACCGACTGATCTGCCGGGACCGCCGTCCAGCGGCTGTATCGCGAGCCCATGATCACGCGATCAGCGGCGGGCAAATCCGGTTCGATACGCAGACCACTCGACCACCCGATGCATAGCCACTGGGCAAACGGTGAGCGATCGATAACACCGGGCCGAGACCGCTGTGTCCACGCGAGCGCGCGTGCCGCACAATAGATTGCCGCGGGCGGGGCTCACCGACGTTTTCAACCAGGTGACACCCCTCGCCACGACACAAGGTGTTGTGCTGCATGGACTTGTCACCCACTAGTAGTAGTGTTCGGTGATAGGACTTCCGTGACGGCAACGTGCTCGGTGAAAGGGTGTGGAGGCAGGATGAAACTGATCGATCGGGTGTCGGCCATCAACTGGAATCGGGTGCCCGACGAGAAGGACGCCGAGGTCTGGGATCGGCTGACCGGCAACTTCTGGCTGCCGGAAAAGGTCCCGGTATCCAACGACATTCCCTCGTGGAACACCCTCACCGCCGACGAGAAGCAGCTCACCATGCGGGTCTTCACCGGCCTGACGCTGCTGGACACCATCCAGGGCACCGTCGGCGCGGTCAGCCTGATCCCCGACGCGCTCACCCCGCACGAGGAAGCGGTGCTCACCAATATCGCGTTCATGGAGTCGGTGCACGCGAAGAGCTACAGCTCCATCTTCTCCACGCTCTGCTCCACCCGCGAGATCGATGACGCCTTCCGCTGGTCCGAGGAGAACCGGAACCTGCAGCGCAAGGCCGAGATCGTGCTCGCGTACTACAACGGCGACGATCCGCTCAAGCGCAAGGTGGCCTCCACCCTGTTGGAGAGCTTCCTCTTCTACTCCGGCTTCTACCTGCCGATGCACTGGTCCTCGCGGGCCAAGCTCACCAACACCGCCGACATGATCCGCCTCATCATTCGCGACGAGGCCGTGCACGGTTACTACATCGGCTACAAGTACCAGCGCGGTCTCGAACTGGTCAGCCAGGCCGAGCGCGAGGAGCTGAAGAACTACACCTTCGAGCTGCTCTTCGAGCTCTACGACAACGAGGTCGAGTACACCCAGGACCTTTACGACGAGGTCGGCCTCACCGAGGACGTCAAGAAGTTCCTCCGTTACAACGCCAACAAGGCGCTGATGAACCTCGGCTACGAGGGCCTGTTCCCCAAGGACGAAACCGAAGTGAACCCGGCCATCCTGTCGGCCCTGTCCCCGAACGCCGACGAGAACCACGACTTCTTCTCCGGCTCCGGCTCCAGCTACGTCATCGGCAAGGCGGTCAACACCGAGGACGAGGACTGGGACTTCTGAGTACCGCGCTGCCGCCGTCCGACCGACGGCGGCAGCGTCGAGTTCGGGGCTACCGGCCGCCCGGGGGCGGGCCGCCCGGACCCGGGGGACGTCCGGAACCGTTGCCGGGCTGGGGGTTCTGAGATTTCGCGGTGTTCTGGGATTTCGCGGCGACACCGATGGTGAGGGAGACGGTGAGGCCGGAGGCGGGGGCGCCGGAGACGGTGGCCAATTCGGCGTCCCAGCCGTCGCCGAAGACATTGTCGGAGGACAGGGAGACTCCGGACAGATTGCGGGGGCTGGCGGCATATCCGGTGTCGTAGGCGTAGACGGATTCGCACACGTCCTGCGGCAGGGCGATCTGTGACGTGAGGCGGGCGTTCGAGCCCGCCACGGCGGAGGTCAGCGAGTCGTAGACCTCGAAGTGGATATGCGGCCAGCGCCCGCTGTAGCAGGCGGGGAAGATCGAGGTGAAGGTGACGGTGCCGGACTCGTCGGCGACTTGGACACCGCGCAGGTAGTTCTGGTCGATCGCGCCCAGGTCGTAGAGCGAATACCGGCCCTCCCGGTCGCAGTGCCAGACGTAGACGGCCATGCCCGCACCCGCCGCCCCGTCTCGCGCCAGATCGCGCAGTATCAGCTCGAGCTTCATCGGAACACCCTGCGCGGCACCGGAAAACGATCCGAAACTGGTCGTGATGTCGGAGCGGACGACACCGGATGCGATCAAAATGTTGGGTCCGTTGGATCCATCACCCGGGTAGGGCCCCGTGGTCTCCTGAGGCGTCGCCTCCACCGCGCCCGGGGCGCTGGTCGTGGTCGACGCCGCGGCATCGGCGGTTGTACTCGTGGGCGTCGAATTCGATATCGACGAGCATCCGGCCGCGACGGTCGCCGTCCCGACCGCGCCGAGGAACACCAGCGCCCGTCGCCGGGACACCATCACCTTCAGATCATGGGCCAGCCCGAGATCGTGCTCGTGCACCCCATGGTCGCCGCGGTGCGCGGGTTCTGCGCTCACAACCGGTCCTTTCGCCGCCGTCGTATCGTCCGCGATCGATCCTGTACACCGTCGCTCGGCACAGTCTGGGATACCGCTGCGAGTCCGCTGTGAGCGACGCGCCGTCGCGAGTCGCGATCGCTCACCAGCGGATGTGAGGCGAGGGCCGCCCTCCCCCACGGCCCTCGACCTCAGGCTCGACGTGACCCCCGCTCCACTCGGCGCCGACACGTGCGCCACCGCCGGGGAACTGGTACCGACCGCCCCGACCAGCTGCCGCGTGGAATCCGACACGGTGCCGAGCCGGATACCGGCCGCACCGCGCTCTCCGACGCGGACCCCCCGCGTGGTCGCGCGGCCCCCTCGGGGGTGGCCGCGCCCGCCGCCGACCAGCCGAATGTGACCCGAGGTGAGCCCACCTTCACTGTCGGCGCGGCCCACCGGCGTTGTCAGATGCCGAGCACCAGCTTGGCGGTGGTGAAGTAGATGATCAGACCGGTGGCATCCACCAGGGTGGTCACCATCGGCGCCGAAACCACCGCGGGGTCGATCCGGAACTTCTTGGCCAACAGGGGCATGGTGCCGCCGATGGTGGCGGCCCACCCGCAGATCAGTACCAGGGTGATGCCGACGACCAGCGCGATCTTCGCGCCGACGAACAGCGCTCCGATGATCACGCCCGCGGTCGCCAGCATCGCACCGAGTACCAGCCCGACCCGGCACTCCCGCCAGATCACCTTGAGCAGATCCGACCCGCGGACCTCGCCGACGGCCACCGCACGCACACACGCCGTAGCCGCCTGGGCGCCCGCGTTGCCGCCCGCGCCGATGAGCAGCGGGATGAACAGCGCGAGGTGGGCGGCCTGCTCGAGGGTGCCCTCGAAGAAGTCGGTGACACTGACCGTGAGGGTGGCCGCGAGCAGCAACAGCAGCAGCCACAGCGCCCGATAGCGCGCCAGCTGGAATACCCCGGCCGCCATATAGTGCCCGGCCCAGGGCGCGGATCCGGCCTGCTTGGCCACATCCTCGCTGTCGGCGGCCTCGATGACCTCGACCGCGTCATCGATGGTGAGCAGTCCGACCAGCCGATCCTCGCTGTCCACCACCGGCAGGTTGAGGTCGTTGGTCTCGCGCATCAGCCGCGCGGCCCGCTCCGCCGAGTCGGCGGCCCGCACGAATGCGGGTTCGGTCACCACGAGTTCGGAGACCATGGTGTCCGGCTTGCTGAGCACCAGCTCGCGCAGTTCGACAATGCCGATCAGGCGACGACCCGCGTCCACCACCGGCAGCGTGTACACCGTCTCGGCATTGGAGCCTTTGTCGCGCACCGTTTGCAGCGCCTCGGCGACGGTCAGATTACGCGGTAGCGCAACGACTTCCGGCGTCATGTAGAGCCCGACCGAGCCCTCCGGGTAGCCGAGCAGCGCGGCAGTCATCCGGCGCTCGCGCGGGCTCAGACCCGCCAGCACCTTCTTGGCGACCTTGGCGGGCGCTTCGTGCAGCATGCGGGCCCGGTCGTCGGGGTCCATATTCTCGACCAGGTCGCGGAAGCTCTGATCGCGCAGGCCCTGCAGGATCTGCTGCTGGTCGATCGGTTCGAGCTCCTCGAAGACCGCGAGCGCGAGATCCTTGTCCAGTAGCCGGAAGGCCATGCCTGCTTGCACGGCATCCATGCGGGCGAGCTGGTCCGCGATGACGTGGGGTGGGTGGGTGCCGAGCCAATCGAGCGCGGCGTCGACACGGTGGCTCTCGACGATGTCCCGCAGGGATTCGGGCAGCGTCGGGCGTACTTCGATGAGATCGGTCTGCGACATGGGTGGTCCTCAGCACAGCGGCGAGTGAACGGGTGAATCGATAGCACGAAGTCACACCGCGGGCGCCGACCCACGACCGATTAGCGAGAGAAAGAAGTTCGGTCAGTACGAAGGGGCGACGCCGCGCGGCCTTCGACTGGGAGGTTCGCTGCGCATGCAGCCCCACCTCCTCGATACCGCTGCAGGGCCGTCACCACTGCAGATTTTCCTAATGCGCCGCCGGGATCCGGACCGGCGCACAGCTTCCTCAGGAAGGATACATGGGCTGAACCGATGGTTCGCCCACGCGACCGTTTTGTGACCGAACGGCGCCCGATATTCACCGCAACGACGGCGCCGATCCACCCCGCGGCCGCCGCGAATTCCGATGCCGCGCCGGTCAGGCCGCGAAACCGCCGATCACGGCGTCCTCGACATCGGGCCAGGTGGGAGTGGGGTGGACCCATTCGGGCGCGGGCCCCGATTGCGCGCCGAACAGATACAGGTGCGCCACCAACCCGCGCAGCGCGCGGTGCACCTCGATCCGATCGTCGATCATATGTGTGATCGACAACTCGGCGCAGTGCGTCGCCTTCTCGACCCGTTTGCGGCAGAAGCGGACATTATCGCGCGGCACGCCCGTCCGGTCGTAGAAGTCGTGATGATCAAGCCACCGCAGTGTGCGCTCCTGAACGCGCGGACCGCATTTCGAGATCACCCAGGCGCGGCCCTCGAAGTGGTCGACCAGCCGGGTCAGTACCTCGAATGCGTTGGGGCTCGGCGGTGTTCGCATGGCCTCGTCGAATCCCCCGGACAGGAATACGGTGTCCGCGGCGCCGGGTTCCAGCGCCGCCCCCTGGATGACCCGGCCGAAGTCCACGCCGAGCCGGGGTTGTTCTTCAGTGTTCATAACGACTTCAGCTTGACCCACAACGCACGGCGGGGCCACCGAATTTCGATGACCGCACGCGCCGGACATTTAGATGCACCGAGCGCCGAACCATTGCCCGCGGGCCGGAGATCCTGGACAGTTCTCGCCAGGTCCGGGGCATCCGGACCCGGAACACGAGGACGACGCTATGGCCGACACCGACAGCCACGTTCGGGATCCCAGGCCGTCGAGCGGGCCATCCACCTGTTGAATTGCTTCGAGGGTGACGATCCGGAACTCTCGATCAGCCAATTGGCGCATCTGGCGGGCGTTCCGGTCAGTACCGCGCACCGGCTGGCACAGGCGCTGGTACGCGGACGTCTGCTGGAACAGGACCCGTTCACCGACCGCTACCGGGTCGGCCACGGTCTGGCGACGCTGGCCATGCCCGCCTGACCCGGCTCGGCGTCGACTCGGCCGCGCCGCATATGTACGCGCTGGCCGCGGGCATCAAGATTACGGCGAACCTCGTCGTCGCCGACTCGAGCGATGCCGTGACCGTCTGCCAGGCGCGACCACCGGTGCTGTTCTGTTCGCATCAGCTACCGCGGTCGCGTCAGCCGCTGCGCTCGAGCGCCGCCGGACGCGCCCTGCTCGCCTACTCCGCCGCGGACAGCGGCCTACGCACCGATCTGGATCTGGTGCGGCGCAAGGGTTTCGCCCTGGACGAATTCGAGGACGAGGATCCGATCCGGGCCATCGCGGTACCGGTCTTCAGCCCGGGCAGGCAGGTCTGGGGCGCCCTCAGCGTGCAGGCGCGCTCGGCGCGGCTCAACGACGAGCTGATCCGTGAGATCCTGCCCGCCATGCGCCAGATCGCCGTGCGCATCGGCGCGGTCGTCCAGAACCGCTCCGGCACAATGCCGTAGATCGAACCATCCCGATTTGTTCGCGGATTCCGGCGATCTGGGCCGAGTCTCGTCCGGTGGTCGAGTCGGATCGGTGACGTTGGAGGCGAAGGATCGGCAGCTTCGTCCTGCCGGTAGCTGTCGGTCCGTACCGTTAGGTTGTCGGTGGCGATGACGAGGGGAGCGAACATGACCGACAACAGCTGGGAGACGCTGCTGGCGCGAATTCCGTTGGTGTTGTATCCGGATTGGGACGACGACGGGGAAGTGGTGTGGCCCCGCAACGGTGAGACCGTCCAGTTGCGGGACACCGCGACTGGACAGCGAATCCTGTTCTTTGCCGATGGCAAAGGTATCGGTATCGGGCTGACGGTGCCCGAAGACCCGGCTGTGGCCGATCGAGTTCGGTCGGTGCTGCGATTGCAGCGGACGATGTTGTTCGGACAGGTGCGTGACTACGAAAACGGTGGCTGGCGGCCACTCGATTCATCATTGTGGTGGCCCGTGCCGGGTTCCGAGCACCCCGCGGTCGAGGGTCGAGACGCCGAGGTAGGCGAGCACCGGCTCGAGGAGGTTGCCCGCGAATGGCGGACGGGATGGCGGCATACCGCCGATGACCAGCGTGAGGAAATCGCGACGGCGATCGTGGCAATACTCCGCGACGGCACAGGCACCACGCCCGAACAGCTACGCATCAGCGCCTACGACAACTACGGTCCCACCGAGCCCCCATATATGGGTGAAGTGGCTCCGGATCGGCCGACGTCTCGTGGCCTACCCCCGCAATGCCAGTGAATGCCTGATCCGGGACCCTGCCGGTCCGGCACCGGGCGAACTCGATCACCGGATGAGCCGACTCGGATGGCGTTGGGCGCCGGACCATTTCGGTGGTATCGACGATCCGGCTCGGCTGGGTCCATCGGCCGGTCGCAGCGCTGCACGTCCGACCATGCGTGAGCTGGCGGCGCTGCCGGCTCGTAGCACGACGACCGGCCGGGCGCGCCTGCCCGGCCGGTCCACTCGTGCGGTCCTGGCGGCCACCTGCTCGCCCGACCGGCCTACCCTCGTATTGCACGCACGCGGCGTCGAACTATTGCCCCGAGCGCGCGGACCCGCGACAGTGTTTCGGGCCCGCGACCGCGCGTCGCTCGGCGGCCGATCCGGGACCAGGTTGTGAGCTACACACACTAAGGAGATTTCTGTGCGTTTCGGCATTTTCATCCCGCAGGGTTGGCGGCTCGATCTGGTCGGCATCGATCCCGCGTCGCAGTGGGGTGTGATGCGGGATCTGGCCCAACGCGTCGACGCGGGCGAGACCTGGGAATCGCTGTGGGTCTACGACCACTTCCACACCGTCCCGGTGCCGACCGAGGAGGCCACGCACGAGGCGTGGACGCTCATGTCGGCGTTCGCGGCCTCCACCTCGCGGATTCGGCTGGGACAGATGTGCACCGCGATGAGCTACCGCAACCCGGCTTATCTGGCGAAGGTCGCGGCGACGGTGGACCTGATCTCCGGCGGCCGGGTCGAGATGGGTATCGGCGGTGGCTGGTACGAGCACGAATGGCGTGCCTACGGTTACGGTTTCCCGTCGGCGGGCGACCGGCTCGGCCGTCTCGACGAGGGCGTACAGATCTTCCGGCAGGCCTGGACCAAGGGTGAGGCCACCCTCGACGGCAAGCACTACCAGGTCGACGGCGCCATCGTCCGACCCCTTCCGCTGCAGGACGGCGGCATTCCGCTATGGATCGCGGGCGGCGGCGAGAAGGTGACGCTGCGGATCGCGGCGAAGTACGCCCAGTACACCAACTTCAGCGGCAACCCGGAGGAGTTCACGCACAAGTCGGAGCTGCTGCGCGCCCATTGCGCCGATGTCGGCACCGACTTCGACGCGATCGTGCGCTCGTCGAACTTCAACGCCGCGATCGGCGCGACCGAGGCCGAGGTCGAGGAACGGCTGCGGGCACTGACGGACCGGCTCACCCCGTTCGTCGGCGCCGAACGCGCGCGGGCCCAGATCGACGACCTCTTCCGCGGTAGCGCCGCGGTCGGCACCCCCGAACAGGTCATCGAAAACCTCGGCCGGGTACGCGATCTCGGCCTCGGCTACGCGATCCTCAACTTCCCCGAGGCGGCCTACGACACCTCGGGGATCGAGCTGTTCGAACGCGAGAGCGCGCCCGCGCTGGCGTAGGAGTACCGACCTGAGAGATTGGTGACGCAGCTGGCCGGTGTCGTGGTGCCTCACCCATGCGGAGCACCACTACACCGTCCGGCACATCCGGCATCGGAGAGTCCGAGGGGCTGACACTCACTCGATAAATCTCCGGGTCTCCTCGTCCCAACCGCTCACTCCGGACTCTCGCAGGAAAGCCTCCCGCGCTGGTTTCTTCCGATCAGAGAGGTCGTCCAAGTGGCGAGTATCTCGGATAAGCGTCGGATATCCCCAGAGTGCACGCACCGAACCTCCCCCGCTGTCGATCTCGGTGAATTCCCATCCCGAAGGAAGCTCACCGTCCACAACGACGAACAGCTCTATCGGAAACCACGTCGGCCAGCCGTGCCCGCCCAGGACCATAACGTTCAGCCTGCCATTTGTTCCCAGTAGAATCCCGCGCACGGTGTACTCGACTCCAACAATCACCGGAAATATCGTGTTCGGCGTGTTCCCGGTGTTTCGAATTACTTCTTCCGAAAGATCACTGCCGCGCGACCCGATGCACAGGACCCTCATCGACTCTCCCACCTCTCCTAACTACAGCGAACTTCTCGTGCCATCGTCACGAGCCATCCGAAACAGTGATACTACTCCTGAATCCATTTCACGACCACGCGTCGTTGTCTCACACGATTCCGAAACTCCCGCGGGGTCCGCGTTTTACGAAGGGCGACTCCAGGGAGGCGCGTTATTCGTGGTCTACAAATTTGAAGTCATCATAGACCTGAGTATTTTTGTTGTACACGTAGTGGATGACTACGTTATTCTGCTGATCCCAATACTCCATTTTCACCCAACCGTCTTCTGCTAGAAATCGGTTCTTCGTATCTGTCATATTCACCCTCGGCTGCTCCACCCCCTTGTCGGGATTTGCCTTGGCATCCGCCATGACCTTTCTTTCGACGTCATCGATTGGCGTGGTCCGGCCTGTCGAGCCTCTCGACGCGGGAGCGCCCGATCCTTCACCTGCCACCCTTGGGTGAACTGCCGGGCCCCCGGCATTTGCCTGGGCAGGATTCGCTTGCGGCGTTGGCGCTTTTGCTTGTCCTGGCGTGTCAGGTTTGCTGTTGTTGCTTCCGAAAGTTTGGGCCGCGCCGCCGCCTGCGCCACCGCTACTACTCGGCCCCCGTCCGCCTCCTCGTGCTCCGCCTGCTCCTCCTGCTCCTCCTGGCCATACGCCTCCGCCCCCGAGGTTGCGGGGATCAGGCATAGCGGGCCCGACGGGCCCTTCGCCGGTGAGGTCAAGAGCGTTGATCGGGTCGCCGTTGACGTAGTCGTAGCTGTTGGCTGACGCTCCGGGGATGGGGTCGGTTTGCAGGAATCGGCCGAGGATCGGTAAGTAGGTGCGGGCTCCCATCTCGAGGGCTTGTTGGCTGGCGACGTGTTCGATGGGGACGGTGTGCTGGCCGAGATATCCGAAGTCCATGCCGCCCTCGGCGGTGGCCGGGATCGGGATATCACCGAAGGCGCCGGTGACCGGGTCGATGTTCTGACCGAACGGGTCGTACAGGTGGATCGGGCCGGTGCGGGCGCCGGTACCCTCGGCGGTGAACAGAATGTGGCCGTGGATGTTGGGGTAGGACCAGTTGGTGGTGTTGCTCTGGGCGTAGTTCTTGGTGAGCACGGCACCGCCGGGCAGTTTCAGCACACGCTGACGCAGGTTCGCCGATCCGTCGAGGACGAAGTCGGGGCCACCGGAGTCGGCAGTGAAACCATAACGGGTCACCTGTGCCGGGTTGGCATTGTCCTGCACCGACCGCGCCGTGATGCGGTCGTTCACGTCGCGGGTGTAGTGGACCGAGCGGCCAGCGGTGGTGGTGGTGGACATGTGCCGGCGGGTGGAGTCGTAGCCGAGGGTGTCGGTACCGACTGTGATCGCGTTGCCGTAGTTGTCGTAGGTGAACGACAGATTGGTGGCCCCGCTGGTGGACAACAACCGGTCGGCGTCGTCGTAGCAGTAGCTGGTGGTGGTCGCTGGGCCACCGTTGAAACTGTCGGAGAAGGCGGTGCGGTTGGTGTTCAACCCCGCCTTCTTGTTCGGCCCGCAGCCATCGTCAGTGGCGAAGGTGTAGGTCAACTGGTGGTGCGGCACGGTGGCCGTGACTAGGCGCCCGACACGGTCGTAGGCGTAGGCGAAGTTGTAGGTGGCACCACCATTGGCAGTGTCAGTGATGATTTCATCGGTGATGCGCTGGTCACGAGAGCGGGTCACCGCACTTGTGACCGTGGAACCAGGTGCGTTCCAGGCGAAGGTAACCATCGAGCCAGCGTCGTTGTAGGTGATCGCAAGGTTCGATCCGTTGCCGTAGGCGACGCTCTGCAGGATCCCCGCGTTGTAGCCGGGGGTGGCGACGGTGGTCCCGTCCAGGTCCAGGCGGGTCAGACGGGATGCGTCGTCCCAGTGGAGGTTCAGGGTGGAGGTGACACCCTTGACCGTGGTGGTCTCCGTGGTCTTGCGTCCGGCAGCGTCGTAGCCGGTGGTGGTGGTGACGCCGTTGGCGTCGGTATAGGAGGCGATCCGGCCGAGCAGGTCGACGACTGTGGTGGTCGATCCGCTCTCGTCGCTAACCCTCTTCTTCAGCGGGTCACCGCCGACGGCGTAGTCATAGGTGATGGTGCGGGCCGGTTGGTCACCCATCGCCGGGAACGACTTCGTGTGGGTACGGCCTCGAGCGTCGTAGCTCAGGCACGACCACGGCTCCGTGTTAGTCCTCACAGCGACAATACGGCCCGCGGCGTTGTACACAGTCTCGAGCACGTTGACCGACCCGTCCGCGTTCTTCGAGGCACGGACGGTTTTGACTCGGCCGCCCTGACTGACGGCCGCGGAGTTCGCATCACACGGGTTCGCTCGGGTTTCGCTATCCCCGTAGTACGTGGAGGTGCCACGCTTGTCGATGTTGGTGAGGTCGCCGGCTGGCAACGCTGCCGCCAGTTGGCGCAAGAACCCCTGGCCGGGCTGCTCGAACAACTTGCGGCCGGTCAGGTTCATCCCGCCCGGATCACCGGTCGTGGACACCGCTAGCCCGAACACCGGATCGATACCGTTGGCCGGATCCGAGTAGCCGGTCGCGTTCTTCTTCGACGGTGCCCGTTCGACATCGCCACCGGAGGTGTTGTAGGTGACCTGGCTGGTCTCGAGTCCGTAGCGGGGTTGCAGGTTCTGACCCGGCACGGTGACAGCGGCACCGGCACCCGGGGGTGTCCAGGTGAGGTCGAGTGCACCGGTCGTGCCGCTGCGGTTGTAGTAATCGACCCGGACGCGATGCCAGCTAGCGGATGTGGTGTTGGTGTAGGTGCCGGTGACAGCGGTGGCAGCCTTGTCGGTCCAGCTGTCGATGATCAGCACGTCGTCGATCCACAACCGGACACCGTCCACGACGGTGAACCCGAGCTTGTACTCGCCGGCGTTAGGGAACTGAAGCTCGCCGATGAACCGGCCCGACCAGCCATCACTGTTCGCGACGGGCGGGGTCGAGCCCCAGGTACGTGCCAGGCTGCCGTCGCCGGAGCCGACACCGGTCGCCCATTCCTTCGGGATACCCGCCAGGAACGGGTTGTCGTAGAACGCGGCCTCCAAACCGACCAGATTCTCGTCATACCCGTTGTGGAGGTGCGGCATCGTTGCCGCACATTCGGGCTTCGGCACTTGCCCGTTGAAACAGGCCGCAGGCGCCGGACCGTAGCTGTCGGTCATCCGGTTCGCGTGATCATAGATCAATGTCGTGCGCCGACCGGTCGTGTCGACGGAGGCTGTCAGCTTGTCTTTCGCGTTCCATTCGGAGCTGACGGTGTCTCCGGCGGCATCGGTTCTGGTGAGTTGGCGGCCGGCATCGTCCCAGTTCATGGTGCGGACACCGAGCGTATTGATCCCGGCGACATCGACGTATGCCTTCTTGCCAGGAAGGTCATATCGATAGGAATGCGCTAACCGGGGCGCGAGTGTAAGGCCGTCCGCCGCTGGCGCGGTGACCCGGATCGCCCGCGAATGTGGCGGCCGCTGAGGATCGTCGACGAAGGAGTCGTATTCGATCAGGGTGCGTTCGGTGTTGCCGGAGAACGACGTCTGTGTGGCCTGCCAATCGACAGCCAAGCTGTCACGAATCTCGTTCAGCGACCCGACACTGTCCATCGCCTTGAGCTTCTTCTCGGTGTCATTGCCGGCCTGGTCGTAATCGAGTTTCGCCGCTTCCAGGTTCGAGTAGCTGAAGTCCCGGATTTCGGAACCGGGGTTCTCGATCCGGCCGAGTGCCCCGACGATGTACCAGAGGCGGGTTTCGGTGCCGTCCCAGTATCTGATGCGGCACAGTTTCTGGGCCGGTGCCGAATATGCGCCGGTGGGAAATGTGGCTCCGCCGTAGCAGTTGTTGCTGTTGTCGGTGTTGTAGAACAACGTGTGCGACCGGCCCGACACCGGATCCTTGATCTGAGTCAACCGTGCTGGCGTCCCGCTGTAGAGGTACTGCAGCGACGCCGGTTTCTTGCTGTCTTCCACCTTCGACACCGCAGCCAGCGTGCCGTCGACGTTGAACACCGACACCACACCGTTCTCGGTGACCGAAATGCGGCCACCAGCATCGACAGCGAGAACACCGTCCTCATCCTTGGGCGGGATGTAACCACTGGCCGAGGACTTGACCCAGGTGTGTTTGCCGCCGGCGGCATCGGTGAGCACGACCGACCCATCAAGCATCTCGGCTTCGATGTAGCCGCTGTCCATCAACCCCAGCGTCCATCCACCAGGCAGGGGTGAAGGATCCTGTGCGAACAGCAAATCCGTCGTCACGATCCGGGGATTCCAGTTGTGGGTGCGCTGGGTAGTACCAGTGGTGCTCTTGGCCCACAACACCATCCGCGGCTTGTCAGTCGAGCGGTGATACAACTCGATCTTGATCGGCACCCGCTGCCCCGCGGTCAACGACACATCCGTGCTCTTCTTCGCAGTCGCCGTCGAGAAATCCGTGCCGACCGTGGCAGCGTTCGGGCTGTCGTAGACGACATTGTTGTCGACCCAGACCTTCGCACCGTCGGCATGACTGCCGGCAAAGCTGAAATCACCGGTCACCGGGGCCCGGAAGTGGCCTTCCCACCGGACGACGAACCACTGCTTGTCCAATGCGGCGGGCATCGGATCTTCCTTCCACGGAAGGTTTTCCGATACGTTGCTCCAGATGTTGCCCCAGTCCAGATTCACCTGCGATTCAGTGCGCACCATCACCGGAGCCGCGTCCGCGGCACCGTTGTGGTCGGCATCGTTGAAATACGACGCCCGCACACCGTGCACGTCTCCGCCCTGCCGCGAGTTGTATGAGAACGTCACTCCCGCAGTCCCGCCAAGCGCCTCGAACACGGGCCCTGCAGCCTCTGTATGGAGGTTGCCGTTGAACAGGTTGACCTCGACCGGCCCAACCTCGTCGGTCGGCGCCGGCCCCGGTCGACCGATGCGTTTGTCGACGGTGAAGTGTCCGACCCAGTTCGACGGCGTCGGCGTCGCCCCGGAGGAGGACACGGTCGCTACTGTCCAGGAGTAGCGGCCACCATCGCGCAGAACGTCCTTGGGGACAATCCATTTGGGTGTGTTGAGGCAGCCGGAATCGACCACGCTGCCCGAGCGGCCATCGAAACCAGTTGAAATCTTGAAGCAATACAGGGTGCCGGCTGCCGCTGCACTGGCCTCCAGCGTCGGAGTGTCGGTCGCGACGACCGCGTCCTCGACGGGGGCGACCATGTTCACCTGGGGACCAGCCGCGGGAGTGCCACCGTCGCTGTAGTCGACGACCAACGCCGCCTGCAATTGCTTGTAGGAGTAGGTGTCGGTTTCGGTACCACCCAACATGAACCACAGGTTCTTGTCGGTGGCTTTGACACGGTCACCGATCAGGTTCGTCAACGCCGATGTGCTCAGCGAACCGTTTTCACCGATGCTGGCCGACGCCAACTCCGGGCCGAGCGCACCGTAACCTAACGGCGAGGTCGCCTGATACAGGGTCACCTGCGAGGCGGGCTTCATTTCCGCGAACGGGGCGGCGAGCCTCAGGTCCATACGCGCACCGGTGATGGTCTTGCCTGCGAGCGGCTGGAGGTTGTAGCGAATCGCAGTGCGCCAGAAGGCGTTCTGGCCCTGCACAGTTCGCGCGTTGCCAGTACGGATACCGCAGTCATCCTCGGCCGTGCATGGAGCTGCGCCTTGCAGGTAGGCAATCGTCTCGGCTTGCAGGCCGAATCCGAATGTGTAGGTCGGGTCGACCACCACCGGGAACTGTCGCTCGGCAGCGGTCAACCACGCCGAGTCGACCGCCACCACCAGACGCCACGAATCACCTTGGCGGTCAAGGGAATATGTGCCGCCCGTGATGGTTCCCGCCGAATCCCACACCTGGATCGGCGGCAATGCGGCCACCACTGATCCGGAAGCGTCGGTGAATTCGACGGAATTGCCGTTCAGTCGTGGCGTCAACCCAACGGCGCCGAGGGTGAACACCCAACGTCCCTGCGCGGCCGCGGACGCGGACTCGAGGATGAGGGACTCCTTGACCGCCTCCGGAGTCACCTCGTATTTCAGGTCCACTCCGGGGAGTACATCACTGTAGGTCGCCGTCGAATCGGCTACCTCGCGACGAGACTTGTCGGCCCCCTCCAGCGCCATGGTGATCTCGGCACCGTGCTGCTCGATCCGCACCAACGCCGCCGCATCAGCCGAATCGGCAAACGACACACCGACACCGGTATGCGCCGCGGAGACCCGCTGCGAGTCCGGCTGCTCGACGAGACGGGTGTCGACCGCTGCCCAACCGCCATTGCCGTCGGGCGCGCTCACCGGGCTCCGGGACAGCACCACGGAATGCGTGCCGTCGTTGTTGGTGTACTCCACCGCATATTCCGAGCGACCCGTTTCCGTGGAAGTCGCCGAGTCGAAGCTGGAATGGCCGGCTGGCGCCGCGCCAATGCCCATCAACGGCCCGAAATCGGCTGCCGGAGTAGAAAATTCGGACTCATTGCGGAGTTTCTGACCGTCCGGTGACGACAAGAGCGGCACATCGCGCACATCCAGCGGATCCGATGTACCCCGTGACGAAACAACTACGTGCACCAATGTCGCTACCAAGAGGATGGCGAGGGCAACCGCGCCTATGCGCAGCCATGAACCGAACAGCGCACGCGGCCACCGGCGGCTTCCCCAACCAGGGGGACCCGTGAACAGCTGTCCCGTACCACTCTTCATGAACTTCGAGTGCCGGCGGAAATTTCCGGAGCGAATGGATTCGACGATTTCCTTGCTGGACATGAGTTTTGGCTGCCCTTCCACTGTCTGGACATGAAAAATCCCAAGCCCTGTACCAGGCTTGGGATCGCAGTAAACGTGGAGCCCGCTCCTCACTCAGGAGCCGGGAGAGGATCGCGACGCCTGTGCGCCGCAGCAGAACCCGTCGAACGAGCCCTCGATCCTCACGCGGATCGAGGGCTCGAGGGAGACGGGTATGGCAAACAGTGTCGAAACACCTTGCCGTTGGGATAGTTCCGGGGATACCCCGGGGAAGAGCGCACAAATATAGCGCTGCTAAAAGCTTCACCCATGAGGCGCGAAGTGTCAATACCCCGCGTTGACTCATCGAAAATGCCCGCGTAATCCCTTCGTTGCCTCATCCGAGGATGCCCGCGTGCGGCGTGGCGTCGCGGTGGATGGGAGGGGTT
>NZ_JBFAHV010000034.1:0-70463 GCF_040654375.1 Nocardia sp. NPDC050710 | reverse complement strand
CATGTCGGTGACCTCGGCGACCCACGCGCCGTCACGGACTTGCTCGTCGGCGTCGTAGGCGGGAGTCCACACGTGTTTCGGGATGGCGTCGCCGCCTTGTACCCGACATTGCGCACGGTGCCGATCAGCGATTCGTACTCGCTGCCGAGCGGCCGAAGCGCACGCGACGAAGTCGCCAGTCTCGGCCGCTCGGCAGCGAGACATCAAGGGCCGCGAACACGCCGCGCCCGCGCGGCCAACAACACAGCCCGCGAACACGCCGCGCCCGCGCGGCCAAAACTACTGCACGGACCCGTTGACCGGTGTCAGCGACGAATCACCCTCGGCTTCGTCCTCCGGGAAGCTGACCGGCTCACCCTTGTTCGCGGTGCGCGACGGACGGACCGCCTTGTACCCGACATTGCGCACGGTGCCGATCAGCGATTCGTACTCGCTGCCGAGCTTGGCGCGCAGACGCCGAACATGGACGTCGACCGTCCGTGTGCCGCCGAAGAAGTCGTAGCCCCAGACCTCCTGTAGCAGCTGGGCGCGGGTGAAGACCCGGCCCGCGTGCTGCGCGAGGTATTTGAGCAACTCGAATTCCTTGTAGGTCAGATCGAGCGGGCGACCGCGCAGCCGCGCGGTGTAGGTGCCCTCGTCGATGACCAGCTCCCCCAGGGTGATCTTGCCGGTGTTCTCCGGGCTGGCCACACCGCCGTTGCGGCCGACGAGCAGTCGCAGGCGGGCATCCAGTTCGGCCGGGCCGGTGCCGGGCAGCAGGATGTCGTCCAGCCCCCAGTCGGCGTTCACGGCAACCAGACCGCCCTCGGTGAGCACCGCCACCACCGGCACCGACGATCCGGTGCTGCCGAGTAGCCGGCATAGACCGCGCGCCGCCGCCAGGTCGGTGCGCGCGTCGACAAGTGCGACATCCGCGGTTCCGGCCTCGAGCAGGGAGGCGACCTCGGTCGGCGCCGGACGCACATTGTGCGCCAGCAACGCGAGTGAGGGCAGCACCGACTCCGGGTTGGGGTCGGAGGTCAGCAGGAGCAGCTCCACAAGCACTCCTCCTATCTCGTAGCTACGCAAAGCCCAGCATCTTCGCTGCAAGCCACGTCGCTGATCGCAGGTAATTCGGTGCAAGATTAGCGCGTGAAGCCCGATGACCTCGCCATCCGGGTGACGGAAGTGCCGAGAACGAGACCGTCCATGCGCTAAATGCACCGCCAAGTACTGTTTCTGTCATGCGCAAGCTGATCATCGGGGTGCTGGTAGTCGCGGGCTTGGCCGTGGTCACCGATTTCGGCGCCGCCGCCTACTCCGAGTACCGCGTGTCGCGCGCGCTGCGCGTCGGCGCCGATCTCAGCGCTGATCCCGAGGTGACCATCAACGGATTCCCGTTCCTCGGTCAGGCGCTGGACGGTCGCTATCAGAGCGTCGGTCTGCGTGCGCAGGTGGTGCGGCCGGATATTCCCGGCCAGATCTACGTCGACGCGGCCCTGACCGGAGTGCATCTGTCGTTCGGCGATCTGACCGATGGCAATGTGCGCCGGGTGCCGGTGGAGCGCCTCGAGGCGCGCATGGTGCTGGAACCGATCGAACTCGGTCGGTTATTCAATATCCCGGATCTGCAAGTGCATTCGCGTCCCGCGGACAAATCCGACGGGACGGGCGGATCGGGCGGATCCGGGATGACCACAGCCGACGGGCTGGTCCTCACCGGCACCCTGCCGGTCGCCGGAACCCGGCCCAGCACGGGTACGCGACTCGGCGCCAACGGCACGCCGCTGACCGGGGACAAGGTGAGTGTGCAGGCCGATCTGAAGCTGGAAGGCGATCAGGTCACCATCACCGCGACCGGTTTCTATCGCGGCACCAGCCCGGACCTGACCACGACCGTGGAGGTTCCCGAGGCCGATCGCCCCGCCGTGCTGGCCCGGTTCTCGCGCACCATCGATACCAAGGAATTGCCATTCGGAATCACGCCGACCAAGGTGTTCGCGCGGGGCGGGCAGATCCAGGTCGAGGGTAAGGGTGAGAACGTGACCATCGATCTCGACAGGTTGCGGAGACCATGATCGAAATCACAATCCTGACGGTGATGCTCCTGGCCGCCGCGGCGGTCGGGGTGACGCTGCGCCGCCGCCACGGGAAGGTGCGCGCGACCGCGGCGTCGCCCGAGGCGTCGGCGCGCGCCGGACTGCTGGCCACGGTCGGGGTCACCGGAGCCGGTCCGGCCGTACTGCACTTCTCCGCCGACTGGTGCGGCCCGTGCTCGGCCGTTCGCCGAGTGGTTGCCGGAGTTACCGAAGAGCTGGCCGAATCGGAGCTGCCGCCGCTCGATATCGAGGTCGATATCGACGCCGAGCCCGCCTTGGCGCGGGAGCTGAACGTGCTGTCGCTGCCCACGACGTTCGTCTTCGATGCCGAGGGCCGCGAGCGATTCCGCATCTCGGGGGTGCCCAAGGCGGGGGATCTACGGACCGCATTGGCCCCCTTGACGGCTCAAAACCTGGCCTGACCTCGCGGTCGGGCAACTGTGACGAACCCCGGGTCCAATTCTCCGGCCGAACCGGGTAAACTGCCCTTCGTGCAATCCAACCACGAGCTGATGCTCACCCGACGTCGCACAGTCGATCTGTGTCGGCTCGGTGGTTGTTGCTGCCTGTGCCGCTGACCGGTCGGCCGTTTCAGATTTCCTGACGCCGACCTATCGCCGCGCGAGTGATCACTCCGATCCCCGGCGAACTGGCAAATTTCCCGCCAACAGAGTCTTTCAGCGCAGGAGTACCTCCAATGCCTTTCGATACCCGTAACACTGCCGTAGATCAGCTCATTCCGGACCGCGTCGACGTGCGCGGTCCGCGCTTCGCCGCCTGGGTCACCACCGGCGTACTCGTCCTGGTACTGCTCGCGGCCGCCGTCTCGCCGATCCTCGCCGCCGTACTCATCGCGATCCAGGCCGTGGTCTTCGCGATCGGAGCCGCCAACGGCCCGCGCCGGCACCCCTACGGCCGGATCTTCGCCGCGTTCGTCGCGCCGCGCGTCGGTCCGACCATCGAAACCGAACCGGTAGCCCCGCTGCGGTTCGCCCAATTACTCGGCCTGGTCTTCAGTGCCGTCAGCCTGCTGGGTTTCCTGGCCGGCTCCACCGTGGTCGGCGGGGTGTTCGCCGGCTTCGCCCTGTTCGCCGCATTCCTGAACGCGGCGTTCGGGATCTGCCTGGGTTGCCAGATCTATCCGCTGGTAGCCCGCCTCCGCCGGGCTGGAGTAGCTACCGCCTCCGGACCTGACACTCACACCGCCGGTGCCCCGGCATCGAACTGACCCTGCAAGTCACATCCCGAAAGGAACAACATGGCTCGCTCCGATGTCCTGGTCTCCGTTGACTGGGCCGAAGAGAACCTCAACGCCCCCGGCGTGGTCTTCGTCGAGGTCGACGAGGACACCTCTGCCTACGACGGTGGACATATCGAGGGTGCCGTCCGGCTCGACTGGAAGAAGGACCTGCAGGATCAGGTTCGTCGCGACTTCGTGAACCAGGAGCAGTTCTCCGAACTGCTCTCGACTCGCGGCATCGCCAACGACGACGAGGTAGTCCTGTACGGCGGCAACAACAACTGGTTCGCCGCGTACGCCTACTGGTACTTCAAGCTGTACGGCCACAACAACGTCAAGCTGCTCGACGGTGGCCGCAAGAAGTGGGAGCTCGACGGCCGCCCGCTCTCGCGTGACGCCGTGAACCGCCCGGCCACCCAGTACAAGGCCGCCGCCCCCGACCTGACCATCCGTGCGTTCCGCGACGAGGTCATCGCGTCCATCGGCGCCAAGAACCTGGTCGACGTGCGCTCCCCTGACGAGTTCTCCGGCAAGATCCTGGCGCCCGCGCACCTGCCGCAGGAGCAGAGCCAGCGTCCCGGCCACATCCCCGGCGCTATCAACGTGCCGTGGAGCAAGGCCGCGAACGAGGACGGCACCTTCAAGTCCGACGCCGAGCTGACCGAGATCTACAAGGAAGCGGGCCTGGACGGCGAGAAGGACACCATCGCCTACTGCCGCATCGGCGAGCGTTCCTCGCACACCTGGTTCGTGCTGCAGGAGCTGCTCGGCCACCAGAATGTCAAGAACTACGACGGGAGCTGGACCGAATACGGCTCCCTCGTCGGTGCACCTATCGAGTTGGGAGCCTAATCACATGTGCGCAGCACCTACCCAGGGTCAGGCCATTCCGGCCGGTGTCGATGTCGAGAAGGAGACGGTCATCACCGGCCGCGTCCTGAGCACCGACGGACAGCCCGTCGGCGGCGCCTTCGTGCGCCTGCTCGACGGCAACGGTGACTTCACCGCCGAGGTCGTCGCCTCCGGCACCGGCGACTTCCGGTTCTTCGCGGCTCCGGGCGCGTGGACCGTGCGGGCGCTTTCCTCGTCGGGCAACGGCTCGGCCGAGGTTCGCCCCGAGGGCGCAGGCATCCACAGCGTGGATGTCGCGGTCGCCAAGTAAGTACAGCAACCGCCGACGGCCCCGGTGCCTCCCCCACTGTGCGGGGAAGCACCGGGGCCGTTGTGGTGGATCGGGCGGGAGTCGTTAGACTCCGAATGTGGTCCTCTTCTTCGAGATTCTGCTGGTGGCCGTGGCCATCCTCATCGGCTGGTTCGGCCTGTACGTCTTCTATCGGTTGTTCACCGAATCATGAGTGAACTCGCGAGCGAAGGTTCGAACCCGGCCGAGCGAGCGAGTGAACAGATGAACGGCAACGGGCAACCTGCGCGCCGCAGCGGCGACGAGGCGGTGGCCGAGGCGGCCGAACGGGCGAAATCGACCGGTGCCCGCAATATTCCGGTCCTCCCGGATCTGCCGTTGCCCGAGGACACCGCGAACCTGCGGCTCGGGCCGGATCTGAGCTCCTCCATGCTCGCGCTGCTGCCGATGGTCGGCGTGTGGCGCGGCGAGGGCGAAGGCTACGACCCCGAACGCGGCGACTACCGCTTCGGCCAGCAGATCATCGTCTCGCACGACGGCGGCGACTATCTCGCCTGGGACTCACGCTCCTGGATCATCGAGACCGACGGCTCCTACGGCGGCCCCGACCTCCGTGAGAGCGGCTTCTGGCGGGTCGGCATCGACGGCGACGACGAGGTCATCGAACTGCTGCTCACCCACAGCACCGGCATCGTCGAACTCTTCTACGGCACCGCACTCACCCAGTCCTCCTGGGAACTCGCCACCGACGTGGTCATCCGCTCCCAATCCGGCATCGTCGTAGGCGGCGCCAAGCGGTTGTACGGCATCGTCGAAGGCGGTGACCTGGCCTACGTCGAAGAGCGCGTAGTAGCCGACGGCCCCCTCGAACCTCGCCTCTCCGCCCGCCTCCAGCGCTACATCGGCTGATTTCCCTTCGAAGCGCCCTCCACCACCACGGTCGAGGGCGCTTTCGTCTTTCCCGACGCTAGGCACTTCCGGTGACCGGAACGTCCACTCGTAGGAAGTTCGAACGCTTACCTCAGCCGCGCTTTCCGATCGCCGTGAGATCGATGTCGATCGGAAAGGGGACCCCGGTCTTCAGCCGCTCATGGAAGATGCCCGTCGGCAGGTATCGGTCCGTGGCCGGGTCGAGCTCATAGACGTACACAACGGCATCGGAATCGGCCCGCTCGATCCGCCAGTAATGCGGGATTCCCGCTTTTGCGTATTTGAGCGGCTTCGTTTCGCGATCGCGCTCTTCGGAGTCGGGCGAAACCACCTCTACCGCCAAGACGAGGTCCTCGGCGAAGTAGTAGGTGGACGGCTGCTCACGTTCGAATGCCTCGGCGGTCACGATGAGAACATCCGGTTCGGGCATCTGACGCTTCCCGAGCCGTACGGCCATCTCGCGTTCCGCGCGCAGGTGTGGAGGCGCCTGTAGGTCGAGTTCCCGTCGGAGAAGTGAGAGGACTTGCCGGTGCCACTTCTCTGGTGGACTTCCGAAGATCAGACTCCCGTCGATCAATTCGGTGTGCCGGGGCAGACCGCGCATCCGCAGGAAGTCCTCGACGGTAAAGCCCTCATGCGGAGGAATCACCCAATCGGGCAGCGGCTCACCGGGCATGAGCCCACCGTAGTGGCTGATCTGGACGGCCACCCGGAAATGGAACGGCCCCCGAGCCGTTCCGGTGCGGGGTGAACCGCACGGGTCCCGGTCGGACAAGACCGGGGGCTCGGGGGCCGGGTGGCTGCTTTGGATTCGCTCGGCGCCTGCGCGGGCGGAATCCACCTGCAGCGGTGGCGCTAGCGGACAGCCACCTCACGTGTCCGTTGGAAATACATTCTTCGAACCACCTCCTTCCTTGTGTACGCACGAAGTTATCGAAGCGGCCGGTGGGGTGCAACGGATTATTCGGCGAGCGGAATTCGGAATCGATCGACCCACTCCACACCACCGATTCCGGCACGGGGGGCGGCGTCCGGCCCAGGTTCAGCGATGGCCCGCGTCGCGAGCCGCGGCGGGCCGGACGGGATCGATGGTGACGGTGCCGGATGCGTCGACGCGCACGATCGTCTCGGCCGCGTGATCGAGTGGCAGTTGATGGGTGACCACGACGACGGTGCGTTCCGGTTCGACCAGTCCGCTCGCTGGATCGAGGAGGTCGCGCAGGAGTTGGGCTCCCGCCTCTGCTTCCAGATGTTCGGTGGGTTCGTCGAGGAGCAGCACGCGGGCGGGGGCGACGAGGGCGCGGGCCAAGAGGATGCGGCGGCGCTGGCCACCGGAGACCGCGGCGGCGCCACCGACCAGATCGGTGCGGATCCCGTGCGGCAGCGAATCCAGCCAGTCGTCGAGTCCGACCGCGCGAAGAGCTTTCTCGGCCTCGAGTTCGGTGAGGTCGCCGCGCGCGACACGCAGATTCTCCAGAACGGTGGTGCCGAAGAGGTGGGCATCTTCGGCGAAGAACGTGACATCACGCTCGCGGGTGCCGAACAGCCCCGCCCAGTGCATGAGCAGCGTGGTCTTGCCCGCGCCGCTGGGGCCGACCACCGCGATGCGGCGGCCCGGGGGCAGCGGTGGCAGCTGGCCCGCCCCCTCGATACCCGGCAGCGGGTGTGCGCTGTCGCGCCGGTTGCCGTCCGGTTCGAGCTGTGTCAGGCGGTGCAGCGCGGCACGCGCGGTGGTCAGGGCCTGGGCTGCGGCGGGCAGCGGGCCGACCGCTTCGAAGGCCGAGAGCGGGAGCAGCACCAGGATGGTGAGGGCCATGGGCGTCATCGCACCGGGGGCGCCACCGTCGGGACCGTAGATCGCCATGCCGATCAGGAGGGCGCCGAGGACGCTCACTCCGATCGACAGCGGGGTCGCCGCTGCCGCCCAAGCGCTGCGCGACGCGGCGGAATCCTCCGCCGCCACCGCGCGCTGCCCGGCCGCCCGCGCGGCGGCGAGCGTCGCGTCCAGCCTGCCCGCGACGCGCAGTTCGGTCGCGTGGTCGAGTACGGTCACCGCCTGCGCGGTGAATTCGGCTCGGTCGGCACGCACCGCGAGTTCGGCATCCCGCGCGGCGCGCGCCGACAGCCACGGCGCGGCGATCCCGGTGATCGCCAGGGCGAGCGCCAGAATCGCGGCCGCCGCAACAGAGATCGTCGCCAGCAGTCCGATCGCGGCGAGCGAGAGCACCAGCGCCACCGCTATCGGCACGAATACCCGCACCACTACGGCACCGAGGTCATCGATATCGCCGCCGATTCGGACCAGGAGATCACCGCGCCGCAGCTGTGTCGCATCGGTGCGGCAGCGATCACTCGACGACTCGCCACCGGATGTCGACGCACGCCCATCCGATCGTCCGATGCCTGATCCCGGACTGTCGGCGAGACGTGAACGACGTCGCATCCACACATCGGAACGGGCCAGCGTCCGATACACGGTGGTGCGCGCGATGGTCATCGACCGCAGCGCGACATCGTGTGTGGCAAGCCTTTCCAGGTACCGGCACAATCCGCGCGAAATTCCGAGCGCACGGACCGCGACCACGGCGACGCTGAGATCGAGCACCGGCGGCATCTGCCACGCCCGTGCGATCAACCAGGCCGCCAGCGCCGCGAGACCGAGTCCGCTCCCCAGCGCCAGCACCCCCCAGCCGATCGCAATCGTGATCCGCCACGGCGACAACGCGAGCAACCCCCACATCCGCCGCAGATCGCCGAGCACCGTGTGATCCGGTGCACCGCCGGTCGCCGTGCGTACATCGGATCGCACGTCGCGCGGCGCATCGCCGGTCCGGCTCACGCGATTCGGCGCGCGACCCGATTCGCCTGCCCGCGGCACTGCCCGTGCGGCGGTCATCGGGGGCCCGCCCCGGCGAGATCGGGGGTGGCGGCGCGGACCTGGACGACGACGTCGGCGGCGGCCAGGATCGTCGGGCGGTGGCCGACAGCGATCACGGTGGCACCGGCGCGGGCACGCTGCTGGAGCGCGGCGAGGACGGTGGCCTCGCTGTGGTGATCCAGGTGGGCGGTGGGTTCGTCGAGCAGCAGGATGGCACGGTCGGCGGCGAGCACCCGGGTGAGCGCCAGGCGCTGGCGCTGACCGAGGGATAGTCCGACTCCGCCTGCCCCGACCACGGTTTCCCATCGCTGCGGCAGTTCGTCCAGCACCGCGTCGAATCCGGTTGCGACACAGGCGGCCTCGAGGTCGTCGACAACCCGCGCCGCGCCCCTGCCCGACGGATCGGTGGTGCGCGCACCGAGCAGTTCGAGGTTCTCGCGCAGCGTCCCTGGCATCGATACCGGTCGCTGTGGCAGCCAGGCCACCCGAGCCCACCAGCCATCCGGGTCCAGGTCGCGCACATCGACACCGTCGACGGTGACGCCGCCTCGATCCGGGGTGACAAGACCCAGGATCGCCTGCAACGCCGTTGATTTACCGCTGCCGTTGGGTCCGGCGAGCACGGTGACCAGGCCGGGACGAAAGACCGCGGACAGGCCGGCGGGTGCGAATCCGTCACGAGAGGGTACGGCGAGATCACGGATCTCGATGAGGCCCTCGGCCTGCGCAGGGCTTCGATCCACCGTCCCGGCCCCGGAACCGCCGACTTCGGCATTCGAAACCTCGGTCCCCGGGCCGAACAGGCCCGCACCCCCGTCGGATTCGGGTTCCAGCACCGCGAATGCCTTGTCGGCGGCCGCCATACCGTCCTGAGCCGCGTGGAACCGCTCCCCCACCATGCGCAGCGGGAGGTAGACCTCGGGCGCGAGGATCAATGCGACCAGCCCGGCGTAGAGGCTCATTTCACCGAATACCAGCCGCAGACCGATCGAGACGGCGATCAGCGCGACGCTCAGTGTCGCCAGTAGTTCCAGCACCATGGAGGATAGGAATGCGATGCGCAGGGCGCGCATGGTGCGCACCCGCAGCGAGTCGCCCAGTTCGTGAACGCGAGGCTCCATCGTGTCGGCCGGGCGCGCGGCGGCATGTCCCGAACCGGGCGCGGCGTCGTGCGGGGGCGAGGATCCGGCGGGCCCGGAACCGCCTTCCCGGCCCAACGCCCGCAGCGTCGGCATGCCCGCGAACAGATCGAGCAGCTGATCCGACAGCCGGGTGGTGGCGGCCAGCGTCGCGGCGGCCCGCCCCTGGGTGAGCAGGCCGATGAGGATCATGAACACCGGGATGAGCGGCAGCGTCACCACGGCGATGGCCCCGGAGATCGGGTCGTGGACCGCGATGACCACCAGCACGATCGGCGGAACCAGGCAGGCGAGCAACAGCGCGGGCAGATATCCGGTGAGGTAGGCCCGCAATCCGGTCAGCCCGGTGCTGACGATCACCGCGAGTTCGGTTCGGCGGGTTTCGAGTTCGCGCGGTGCGAGCCTGGCGCCCGCGGTGAGGACGGCGGTCTCCAGTTCCGCCACCACCGTGGCGCCCGCCCGATGCGCCAGCCGCGCCTGGACCCAGGTGGCGAGCACCCGCAGGGCGACCGCACCCACCAGGACGACGATTTCCACGATCCACCCGCCGAGTGAGCGGCGTCCGGGGTCGGTGATGACCCCGGCCAGCACCCGCGCCAGCGCGATCGCGGTGACCACGATGCTCACCGTGATCACCACGGACAGCCCCACACTCAGCGCCAGATAGCGCCGCGCCGAGCGAGCGTGCCGCCACAGGCGTGGGTCGATGGGCGGACGAGCCATGGCGAATCAGTCCTTTACCGGTCCCAGCGGCAGGCCGATGGGGGCCGGGATATGTTCGACGGTAATGCGTTTGCGGAAGACCCAGTAGGTCCAGCCCTGATAGGCCAGCACCACCGGGGTGACGATAACCGCCGCCCAGCTCATCACCTTCAGGGTGTACGGGGTGGAGGAGGCGTTGTCGATGGTCAGGTTGAACGCGTCGCTGATGGTGGAGGGCAGCACATTCGGGAATAGCGATCCGAATAGCAGCACGGTCGCCGCCGCGATGGTGACGGTGGTGCCGGTGAAGGCCCAGCCGTCCCGTTCGGCGAAGACCGCGGCGCTTGCGATGACGAGGCCGATCACCGCCGCCGCCAACGGAATCCAGGTCCAGCCGGTGCCGAGGGCCAGTTGGGTCCAGATGCCGAAGACCGCGACGACGACCGCGGTGGGCACCAGCAGCAGCTTCGCGATCCGCACCGAATCGGCGCGCACCTCCCCGCCGGTTTTCAGGTTGATGAAGATCGCGCCGTGCAGGGCGAACAGCAGTCCGGTGGTGAGCGCGCCGAGCAGGGCGTAGGGGCTCAACAGATCCCACACCGAACCGCCGATGTTCTTGTCCGCCTCCAACGGAACTCCGCGCACCACATTGGCGAAGATCCAGCCCCACGCGAATGCCGGTATCCAGGAGCCGATTCCGATCGCGATATCGCACCAGGAGCGCCAGCGCGGATCATCGATCTTGCTCCGGTATTCGATGGCGCAGACCCGCACGATCAGCGCGACCAGCACCAGCAGCAGCGCGAGGTAGAAGCCGGAGAACAGGCTGGCGTACCACTCCGGGAAGGCCGCGAACATCGCGCCGCCCGCGGTCAGCAGCCAGACCTCGTTGCCGTCCCATACCGGACCGATGGTGTTGAGCACCACGCGCCTTCGGGTATCGCTGCCTTTGCCGAGGATCGGCATCAGCATGCCGACGCCGAAGTCGAAACCCTCCAGTACGAAGTAGCCGGTGAACAGGACGCCGATCAACAGAAACCAGAACTCTTGCAGATTCATCGTCGGCTCCTAATAGGCGAACGAAAGCTGTTCGACGGCAGGTTCTTCGGCGCGGTGCCCCGGGGTGCCATCGCCCGGACCGCGGTCGCCCGGGGGCGAGGGCGGCTGTTCGGGACCGGCGATCACGTACCGGCGCATCAGGTAGAACCACACCACCGCGAGCGCGCCGTACAGCAGGGTGAACACCACCAGCGAGGCGATCACCGTGCCCGCGGCATGGTCGGAGACGCCCTGCTGCACCAGCAGTCGCAGGTTGGGCTCACCCGTCGGATTCGGCGCGACGACCCAGGGCTGGCGGCCCATTTCGGTGAAGACCCAGCCCGCGCTGTTGGCCAGGAACGGGGTCGGAATGGCGAGCAGGCACAGCCAGGAGTACCAGCGCTTATCGGTGATCCGCCCGCCCCTGGTCAGCCACATGCCGATCAGCCAGAGCCCGATCGAGCCCGCGGACAGGCCGATCATGGCGCGGAAGGACCAGTAGGTGACGAACAGGTTCGGCCGGTAGTCACCGGGCCCGTACTTCGCCACGTAGGCCTGCTGCAGATCCTGCACACCGTCCAGGGTCACCCCGCTGAACTCGCCCTTGGCCAGGTAGGGCAGCACATACGGCACCTCGATCACGTGGGTGACGCTGTCGCAGTTGTTGTGCGTGCCGACGGTGAGGATCGAGAAGTCCGGGTCGGTCGCGGTGTGGCACAACGATTCCGCCGAGGCCATCTTCATCGGCTGCTGTTCGAACATCAGCTTGCCCTGCACATCGCCGGTGAAGAACAGCGCGACGCCCGCCACCACGATCACCCACATACCCGCGCGGCCACCGGAACGCCACATGGTGCGGGCCTCGGCGATTCTGGTCTCGTCACCGCTGCGTGCGTTGCGCACCATCCACCAGCCCGCGATACCCGCGACGAAGGTGCCCGAGGTGAGGAACGCGCCCGCGACGACGTGGGGGAAGGCAGCGAGGGTGGTGTTGTTGGTGAGGACTTCCCAGATGCTGGTGAGCTCGGCCCGCCCGCGCTCCGGGTTGTATTTGGCGCCGACCGGATGCTGCATGAACGAGTTGGCGGCGACGATGAAGTAGGCGGAGGCGTTCACGCCGATCGCGACCAGCCAGATGGTGGCCAGATGCAGCAGTTTCGGCAATCTGGTCCAGCCGAATATCCACAATCCCAGGAAGGTCGACTCCAGGAAGAACGCGACGAGCGCTTCCAGGGCCAGCGGTGCGCCGAAGACATCGCCGACGAAGCGGGAGTACTCGCTCCAGTTCATTCCGAACTGGAATTCCTGCACGATGCCGGTGGCCACGCCGAGCGCGAAGTTGATCAGGAACAGCTTCCCGAAGAATTTGGTCAGCCGGTACCAGTGATCCTTCCCGGTGATCACCCACGCCGTCTGCATACCGGCGACGACCGGCGCGAGTCCGATGGTGAGCGGGACGAAAATGAAGTGGTAGACGGTCGTAATGCCGAACTGCCAGCGCGAGATGTCGAGCACGCTCATGCTTGCGCCTCACCGGCGCTCGGCTCCAGCATGCACGTGGCGCGCTGGCGCATGATTGGCTCACTTCGTTCGCTCATATGCCCTCCAGCCGATCTACGACGTGTCGTAGTACAGCGTACGCCGGAGGATATTCGAGGCAACGTGCTTTAGGACACGACACGCCACAAATTAGCTATGGCGCATCCCTTTTGCCGAGTGAAGGCCTTTGCCGAGTGAACGCCCCGCTCCCAGTGCCGAACCGGGGCTCATCCACCCGCGCGGGCTCACCAGTCGCCGATGGCCCCTGCCCGCTCGATGCCCCGCTCCACCAGCTCGATGATCTCATCCGCATTATCCGGCGCCATCATCCGCAGCCCGTCGAGCGAGTTCACCCGCGCGGCGAGGGTGATACTCGATAGCAGCCAAATGCTGTCGCAGGTGAGCAAATCCGCGGTGAACAGCTGCTCGTAGCGGCACTCCCAGCCGGCCTTCTCCGCCTCGATGAACAGCGCGCGCTGGGTGACGCCGGGCAGCACGCCGTTCTTGGCGGGCGGCGTGATCAACGTCTTACCCCGTGCGATCACCACCGACGATCGCGGACCCTCCAGCACCCGGTTCTCGGTACTGGTGAAGATCACGTCGTCGGCGCCCATCCGATGCGCGAAGCGCAGCGCCGCCATATTGGTGGCGTAGGACAGGGTCTTGGCGCCGAGCAACTGCCACGGAGCGGCCTGCGCCAGATCGATCGAGATCCCGCGCGACAGGCTCACCACCTTCACGCCCTCGGTCCGAGCCTGCGCCACCCGTTCCGGCACGGGCACCACCAGTACATAGGACGTCGGCACCGGCACCGCGGCAGCGAGATCACCGGAGGTGACGCTGGACCGGGTGCCCGCCAGTTCGGCGTCGCGGCCGCGGGTGAGCACCAGGCGCATCAAGCCCTCGTGCTCGCCGCCCCACTCCTTGACCGCGGTCTCCACCGCCTCGCGCCAACGGCTCAGTTCGGGCTCCGGTAGGTCGAGCGCCTGCGCCGAGCGACGCAGTCTGCCCAGATGGAATTCGATCGCACACGCGGTACCGCCGCGCACCAGCACGGTTTCGAAAACGCCATCGCCGCGCAGCACCCCGATGTCGTCGGCAAACAATAATGGCGCGTCCGCATCGCGGATCGCGCCGTCGAGTGTGACAAGAACCCGATCTACCATGCGAGGAAGCCTAGGCCAGCGGACCGCCTCCGCGCGCCTTCAGGCCAAGGTTGGTTCCGCGAAATTCTGGGTCGGCGACCGACGGTGAGTGACGGGCGAGTCGGCCGGTGCCCGACGAGTAGCCGACGGGTGTACGAAATCCGTTGGCGCCTCGGCAAAACCCGGGGATGCCGGGTGGTCGCTCGACGCGTCCCGTGCTCGGCGACCCGTCGCCGGGCGACGCCGAAAAGGGTGCTTGCGGCGCCTCGCACCGGCGACGCCTAGAGTGGTCAACGTGTCCGTGGTCGTTGTACCCAGCCCCATACTCTCCGTTTCGGGCGCCGTCCCGGGTGCGCCCGGTTCCCCGGATGCCGCTGTGGCCTGGCATTACGGTGACCCGTTCGGTGAACAGAAGGCCGCGGCGGAGCGGGTGGCGATCGTCGACCGATCGCATCGTTTCGTTCTGAGCATCACCGGCGCCGAACGCCTCACCTGGCTGCACACCATCACCAGCCAGCACATCGCCGGCCTGGGTGATCGGCAGTCGGCGGAGAACCTCGACCTCGATCTCAACGGCCGGGTTCTGCACCATTTCGTGCTCACCGATCTGGATGCCACGGTGTGGATCGATACCGAGGCCGAGCGCGGACCCGAGCTGCTGTCATTTCTGAGCAAGATGGTCTTCTGGGCCGACGCCGCGCCGCGCGAGGCATCCGACCACGCGGTGCTGAGCCTGCTCGGCCCCCGGGTGGCGACACTGACCGACGCACTCGGCCTGACCGAACTTCCCGGCGTGTACGAGGCGGCGCCGCTGGACGGCGGCGGATTCCTGCGCCGCATGCCGTGGCCCACCGCCGACTCCTTCGATCTGATCGTCCCGCGCGACCGGCTCGTCGACTGGTGGTCCCGGCTGACCGCGGCGGGCGCCGAACCGGCGGGCATGTGGACCTTCGAGGCGCTGCGGGTCGCGGCGGTGCGGCCCCGCATCGGCGTCGACACCGACGAGCGCACCATCCCGCACGAGGCCCGCTGGATCGGCGGGGTCGCCGAACACGGCGCGGTGCATCTGGACAAAGGCTGCTATCGCGGTCAGGAGACCGTGGCCCGGGTGCACAACCTCGGCAAGCCGCCTCGGCATCTGTTACTGCTGCACCTGGACGGCTCGGCCGACGAGCGCCCGGCGCAGGGCGAGGACGTCACCGCGGGCGGGCGCACGGTCGGGCGCCTCGGCACCGTCGTCGACCACTATGAACTCGGTCCGATCGCGCTGGCCCTGATCAAACGCACCATCCCGGCCGACACCCAGCTGACCGCGGGCCCCACCGCCGCGGCCATCGACCCCGACTCGATGCCGGACGACGACGCCCCGCAGGCCGGCAGGCTGGCCGTCGACCGGCTGCGCGGGCGTTGAACCGACCGACGCGCGGCCCGCGGCGGGTACGGCCCGTCCCGGCGTCCGCACGCCGAAACCCCCGCCGAGCGGCCCGCACCCGCCGCGGGCCGCTGCCACAACCCGCTCAGCGTCGAGTACTCCGCCCAGCGACCACATGACGAAAGGGACCGTGCCGATGCCCTCCGATGAGTCCGCCCGCGTACTCGCGGTGTGCACCGTCCACGCCGAGCTGGATGCGCCCGGCCGCGTCGGTCGCACGGCCATCGACAAGCGACCACGAACGGGGCGGGTCCAGGTCACCGCCCTCGGGTTGGAGGGCGATCACGTCTGCGATACCAAGAATCACGGCGGCATACACCAGGCCGTTTACGCCTACGCCGAACACGATGCTCAGCGCTGGGGCGCCGAACTCGGCCGCGAACTGCCCGCGGGCTGGTTCGGCGAGAATCTGCGCATCGCGGGGCTCGCGGTCAGCGACGCCGTGATCGGTGCGCGCTGGGCGATCGGCGAGACCCTGCTCGAGGTCAGCGCCCCCCGGGTGCCGTGCGCGACGTTCCAGCACTGGTCCGGCGAGGCGCAGTGGGTCAAACGGTTCACCCTGCAGAGTGATACCGGCGCCTACCTGCGAGTACTGACCGAGGGCAGCATCGGCGCCGACGATCCGGTCGAGGTGGTGTACATCCCGGACCACGGCGTCACGGTCCGCGACCTGTTCACCGGAACCGATATGGATCTGCTCGCCGTACTGCTCGCCGCGGAGCCCACGATCTCCGATGATGTCCGGATGCAGATCGAGCGCCACGCGCGCCGCCACGCCAATGCCGAGCGCGCCGCGCGTGAGCGCGCCGAGGCACCGGCGACGGGAGTCAATCCATGAGCGTCGAACTCGTCGAAGTGGTCCGGTCCGGATTCCGCGAATGCGTGCACCGCGGCTCGGTGGTGGTCCTGGGCGCGGACGGCGAGCCAGCGCTCACGCTCGGCGAGGTGCACCTGCCGATCTTCCCGCGCTCCACCAATAAGCCGATGCAAGCGATCACCCTGCTGCGCAACGGCTTCGACCCCGTCGACGAGGCGGAGCTGGCGATCGCGACGGCCTCGCACTTCGGCGAACCGGACCACATCGCGCTGGTGCGGCGGCTGCTGGACCGATTCGGCTTCGACGAGAAGGCCCTGGAATGCCCGCCGGACTATCCGTTCGAGGAACACGCCAGGGCCGCCGTACTGGCCGAGGAGCCGCGCCGGATCTACATGAACTGCTCCGGCAAGCACGCGGCAATGCTCGCGACCTGCGCGATCAATGGTTGGCCGACCGAGGGCTACCTCGATGAGACGCATCCGCTGCAACAGGCAGTGATCGCGACCATCACCGATCTGACCGGTGAACCCGAATCCGATCTCGGCATCGACGGCTGCGGGCTGCCGATCATTCCGGTGTCGCTGATGAATCTGGCCCGCGCCTTCGCGACCATCGCGACCGCCGCGCCGGGATCACCGGAACGCCGGGTGGCGGAGGCGATCCGGGCGAATCCGCGAGTGATTTCGGGCACCAACGGACCGGATTTGCTGACCATGGAGGTCACCCCGAGCCTGTTCTGCAAGATGGGCGCGGATGGCGTGCACGCGGGGGCGTTCCCGGATGGCCGGGCCTTCGCCTACAAGATCGACGATGGACACGACCGCGCGCGAATGCCCCTGACGCTGGCGATTCTGCATCGAATGGGAATCGACTGGACCGACGCGCACACCGAACTCGCGGCCCTGCCGGTACTCGGCGGCGGCGCCCGGGTGGGGGTGATCCGGGCAATCCCGGGCGTCCTCTGATAGCTCCGATCGATGGCGACAACCGGGCAAACGGCGTCGGTTCCGGAGTTCTTCCGCCACTCATGGAAGCGCGACCGCCGGACACACGCTAAAGTGTCTGTCAGGAAGAGTATTAATTCGAACGGGGCCGCCAACAAACCCCAGGCCGCCCCGCAGTGACGCGAGGGGGTCAGCCATGGGCCGTGGCCGGGCTAAGGCAAAGCAGACCAAGGTCGCACGCGAGCTGAAGTACAGCTCAGCGCCGACCGACTTCGCGAGCCTTCAGCGCGAGCTTTCGGGTAGCCCCAACTCCCAGATGAGTGGTGGTGTGCTGTCCGATGAGCACGACGCGGACGCGTCCTCATCCCGTTGGGAAGAGGACGACGACTACGACGACTGGCGCCGCTGACTCGGATTCACGTTGAAGGGGGAGGCCGACGGGCCTCCCCCTTCAAACGTTGACACCGTTTTGCGGACATCGCCATAGAGGCTTGCCATAACGACATCAGCGTCCCGCATCGACGATGTGGGACGCTGATGCCGGTTTTGCTGTCTCCTTTTGGGAGGCAACGGATCCGGGCTTGCTCGAACGACGAAGAACCCCGTGGGCCGGGACCCACGGGGTTCTTCGTCGTTGCGGTTCAGAAGCGCGGGTGCTCGCCGACCAGGACCGCGCGCAGGGCGTCGGCGTCCTTGGCCTTCTTCACCGTGCCGAGCGTCCAGCACTCGATGTGGCGGGCGGTGAGCACCGCGAGGGCGCGGTCCACATCCTCCGGGGCGACGACGGCAACCATGCCGACACCCATATTGAAGGTCTTCTCCATCTCGGTCCGGTCGACCCGGCCGCGCTGCGCGATCATCTTGAAGACCGGAGCCGGATTCCAGGTGCCGCGGTCCAGCTCGGCCACCATACCCGCGGGCAGGACCCGGGCCAGGTTGGCGGCCAGGCCGCCGCCGGTGATATGCGCGAAGGTGCGCACATCGGTCTCGGCGATCAGCGCCAGGCAGTCCTTCGCGTAGATCCGGGTCGGCTCGAGCAACTCCTCACCGAGGGTGCGGCCGAACTCCTCGACATGCCCGGTCAACGACATCCGGTCGATATCGAGCAGCACCTTGCGGGCCAGGCTGTAGCCGTTGGAGTGCAGGCCCGAGGAGCCCATGGCGATCACCACATCGCCGGGGCGCACCCGGTCGGGGCCGAGCACCGAGTCGGCCTCGACCACGCCGACGCCGGTCGCGGAGAGGTCGTAATCGTCCGGATCCATCAGACCCGGATGTTCGGCGGTCTCGCCGCCGAGCAGAGCGCAGCCCGCCTTCACACAACCTTCGGCGATGCCGGAGACCAGCTCGGCCACCTTCTCCGGGACGACCTTGCCGATGGCGATGTAGTCCTGCAGGAACAGTGGTTCGGCGCCGCAGACCACCAGATCGTCCACGACCATGGCGACCAAGTCCAGCCCGACGGTGTCGTGCTTGTCCATGGCCTGCGCGACCGCGATCTTGGTTCCGACGCCGTCGGTGGAGGCCGCGAGCAGCGGCTCGCGGTAACCACCCTTGAGCGCGAACAGTCCGGCGAATCCGCCAAGTCCGCCCTGCACCTCGGGACGGCTGGCCTTCTTCGCCAATGGTCCGAACAACTCGACTGCACGGTCACCGGCTTCGATGTCCACGCCTGCCGCGGCGTAAGAGGCGCCGGAACCGCTGGGGGTCTGTTCAGTCATTTTCGGGGAAAGCTCCAAACCGAATCGGCGGATAGATGCCTGCTCACGCTACCGGAGTCCGATAACGAGCTTGCACCGGAGTTGGCTCGCCCTATTGACAATCTCTGGGACCTCGCCGTATGGGAGCTGTAAAGCTCCAGGTTATCTGGCTGCCGAGCGCTGGGTCGCGCTCGGATCAGCACCACCGTACCCCCGACACGGCCGCGATACACGGTCAACGATCACCCCGACCGCGCTGCGGCGCAATGCCCGGGCCGCGCGCTCGCCACCCGGGCCGCGAGTCGCTCAGTCGGCGACCTCGGTGGCGAACAGCGCCGCGGTCCGCTCGCGGCGGCGGCGCTGTTCGACCGGGTCGGGCACCGGAACCGCGGCGACCAGCCGTCGCGTGTAGTCCCGCTCGGGTGCGCGCAGGATCCGATCCCGATCACCCTGCTCCACCACCGCGCCGTCGCGCAGCACCACGATGCGGTCGGCCAGCTGGTCGACCACCGCGAGGTCGTGGCTGATGAACAGGCAGGCCCAACCGCATTCGCGCTGCAATTGCGCGAACAGCTCCAGCACCGCGGCCTGCACCGAGACGTCGAGCGCACTGGTGGGCTCGTCGGCCACCAGCAGATCCGGGTCAAGTATCAGGGCGCGGGCCAGGCTGGCGCGCTGCCGTTGTCCGCCGGACAATTCGTGCGGGTAGCGGCGTTCGGCGCCCGCGGGCAGCGCGACGTCATCGAGCAGTGCGCGCACCCGGGTGCGAATCTGCGCGGCGTTGCCCATCTTGTGCACGATGAGCGGCTCGGCGACGCACTCCCCGACAGTGAGCCGTGGGTTGAGCGAGCTGGCCGGATCCTGGAAGACGAATCCGAAGCGCCGCCGGATCGGCCGCAGCTGCCGCTGCGAGAGCCCGGCGATATCCCGCCCGCGAATCCGCACCACCCCGGAGCTGGGGCGCTGCAACGCCGCAACACATCGGCCGATGGTGGACTTCCCCGAACCGGATTCGCCCACCAAGCCGAGGGTTTCGCCCGCGCCGATGGTCAGGTTCACCTCGTCGACAGCACGGAATCTCGGCCTGCCGAACGGACCGGGGAACTCGACCACGAGATCGCGGACCTCGAGTACGGGGGTCGGTACGGAATCGGAGGTTTCCGAAATCGACGACGCGCCCGAGCTGTCCGGGCTCGGCGCGGCGGCTGTATCCGGCCCGGAACCGGCGGCGCTCGCCCGCGGCTCGGCCGCCGGTTCTTCCGGGTCGGCACACCGTACCGCGATGCCGTCCGCCGCGGCGGCCCGCACCGAGTCGTCCGGGACCGGATCGGCGCGCACCGCGCACCGCGCGCCCAGGTGCGGGACCGCCGCGAGCAGCGTGCGCGTGTACTCGGCCCGCGGGTTCGCGAAAAGCTCCGCCACGGGGGCGGTTTCGACCACCCGCCCGTCGCGCATCACCACCACCCGGTCGGCCAGGTCGGCCACCACGCCCATATTGTGGGTGATCAGCACGATGGCACTGCCGAGGCGATCGCGCAGATCGCGCAGCAGCTCCAGGATCTCGGCCTGCACCGTGACGTCGAGCGCGGTGGTCGGCTCGTCGGCGATGATCACCGTGGGCTCGCAGGCGATGGCGATGGCGATCACCACGCGCTGTTTCTGCCCGCCGGAGAGCTGATGCGGGTAGTAATCGACCCGATGCTCCGGATCGGGCAGGCCGACCATCCGCAGCAGCTCGACCGACCGCGCCTTGGCTGCCTTCTTACTCATACCTGTATGGGCGCGAAGGGCTTCCGAGATCTGGAAGCCGACGGTGAACAGCGGGTCGAGCGCCAGCCCCGGCTCCTGGAAGACCATCGAGATCGCGCCGCCGCGCAATGCGGTGAGCTGCCGCTCGCTCATCGAGGTGATATTTCGAGAGCCGAGGGTGACCGTCCCGCGCACCTGCGCGGTGCCGGGCAGCAACCCCATCGCGGTGCGGGAGCTCACCGATTTGCCGGAGCCGGACTCCCCCACGATGGCCAGCACCTCGCCGGGGTACACCCGATAGGACACATTGCTGACCGCGTGCACCGGCCCGGCGTCGGTCGCGAAGGTGACCGACAGCGCCTCGATGGACAGCGCGGGTTCGGCCGTTGTCGATTGCTCACTCATCGGTCTTCTCCCCTTCCGCACCGCTCGATTCCGCCTGTTCCAGCGCCGGAACCGCGCCGAACGATGCGGTCACGGGCACGGAGTTGTCCGTGGGCTCCGGCGTGCCGTCCGCCCCGACGACCACATCGGTACCGACGACGGCCGGGGCGGCGGTACGGCGGGTGCGCAGCAACGGGTTGAGGACCTCGTTGAGGCTCTCGCCGACCAGCGTCATACCGAGCACCACCAGTACGATCGCGATCCCGGGGAAGACGGCCTCCCACCAGTACCCGTTGGAGACGGGGCCGATGGCCTTGTTCAGGTCGTATCCCCATTCGGCGGCCTGGGTCGGCTCGATGCCGAAACCGAGGAAGCCGAGACCGGCCAGCGTCAGAATCGCCTCCGCACCGTTGAGGGTGATGATCACCGGCAACGACTGGGTGACATTGGCCAGGATGTGCCGGAACATGATGCGCATGGTGGACGCGCCGGTCACCCGGGCGGCGTCCACATATGGTTCGTTCTTCACCGCCACCGTGGCATTGCGCACCACCCGGAAGTATTGCGGCACAAAGATGACCGTGATCGCGACGGCCGCAGAGAACACGCCGCCGAAGCTGGTCGACTTGCCGCCCGCCACCACGATGGAGACCACGATGGCCAGCAGCAGCGTCGGGAAGGCGTACATGGCGTCCATGAACACCACGAGCACCTTGTCCACCCAGCGCCCCACATACCCGGAGATCAGTCCGAGCGGAACCCCGGCGAACAGCGATAGCACCAGTGACAGCACGATCACCAGCAACGCGGTGCGGGCACCGTAGATCACCCGGGAGAACACATCCTCCTGGCGCACCGAGGTCCCGAACCAGTGCTGCGCGGACGGCGCCTGGTCGGCGACGAATTTGACCCCGTCCGCGGACTCCTGTGCGGAACCGTAGGGTGCGATGAGTGGCGCGAAAACCGCGACCACCACGAATAATACGATGAGGACGAGTCCGAACAGCAGGGTCGCTCGCTGCAATCCGGAGGTCATCGAGATCAGCCGCAGACCCGGTATTCCGCGGCGGCGCACCACCGCGGGCACAGGTGCGCCCGGGACCGGTTCGGCCACCAATTCCGGCGCGGTCATCAGAACCTCACCCTCGGATCGATCAGGGCCACAATGGCATCGACGAAGAAGCTCATCACCGCGATGACCACCGCGATGAACGCGACAATCCCCTGTACCGCGATGAAATCGCGAGCCTTCAGGTACTCCGCGAGCTGGAAGCCGAGCCCCTTCCACTCGAAGGTCGTCTCGGTGAGCACCGCGCCGCCCAACATCATCGCGATGTACATGCCCATCACCGTGACGATGGGAATCATGGCGTTGCGCACCGCATGCCGGCCGGTGACCACCCGTGCCGACAGTCCGCGCGCTCGCGCGGCATCCACGTAGTCGCTGCGCAGCGTCTGGATCAGATTGATCCGCACCAGCCGCAGGAATACCCCCGCGGTCAGCAAGCCGAGCGCGATCGCGGGCAGCACAGCGTGTTTCACCACGTCGATCAGATAATCCGTGTCGCCGTAGAGGATTGCGTCGATGAACAGGATGTTCGTCTTCGGCGAGACATGCTGTAGCTGGAGTTCGACGTTCACGCCGGCCCGCCCGGACACCGGCAACCAGCCCAGCTTCACCCCGAACAGCAGTTTGAGCAGCAGACCGACGAAGAACACGGGCGCCGCGTAGGCCAGGATCCCGAATAACCGCAGCCCCGCGTCGGCCACCGTATCCCGATGTGTCGCCGCGTATCTGCCCAGGGGAATGCCGACCGCGAAGGCGACGAGCAGCGCCCAGAACACCAACTCCAACGTCGCCGCACCGTAGGTGGCGATGACATCGCTGATCTGCCGATGATCCTGCGCCTGCCCGAAATCGCCGTGCAGCAGCCCGGAGATGTACTCCCAGTACTGGGTCAGGATCGGCCGGTTCAGACCGGCCTCCTCCTTGCGGATTTCGATCTGTTCCTGAGTCATCCGGCCGCCCATCGCGGCGCTGATCGGATCGCCGATCACCCGCATCAGGAAGAAGACGACCGTGACCAGAATCCACGCGGTGAGCGGGATCAGCAGCAGCCGAACGCCGAGGTACCGCACCAGCGCGAGTTGGCGAGAGTCGCCGTCGCCCTTGCGAAGTCCCGATACCCCGATTCGCGGCAGCCCGAACCGCCGGGTCCGATTCGGCTCAACAGCCGATTCGGACCCGGCAACCGCGGATGACCCACCCGCCGCCCGGTGACCACCCCTCATCGAGTCGCCGTGCGACGCTTCATTCACTTGCTCAGCACCGTGTATCGGAATTTGAAGGACGGATCGAGCGTCTCCTCCATGCCCTGTACGCCCGTGCCCGCCACACCGATCTGCTTGCCGGACAGCAGCGGAACGATCGGCAGGAAGTTCTGCGCGAGGTCACGCTGCACCTGCTCGATCAGCTCGAGGCGCTTGTCCTTATCCGGCTGGGTGGTCTCGGCGACCAATTGCGCGGTGATGCCGGGATTCTCGAAATGACTCTGCAGGAAGTTGTTCGGCGCGAAGAACGGGGTCAGGTAGTTGTCCGGGTCCGGGAAGTCGGGGAACCAACCGAATTGGTAGAGCGGATACGCGTCACGCGCGCGTTCCCGCTGGTAGCTCACCCATTCGGTGGACTGCAGGTTGACTTTGAACAGTCCGGTACCCTCCAGTTGCGCCTTGATGGCCGCGTACTCTTCCGACGAACTGCCGCCGTAGTGGTCCGGGTTGTATTGCAGGTTGAGCTCCACCGGCGCCGCGACCCCGGCGTCGGCCAGGAACTTCGTGGCGGCATCCTTGTTCGGGCCCGCGCCGTAGATCTCCTTGAAGGGTTCGGCCGCACCCGGCATACCCTGCGGCACCGAGGAATACGCGGGCAGGTAGGTGTTCTTGTAGACGCCCTGCGCCAATGCCGCCCGGTCCAGCGAGGAGGCGACCGCCTTGCGCACGGCCAGCTTCTGTTCCGGGGTGCCGCCCGGCATCGTGTTCATGTTGAACACGATGTATCGCAGCTCGCCACCCGGACCTTCGAGCACCTTCACCTTGTCGCTCGCGCGCAGCGATTCGATATCCGACGGGGTGAAGGACCGGTAGCCCGCGTCGATCGCGCCGTTCTGCAGATCGAGTTTCAGGTTGTCGGTGGTGGCGTAGTACTTGGCCGAGACATTGGACGTCTTCGGGGTGCCGAGAATGCCCTTGTAGTCCGGATTGGCCCGGTATTCGACCAGCTTGTTCTTGTCGTAGCTGGCGATGGTGTACGGACCGGAGTAGCCCTTGGCCGCGACCACGTCCTCGTCGGCCATCACCTTGTCGGCCGGGTAGACCTTCTCGTCCACGATCGGCCCGGCCTGGGTGGGCAGGATCGCGGGGAAGGTCTGGTCATTGGCGACCTTCAAGGTGAAATTGACGGTGAGCGGGTCGACCACGTCGGTCTTCTCGAGATTGCCGAGCAGTGAGGCGGGGCCGTTGGGATCGTTGATCCCGAGCATGCGATCGAAGGAGAACTTGACGCTCGTGGCGGTCAACGGGTTCCCGTTCGCGAACTTCAGACCGGACTGCAGCTTGCAGGTATAGATGGTCGGCTGGGTGAACTCGCACTTCTCCGCGGCGTCCGGTTTGGGCGTCGCGTCGCCCGGCTTGAAATTCAGCAGATACGAATAGATCTGGGTCTCCGCCACCAGCGAGCCGTTGTCGTAGGCGGCCGCCGGATCCAGCGAGAAGATCTTGTCGGTGGTGCCGACGACCAGACCCGCTCCGTCACCGCCGTCACCGGTGCGTCCCGATCCACAACCCGCGACCACCGAACCGACCAGCGCCGCAAGTCCGATTGCCGCAATCGCTTTGGTTCGTCTGCGCTCCCCAGGCGTCCATGCAACCCTCATCATCCAGCCCCACTTCTCGAGCGCGCCGCACCGCGTTCTCCTGGATCACAGGCCCGGTACGGACGCGGTGAACTTCCGATATAGCTGGGGACCGTACCCACGAACCATTTCCGGCACGTTGCGTTTTCAAAGAAAAATCACCGGGCGGTGACCGCCTGACGGCGAATCATGCACGGGTGACGCGGTTCACCGGTCGAACGTCCAGGTACGCGCGAAAGGCCCGGTCACGGCGTCTCGAGTAGGCCATGACACGGAGCCGGACACGATTGGGGCGGTACCCGAAAGCGACCCGGGTCAAACACACTGGTTCGCCCGGTCCGTCACGAGTCCCCGGTACCGGATGGCCTCAGTGGCACAACGGGGTTCGGATGCCGAACAACAGCACGGCGCGGCGCCGAGTTCGCGCGGAGTGGTTTACAACGCGGACGACGCCGAATTGCGGACGACTCGATTTATGGACGACTCGGTTTACGGACGACTCGGTTTACGGACGACTCAGCGCGCTCGCATTCGCGTTCTCGCCCAACAGCATTGCCTCGGACTGCCCGGTGAGCACACCCTCGAGCACGTTCTTCCCGATCGCCGCCTCGGCGGGCAGCGGAATCGGGTAGTCACCGTCGAAGCAGGCGCTGCACAGCCGCGAGCGCGGCTGTTCGGTGGCGGCGATCATGCCCTCGGTGGAGATGTAGCCGAGGGTGTCGGCGCCGATGGACCGGCGTACGCCCTCCACCATTTCTTCGTAGCTGTCCTCGGCGCCCGCGCCGTTGGCGATCAACTCGGCCCGCGAGGCGAAGTCGATGCCGTAGAAGCAGGGCCACTTCACCGGCGGCGAGGCGATGCGCACGTGGATCTCCAACGCGCCCGCCTCGCGCAGCATCCGGATCAGCGCGCGCTGGGTGTTGCCGCGCACGATGGAGTCGTCCACCACGATCAGCCGCTTACCGCGGATCACCTCGCGCAGCGGATTCAGCTTCAGCCGGATACCGAGCTGGCGAATGGTCTGACTGGGCTGGATGAAGGTACGCCCGACATAGGCGTTCTTCATCAGCCCCTGCCCGTACGGCACACCGGAACCCTGCGCGTAGCCGACCGCGGCCGGGGTACCGGATTCCGGGACCGGGATCACCAGATCGGCGTCGACCGGATGCTCCTTGGCCAGGCGACGACCGATCTCGACCCGGGTCGCATGCACCGAACGGCCGGAGATGGTGGTGTCGGGGCGGGCCAGGTAGACGTACTCGAAGACGCAGCCCTTGGGTTCGGGATTGGCGAAACGCATGGACCGGACGCCATCGGCGTCGATCGCCAGCAGTTCGCCCGGCTCGATCTCACGGACGAAGGCCGCGCCGACGATGTCGAGGGCGGCGGTTTCGCTGGCAACGACCCAGCCACGCTCCAGGCGGCCGAGACACAGCGGGCGCACACCGTGCGGGTCGCGCGCGGCGTACAGAGTGTGCTCATCCATGAAGGTCAGGCAGAAGGCGCCCTTCAGCGTCGGCAGCAGCTGCATGGCCGCCTGCTCGATGCTGGAATCCGCGGCGGCGTGCGCCAGCAGCGCGGTCATCACGTCGGAGTCGGAGGTCGCGCCGACCGGCTGCGGACGACCGCCGGAGACCGAGTTACCGATCAACCCGAGTTCCCGTGCCCGACTAGCCAATTCGGCGGTATTGACCAGATTTCCGTTATGTCCCAGGGCGAGTCCGGAGCCGACGGCGGTGGTGCGGAAAATCGGCTGGGCGTTTTCCCACGTCACTCCGCCGGTGGTGGAGTAGCGGCAGTGGCCGACGGCGATATGACCCGGCATGGCGGCCAGCGTCTGCTCGTCGAATACCTGGCTGACCAGCCCGAGATCCTTGAAGACCAGAATCTGCGAACCATCGGAGACCGCGATGCCCGCCGCCTCCTGTCCACGGTGCTGTAGCGCATAGAGGCCGTAATACGTGAGCTTGGCCACATCCTCGCTCGGCGCCCAGACTCCGAAGACTCCACACTCCTCGCGTGGCTCGTTCTCGTCGACATCCGCGGCAGCGGAAGTCGCGGTAACTGGAGTGCTGTCAACCGGCATTTCGGCGTTGGTCACCGTTTGCTCCCTATTCGGGCGGGCTGGGGGCAATAGTCATTCTACGGGTGGAACTCGACCGACGATCACCGCCACCGTCTTTGCGGAGCAATCGTCCGGCGAAGCTCCCTAACACGGGCCGGATCTGCTGTTACCGTCCGAAACGTGACGGCTACCGAGAGCGGAAGTACGGCAGGGGGCAACAACAACCGGTCCGAGCGTCGCTCCTGGGTCCGCGCGGTGCTGTCCCCGGTCGGTGTGCTGATCCTGCTGGCATCCCTGCTCGGCTTCATGTATCTGGCCTATGTCGTCGACCCGGAAGACAATCTGCACGACTTCCCGATCGCGTTGGTCGATCAGGATGTGGGTGACACCCTCGGCCCGCCAGGTCAGCAACAGCAGGTCAACTTCGGCAAGCAGGTGGCCGACGGCATCAGTCGAGCCGTGCCCGCGGACCGGATCGATCTGCGGGAACTGGGCATCAACGAGGCCCAGCTACAAATGCAGTCCGGCAAGGTGTACGGCGCGATCATCATCCCCAGCGATTTCTCCAAGCGGCTCGGCATACTCGGCGTGGCCAGCGTGGTCCCCGGAGATGTCGAGCGGCCGATCATCACGCTGCAGACCAACCCGCGCACCGGCGCCTTCGCCACCCAGATCGTCAATCGGATCGGCACCCAGATCTATCCACAGGTGAACGCGAAAATCGGCGAGCAGCTGACCGAGCAGGTGCGCGCCCAGCTGACACCGCAGCCCGGCGGTGCGCCCGCCCCCGAACTGACCGGTGCGACCCTGGTGACGCTGGAGAGTCCATTACACCTGGTCACCGAGGAGTTCCGCCCGCTACCCGACGGTACCGGGCAGGGACTGACCGCCTTCTTCTACGCGCTGCTGCTGCTCCTGGTCGGCGTGATCGGCTCGATGACCATCCACACCATGATCGACGCCGCGCTCGGATTCGTGCCGACGGAGTACGGCCCCTGGTACGTGCATTACCCGCCGACCCCGATCTCACGTTTCAAGACGCTGCTGATCAAGTGGGGGGTGATGCTGCTGGTGGCCAATATCGTGTCCGGGATCTTCATGATCATCGCCAATGCCCTCGGTATGCCGATCACCCAGCCGCTCGCGCTCTTCCTCTACGGTGCGTTCGCGATCCTCGCGGTGGGCATCACCGGGCTGTCGATATTGGCGGCGATCGGCTCGGCCGGTCTGCTGGTGAATCTGATCCTGTTCGTCATCCTCGGGCTGCCCTCCTCGGGCGGCACCGTGCCGATCGAGGCCACCCCGCAATACTTCGGCTGGCTGGCCCGATTCGAACCGATGCACCAGGTATTCCTCGGCATCCGTTCCATCCTCTACTTCGAGGCGAGGTTCAGCGCCGGACTCGGCCGGGCGGTGTGGATGACCGGCCTCGGCCTGACCATCGGCCTGGTGCTCGGCGCGGTGATCTCCCGCTACTACGACTACAAGGGGCTGCAGCGCGGCAGTACCGCGCGGGTCTGATCTCGCGATAGTGCCGCGCAGGTCCGATATCGCCGCTCCCGGATCGTTCGGCGGCGTGCGGCGAGGCCGGTCCATGACCCAAGATGGTGTCGTGAATTCGTGGATCGAGCGCGCGCAGCAGTTGTCCGACGAGGTATTCGCACCGCACGCCGATGCGGTCGATCGCACCGGCGTGATCCCCGCCCAGCATTTCGACCTACTCGCCGCCAACGGGTTCTACGGCGCCACCATGTCCGACGACCTCGATATCGCCACCTTCAGCGAGGTCGGGGAGATCCTGGTGGCCGGATGTCTGGCGACCACCTTCGTGTGGGCACAGCATCTCGGTGTGGCTCGGCGCATCGCCACATCACCGAATCATGAACTGCGCGAGAGCCTTACCGAGGATCTACGACACGGACGGGTGCGGTCGGGGGTGAGCTACGCGGGCGCCGATGATCGGGCGAGCCTGGTCGCGCACCGGGTGAACGGCGGCTATCTGCTGCACGGGAGCGCGCCGTTCGTCACCGGGTGGGGCCTGATCGATGTCATCGGCGTGATGGCCCGCGATGCCGACGATCCGCATTCATTGATCAGCGCGATGATTCCCGCATTGGACGGGCCCGCCGTCCGTTCCACCGCGCTGCCGCTCGCCGCCGCCGATGCGAGCCGCACCGTGAAGCTGACCTTCGACGGCCTGTTCGTCCCCGATTCCGCGGTGGACAACCGCATTTCGCTGCGCAGCTTCCACGCGTCGTTCATTCTCGCCGCCTGGCGCAACGGATCACTGTCGCTGGGTGTGGTGCGCCGGGTCCGCACCGAACTCACCCGGCTCGGCCTCGACGCCACCGCGCTGGCCGCCGAATCCGCCCGCGTCCGAACCGAACTCGACGACTCGCTGTCTGGGCAATCCGACATCTATCTCGCCCGGGCCCACGCCTCGGAACTGGCCGTGCGCGCCGCCTCGACCCTGGTCGCGGCCATCGGCAGCGGCGCCGCCCAGCGCGGCGGCATCGCCGACCGCACCCTGCGCGAAGCCGGATTCACCCTGGTATTCGGCTCCCGCCCCCCGATCCGCACCGCCCTGCTGGACCTCCTCGCGGGCCCGATCCCGGCCCGATAGCCCCCGGCGAATTGCTCGGTGAGCGCGGTGCGCACCGATCCGAGGCTGGAGAGGATGCCGGCGCCGGCCGGACATGAGTGATCGGCGACGGTGGTCGGCGGCCCCGCCCGGACCACCCGCGCGACTGGGTTCAGTCGGTCGTCGGACGTGCCACCGGCAGCCAGTGCGCGACCTCGCCCGCCCGGCTGCCCGATGCCGATACCGCGCCGGAGTGCACAGCCGCGTCGAAGTCCAGCAGCCCGGTGGCCAGCAACAGCCAGGTACGCGGGTCGGTCTCCACCACATTGGGCGGTGTACCCCTGGTGTGCCGCGGCCCCTCGATACATTGCACCGCGACGAACGGCGGCACCCGCACCTCCACCGAATGTCCGGGCGCGGCTGCCGCCACCGTGCGCGCCGTCGCGCGGACCGCCGCGGCCAGTTCGGTCCGTCCGGGCGGGCCCGAACTGTCGTCGAGCAGCCAGCCACTCACCGCCGCCACGGCCACGCGCACCTCGGCCGGATCCACACTCCCACGTCGCCCCACTCCCCCGACACTACCCACTCGGGTGCACGGCGGTGCCTCACAGACATTCGATACGCCTCACAGGGGTTGCAGGGTCTGTGAGCGGTAGGGACCCTCTGTGGGTCGCTCATGCGGAGTGGGGTGGACGGGGGAGGGAGCGGGCTAGGCGGGGGGCGAGGGCGCCGCCCGCGTTGAGGGCGAAGTGGAACAGTGCGGGGGCGGTGGCGCTTGTGGCGCGGCGGCCGAGCCTGCCGAGGACCAGGCCGCCGAAGCCGGTGGCGATGACGGTTGTGGCGATATCGTCGCCCGCGGCGCGGGCGGGCCGGATATGCCACAGGCCGAAGATCGCGGCGCCGAGTGCGGATCCGAGCCGAGGGCCGAAAGCGTTGTCCAGCAAGGGATCCAAGGTGGCGCGGAAAATCAGTTCCTCGCTGTAGACGGTGCCGACAGGGATATGTACCGCAACCCATTCGGCCGTCGCGACCCCCGGACCGCGATCGGCGAATCCACTCAGCCTCGCCCGCACCGCCGGAATCGCCAGGGCGGCGCCGTAACCGGAGAGTACGACCGCACCCGAGGCGAGTCCGCAAGTCAGACCACGAGAGGACCACCAGTTCGGCCTCCCGCGCAACGCCACCGCGTACCCGGTCGCGAACACGGCATTGGCGACGGTCCGCCCGCGCAGACCCCGCCCGGAGCGAGGCAGCAGCCAATTGCTCCAGATCAAGGGAATGGCAACGGCAGCACCGACTTTCGGTAGTTCACGCATCACCACACCACCGCGCCATTCGGTCGCGCAAGCGGCATTGGCGGCGGTCCGGCCGCGCAGGGCAGCGGCCAATTGCTCCAGATCAAGGGAATGACGACGGCAGCACCGACTTTCGGCAGTTCACGCATCACGACACCGGAATTCGGCGCGATGACCCCGTCGGCATGCGGCTCACTTGGTGGCCCGTTCGAAATCCTCGGCGACCTCCAGTTGGAACCGAATGCGCTCGGCCAGTTCGGGATTCCATCCGGGTGGCTGTGTGACGGCGGCCCAGCCGTCGAGGACCAGGCTGCCGTAGCGATGCCCGTGTCCATCGGAAACGCCCTGGGCGTTGGTGAGATCGGCGGCCACCTGCCAGAAGGTGACGAACGGCCACCAGCGCATCTGCGAGGAGACGTCCGAGCCGCGCGGTTCGGACAGCCAATCCGGTTGCGAGAAGATCAGATCGGGCGACCACCAGACGATCGGATCGGAGGCGTGCTGCAGGTAGGCGATGCGCGGCGCCCACCACTCGGGGCCCGGCCCCGCGAAATCGGCGCCGTCGGCGGCGAAACGGACCACCAGACCGTCCGCGTATACGGGCTCGATCTCGGGGGATCCCGGATCGCGTCGTGAAACGAATTGCTCCCACAGCCGATTCGAATTCGGCGGGCCGACCCACAGCGCGCCGTCCACCTTCGCGCGCAGGTCGGTAAGCCCGTCGAAGGCCGCCTCCGAGCCCTGCGAGCCCAGGCTCTCGCCGTAGACGAACAGTTTCGGCCGCTCCTCCTCCGGCCGCGCCGATACGCGCTGGTACACCGCGTCGAACAGCTCCTGCCCCGCGGTCGCCACCTTGCCGCGGTCACCGAGGAACGACAGCACACTGGGCAGATAGGAATACTGCGAGGCCACGATCGCGGTGTCGCCGCCGAACATGTACTCGATCGCTCCGGCCGCCATCGAATTCACCCAGCCGGTACCCGTCGTGGTCACCACCACGAGAACCTTCCGGTCGAAGGCGCGGGTGCGCTCCAATTCGGCCACCGCCAAATCGGCCGAGGTGACGCCGTCGGTCGCCGACTCGAGGCCCACATAGGCCCGAATCGGCTCGCGGGCGGGTTTACCGGTGACCGCCGCGATACGGGAGGCGCTCGGTCCGTGCGATACGAACCAGCGGCCCTCGAAGCCGAGCGATTCCCATTTCGCCAGCGACTCCGGGCTGCCCGAACGTTCCGGCTGCTGCGGCTGCACGGCATTCGGCGAGGTGTGATCGTTGCGTGCGCTGAACGCCGAGTTGGCGACCGCGAAGAAGGCGCGCGAGGCGACGCCGTTGAACAGCGTCACGGTGAGCACCACGAGTACCAGGATGCCCGCCATCGGCGCGAGTTCCCGCGGCACCCGCACCCAGCGATTGAGCTGACGAGCCAGGAACAGCACGATCTCGCGGACCGTGCGGTAGACCGCGACCACCGCGGCGCCGACCGACACACTGAGCAGCCCCGTCCGCAGATAGGCGGCCGTATCGGTGCCCTCCATCCCCATGAGCGCGGTGATCTCGCGCTGCCATCGCGCCGACTGCACCAACATCAGGGCGGCACTCAGCGCGGAGGTCAACAGGATCGCGGATTTCACGGCGTAGCGCACCCAGATGGGCGGCGCGCCGAGCTTGATCCTCGGCCGGATCCACCTCCGGAATGCCCATTCCAGCAGGCAGCCGAGACCGTAGCCGAGCGCGGCATTGACACCGCTGATCAGCCCCTGGAACAACCAGTCCCGCGGCACCAGCGACGGCGTCACCGAGAGCGCGAAGAATATGGTCGCGAGGACCAACCCGACGTAGTTCAGGTCGATGACATCCTCGACGCGCCGCACCGCCACGATGCTGCGTGCACGCAGCTTCGTGAGCGTGTTGGCGGTCTCGAGCACTCGAACAGTATGGCGCGCGGCTACAGACATCGGGCGCGATGCATCGACTGCCACGCGGTGACCTCGAGGCAGATCACACCGCGCACGGCCGGTCAGCGGGCCGATCGGCCCGCGGTTACGCCGACCGCACCGGCCGCGACGGCACCTACCCGTGCATGACAACTACCCAGATCCCTCGAGTAGTTTCACGCGGTCGATAGCGCCACCGAATCAGCAGACTCGATATCCATGAGCACACCCAACGCACAGCCGAGATCCACCTCGGCCTATGTCGCGCAGGCCGCGATCGCGTTCGGCGTCAGCTTTTTCGGGGCGGGCGTCGGAGTCTTCTATCTCCCACTGGACGTGTGGCAGCGCGGATTTCTCGCGATGGCCCTGCTATTCCTGGTGACCAGTACCTTCACTCTGGCGAAGGTGGTCCGCGACCGGCACGAGGCCGCCTCCATCCACGGCCGCATTGATCAGGCCCGCATGGAAAAACTGATGGCCGAACACGATCCGTTCAAGACCATCTGACCGCGTGTCCGGGCGGGTTCGGCATACGAGGGGTCCGAACCCACCCGGACGCGCCCATCGGCAACGCCCACCCGGGTGGGCGTTCGCTACTCGAGCAGGCGTTCGCGCGCCAAGGACTCGGTGATGTACGCGCGGGCCTTCTCGGCCAGTTCGGCGGACCAGTCCGGCGGTTCGGCGATCGCGACCCAGGCATCGAGCACCAGCGAGCCGTAATTGTGCCCGTGCCCGTCGCTGACCTTCTGTGCGAACGGGAGGTCGGCGGCGACCTGCCAGAACGTGACGATCGGGTACCAGGCCATGCGCGAGGAGACATCGGGTCCGCGCGGTTCGCACAGCCAGTCCGGTTCGCTGAACAGCAGATCCGGCGACCACCAGACCACCGGATCCGAGGCGTGCTGGAGGTAGACCACACGCGTGTTGAGCCAGGTGTCTCCGGGTTTCCACAGATCGCCTCGGTCGTCGGCGAAGCGCACCGCCAGACCGTCGGCGTAGGTGGGCAGGATCTCGGGTGAGCCGGGATCGCGGCGGGTGACGAATTCGCCCCAGATCCGGTTCGAGTTGGGCGGGCCGACCCACAGCACCCCGTCGGTCCTGGCCCGGATGTCGGCGAGCCCGGAGAAGGCGCCCTCGGAGCCCTGCGACCCGAGGCTCTCGCCGTAGACGAGCAGTTTGGGCCGGTTCTCCTTCGGACGCACCGACCAGTGCTCGTAAACCTTGTCGAACAGCAGCCGACCGGCCTGTGTCGCCTTCTCCCTGTCGGACAGGAACGAGAGCACGCTCGGCAGATATGAGTACTGGGTGGCGACGATCGCGCTGTCACCGCCATACATCAGCTCGATCGACTCGGCGCTGGAGGAGTCGACCCACCCGGTGCCGGTGGTGGTGACGACGACGAGCACCTTGCGCTCGAACGCATGGGTGCGCTCCAGTTCGGCGACGGCCAGCTCGGCCTGCGCGTCCGGGCCGTCTGCGGACTCCAGCCCGCTGTACACCCGAATCGGTTCGCGCGCGGGTCTCGCTGATCGCGGCGGCATCCGGCCCGTAGGAGACGAACCAGCGACCCTCCGACCCCAGGGTGTCCCAGGGCGCCAACGATTCCGGGCTACCCGAACGGTCGGGCGATTGCGGCTGCACGGCATTCGGCGAGGTATTGCTGTTGCGCACGCTGAAGGCCGAATTCGCCGCGGTGAAAAAGGCTTTGGCGAGTACGCCATTGAAGAGCAGGATCGCCAGGATGGCGACGATCGCGGTCTCGAGCGCGGCGGGCAGCCAGCTCGGCCGTTTCGCCAGCGCCTCGGTGACCCTGGCGGGCAGTGACCTTACGCTCCAGGTAGGGCCGTAGCCAGCGGCGGTACATCCACTCCAGCAGACAGCCGACGCCGTATCCGATGGCCGCGTTGATACCGCCGAGCAACCCTTCGAACAGCCAATCACGCGGCAGCAGTGAGGGAGTCAGCGACCGGGAGAAGAAGACCGTCGCGACGATCAGGCCGACATAGTTCGGATGGAAGAAACGCTCCACGGCGCCGACGATGTCGCCGGCGCCGCCGCGTATGCGGTCCAGGACTTCCCGAGCCCCGGACGGACTCAAACCGTACCGGCCCCGAACAACTTCGGCAGCGTGCCCTCGTAGGCGGTACGCAGCTCGTCCAACGGGACCGAGAACTGACCCTGCACCTCGACCGAATCCGAGCCCTGGTCGACCACGCCGATGCGCACCCACGGCAGCCCGCGGGCATCGCACATCTTGGTGAACCGGGTCTCCTCTGTGCGCGGCACCGCGACGAGCACGCGGCCCGCCGACTCGGAGAACAGCGCGACGAACGGGTCGGCGCCCTCCGGAAGCAGGATGCGGCAACCGGTTTCGCCCGCCAGCGCGGCCTCCACCACGGTCTGCGCCAGACCGCCCTCGGACAGGTCGTGGGCGGCGCTGATCATGCCGTCGCGCGAACCCGCGGTCAGCACCTCGGCGAGCAGCTGCTCGCGGGCGAAGTCGACCACGGGCGGCATTCCGCCGAGGTGATCGTGGGCGACCTGCGCCCAGATGGACCCGCCGAATTCGTCCCGGGTGTCGCCGAGCAGGATCAGCGTCTCGCCCGGCTCCAGACCGAGGCCCGTCGGGATGCGCCGGTGCACATCGTCGATGACGCCGAGTACGCCGACCACCGGGGTCGGCAGGATGGCGTCCTGGCCGGTCTGGTTGTAGAAGCTCACGTTACCGCCGGTGACCGGAATACCAAGGGCCACACAGCCATCCGCCAGGCCGCGCACGGCCTGCTGGAACTGCCACATCACACCCGGATCCTCGGGGGAACCGAAGTTGAGGCAGTTGGTCACGGCCTTCGGGGTCGCGCCGGTGGTGGCGACATTGCGGAAGGCCTCGGCCAGCGCCAGCTGCGCGCCGGTGTACGGGTCGAGTTTGGTGTAGCGGCCCGAAGCGTCGGTCGCGAGCGCGATACCGCGGCCGGTCTCCTCATCGATGCGGATCACACCGGCGTCGGCGTGCTCGGCGAGCACGGTGTTGCCGCGCACGTAGCGGTCATACTGCTCGGTGATCCATTTGCGGCTGCACAGCTGCGGGCTGGAGATCATCTGGAGCAGGGTGGCGCGCAGTTCGTCCGCGGTCTTCGGGCGCGACAGCTTGTCCGGGGTGTCGGCGATGAGCGCGTCCTGCTCGTCCGGGCGCTGCACCGGGCGCTCGTAGACCGGGCCCTCATGCGCGACGGTGCGCGGCGGCACATCCACCACGGTCTCGCCGTGCCAGGTCACCACCAGGCGTTCGCCATCGGTGACCTCGCCGATCACCGTGGCCAGCACATCCCACTTCTTGCAGACCGCCATGAACGCGTCCACGTTCTCCGGCGTGACCACCGCGCACATCCGCTCCTGCGATTCGCTGGAGAGGATTTCGGCCGGGGTCATATTGGCCGCGCGCAGCGGCACCTTCGTCAGGTCGATACGCATGCCGCCGTCGCCGGCCGCCGCGAGTTCGGAGGTGGCACAGGACAGCCCGGCCCCGCCGAGGTCCTGGATGCCGACGACCAGCTTCGCCGCGTACAGCTCGAGACAGCACTCGATGAGCACCTTCTCGGTGAACGGGTCGCCGACCTGCACGCTGGGCAGCTTCTTGCGACCGGAGCCGGACTCGTCGCCGGAGAAGGTGTCCGAGGCGAGTACCGAGACGCCGCCGATTCCGTCCAGACCGGTGCGAGCGCCGAACAGGATGATCTTGTTGCCGGTACCGGAGGCGAAGGCCAGATGCAGATCCTCCACCCGCATCACACCCGCGCACAGCGCGTTCACCAGCGGATTGCCCTGGTAGGAGGCATCGAAGACGGTTTCGCCGCCGATATTCGGCAGGCCGAGCGAATTGCCGTAGCCGCCGACGCCGCGCACCACACCGTCGACCACACGCCGGGTGTCGGCCGCGTCCGCCGCGCCGAAGCGCAGCTGGTCCATCACCGCGATGGGCCGCGCGCCCATGGCCATGATGTCGCGCACGATGCCGCCGACACCGGTGGCCGCACCCTGGTAGGGCTCGACGTAGGACGGATGGTTGTGGCTCTCCACCTTGAAGGTGACCGCCCAGCCGTCGCCGACGTCGACGACGCCCGCGTTCTCACCGATACCCGCGAGCATGGAGGCCCGCATCTCCTCGGTGGTGGTCTGGCCGAAGTAGCGCAGGTGCACCTTCGAAGACTTGTAGGAGCAGTGCTCACTCCACATCACCGAGTACATGGCCAGCTCGGCATCCGTCGGCCTGCGGCCGAGGATTTCCTTGATGCGGGCGTACTCGTCGTCCTTGAGGCCCAGCTCTTTGTACGGTTGCGGGGCATCGGGGGTTGCTGCGGCTGCGCTGACGGTGTCGACCTGCGGAGTCACGGAGTACCAGGTTCCTTTCGGCCGGGCCTTTGGGGGTCGGCAAGCCGGCGGAGCCGGCGGGGTGGGGCGAACACGGGTCGGCAAGCCGGCGGAGCCGGCGGGGGTGGGCAAACTCAGCGAAGCGACGAGCGTTGTCACTGGGTTGCGGCGAGATGCCTCGCAGTCAGTCTAGATGGGGGATGTGTACGCCACGCACCTGAGTGCCCCAGCGGCGCCGGACATGACGGCAGGCGATCATCCATGGGCCGGACACCGGTGTCCGGCACGGTCGCTGAGCCGTTGCTCTCTCACCTCGACCATGCCGCGTCGCCGCTCCGATCCGCCTGTCAACAGGCGATATTCGAATACCGATCACTCGGTTGCGGTACCGGCCCGGACGCGGGGGCGCTCGCACGCCCCGGATACGCTGTCCGCGTGACGGAAAGAGCGGGGGTTGCGAACTCGGCGGAGCAGCCGATTCCCACGGATGAGGTGAGCTCCGGCGTCGCGACATCCGACTCGCCGACACGGACTCCGATCCCACAGCACCGGGTGCGCTGGTTGCTCGCGGCCATCGGGCTCTTCGCGATATCGGTGCTCGTCGCGCTGCTGGTGCACTGGTGGAACGGCTATATCGACCTGCTGGTCTATCGCAACGGCGCCCAGGTCTGGCTGGACGGCGGCGAGCTCTACGGGCCGATGCCGCCGGTTCTCGGCATCGGGCTGCCCTTCACCTATCCCCCGCTGGCCGCGCTGTTCTTCGCACCGCTCGCGCTGATGCCGCTGCATCTGGCCGAGGTGCTGGTAGTCGCGACCAATGTGGTGAGCCTCGGCATCACCCTCTGGCTGGTGCTGGCTCGCATCCGCCCCGGGCTGGACCGGCTCACCACCCTGACCCTGGTGATCGCCGCGCTCGGGTTCGCCAATTTCCTCGAGCCGGTGCGCCAGACCTTCGGCTTCGGCCAGATCAATCTGGTGCTGATGGCGGCCATTTCGCTGGATTGTCTGGTGCGCAAGCCGTTCTGGCCGCGCGGCATGCTGATCGGCATCGCGGTCTCGGTGAAGCTGATCCCGGCCGGGTATCTGCTCTATTTCCTGCTGCGCAAGGACTGGAAGGCGGCGGGCACCCTGGTGGTCTCCGCGATCGGCGCGGTCGGCCTCGGTTTCCTGCTGTTCCCGCGCGATTCGGTCGAATACTGGTTCCATACACTGGCCGATACCGGGCGCATCGGCCCGCCCTACTTCGCGGGTAACCAGTCCATCAAGGGCATGGCCTTCCGCCTCGGCGTCTCCGACTCTCTCGCGACGCTGATCTGGATCACGCTGTCGCTGGTCGCGGTGACATTGGCCGCGATCTGGATGCACCGCCTCATCGAGGCGGGCGCGACCGTGGCGGCGTTGCTGGTCAATGCCGCGGCGGTGCTGCTGGTCTCGCCGGTTTCGTGGTCGCACCACTGGGTCTGGGTCGCACCCGCCCTGGTGGTCGCCGCCGACTCGATCGTGCGCGGCCGCCGCAATCCCTGGTATCTCGGCGCCGTCGGCGCACTCACCGTCCTGTTCCTGATCGGGCCCCAGTGGCTGCTGCCGCACTCCCGCGATTTCGAATTGGACTGGGCGTGGTGGCAGCAGCTCATCGGCAGCAGCTACGTCATCGCGACGTTCGCGGTCCTCGTCGCCGCGGTCGCGACATACCACCCCGCGATCGCCGAGGCCGGGAAAGACGACGCCATCGTCACTGATCGGTGAGCATCGCGAGTTCCTCGGCGAGGATCTTGACGGTGTCGCGAATCTGATCCTCGGTGTGGCAGGCGGTGACGAAGAACCTCAGCCGCGCAAGATCTTCCGGAACCGCCGGGTACAGAATCGGGTTGACGTTGATTCCTCGGCTCAGCAGGGCGTTGGACAGTTTCAACGTCTTCAGCGAATCGCCGACGATGCACGGAATGACGGGGGTGTCGTGGCTGTCACCGGTGTCGATTCCGGCATCACGGGCCAGCTGGAGGAATAGCCGCGAGTTGTGCCGCAGGCGTTCGAGCGGCGTCGGGTCCTCCCGCAGTTCTCGCATCGCGGCCACCGAAGCGGCGGCATTCATCGGCGTCATGCCGACGCTGTAGACGAATCCGGGCGTCGTGTACTTCAGGAAACGGATCAGCTCCGCGCTGCCCGCCACATAACCACCGCAGCCGGCGAGCGCCTTCGACATCGTGCCGGACCACAATTCGACATCGCGTCGATCGACGTCGAAGTACTCTCCGATTCCGCCGCCGTGCGCGCCGAGCACGCCGATGCTGTGCGCCTCGTCGATCATCAACAGCGCCTTGTGCTTCTTCTTGATCTCGATGATCGCGGGCAGATCCGGGATATCACCGTCCTGGCTGTAGACGCCCTCGATGAGGATGAGGACCCGGCGGTACCGGTGCCGGATCTCGTCGAGCAGCCCGTCGAGTGCTGCGTGATCGTTGTGCGGGAACGGCCTTCGAGTCGCACCCGACAGCTTGCATCCCTGCAGGATGCTGTCGTGCGCCAGGCTGTCGTGGATCACGAGATCCTGCGGTCCGACGATATGCCCGATGATCGTGACATTGGTGGAGTGGCCGCCGACGAGCGCGATCGCGTCTTCGGTACCGAGCAGCGCGGCGAGTTCGGCCTCCAATTCGCGGTGCACCGGCTTCTCGCCGGAGAGTACGCGGCTGGCCGAGCACGAACTGCCGTAGCGGGCCACGGCGTCCTGGACCTCGGCGACGACCGCCGGATGGCCGGACAGGCCCAGATAGTTGTAGCTGGAGAAGTTGACCACCGGCGTTCCGTCGATCACCGACGTGTCCCGGGTGACACCGTCGTTGACGAGGAAGTACGGGTTGGAAAGGCCGAGCGCCGCGGCGCCGGAGAGCCGATCGGCGATCGCTCGCACTTCGGCGAAATCGGAGATCCGGTACTCCGGTTCGATGGTCGCGGGCTCGGATTCGGGTGCGACGGCGCTGGACACGATGGGTGTGTCGATGCCGGGCGCGGCGGGTGTACCGACGCCGGGCGTACCACTGAAATGGCCGGTGGCATAGGCGATGACGTCGCCCATGGTCGTCTGCGCCGTGAGCCGGGTCGGGTCGATGGTCAAGCCCGGGAGCTTACGGATGAGCCCGGCATACAGATCGGTCAGCATGAGCGAATCGAATCCGAGGTCCTCGCCGAGGGTTTGGGCGTTCCGGAGCCGGTCGGTCGGGAATCCGCTCACCCTGGCGAATTCCGCCCGGACCACACCGGCGACCGCGTCCGGGGCCGTGGTGGTCCGCGCAGCGACCGGCGACGACACGGCGACCGGCGACGGCGCGGCCACCCCGGTGGGCGCCGCCATCATATTCGCCAATACGGCGTTCTGTTCCCGGAAGAGGGCGATCAACTGATCCATGGTGGTTTCCTCGTGGGGCGCGGAAGGCGTGGTGAGCGTGGGCGGTTCTACCCAGAACCGGTGTTCGGTCGAGAAGTCATAGACCGGGAGGCGACGGCGGATCCGCTGGTGCGGTTCATAGAGTTGATCCCAGTCGAGGTCGAGCCCGTCGCGGTAGAGCGCGGCGAGAGTCTCGGCGAGTTCGCCGCCGGTCGCATCGGGGCCGGGACTCGGTGCCAGACACCGGGTGACGAGTTCGGGCCGCATACGGCTGACCATCGCGGTGAGCGCCCGACGGGGGCCGACCTCGACGACGTGCGTCGGGTCGGTGCCGAGGGCGGCCGCCAGGGCGTCGCCGAAAAGGACAGTGGCACCGATATGTTCGGTCCAGTACGCCGCATCCATCGGCTCATCCGCGTCGAGCAACCGGCCGCGTAGTGTGGAGTAGATCGGCAGGCCGGGTGCACGGTAGGTGCATTCGCGGGCGATGGCCTCGAACTCCGCCAGCATCGGCGTCATCAGCGGGCTGTGGAACGCATGGGATACGGTGAGCGACCGCGTGCCGAGGGAGCGCGGGCCGAGGGTGGCCCGAATACGCGCGATCGCGTCGCCCGCACCCGAGAGCACGAGATCCCCGGGACCGTTGACGGCGGCGATCGCGACGGTCGGCTCATCGGCGAGTAGGTCGGCGACCTGTGCCGTGGCGGCCCGTACCGCGAGCATCGCGCCGCCCGCGGGCAAACCCTGCATCAGGCGGCCGCGCGCGACAACCAACCGGCACACATCGTCCAGGTCGAGGACTCCGGCCACCGCGGCGGCCGCGAATTCGCCGATGCTGTGCCCGATCAGCCAGGCGGGCCGGACCCCCGCATCGGCGAGTGACCGGGCCAGTGCGTATTCCATCGCGAAGATCGCCGGTTGGGCGAGCCCGGTGGGGTCGACATCGGTGTGCGCATCGAGCAGCAGATCGCGCACGGAGCGGCCGAGGTGCGCCGTCATGGTGTCATCGACCGCATCGAGGGCTCGCCGGAACAACGGGCTCTGCGCGGCCAAAGCCCGTGCCATCCCGGCGAATTGGGAACCCTGGCCGGGAAAGATCCAGCCGACGCCGAGCGGTCCGGCGACACCGGATTCGGCGCCTTCCCGCAGGCGTGCGATCGCATCGTCGCGATCGGCCGCGACGAGAGCCAATCGGCTGCGCCCCGTCGACTTGACGCGGTTGCTCGTCCAGCAGAGCTGCGCGAACTGATCGCGAGGCATCGACTCCAGCGCAGTCGCCAACCGAAGTGCGTTGCGCCGCAGCCCTTCCTCGTTATCCGATGACACGGTGAGCACACCGCCCCCGATTGCCGGCGGTGTCTCGGTGGCGGGCGCGCTGGCCAGCACGATGTGGGCGTTGGTACCGCCGATGCCGAAGCTGCTGACGCCACCGTGCGCGGGTCCGTCGAGCGGCATCGGTTCGGCCAGCAGCCGCAGACCGTGCTGCTCCATCCGCAGGCGCGGATTCTCCTGATCGGCGAACCGCGACGGCGGAACGACACCGTGGTGCAGGCTCAGCGCGACCTTGATGAGGCCCGCGACGCCCGCCGCACCCTCGGTGTGGCCGAGATTGCCCTTGATGGAACCGATTCCACAGGGTCGCACCCGGTTCTTCGCGTGCAAGTGGCCGAGCGCCTTGACCTCGATCATGTCGCCGAGCACCGTTCCGGTGCCGTGCGCCTCGATGAAGTCGAGCTCCTCGGCGCGGACCCCGGCCTGCTCGTACGCCTCTCCGATCACCTGCTGCTGGGCGAATCGGTTCGGCGCGGTGATGCCGTTGCTGCGCCCGTCGGAATTGACCGCGCTGCCCTTGATCACCGCATAGATGGGCAGGCCCTCGGCCTGTGCGTCGGCCAGTCGGCGGAGCACGAGCACGGCGACACCTTCGCCGCGCACGATGCCATCGGCATTGCCGCTGAACGGTTTACAGCGCGCATCCGGCGCGGAGAGTCCGGCCTGGGTGTAGAAGACACCCACCGCCGGGGTCAGCACGAGATTCACCCCACCGGCAACCGCCTGGTCGCATTCACCGGAAGCCAGTGCGGCACAAGCGAGATGGATTGCGACCAGCGAAGAAGAGCAGGCCGTATCGACCGCGAGGCTCGGGCCCTTCAGATCGAACTGGTAGGACAGCCGGTTGGCGGTCATGAAGTATCCGTTGCCGGAACCGTGCTGCGGCGTGATCGCGGCGTAGTCGCTCATCTGGAGATTCGCCCACTCGTTGGCCATCACCCCGACGAAAACCCCGGTCCGCGAACCGGACTGGCTCCGGGGGTCGAGCGTGGCATCCTCGAAGGCCCGCCATGTGGCCTGCAACAGCAATCGCTGCTGCGGATCCATCGCCTCCGCCTCACGCGGCGTGATACCGAAGAACTCGAGGTCGAACGCGTCCGCGTCGTCGATGAATCCACCGCTGCGGGTATTGATCGTGCCGGGCGCACCGGCCGGGTCATGGAAGTCGTCGGCATTCCAGCGGCTCGCCGGAACCTCCGAAATCACCTCTCGCCCGTCGATCAGCAGCTGCCACAGTGCGGCGGGATCGGATGCCTGCGGGAATCGGCAGTCGAGGCCGACAATGGCTATGTCGGTCATGCCGCAGCGGCGAATTCGTCGGCGAGGAAGGTGGCGATGCGGGCGATAGTCGGATAGTCGAAGACCAGGGTCGGGTCGATATCGAGCGACCATCGGTCCTCGATCTCACCGCACAGGTTCACCGCCGATACGGAATCGATTCCGAGCTCGGACAGCGGGGTCGCCGGATCCACTTGATGCGGTGCGCGCTCGGTGTAGTCGGCGACGCGCTGCACGAGCCATCCCTCGATCGTCTTCGGGGAGGTGGTGTGCGCGTTGAACATAGTCGGACTCCTCGGTCGGGCCGGGTCGGGTCAGGTCGGGTCAGGTCGGTCAGATGGCGAGTGACCGGCTCAGCGCCGGTTCGAGATCCTCGTGCAGGACACCGTCGATGCGATGGTCGAGGAATGCCGCCCGCATCGAGCTGCGCTGTACCTTGCCGCTGGTGGTGCGATGCACCGAACGGGGCTCTACCAGAACGACATTCGGTGCGGGCACATCGAATCCCCTGGCGACCGCGACCTTGATCGCGGAGGCAAGTTCGGCGAAGGTGGTGTCACCTTGCAGCGCCGTCTTGACTCCCTGCACCACGACCAGCCGCTCCCGGCCTCCCGCGTCGACGGATACGGCGACACCTGTACCGCCGAGCGCCGGATGCAGCTCTCGCACCAGTTCCTCGATGTCCTGGGGGTAGAGGTTGCGGCCGTTGACGATCATCAGATCCTTGCGTCGGCCCGCGACGAACACCTCGCCGTCGGACAGCAGACCGAGATCACCCGTGCGCAGGAACGGCCCCTCGGTCCCGATATGCGCGTCGAAGGTTTCGCGCGTCTCCTCCGGCCGATTCCAATAACCGGCCGCGACGCTCCCGCCCCGAATCCAGATCTCGCCGACGGCGCGCTCCGGCATCGGCCGCCCGGTCTGCGGGTCGACGATGCGGATATCCATACCGCGGGCCGGGCGTCCGCAGCCGACCAGCCGGCCGGAGCGTCCGGCGTCGAGGTAGCTGGGTTTCGCGCCGATCGCGCCCACACTGGCCATCAGCGTCGCCTCCGCCAGCCCGTAGCCGGGCATGAATACCGTCGGCCGCAAACCCGCGGGCGCGAACCGCTCCAGCACCATCTCGATGGTGGCTTCGCGTACCGGTTCGGCGCCGGTCATGGCGCTCACGAGGGTGCTGAGATCGAGTTCGGCCAGTTGCTCGTCGGTCACCCGCCGCGCGATCAGGTCGTAGGCGAAATTCGGTGCCGCGGTGATGGTCGCCCGGTACTTGTCGATGGCCTGTAGCCAGCGCACCGGGCGCTTGAGGAAGGCCGTCGGCGCCATGAACACCAGGTTCCCTCCGTTGTAGATCGCACCGAGCAGCAAGCCGATCAGTCCCATGTCGTGGAATTGCGGGATCCAGCTGACGCCCGTCATGGCATCGTCCACCCCGACCGCCGAAATGGCGGCCTCGTTGTGCATGAGATTGCCGTGCGTGATGACAACGCCCTTCGGGGCGCCGGTCGATCCCGATGTGTATTGCAGAAACGCGATCGTCCCCGAGTCGATGTCGGGCATCCGCCACGCGTCCGGATCGCCGAGCGGACCTTCGGTCGCGATGACGACGGCATCGGTGGCCGCCGCGACGAACGGTTGGAAATCGGCGGTCGTGAGCACCAATCGGGCGCCGGAATCCGCGATCACACCCGCTACCCGCTCGGTGCTGCGCTCGTCGTGGGGCACGGGCGCGGGGACAGCGACGACACCGGCGTACAGGCACCCCAGAAACGCCCGCAGGAAGGCCATGCCGTCGAGGTAGAGAAGCAGGACGGGCTGTGCTGATTCCGGTCGGTCCGCCAGCCACGCGGCGATGGCCCTGGCGTCGCGGTCCAGTTCGCGATAGGTGACGATCTCCTCGACGAGTTCGCGTCCCACTTCACGTAGGTAGGTATATGACCTGGTATCTCCGTATTCGGAAACTTGCCGCCTGACGTGGTGAACGTAACTCGGCTGCACTTCGTACTTCCTTTGCGAGGAGATCGTCATAGTGGACAGCTATGACGATCCGTTCTCCGCGCGCCGGAAAATAGGAACCTCAGGGGTGGTGCGCCCGCACCCTCGGGTGAGAGACCGATCGATCCTGAAACGCCGGACGTGGTGGACGTCGCCCCGCGAAGGGTGGTTCGACCGACCCGGCCGGGCCTATACGGCCGGGGTGAGGAAGGCGGCCAGGGCGGCGGCGTAGGCGGGGACGTCCGCGGCGCCCATCATTTCGCGGGCCGAGTGCATCGCCAGCTGGGCGGCGCCGACATCCACGGTGGACATGCCGGTGCGGGCCGCGGTCATCGGTCCGATGGTGGAGCCGCACGGCAGATCGGCGCGGTGCACATAGCGCTGCAACGACACTCCGGCCTGGGCGCAGGCCAGCGCGAAGGCCCCGGCGCCTGCCGCGTCGGTGGCGTATCGGAGATTCTGGTTGACCTTCAGTACCGGGCCACCGTTGACCTCGATGCGGTGCGCGGGCTCGTGCCGGTCCGGATAGTTGGGGTGCGTGGCATGGGCCATATCGCCGGAGGCGCAGACGGAGCCGGACAGCGCCGCGAGATATTCGGCTCGACCGCCGCCGCGGGCGAGCACGATACGTTCGAGAACCGTTGGCAGCAGATCGGATTGCGCGCCGCGGTCGGACTGGCTGCCGACCTCCTCGTGGTCGAACATGGCCAGCACCGGAATCGCCGCGCCCGGTTCGGCGACGGCGGCGAGGAAGGCGCGCAGCCCGGCGTAGCAGGTGCCCTGATTGTCCAGGCGCGGCGCGCTGACCAGGTCGAGATCCCGGCCGACCAGCCGGCTCGGGGTCAGATCGTGGGTCATCAACTCCCACCCGAGCACCTCGCGCGGATCCACCTCCGCCCGCTCGGCGACGAACTCCAGGAAGGAGCGCGGTTCGCTGCCCAGACCCCACACCCCGTTCACGTGCCGCTGCGGGTCCAGGGTGACGCCGCGACGGTCCTCGGAAAGGTGGATGGCCAGCTGCGGCACCCGCAGGATCGGCTCGTCGATGCGAACCAGCTTGTCCCGCACCATATTTCCGTCGCGCACACTGAGTCGGCCCGAGATGCCGAGTTCCCGGTCCAGCCAGGAGTTCAGCCATGCGCCGCCATAGGGTTCCAGTCCGACGAGCTGCCAGCCCGCGACGGCGAGGTCGGGGTGCTGTTTGACCCGCAGATTCGGGCTGTCGGTATGCGCGCCGACCACCCGGAATGGCGCGGAGGCCGCGGCGTCCGCGCTCGCCCAGGCCACCAGCGAACCGCCGCGGACCACATAGTGCCTGCCCGGTCCGTCCGACGGCCACGGCTCGGATTCGGACAGCGGGGTGAAGCCCTGCGCGTCCAACTCCTGTGCGACCGTGCGGCACACGTGGAACGGCGACGGTGACGCATCGATGAAGGCGCACAGCCCAGCGGCGGTGGCGGCAGTAGTCGAAACCGGCATGGTGCCGATCCTAGGCAGACGCGGCGGCAGGCCTCGGCAGCACCACGAGATCCATCCCGCGATGGCCCATCGCGCGGCCGCCGGGCAGTTGTCCGATCCGGTTGCGGTTCACCGGCGCTTCGGCGCGAGTGCGCAATCCGGACATTGCGTAATCAACGACCACAATGTCGACCGCACCGGAGTTCGAAACAACCGCTCGGTAGCAGATCTTCGCTACCGACGATCCCATCGAGTCAATTCCTTTCGGAAATGGAACCGGAGGGCTGTATTACGTAGACCAGCCGCCGAAAATCGGACGTACACGGCAATTCGCCAACTCGATTCGCCGGACGGATCATCTCCGGTGATTACCCCGGCACCCGCCGTTGGCGAACAACTACTCCGCGTACTCCGCGGGCGCGGCGACGAGATCGAGCAGCCGCATCAGCTCGGCATATTTGCGGACCCCCATCCGCGCCTGTAATGCCTGCTCCACCCGGGTTTCTTCGGCTCGGACCGCCGCGACGAGGTCCGCGCCCAGATTGCTCAGCCCGATCAGGATCCGGCGCCGATCCTCCTCCGCGGCTACCCGGAATATCAGGCCGCGCTCGGCGAGATAGTCGGCATGCCTGGTCGCCGACGACGGCGGCAACTGCGATCGGGTGGCCAATTCGCTCATGGTCACCCCAACTTCGGTGGACAAATTGCATAACATTGTCCACTGGTCGGCCGACAGTTGCCTAGCGCACAATGCGGCGTCGAGGTGACGCAGCCAGCGGCGCTCCGCGGCTCGCAGCGCGCCATGCAGCGTCGAATATCCGCTTACAATGGTCGTCATAATTTCCCGCCCGCCATGAATTCGCTCGAACGAGAAGAAGAGTACCGAATGCCCGCGTTCGGCGAGAGCCCAGACGGCACCCTCGAGATCCTCAACATCGTCCCGCGGCAGGGCCCCGGGGGCATTGTGGCGCCATCCTGCGATGCCGCGATCGCCCTGGCGGTTCACGAAATCAACAGCGGTACAGGAATTCTCGGGCACGAAATACGCACGACGAATATCGATGGCGGACGGCCGCCCGCGGAGGTCGCCCGCGAGGTCGCCGCGCTGCTCGCCACCGGAATGGTGCACGCGATCACCGGCTGGCATACCTCCGCGGTGCGCAGGGCGGTGGCCAGGGCCAATGCCGGCCGGGTGCCGTACCTGTTCGCCACCGGACACGAAGGCTTCGACGACGAACTGCCCGGCGTGCTGATGCTCGGTGAACATCCCGCGGGCCACACCCTGCCCGCCGTGCACTGGTTGCAACGCGAACACGGCGTGCGCCGCTGGGCCGTCATCGGCAACGACTACATCTGGCCGCGGGAGACCGCCAAGGCCGTGCGCCGCAGCCTGGCCGACCCGGAAGCCATTGTGCTGGAACAGTTCGTGCCGCTGGGCAGTAGGAGTTTCACGCCCTTCCTCACCGACCCGGCGCTGGATCGGGCGGACGGCGTCATCATCCTGATGGTCGGCGCCGACGTATCCCGGTTCAACCGCCAATTCGCCGCGACCGGGCGCGCGGACACCCAGATCCGGATCAGCCCCGCCGCCGATGAGAACGTGCTGCTCGCCGGCGGGCCCGCGGCCAACCACAACCTGTATGTACCATCCAGTTTCTTCCTGAACGAGCGGCTCACCGACGGGCTCGATCGCAAGGCCCGCTACCGGCGCCTGCACGGCAGGTTCGCGCCCGCGCTCACCAGCTTCAGCAACGCCACCTACGACGGCCTGCACACCCTGCGCGGCCTGGTCGAGACCGTGGGATCGCTGGAGGTGCCGCGTATCCACCGCGCGCTGATGGACGGCGTGCGGTTCGAAACCCCGGGCGGGCAACGAGGATTCCGCGGCAACCAGGCGATCCAGCCCGGCTATATCGCCCGCGCCGACGGCATCGATTTCGACATCATCGACCGCATGCTGTGATATTTGGCAGCGCCTGCGGCGCTGCGTGTTCGCGGCCCCGGGAAGTCTCGCGTCCGAGCGGCCGAGACTCGTGCCTGCGGCACATGCGCTTCGGCCAGTCGGACGCGAGACGGGCCGCGAACGGTCGCTCGCAGGACTCGCTCCGTTGGGGTTGCGTGGGGGGAGAAGCTTGAAGCTGCCTCGCTGCCGATCGAGATCGGCCGAGGTCGCGGCTGCCCTACCTGCTACGCCGAGACCAGGGTGTCCAGGACCGAGAGGAACAAGCCCATACCGTCGTCACTCGGACCGGTCAGCGGTTCGGTGGCGTGCTCGGGATGCGGCATCAGACCGACGACCCGGCCGTTGGCCGAGGCGATGCCCGCGATACCGCGCTGTGAGCCGTTCGGGTTCTCCCCCGCATAGCGGAAGACCACCCGGCCCTCACCCTCGAGCTCGTCGAGCACCTCGGTCGAGGCCTGGTAGCGGCCCTCGCCGGACTTCAACGGAATCAGGATCTGGGCGCCGGGCTCGTAGCGCGAGGTCCAGGCGGTATCGACCGACTCGACCTTCAGCCACTCGTCACGGCAGATGAAGTGCAAACCCTCGTTGCGGGTCAGCGCGCCGGGCAGCAGGCCCGCCTCGCACAGCACCTGGAAACCATTGCAGATGCCGAGTACCGGCAGACCCTGGCGGGCGCCCTCGACGACCTTGCCCATCACCGGCGCGAACCGGGCGATGGCGCCCGCGCGCAGGTAGTCACCGTAGGAGAAGCCACCGGGCACGACGACCGCGTCGACCTGCTTGAGATCGGCGTCGGCATGCCACAGGCTCACCGCCTCGGCGCCGGCCCGGCGCACCGCGCGGGCCGCGTCGACATCGTCGAGCGTGCCCGGGAAGGTGATGACTCCGATCCGGGTCATGAGACGCGGACCACCTTCCACTCCTCGATGACGGTGTTGGCCAGCAGCGCCTCGGCGATCTGCTCGAGCTCGGCGTCGCTGACGCTGTCATCCACGTCGAGTTCGAATCGCTTGCCTTGCCGCACATCCGAAATTCCGGCGAATCCCAGACGCGGGAGCGCGCCGACAATGGCCTGACCCTGCGGATCCAGGATCTCGGCCTTCGGCATCACCTCGACCACGACTCGTGCCACGCGTTGCTCCTCAGGTGGTATCGGGGGTTACCTGGGCAGCCTAGTTCCCGGCATTGTCCGAGTGCCGTGCGGGGTCGGGTGAAAGTCGGCATGGCGCCAATAGCATGAACCCATGCGAATAGCCCATTTCGGCCACTCCTGCATCCTCGTCGAGCTGCACGGCAAGAAGGTGCTGTTCGATCCGGGCAGTTTCTCGCACGGCTTCGAGGGCATCACCGGCCTCGACGCGATCGCGGTGACCCACCAGCACCCCGACCATATCGATCCGATGCGGATCGAAGCCCTGATCGACGCCAACCCCGGCGCCCGGCTCTTCTCCGATCCGCAGACCGCCGCCCAGCGCGGTGAACCCTGGGAGGCGGTACACGCGGGAAATGTGATCCGGTTCGACGAGCTCCAGATCACCGGTGGCGGCGGCAGACATGCGGTGATCCACCCGGAAATCCCCGTGATCGATAACACCGTCTTCCAGCTCGGCACCCCGGACGATCCGGCCCAGCTGGTCCACCCCGGCGACTCCCTGTGGGTGCCGCCGGTACCCGTCGGCGTGCTCGCCATCCCGGCCGCGGCGCCCTGGATGCGCATCAGCGAGGCCGTCGACTACCTCCGGGCGGTGAATCCGCGCACCGCCTTCCCCATCCACTTCGGCATCATCCAGCCGGAAGCGCGGGGTATCTACTTCGGGCGCCTCTCCGAAATGGGCCCCGCCGGAACCGAATTCACCGTCCTCACGCCCGAGGACTACCGCGACTTCTGACCTGCGATCCGCGACGCCGCTCGCCCGGCCGGAACATTTCGGCCGGGCGGGCGGTGTTACCGCGCGATAACTGTGCGGTCGGCGGGGTAGACGGCCGGTATATGCGGATGACTTCGCCGCGGCATATCGGACACCGGCCCACCCGTCTCCCGCAATACGGCCAGTACCTTCGCGAGCCGATCGAATCCGTTCAGTCGCGCGGCCGCCCACAGGGCGAGTTCGAGGAAGGCGTCGGTGCTCTCCAACGAATACCTCCGAATGTAGGTCTGCGGCATATGGCGCGCGTACCACCAGCGCCGGCAGGCCTCCCTGGCACTGCGCGCGAGGACCGTCCGCAACAATCCCTCCGCGTCTTCGACGGGACCCCACCAGGTTTCATATGCCCGCATTCCGTCGGCATCCGGAGCCAGCGGACCCAGCCCACTCATCTCGAAGAACAAGATATGCGCCACATCGTCCCACGGTGTGACGTACCGGCCCGCGGATTCGAAATCGATATCGACCACACAGCGCATGATTTCCGAACGCAGCGCGCCGGTTTCGAGTCGGACCAGCCGGTGGCCGAGTTCCGCCGCCGATTCGTCCGTCACCCAGATGCGGTTCTTCAGATGCGCGTCCCGGAACGACACCGTGCAGCTCGATTCCAGCAGCACCCCGAGTTCCCGGTAGTCGTCGACCGCGTTCGAGATATCCGAACCCGATACCGGGCCGCCCGTCAAGCCGCGCAACGCGACATCGCCCTGATCGGCATAGGGATATCTGGTCCGGGACAGGTCGGCGGATACCGAATCCGCGACGGCGCGAAATTCCGACAGGCTCTTGACGGAATCGTCGACGATCTCACCGAGAATTCGTGAAGCGGCCGGGGCCATGCCGTCGTTCTGCCCGAGATAGTTCAGCGTATAGGCCAGTTCGAACAGCGAGACGCCGGCCGCTGCCTCCATAGACACCGGTGCTAGATGCGATACCAGCGCGGCCGTACCCGAATAGCGTGCGTTCGCCCCGCCGACCGGACGAAAATGATGTGTCCGCGTACGGATATCGGGGGCGGCGGTGACCCACACCAACTCCGCCGCGTTTTCACCGTCGCCGGCGCACCATTTGCTGAAGACCTTGCTCCCCGATGCCACCGCTGCGGCGTCCTCGTGCCCATCGCGCCCTGCTTCCAGCACCGCATTGCCCTTGTACAGACTCGGCCACCGCGGCAGCCGATCCGATTCGACCGGCGATGTCAACCAGGCTGTATCGCCATGTGTTTCGATGACCCGCCACAGTCCGGCGAAGGCGCCGAGCACGGGCCGATGTTCCTCGAACGTCAAGAATGCCGATTTCGAGAATTCGACGGTGGTGGCCGCCGGGTCGGCGTCCGGCGCCAATACCAATGCCGCATCCGTCCCTATCATGACGAAGTCCGCCAGTATTTCGAGACGATGCAAACCGACCGATATCCGATGCTCGTAGTCCGGAACCTGGGCACGAATACCGGCCACCGTACGGAGGATTCGGCGCCGTGCGATCCACGCGTTCCACGACTCGCCGCCCACCGCATCGATCCACCGCAGGAAGGCGGAAGCTTCGGGGTCCGGACACAACACACGCACCGAGGGAATCCGCGGATCCGCGGCACACGCTTTCACCAATTCCGGAGCGAGTGATACCAGGGTCCCCGCACAGGCGATACGCACGGGGGAGCCGTGTTCCGAGGCGATCGAGCGAATCTCGTCGACGCGATGCCGTAAATCCCCACTGTCACGCATGTCGCTCCGAACTGAGTATTCGGCGCCGCAGCACGATGGTGCCGTACCGATCGGTCGCCTACAACCGAGGTCGTTCCCCCGCTCCGGTGAAATTCCCTACCTTGCAGCCTCTTCGACAGTTGCTGGACGACGGCTCGGCAATACGGCTTCGGAGTGAGCGGATTCATTCTAACCCGGACAGCCGATCGCACACTACGATAGGAGAACCCGCCGCATACGAAAGTGATTGCCCCGCAACCTCATCCCATCACCTGTGGCGAAGATCGCGCAGCATCAGAATGAAACCCTCGGTGTCGTCCAGACTTTCGATCGCGCAATCGGCCCCCGCGCGGAGCAGGGTTTCGACACTGCTGGCGCCCGAGGCGACCGCGATGATCTTGGCCCCGCCGACCCGAGCGGCCTCCACATCCTTCGGGGTATCGCCGACCAGAATGGTCGAACGCGCGTCGAATGTCTTGCCGTACTTGCTATCCACCCGTTGTCGGGCCACCTCGACCAGCTCCCACCGGGCCATGCCCTCGGAACCGTACGCGCCGACGGACAGATCCAGCCAGGCGTCCAGTCCGAATGCCGCGAGCTTGGTGGTGGCATTTCGTCGCACATTCCCGGTCAACACGGACTGGACAATCGTGGGGAAATCCGCGAGTGCGCACAACGCCCGCCGGGCGCCCGGCAAGGCGGCACCGCGCCGGGAGAGGTCTATCCGCTTCTGCGCCAACGTCTTCACCAGCACTTCCTCGATCTCCGTTGGTGTCCCCACGTGATCTGCGCAGATGAAGTTCTTGTGGAAGAGGTCCTTCATGATCTCGAACTCGGTGCGGCCCGCGGTATCCGCGACGACCCGCGAGGACCGTCCGGTCAACGTCTCGAAGGCAAGCGAATACACTTCCCTGCTCACACCGGCCGTGCTCAAGAGCGTTTTGTCGATATCCCAGAGCAGTAGCGTTTCGGGAATCTCCGCCACCAGCTTCATATGTGGCGCCCGGACTCGGTTCACGGCTCTCACCCCTTCATGTTCACGGTACAGCTGTCAGAAAGACGAAGCAGGTCGAATGTCTGTGCATCCGGTGTGTTTCACATGACGTGCCGTGACCGAGAACCTGTCGGGGAGTGCAACTCCCGCCGTGTCACGGCGAGGATCGTACTGTGCGGATCCGCCTTTACCCAAATCACTTCGAGGGGTCGTCGAGAGACTGGACGTCCTTCCACAATCGGTCGGAACGTTCGAAGAAGAAGTCCAGCCATTCCTTGCCGGTTTCCTCCTCGAGCACGATGGCGGGCCGGTCGCCGGGATCGGTCTTGTACGGGTAGAAATAGACGATCGCGGACCGTTCGTTGCCACGTCTGACGAACACCCCAGCCATCGTCGGAACAGAGCGATAGGTCCGCACCTCGAGGCGTTGATTCTCCCGCACGGAGAGCAGTCCCCTGACCGATCGCATCGTCGAGACGAATACGTTGAAATCGGCCACCACGCGTTCGGTGGTGTGCGTGGTCGCCGCCGCGGTCGACGCGGCCAGCTCGTCATCCCGGAAGTCGAGGACCGCGATGCGAACCCGGCAACCGGCACGGACCAGATTCGCCAGCCGTTCCGGGCCTTCGGTCAGCGAGCCCGCCTTCGTCAGTCCGATGATGTAGACCTCGGAAGCATTGCGCACGAACGCATCGAACGACCAGACCTCGGACCACCGCTGTAGTACCGCGGGGTGCGCGAGTTGTCCGCTGATCTCACGCAGTTCGCGCCGCATGTCCAGCAGCACGAGCAGTCGGTCCGACACGTAGCCGACCACCAGAACCGCGAGCATGCCGAGGACGGCGCTCAGCTGATCCTTCACCGAGAGTGACCCGATGACGGACAGTACGGTCAGCGCACCGCCCGCCAATATCGTTGTGAGAGAGAGAACGAGGACAATGATCGAGGATATTCTGCGCACCACCGAGTACCTTGTTCATTGGACGTAGTGAGCTACCGCGTAGCGGCCCGAGAACCGCCAATCATGCGCCGTGGCATCCAATTCCGCAACCGTTTTCGGCGGCAAGCCGGCACAGATATCCGATTTCATGGTCCGCAGAATCAAGAGGTCGGTGCGCAGATCGGGCAGGAGTTCTTCGAGCGGATACGTGGCCGGCGTGACCCGATCCGCGAGCAGGCGGCGGTAGTTCAGATCGCCCTTGACGATCGTGATGTCGTGATTGCCGATGTCATGTGCCAGATCCGGCGGCAGCTGCCGATAGTGCAGCGGTGATTGGAAGAACCAGTGGGTCGCGACCCGCAACCGGCCATCGCGCACATATGTGCGCAGAATCGACAGCTCTTCGTCGACGCTGATCAACGCCGACAGCGTGGTCTCGAAATCATTGGCGGTGGCATCCGAGATGAAGTACGGCCGCTGTTTCACATACACGGTGACCGTCGATGTCTGCCCGTTCCGGAGTATGCAAGCGGCCAGAATCAGGTCGGCCAGCAGCTCCGGTCCGGCATTATCGGCGATCACGCCGACCGATTCCGCATGCTCGAGTCGCGCACAGGCCCGGCTCAGATCGTCCACCAGCAGGCGACCGGAATCGATGGCGGGCACGCCCCGCTCCTGGAATTGCGCATGGGCCGCATCCCCCAGATTTCCCCAGAGCGAGGCCAGCAGGCCGTGCCGCAACGACGGAACACGCGTCGCCGCGACGGTCATCGTTCCGATGATCGCGAAGAGATCACTTGTCTTCCTGGGTAGAAATGGATCGCGTTCATAATTGCTCGACAAATAGTCGAAGTATCCGAACGCGTCCAGCAGCAGATAATAGAACAATGACTCGCCGACATAACTCGGCAAATCGAACCACGACTTTCCGACCAGCTGCAAGGCATCCCGCCAGGCATGTTCGGGCACCATCGCCTGGGTGGACGAGGGTTTCGGAATGGGATTATCCAGAACAAAGCTGTCACGCAGGTTGGCCAGGCTCTCGCCGGCCCGATCGTCCTGGTTCAGCGAATCCAGGATCTGGCCGATGACCTGCGGAAAGACCCGTTTCATCATACCGTTGGCAAATACGTGATCCGGCGCCGTCGACAACGTCTCGAATTCAGCCACTGTCATCACCGGCCGCCGGAAGATCGGGATCCCATATAGCTGGTCACTCGTCATCCTCCATTGAGGTTGTCGCGGCTCCGATGCGAATCATGCTGGGAGTTCCAATCGTACAGCCGACCCGAGCGCCCGGATACAGCCAAATGTCCAATTGTGTGAATACTGCGTACCGTACAGATCACAGCGGACGGTGCCGCATCGCGCGAATATCAGAAGACCAACCGGTCCGAACTTCGCTCAGCGGGCGTAGCGGGTCAAGAACAAGGCCTCCGCCAGGGCTATATGCTCGATTTCGCTGGGATCCACACTTTCATTGGGCGCGTGGATCAGGCATTTGGGTTCCTCGACACCGAGCAGCATGATCTCGGCGTCCGGATAGGTGTCGGCGAAGACGTTGCAGAGCGGGATGGATCCGCCCTGGCCCTGGGTGGTGGTGGCGCGGCCGTAGGACGCGGCCAGCGCCGCCGCCATGGCGGTGCGGGCCGGACCACCGGTACCCGAACGGAATGGCGAGCCGATCGACTCGGTTTCCACCGAAAGCTTGGCGTGCCAAGGGGTATTCGCCTCCAGATGCGCGGTGAGCGCCTTCAATGCCTGATCCGGATCGGTGCAGGGCGGGATGCGCAGGTTCAGCCGGGCGCGCGCGGACGGCTGGATCGCCGCGGAGGATCCGACGACCTTGGGCGCATCGATACCGAGAATCGTCAAAGCCGGTCGGGCCCAGAGCATATCGGCGACGGTCCCATCACCGGTGAGGTCGACCCCGCCGAGCACACCGGCGTCGATACGGAACTGCTCGTCCGGGTACCGCACGCCGCCCCAGGTCTGATCGTTGGTCAGGCCGGCGACGGTCGTATTGCCGTATTCGTCGCGCAATGTGGCGAGCAGGTGGATCAGTGCGGCGAGCGCGTCGGGCGCGGGGCCGCCGAACATGCCGGAATGCACGGGGCCCGCGAGGGTTTCGACGGAGACCACGACATTGACATTGCCGCGCAGGGTTTCGGTGAAGGTCGGTACACCGGCGGCGAAATTGCCGCTGTCGCAGATCAATAGGGTGTCGGCACGCAGCAGTTCGACGTGCTCGGGCACGAACGCCTCCAGCCCACCGGTACCCTGCTCCTCGGAACCCTCGGCGACCAGGGTGATACCGACCGGGAAATCCTCGCCGCCGATCTGCCGCAGCGCACGCAATGCGGTGAGGTGCATGACGATATTGCCCTTACAGTCGGCGCTGCCGCGGCCGTACCAGCGGCCGTCCTTCTCGGTCAGCTGCCACACCGGCGTGCGCCACGCGGCGTCGTCCAGCGGCGGCTGTACGTCGTAGTGGCAGTAGAGCAACACCGTCGGCGCTCCGGGCGGCGCGGACCTGCGCGCGACGACGGCCTTACTGCCGTCCGAGGTTTCGTGCAGGCCCACATCGGTGAGACCGACCGCGGCGAAGGCGTCGGCCATCCACTGCGCGGTCTTCTCGCACTCCTCCGGCGGGAACAGCCGCGAATCGGCGACCGATTTGAACGAAACCAGCTGGGCCAGATCCTGTTTCGCTTGACCCATCAGCGCGGCGACGCGGCTGCGCAGCTCGGCGGCGTCGGGATCATCGGAACTCATTCAGCGCCTCACTTCGTCATCGTCGAACGTCATATTCTCGACCCGCTGTAAGTAGTCCTCCAGCCGGTCCGGGCAGTAGGTGGCGATCGGCGAGGCACACAGACCGGCGACCGAACTGGTCGTCAGCAACGCCGATGTCACCCAGGTGGTGACCGAGCCCCTGATCGCCGTCGACGTCATAACCGCTTCCTCCTGCCCGCTTCGGTTCGATCCGATCCAGCACACCGCGGAGGCGGCAGCAAAGATGCCGCTACGCAAACTCTGACATGAACCGCGCGCCCCACCCGACGAATTCAACCGACCGAGCGGTCCGTGTCGCCATCGCCAGGAATCCGGCACAGGGCCTGGAGCACGGGGAATTCAGCGGTAGCGACAATCACCTCGAGGCCCGCGACCGCGACAACAACTGCCACCCCCGGTATCGAGTCCGACCCCCGAACGGCAACTGAACATTTGCCCGAATCACGCGGCGGAAGCGCAATCGGCCGCTCATGCGGGGCAAAGAGGGACGCACGCGATCGGATTCCGTGCGCGATCCGATCCGCGATTTCGTTTCGGACATCACTTGCTCTATGACATGCTGATGGTCCGCGATTCGAAGTGTAAATACTCAGCATCCATAGAGAATGTACGAATGCTCGTGTAAGTCAGCCAGTTTCGAACCATTGTGAACTGACACCGTCCACCTGGCAAACATTAGCTGCGAGTGCCCCATGGAGGCGCGGATGCCCGATAATTCTGGATCTGAGGACCTGTTCACCGCAATCGGCCTGCGGCGCGCCGCCCCCAAGAAGGGGTTTCCGACGCAGGAGATGATTCCCCAGGTCGCCTACGAGGTAATACACGACGAGCTGATGCTGGACGGCGTGTCCCGCATGAATCTCGCGACGTTCTGCACCACGTGGGTGGACGATCAGTCCCGCAGGCTGATGGCGGAATCGCTGGATAAGAACATCGTCGACAAGGACGAATACCCGCAGACCGCCGAACTCGAAAAGCGCTGCGTACGTATGGTCGCCGACCTGTGGAACGCCCCCGACGCCGCGACCACGCTCGGCACCTCCACCACCGGATCCAGCGAGGCCGCCATGCTCGGCGGGCTGGCGGCCAAATTCCGCTGGCGACAGCGCGGCGGCACCGGGACCCCCAATTTCGTCTGCGGACCGGTGCAGGTGTGCTGGGAGAAGTTCGCCCGCTACTTCGACGTCGAAATCCGCCAGATCCCGCTGCGTCGCGACCGGCTGACCATGCACCCCGACGATATCGCCGCCCACTGCGACGAGAACACCATCATGGTGGTGCCGACGTTCGGCCAGACCTTCACCGGCCTGTTCGAGGATGTCACCGGGATCAGCAAGGCGCTCGACGATCTTCAGGCGGCGACCGGTCTGGACATCCCCATCCACGTGGACGCCGCCAGCGGCGGGTTCCTGGCCCCGTTCTGCGCGCCGGACATTGTGTGGGACTTCCGGCTGCCGCGGGTGAAATCGATCAATGCCTCCGGCCACAAGACCGGCCTCGCCCCTCTGGGCGCGGGCTGGGCGATCTGGCGCGAGGCCTCGGACCTGCCCGCCGAGCTGATCTTCAATGTCGACTACCTGGGCGGCAGTATGGCCACCTTCAATCTCAATTTCTCCCGGCCCGGCAGCCAGACCATCACCCAGTACTACGACTTCATCCGCCTCGGCCGCATCGGTTACACCCGCGTACAGTCCGAGATCTACCGGGTAGCAAAGCATTTGGCCAAGGGACTGGTCCACCTCGGGATCTTCGAGATGCTCCACGACGGCGACCCGGCCAAGGGCATCACGGCCGTGTCGTGGCGAATGAGCGGGCCGCAGAGCTTCAACCTCTATGACCTGTCCGACCGGCTGCGCACGCGCGGCTGGCTGATCGCCGCCTACCCGCTGCCCGCGGACCGGGGTGACGAAACCATCATGCGCGCGGTGCTACGGCACGGCTTCTCCGTCGATATGGCGGATCTGCTGATAGCCGATGTGGTCCGCTGCGTCGCACAACTCGAGAAGCACCCGATGGGGCTCACCAAGGAGGAGGCGGGCGGCTTCACCCACACCGCCACCGCCGCCGTGCCGACGACGTAAGCCGTATCCGAGACCCAGGCATGATCCGCCGCGCGCCGCCGCCCGTGTACGCCATATCCGGGCGGCGGCGCCAACCGATGCGTCCGCGACAGTGGCCTCCAACCAGGTCCACCCGCGACGTCACCGACCACACCGCACGTGGCGGCGTCTTACTACGCCGCCCGGACGGCGGCGTAGGGCTCCCAGCGATAGACCTCGCTGGTGGCACCGTGGAACAAGGCCAGATCGATTGCGTCGAGCATGGCCTGGCGCGGTCCGGAACGCTGCAACTGCGCGGCCGAGACGGCCAGCCGCAGCACACCGCCGCGGCGGGCGGTGCGGGCCGCGCCGAGGACCAGGGCGCGACACCACCACGGTTCGGCGCGGAACCCCTCGCCGATGCCGTAGACCCGTGACTTCTGCGCGATATTGCGTTCCAGATCGTGGATCGAGGTGAGTCCGAGCGCGAGCCGGAAGCCGACGGTGGGCAGCGCCGCGATGGCGCCGGACGAGGCATCCCAGCGCGGAGCCGCGAACAGACGCGTGCGCAGCTCCACTTGCTCCATCACCCGGTCCGCCGCGGTGAGCCGGAGCCTGGCCTCGTGCTGGGGCAGCGTGGCGAATTCGGCCCGCCTGCGCTTGGTGGCCGCCTGGTCGTAACCGTGCAGCACGATGGCATCGCCGCGAGCCCGGCGCCCGCGCAGCCAGGACTGCGTCGCCGGATCCTCGAGCAGCCGGTACTTCCCCTTCAGCCGCGGCGCGACCAGTAGTGAGAGCCGGACATCACGGCGATCCATCTCGGCGGCGAATTCGATCGCGGCGTCTCGGGTGGTGTCCCGGATCCCTGACACGGACACGAGCAGCTCGGCGTTCATGAATCCACGGTGCCAGCCGCATATGACCGCCGCGTGCAGACCACATGACCAGGTGGCGAACTCCCCGCCACGCGCGCGGAGAGCTCTTTTCCGGTGCCGACAGACTGCGCCCGAATCGTATTCTCGGGTCCGGCCGCCGCGGCCCATAGGATTCGATCTGTGAAAGCAGCAATCCTCGGCGCACTGACGGTTCCGCTCCTGCTGATCGCACCGGGTACGGCGCCAGCCGATCCGGGCGATCCGCCGCAAATCTTCAACCAAGAGGAGAAGTGCGCGGCCACAAAGGGATTCGTCGATCAGGTGCGCGGACAGAATCCGGAGGCGACGCCGGAGCAGATCGCCGACGTGTACATCCGGGTCCTGGATTCGCGCGGCGCCTACCGGGGGATCGAACATATTCGGGAAAGCGATCGGCAACAGATGCTGGAGAATATCCAGACCTGCGGGCTCTGAGCCCGTCGCGAACCGCCGACGGCTCCGTAGTCCCGGCCGGAACGACGGAACTACGGAGCCATCGGCGGACTCAGACCGAGGCCAGGCCGAGGGTGTCGAGCACCCAGGCGTACTCGAAGGCGACTTCCTTCCACTTCTCGTAGCGGCCGCTGACGCCGCCGTGCCCCGCGCTCATTTCCGTTTTGAGCAGGAGCGGGGAATCACCGGTCTTGGTGGCCCGCAGTTTGGCGATCCACTTGGCCGGTTCGACGTAGAGGACGCGGGTGTCGTTGAGGCTGGTGATCGCCAGAATCGCCGGATAGTCCTTGGCCTCGACGTTCTCGTAGGGGGCGTAGGACTTCATGTATTCGTAGACGTCCTTGTCCGCCAACGGGTTACCCCACTCGTCCCATTCGATGACGGTCAGCGGCAGCGACGGATCCAGGATCGAGGTGAGCGGATCCACGAACGGGACATTGGCCAGGATGCCCGCGAACAGCTCCGGCGCCAGGTTGGCCACCGCCCCCACCAGTAGCCCGCCCGCGCTGCCACCGTCGGCGACCATGCGGTCCGGGGCGGTGACGGCGGTGTCGACGAGATGCCGTGCGCAGGAGACGAAATCGGTGAAGGTGTTCCTCTTGGTGAGCGTCTTGCCGTTCTCGTACCAGAGTCGGCCCATCTCACCGCCGCCGCGCACATGCGCGACCGCGAAAATCATGCCGCGGTCCAGCAGCGACAGCCGCGACACCGAGAACGACGGATCCATACTGGCCTCGTAGGAGCCGTAACCGTAGAGCAGCAGCGGCTTCGGGCCTTCGGGAAGACCTTTCTTCCACACCAGCGAAATCGGGACACGGGTGCCGTCCGCGGCGACCGCCCAATCCCGATGCTGTTCATAGTCGTTCGCGTCGTAGCCGCCGAGCACCGGCTGTTCCTTGCGCAGCAGCAGCTCACCGGTGGCGGGTACGTAGTCGAAGACCTGCATCGGCGTGATGAACGAGGTGAGCCCGATCCGCAGCGTCGGCTGCTCCCATTCGGGGTTGGCGCCCGAGCCGACGGCGAAGAGTTCGAGATCGAACTCCAGCTCCCGCAGTTCGCCGTAACCGCTTTCGGTCAGCGGCCAGACCGCCACCCTGGTCAGCGCCTCGCGCCGGTAGCTGAGCACCAGGTGGTCGGCGAACGGGTCGACATCCTCCAGCCGCACGTCGTCGCGGTGACCGATCAGGATCGTCATATTCGACGGGTCGGCCATGGGTGCGTCGGCGAGCACGAAATTCTCCGCCTTCACCCCGTCCACCACGTCGTTGTGCAGGATCAGGAAGCGGTCCGCACCGCCGATCACCGCATGTTCGGCCGAGTATTCGACGCCTTCGCGCCGCGGCAGGATCACCCGGAATTCGCCCTCGGGATCATCCGATTCGAGCACCCAGCCCTCGGTGGTGATCTTGGAGCCGACCCAGATCATCAGGTACTTCTCCGAGCGGGTCGCGCCGATGCTCACCCAGTAGCGCTCGTCGGGCTCGTGGAACACCTTGACGTCGGCCTCGGTCGCGCCGAGCCGGTGCCGCCACACGGTATCGGGCCGCCACGATTCGTCGACCGTCTGATAGAAGACGTGCGTGCCGTCCAGCGACCAGGTCGCGCCGGCTGCGGCACCGGCGATCTCGTCGGCGAGCAACTCACCGGTGCGCAGATCCTTGAACCGCAGCGTGTAGCGCTCGTCACCGACGGTATCCACCGAGTAGGCGAGCAGGTTGCCGTCGTGGCTGACGGAGAACGCGCCGAGTGAGAAGAAATCGTTGCCTTCGGCGAGCACATTGCTGTCCAGCAGCACCTGCTCACCCGGCACCTCGATCCCGGCCTCCAGCTGCGGCGGGGTCCAGGCGTCGATACCCGCCGCGTCGGCGTCGATCGGGCACCGGCAGTGCGCGCCGTACTGCTTGCCCTCGAAGCTGCGCGAGTAGTACCAGAACTCACCCATCCGGGTCGGCACGGACAGGTCGGTCTCCTGGGTGCGCGACTTGATCTCGTCGAAGATCGTGTCCCGCAGCCCGCCCAGGTGCGCGGTCCGCGCCTCGGTGTAGGCGTTCTCCGCCTCCAGGTGGGCGATGACCTCGGGGTTTTCCTTATCCCGCAGCCACTCGTACTCATCGATGAAGACGTCGCCGTGATGCACCCGCTCGGTTGGCACCGTCTTGGCGATCGGCGCCGCCACCACACTCTCGACAGACATACGGTCCACCCTACTGTTCCTGGACAGCGGCCCGGGGACGGCGAGCGGGCGGGGGCGTCTCGCCGCCCGCCGCGGCCGGCACGCCGTCGAGCACCTCGCGGGTGCGGAGCAGGTCGCGCACTGCCCGGTCGATACGTGCGCGCTCCTCGGTGAGCTTGTCCACCAGGAAGGGTGTGGTCCCCGCATCGGGCATGCCGTCGACATCGTGGATGCACGGGAGCAGTTCGCCGGGCAGACCCGCCGCGAACATCTCCTGGATGCACCGGACCCGCACGACGGCCGCGTCGGCGTACCCCCGCTGCCCTCCCGGAGTGCGCTCCGAGGCGAGCCGTACGGGCGCGACGCGCGCGGCTACCGCGACTATCCGACCCGGGCGGAGCGGGAATTGTCCTGCCGACAACCGTGGTCGGGCACCCCCGGCGCGGTCACCCCGACAGTAGGCTCGCGACATGCGCACCACTCTTGCCGTCCGCCTCATGGCGGCCGCCGCAATGCTGGCGGCCGCCGCCGGAATCGGCACGCCGGCGCCCGCGGTCGCATGCGCCTGCGGCGGCGTGGTCAGTCCCGGGAATACGGCCAGCGTGTCCGACGAGATGGCGCTGGCCGCGTGGGACGGGCGGCGCGAAACGATACTGATGCGGCTCGCACTGCAATCCGGCCCCGACAAGGCGGCCCTGGTCGTACCGACGCCGAAGCCCGCGCAGGTGTCGGCGGGCGCGGTCGCGACCTTCACCGAACTGGCGCGCCTCACCGCACCGGAAATCGTCACCGAGCGTCGCTGGTTCTCCCGGCCCGACGATCGCGACACCGCGGGCGGTGCCGCACCGGGCGGCGGGCCGACGGTCCTCGGCCAGGTCCGGCTCGGACCGCTCGAGGCGACCACGCTGGCGGGCGGCGATCTGGACGGCCTCCGAAACTGGCTGAGCACCAACGGATACGACATGCGGCCCGAGGTAACCGGCACGCTGGAACCATATCTGCGCGAAGGTTGGTCGTTCGTGGCGATCCGCCTCACCGGCAGCCAACCGCTCATCGGCGCACTCGATCCGATCAAGCTGACATTCGACTCGGATCGGTTCGTCTACCCCATGCGCATGTCCGGCGCGGCGCAGCACGCCCAGTCCGTGCGGCTCTACCTCCTCGGTGATCATCGCCTGCAACGCACCGACGGCGATGCGGGAAAGCAGTACACCAGTGTCGAATTCGCCGGACGCATCGGCGACATCACCGACCCGGACCTGCGCGCGCTCACCACCGACGGCCACGACTATCTGACCGAGCTGGCCATCGCCATCCATCAACCCGCCACCATCACCACGGATTTCACCTTCGCGGCGGCCGACACCGATACCGCTCACCGCGAGCGCATCACCTACACCGAGTACGTCGAACTCTTCGGATTCCCCGCGGGCACAGTGATTCTCGGCACCGCGACGCTCGCCGCCGCGGTGGTACTGGTCGCGGTGATCCGTGTCGTTCGCAGGGGCCCGGGCGCGAACCAACGGTGAACGGCGCACCGGCCCGCGACCCGGCCGGATTCCGTCGCTCAGGCTCCGATCGCGGACCCGATGGTCGGCCAGGACGCGTGCAATGTGTCCTGCCAGTACGACCAGGAGTGGGTTCCGCTGGGGCTGAAGTCGATCCGGGCCGGAATACCTAGCGCGCGCAGACGCTGTTCGAAGGCGGCGGTGCAGGTATTGACCCCGACCTCGACCGGGCCGCCGAGGAAGATGTTCTCGGCCAGCTGTGGTTTCATCTCGGACTCGTGCGGACCGGGCACACCGGTACCGGTGGAGAGGTAGATGGTCTTGCCGCGCAGGCGATCCGCCATCAGGGCCGGGTCGTGTTCGGCCCAGGCCGGGCTGCCGGGCGCGCCCCACATATTGGCCGGATTGCCGCCGCGGTTGGCGATGGAGAACATCACCGCACCCGACGCGAGAGTGGTATCGGGGCAGGCGCTGTAGCCCGCGACCGCGTGGTACAGCCACGGATTGCGGGTGGTGATGATGAACGCCGCATTGCCGCCCATGGACAGGCCGCCGATGGCGTTGACTCCGTTGCCGTGGAATTCCCCGTCGATGATCGGCGGCAGTTCCCTGGTCAGGAACGTCTCCCACTGGTAGCGGCCGAAGCGCGGATCGTCCCGCTGCCAGTCGGTGTAGTAGCTGGCCTGGCCGCCGACGGGCAACACCACATTGAGGTTCTTACCCGCGAAGAACGCCTCCGCGTCGGTGGCGTTGGTCCAGGTGCTCTGGCCGACACCGGGGTCGAGCCCGTCGAGCAGGTAGTACGACGGACGCGCGCCGTCACCGGCCGGATGCAGTACATCGACCTGAATGGTCCGGCCCATCGCCGACGACTCGATGAAGACCGACGAGCGCGTCGGGCTCACATCGTCGATCCCGATGAGTCGCGCGGCGGATGCCGTCGCGGGCTCGGCGACCACCGGGCCTATTACCGCAATTGCAAAGGCCAGCACCGCAACGGCAACTTTTGTTCGCCGCACAGCCTCACCTCCCTCACCGCATGACAATGGCCTCCAACGTAACTCACGCAGGAGGGTTCCGGAGGAGAATCGAGTACCGGGCGCTTCCACGGCAAACTGCCCGGTAGGTAACCGATTTCACGCGCGCACCGCCGAAACGGCGCCCGAGATCACCCGAGGCGTTCCAATGCACCACGGATCGAACCGGCGAGATAGTCCAGGTCAGCACGGTGCGGACTGGTGGGGCGCCCGCGCAGACCGAATCCGTCACCCGGCGTCCGCGGGATCACATGCAGGTGCACATGGAACACCTCCTGCCCGGCCGTCACGCCATCGGCCAGGAAGAAGTTGACTCCATCGCACCCCACCTCGCTGTCCCGCAACGCCCCCGCCAGCAGCTGTCCCACGCGGAACAGCTTTCCCCCGACCTCCGGATCCAACTCCGCCAGGCTTCGGGCAGCCACCTTCGGCACCACAAGCAGATGCCCCGGCGTCATCGGCCGAACATCCATGAACGCCAGCACATCATCGTCCTCGTACACCTTGGACGCGGGCGCCCGCCCGGCAACAATATCGGCGAAGATCGTGTACGGATTCACGCCCGCACCCTAACCCGCCCGGCCGCGCGCCGAATACGGACCGCGCGACGACGGCGGGCGATCGCTACAGGATCGGGGACGGCGTATAGCGGGCGGCGTCGGGGTTTTGGTCGACCAACTTCTGGACCGCGGCGACCACGTCGGCGACCTGGGCCTCCGCGGCGCCGATGAAGGCCGACTTATCGGCCAGTGCGGCGTCGAGGGCGGCGCGGTCCAGCGGGAAGCGCGGGTCGGCGGCGAGGCGGTCCAGCAGATCGGGTTCGCGGCCCTGCTCACGCATGGCGAGGGCGACCGCGACGGCGTGCTCCTTGATGACCTCGTGCGCGGTTTCGCGTCCGACGCCCGCCCGGACCGCGGCGATCAGCATTCGGGTGGTGGCCAGGAACGGCAGGTAGCGATCCAACTCGCGGGCGATGACGGCCGGGTACGCGCCGAATTCGGCGAGCACCGTCAGGAAGGTCTCCATCATGCCGTCGATGGCGAAGAAGGCGTCCGGCAGCGCGACGCGGCGCACCACCGAGCAGAAGACGTCGCCCTCATTCCACTGGGCGCCCGACAGTTCGGCGGCCATCGAGGCGTAGCCGCGCAGCACCACCTGCAGACCGTTGACGCGCTCGCAGGAGCGGGTGTTCATCTTGTGCGGCATCGCCGAGCTGCCCACCTGGCCGGGCTGGAAGCCCTCGGTCACCAGCTCGTGGCCCGCCATCAGGCGAATGGTGTGGGCGAACGAGGACGGCCCCGCACCGACCTGCACCAGCGCGGAGAGCACATCGTGATCCAGCGAACGCGGGTACACCTGGCCGACGCTGGTCAGCACATTCGCGAAGCCGAGATGTCCGGCCACCTGCTGCTCCAGCGTGGCGAGTTTGGCCGGATCGCCGCCGAGCAGGTCGAGCATGTCCTGTGCGGTGCCCATCGGGCCCTTGATACCGCGCAACGGGTAGCGGTCGATGAGTTCGCGCAGCCGGGTCAGCGCGATCAGCAGTTCGTCGGCGGCCGAGGCGAACCGCTTGCCCAACGTGGTGGCCTGGGCGGCGACATTGTGCGAGCGACCCGCCATGACCAGGGCCTGGGATTCGGCGGCCCGCTCGGCCAACCGGGCCGCGATTGCGACGCCGTGCGCGTACACATGCTCCAGCGAGAGCCGGATCTGCAGCTGCTCCACATTTTCGGTGAGGTCGCGGCTGGTCATGCCTTTGTGCACGTGCTCATGCCCGGCCAGCGCGTTGAATTCCTCGATGCGAGCCTTCACATCGTGGCGGGTGACCCGCTCGCGCTCGGCGATCGAGGCCAGGTCGACCCGATCGATGACGCGCTCGTAGTCGACGACCACGTCCGCCGGGATGTCGACGCCGAGTTCGGACTGCGCCCGCAACACCTCCAGCCACAGCCGCCGCTCGAGCACGATCTTGTTCTCGGGCGACCAGAGGTGGACCAGTTGCGGGCTGGCATACCGGGTGGCAAGAACGTTGGGAACGAGGCTCACGACTGCGCCTCGCTGACGCTCGGCTCCGTCGTGCCCCTGGGCGCTGTCGCTTTGGTTCCCTCGCTGCGCTCGTTCACGACTGCGCCTCGCTGACGCTCGGCTCCGTCGTGCCCCTGGGCGCTGTGGCCTTGGTTCCCTCGCTGCGCTCGCTCACGTTTGATCAGTCTAGTGCCCGAAACCGCTCGACTTGCTGGGGCGTCGCCGGAGCGACGATATCGATCACCTCGAGCAGCGCGCCGCGGGCCATCCGCCGCGGTTCCGGATCTATTTCGCTCAGCGCCGCGACCACCGCTCCGTCGACCACGGCGACCAGTCTGCGCAACTGCTCGGACCGGACCGCTCGATCGGAGCGGCGCAGCACGTCGGCGAGTAACTCGTCGAGCTGGGCTCGCAGTCGTAGCTGAACGTCCCGTAGCTCCGGATGCCGGGCCGAGGCCACCGAACGCTCGTAGCGGGCGATCAACTGGCCGCGGGCTTCCTCGTCGGTGCCGTCGGCGCCGATCAGCAGATCGAGCACCAGGTCGACGGTCGCCTCCGCTCCACGGCGACGGTGGCTCACCTCCCCGACCCGGCGGCGCATCGCATCCAGCTCCGCGTTGCCGCTGAATTCGACCGCGCGAGCGATCAGATCCTCCAGCGACTCGAAGTAGTAAGTGGTCGACGCGAGCGGAAGGTCCGCGCGCGTGGCGACCGAGCGATGCCGCACCGCATCGAATCCACCTTCGAGTAACAACTCGGCGGCGGCCGCTACCAGAGCCTGGCGACGCCGTTCGCCTTTCGGGGTCGTCGCGGTTATCACCGTGCCATCGTGCCAGTCGTCATCAGTTCATCCGTGCGAAATCGAAAGAGGAAACCCAGCCATCGTTTTTCTACCCCATCTGCGCGTTCCGTGGGACGAACTGTGGAAACTTGTTGCCGGACATGAGGTTCAGCCACCCAGATAGTTACCCAATCGAGTCAGTGCCTCCTCGATGTCCGCGGTAGCTCCGGCAAACGAGAAGCGCACCGTCCGATGACCGGAGGCGGTGTCGAAGTCGATACCCGGCGCCAGCGCCACCCCGGTGTGGTCGAGCACCTGCGCGCACCACTCGCGCGAGTCGTCGGTGAGATGACCGATATCGGCGTAGGCGTAGAAGGCGCCGTCGGCTGGGGCGAGGTCGGTGATGCCGAGCTTCGGCAAGCCCTCCAATAGTAGCCGCCGGTTCGCCGCATAGCGCCGAACATGGCCGTCCAGTTCGGTTTTCGCCTCCGCACCGAAGGCATACAGCGCCGCGAATTGCGAGATGGCCGGCGGGCATACCGTCATATTCGAGGCGAGCCGTTGTAGTGCGGGCCGCAGGCCCGCGGGCGCCAGCATCCAGCCCAGCCGCCAGCCGGTCATCGAGAAATACTTCGAGACCGAGCCGATGACCACCGATTCCCGGGAGGTCTCCCAGGCCGAGGAGGTGCGGCTGTCCGCACCCGCGCTCTCGTAGGTGATGCCGTGGTAGATCTCGTCGGAGATGAGCAGGGTGTCGTGTGCCTCGCACCAGCGCGCCAGCGCGGCCAGCTCCGCCGGGGCGATCATGGTCCCGGTCGGATTGGCCGGACTGGCGACCACCAGGCCCGCGGGCGGTTCCGGCAGGGCATCGAGCATCTCGACCGTCGGCTGGAACCGGGTCTCCGCGCCGCAGTCCAGCTCGATGACCCGGCAGCCCAGTGCGGTCAGGGTATTGCGATAGGCGGGATAGCCGGGCCGGGCCACCACCACTGTGTCGCCGGGATCGAAGGCGGCGAGGAATATCAGGGTGAAGGCGCCCGAGGATCCGGTCGTCACCACCACCTCATCCGCGTCGACCGGGTAGCCGTAGGTGTCACGGTGATGTTCGGCGATCGCCTCGCGCAGCGGTAGAATACCGAAAGTCTCTGTGTAACCGAGCAATTCGGCGTCGATGGCGGCCTTGGTCGCGCGCAGTACCGGGGTCGGCGCTGGTGTCGAGGGCTGTCCGGCCGCCAGCACAAGCACATCACCATGTGTTCGGGCGCGCTCCGCGGCGGCTTTCCAGACATCCATCACGTAGAAAGGTGGAATGGTCGACCGGCGAGATTCTCTGGACACCAAGGAGACGGTAGACGGTCACGCACGACGGCATTCGACAATGCTCGGCTTTCGCCGCGCTCGGCCGGTGCCCGAACGCGGGCGGCGCGCCCGCTCGGTCGACGTGGGCCGACCCGTCGGTCCACGCTAAGGTTCGCGTAATGCTTGAAAAGGCTCGCCGCGCTGGGCTGGAACGAGTACGTGGAGTGGGCGGGATCGGGGTCATTCCGCCCAATTGGCGTGCCGCGTCACGGAAACGCCCGACATACGACCCGCGTCCGTTGGTACGGCGAACGCGGCGAGAACTGCACGCGCTGCGGCAACGACCGCGCCCCGATCTGCGCGCGCTGTGGGACGAACAGAGGAATCGCGATTATCGCGCGCTGCTGCGCAAGCACCGGGCGCTACTGGCTGGGCTCACCGCGGCCGCCGTGCTCGCCGCGGCCGACTCCTCCTTCGCCTGGGGCGTCACCGACCGGACCCCGGGACCGCAGGAGGCGCTGCGCGTCACCTTCGCCTACCCGCAGGAACTCCAGTCGACTCCGCCGTCGGTGCGCCGCTACCTCAACGCCGTCGCCAACGGTGAGCGCATCCGCGAGCAGGCCGTGGTCGCGGCCGCCGCCCGCGCCACCCTGGAACGCGCCCGCGCCGAGGCCGCCGCCGCGGTGGCGGGCGAATGGCAACCGTGGATGTCATCGGGCACCACGCCGCTGCCGCCGGGTTCGATCCTGCCCGGCGCGGGCGGCTTCGTCCTACCCGCCCGCGGCATCTTCACCTCCGGATTCGGTTCGCGCTGGGGCACTTTCCACAACGGCATAGATATCGCGGGCCCGATCGGCACCCCGATCTACGCCGTAGCCAATGGAACCGTCATCGACGCGGGCCCCGCCCAGGGCTTCGGCCTCTGGGTGCGCATCCGCCACGACGACGGCTCCATCACCGTCTACGGCCACATGTACGACTTCTTCGTCTCGGTCGGCGAACGCGTCCCCGCGGGCATGCAAATCGCCCGCATGGGCAACCGCGGCGACTCCACCGGCCCCCACCTGCACTTCGAAGTGATCCAGAACGGCCAGCACGTAGACCCCGCCGCCTGGCTCGCCCAGCGCGGCCTGGGCTTTGGGTAGTAATTCGGCCGAGCGACCCGTTCGCGACCCGCACGGCCGAAAACCACCCACCATCCGCACTTACTCAGCCCCGCACGGAGCGAGTCTTGCGAGCGACCCGTTCGCGGCCGTCTCGCTGCCGAGTGGCCGAAGCGCACGCGACGCAGTCGCAAGTCTCGGCCGCCCGACGCAAGACATACGGGCTCTGAACCCGCTGCTCAACCGTCCGTCCCCAACCCAGCCCCGCACGGAGCGAGTCTTGCGAGCGACCCGTTCGCGGCCGTCTCGCTGCCGAGTGGCCGAAGCGCACGCGACGCAGTCGCAAGTCTCGGC
>NZ_JBFAHV010000033.1:0-77614 GCF_040654375.1 Nocardia sp. NPDC050710 | reverse complement strand
GCCGAGCGGCCGAGACTTGCGACTGCGTCGCGTGCGCTTCGGCCGCTCGGCAGCGAGACGGCCGCGAACGGGTCGCTCGTAAGGCTCGCTCCGTGGTGGTTGTTACGGTGCGGATCTCGCTTTGGTGTGTGCTTCTCGGGTGTGTAGTGGGTCGAAAGGTCGCTCGTAAGACTCGCTCCGTGGTGGTTGCTTCGGGCGCGGATCTCGCTTCGGTGTGTGCTTTTCGGGCGTGTAGTGGGTCGGGCGGTCGCTCGTAATGCTCGCTCCGTGCTGGTTGCTTCGGCGCCGATCTCACTTCGGCCCGCGCTTTTCGGGTGTGTGGCGGGTCGAACTCCGTGGTGGTTGCTACGGTGCGGATCTCACCTCGGCCTGACCTTCTCAGGCGTGCAGCGGATCGACTTCCCTCGGCGCGTAACCGGGCTCGCGCTTCTTCAAGAACGCGATGACCCGGTAGGTGATGGGCATGACCAGGACCTCGCACAGCGTCTTCCAGAGGAAGCCCACGATCACGTAGTTCACGAACTGCTGCCAGGTATCGATGCCGATGGCCGCCGCCGCGATCGCGCAGAAGATCAACGTATCGGCGAATTCGCCGACGATGGTCGAGCCGATCAGCCTGGCCCACAGGTATTTCTCCTTGGTCCGTTCCTTGATCAGCACCAGGGTCGCCGAATTCAGCAGCTGGCCGACGAAATATCCAGCGAGACCGGCGATTACGAGACGCGGCGTGGTGCCGATAACGGTGCGGAACGCCTCTTGATTCTCGTAGAAACTCGCGGCGGGCAACCGGATGGCGATGGCGAAGCAGGCCACCGTCAGCAGCAATGCGGCGAACCCGTAGTAGATGGCCCGCCGGGTGGCCCGGAACCCGTACACCTCGCTGAGCACATCGCCGAGGATGTAGGCCAGCGGGAAGAGGAAGAATGCGCCGTCGGTCGCGATGGGCAGGATCTGTAGCGGCCCCAGCGATACCGACTCGTCGCCCAGGAACTCCACGCCCTTGGTGGCGCAGATATTGGAGATGATCAGCGTCGCGGTGAACAACGCCACGATGGGTGTGTAGTAACCCCGCGCGACCTGGGCGAATGCCGCATGGTCGGCGGGGTGACCAGACCCCTCGTGTTCTTCGGTTTTATGCAAGTTACTCACGGGCTTCATCAAACCAGGTTTCGAATACGCCGCACTCGGTCTCGGCGGGTACTTCGGCGATACCGCGCCGGGCGCGCGCATTAGTCTGTATCCATGACGAATCCCGGCGATTCCGACGAGTGGTGGAAGCAGTACGGCGGCCAAGGCGTATCGCCGGAGTCCGGCGGCCAGAGCTCGGTCCCGCAGTACCCGACCTCCGAACCGTCCGGGTATCCCTCGGCCCCGCAGTACCCGGAGCAGAGTCCGCCGTCGCAGCCGCAGTACCAGCAGCCGCCGTCGCAGCCGTACCCGCAGCAGCCCGCGCAGCAGCCGTACCCGCAGCAGCCGAACTACGGCTATCCGCCCGGGTATCAGCCATACGGTGTGCCGCCCGCACAGGGCACCAACGGCATGGCGATCGGCGCGCTGGTCGCCTCGCTGCTCGGGTTCTGCACCTGCCTCGGTTCTATCGTCGGCATCATCCTCGGTGTCATCGCCCTCAACCAGCTCAAGCAACGGCCGCAGGACGGCCGTGGCATGGCGCTGGCCGGTATCTGGGTCGGCGCGCTCGGGATCGTCGGGTGGATCCTCTACATCGTGCTCCTTCTGGCCACCAGCTCGACGACATAGTCCGCTGAGACACGAACAGGGGCGTTCCCATCGCGGGAGCGCCCCTGTGCTGTCGCTGTATGAGCTACTGGACCTTGACGACCTGGGTCCCGCCGGCGAACTTGTCGTGCCAGCCCTGCTTGTTCGGATCCTGCGAGGTGGTGATGATCATGTAGATCACCAGACCCAGCGAGGCGATGGAACCGATGTAGCACGGGATGATCTGGACCACCGCGTACAGGTTGCGCTTCAGCGAGGTCATCGGGTCGATCTTCGCCGCGCCGCCGGGCGCGACGACCCGCAGCCCGAGCATCTTCTTGCCGAGCGTGGTGCCCTGGGTGACCTCCATGCCGACGAAGTACGCGACATAGATGACGGCCGACAGCATGTTGAGGATCGCGTTCACGACCAGGCCCGCACCGCTGGCCACGAAAAAGAGGATGACCCCCACCGGGATGCCGACGATCAGGGAGTCGATGACGCGGGCGGCGATGCGGATCCCGATATCACCCGGCTGGCCGTAGCCGGCCGGAGCGCCGTAGCCCTGCTGTCCGTACGGCTGCTGACCGTAACCCTGCTGGCCGTAGGGGTCCTGTCCGTATTGCGGCTGCTGCTGACCGTATGGGTCCTGCCCGTACTGCGGCTGCTGGCCGTAGGCGTCCTTGTTCAGGCTCGGCTGCTGCTGGCCGTAGGGGTCCTGCCCGTACTGCGGCGGCTGCTGCCCGTACTGCGGGGGCTGCTGGCCGTACTGCGGCTGGCCCGGATATGGCTGCCCGCCTTGGGGGTACGGCTCGCCGTACGGCTGCCCGCCCTGCGGATTCTGGTTGGGGTCGTACCCACCGCTTGTCATAGGTTCGTCCTCGTCGTGATCGGTAGATCGGTCGACTGCGTACGTTACGGACATCCGCTCGGTTGCAACAACCCATTCTCATCGAAGATCCACGGCGCCCGCGGCAACTCGGCCGGATCGAATTGTTTCAAGAGCTGCGCTGGTGTGCGGGCGCTATAACCGAGTGAGCGCGCCATCGCCGCAACCACATCCTCTGGCGTGTTGCCCAGCTCGATCCGATCGGCGAGGGTGACCGAGCCGTCACGCTTGGCCAGTCGCTGCCCGGCCGTATTGAGGACGAGTGGGACGTGCGCGTAGCGCGGTGCCGGGAGCCCGAGCAGTGTCGCGAGGTAGGCCTGCCGCGGCGTCGAGGGGAGCAGGTCGTCGCCGCGCACCACCTGGTCGACGCCCTCGGCGGCATCGTCGACCACCACCGCCAGGTTGTAGGCGGGCAGGCCGTCACCACGGCGCAGCACCACATCGTCGACCGGTCCCCGGTAGGGCCCGTGCAATTCGTCGATGATCTCGAAATCGGTGCGGTCGGCGCGTAACCGCAGTGCGGGGGGCCGGTCCGAGGCCAGGTGCCGGGCCCGGTCGGCGGCGGTCAGCGTCCGGCAGGTGCCGGGGTAGGCGCCCATCGGCCCGTGTGGCGCGGTCGCGGCCTGCTGTATTTCTCTACGGGTGCAGAAGCATTCATAGGTGAGCCCCGCGGCGGTGAGCTGTTCGATCGCGGCCAGGTACCGGTCGAGTCGATCGCTCTGCCGGACCACCGGACCGTCCCAGTCCAAGCCGATCGCGGCCAGGTCGGCGAGCTGACGCTGTTCGGCGCCCGGTCGGACCCGGTCCAGATCGTCCACCCGCATCAGGAAGCGCCGGTCCGTCGACCGGGCGAACAGCCAGGCCAACAGGGCGGTACGGAGGTTGCCGAGGTGCAGATCGCCGGAGGGGCTCGGGGCGTACCGGCCCCAGCCCGGTGCTCGGCTGTCAGACATCGGTCGCGCTGGGATCGGGACGGGCGGGCACGGTTGCCATAGTAGGACCCCGGATCAGGCGCGCAGCCGGGGCCGCAGGTCCTCGGGGGCTATCGGTGTACCCGCGTCCAAAGCGTCCAGCAGGGTGTGCGCATGGGCGATTAGTCCCATTCGGTCGATTCCGTAGGGAGTGTGCGCGTTCGGCTGGTCCTCCGGGGCTCCGCTATCGCCTGGCTCGTAGCTGCCGAGCCGGGTCACCGCCCGGGTGAGGAGAGTGCGCGCACCCTTGGGATTGCCCCGCTGGATGTGCGTCAGACCGACCGCGTATTGGGCCAGGCCCTGCCACAGCATCCTTTCGGCGAACGGCCCGTTCTTCCATGCGGCCTCCAATACTTCGTGTGCGTTGAAGGCCAGACCGTCGTCCAGCAGTTGCTGGGCGAAGGTAAGGGTTTGCTGGGGAGGCAGATTCAGATCGTCCGGAATTCGTGGAACACCGATACTACCGAGCGGTAGTGGGCGCCCGAGCCGATCGCGAGGACGAGGATTACGGGCGCGACCTGCCTCGTCGCGGGGACGTTCGACCATGTATCCATGATCCACGGTGTGCGGCCGGGCCGCCGCCGAAGTGGCTCACCGATGGCTCAATTGACGGATCACGGACCAATCACGCCGTACCAAAAGTTAGCCACTGATGACCTATCCGAATGAAAGTCATCGGCTGGCAATGTTTCCGCAACATCATATCTTCGCAAGATTGGCAAATTAGATGTTTGAATGAGCAAGAGATCGGCAAATTATCGGTGGACCTGCTAGTGTTTACCGCGCGGGGCCAACCCCCGGGGGTGTATTCACCTCGAACTACCGTGCGATAACGACGCGCCGTGCATGCTGCGCGCTACTACCAGGCGTACTACGGGGATTCGGCGTTCCTTCGCCGAGTGCCGGTGCTCGTTAAAACAATGTCCGAAGAATTCTCGTTCTCGACGCAGCGAAGGAGTTAGTGCCGTGGAGGTTGATTTGACGGGTGCTGTGTGGCGTAAGAGCACATACAGCGGCCCTGACGGGAACTGCGTGGAAGTCGCATTTCTCGGCGACGGCAATGTAGCGGTCCGCGACACCAAGGACAATGGATATGGCCCGGTGTTGGCGTTTACTCCGGGCGAATGGGATGCATTCCTAACTGGAGTATCGGCGGGGGAGTTCGGGCGCGCCTGAGCTCCAGGACGCCGGAACGGTCAGCATGGGCCCCGGGTCGGCACAGGCTCGGGGCCTTCGCGTACATGGATTGCCTTGCGAGGCAACGGCATTCGACGTAACCAGCGCTCAACTGCGCTACGGGCCGATTGCGCTACGAGCCGATGTGGCCGTTACCTGCCGCCCGCTCCTGATAACCGCGTAGCACCGCGAGCTGCTTGCGCTCCTCCTCGTGCTCGACCGCGAGATTGCGGTCCGACTCCGGCTGCGGATCGGGGCGGAAGAAACTACCGGTACCCGGCTTGCCCGCCGCGCCGAGCTTGCTCATTTTCTTCGGCACCGGCGCGCCCTGGTAGACCAGCGGAATCGGATGACCATGGTCGTCGACAGGTCCGAGCGGTTGGTGGATTTCGATGTACTCGCCGTGCGGCAGCCGCTTGATCACACCGGTCTCGACGCCGTGCTCGAGCACCGCCCGATCACTGCGTTGCAGGCCGAGGCAGATCCGGTAGGCCACGAAGTAGGCGATCGGCGGGGCCAGTAGAACGCCGATGCGCCCGATCCAGGTGGTCGCGTTCAGTGAGATGTCGAACTTGAAGGCGATGATGTCGTTGACGCAGGAGAGGGTGAGCACCAGGTAGAAGGCGATCACCATGGCGCCGATCGCGGTCCGCACCGGCACGTCGCGCGGCCGTTGCAGCAGGTTGTGCGCGACCTCGTCCTTGGTCAGCCGCCGTTCGATCCACGGGTAGGAGATCAGCAGCGTGAACACCAGGCCCATGATCACCGCGCCCCAGAAGGACGCGGGCACCGTGTGGCCGCCGATATAGATCTCCCACGGCGGGATCAGCCGCATCATGCCGTCGGTCCACATCATGTAGAAGTCCGGTTGGGAACCGGCCGACACCTGGGACGGGTTGTACGGGCCCATATTCCAGATCGGATTGATCTGTAGCAGGCCGCCCATGATCGCCAGGATGCCGAGGGTGAACGCGAAGAACGCACCCTGATCGAGGGAGAAGACCGGCACGATGCGGGTGCCGACCACATTCCGCTCGGTGCGACCGGGGCCGGGGAACTGGGTGTGCTTCTGGTACCAGACCAGCGCGATATGCGCCGCGATCAATGCCAGCATGATTCCGGGGATCAGCAGCACATGTGCGACGAACAACCGCGGAATGATGATGTTGCCGGGGTAGTCGCCGCCGAACATCAGCCAGTGCAGCCAGGTTCCGATCACCGGCATACCGAGCGTGATCGAGGAGAATGCGGCGCGCAGGCCGGTGCCGGAGAGCAGATCGTCGGGCAGCGAGTAGCCGAAGTAGCCCTCGAACATGGCCAGGATCAACAGGATCGAGCCGATCACCCAGTTCGCCTCGCGCGGCTTGCGGAACGCGCCGGTGAAGAAGATACGGAACAGGTGCACGATGATGGAGGCCGCGAAAAGCAGTGCCGCCCAGTGGTGTACCTGCCGGACGAACAGTCCGCCGCGGACTTCGAAGGAGATATTGAGCGCGGTCTCGTAGGCGCGCGACATGGTGACGCCGCGCAGCGGCTGGTAGGACCCGTCGTAGACGACCTCGGTCATCGAGGGGTCGAAATACAGGGTCAGGTAGATCCCGGACAACAGCAGGACGATGAAGCTGTAGAGCGCGATCTCGCCGAGCAGGAACGACCAGTGGGTCGGGAACACCTTGTTGATCGACCGCTTGACGAACGCGGCTGCCCGATATCGCTGATCCGCGCCGTCCGCCTGCGCGCTTACCGTACGACCGAGTTGAGTAGTCATGACCGACACCCCGCCCCTGGGTGAGTGGTAATACGTTCTACTACAGAAGGTAGCAGGACGGTGGTGTGGAATCGATGGATTTGCGTAATCCCGTGTGGAACAAGATCATTCACGGGCGCGTTGGTGCGCCGCGGCAGAGTCCAACCGGTCCCGATATCGTCGGGAGGTGAGTGAACGCAGCCTGTCCCCGACGGCGCGGTCCGGGATCCGGCCGCCCTCGATGTCGATGTCGTCATGAGCCCCATGGCCCCGCAGGACGCGACCATGTATTGGCTGTCGCGCCGTACGCCCAACGATCTGTTCCTCCTGTACAGCTTCGCCGATACGGGCCTGCCCACCGCCGAACTGCGCGCATTCGTTGCGGACCGGGGTGCGGGGATACCGGATCTGCGGGTCCGCCTGCGAGAAGTGCGCGGTGACCTCGACTATCCGTCCTGGGTGCTCGGCGGATTCGGCGCGGATCAGTTCGTCGAACACCGGCTACCCCGGGCGGACTGGGCGCACCTGCTGGATGCGGTGGGGGAGTTGCTCGGCACCGGAGTCGACGCGACCGCGAGTCCGTGGCGGCTGCACGTATTCCGTGGGGTCGAAGGCGCGCCGATGCGCGCGACCGAAGCCGAGCTCGCGATCGTGGTGGTGCTCCAGATGTCACATGCGCTGGCGGACGGTCGGCGCTCGTCGGAGATCGCGAGGGCGCTGTTCGGGGCGGGCGAGGACACGATAGGGCATGGCTCGGCGTTTGGTTCGGGTTCGACGGCCGCTTCGGATCCAGTGGCCGGGCCCGGTTCGGCGGTGGATGCGCTCGGCGCGGGTGCGGCGGGTTCGGGCGTGATGGCCGAGGCCGGTCGGCGCGGGTCGGACGTGCTGAACCGGATCCGAGCGGCGGCCGCGGACCGGATCGGCACGGCGGCAGTGCGATCGGTCCGTCGGTTCGCGTGTCGCGTCGAAGCTGCGACGGGTGCCGTTGTTAACTCGCGCGACCGGTTCGGCGATTACCCAATGGTTGCCCCGGATCGTCCCCTTCGTTCCGGGGCAACCGCCGAACAGATGCGTCCGGACGGGCTCCAGCGCGTGCCCCCGCGTGCCCGACCCGGACCGCTGTTCGGGATCATCGGGAAACTGGATTTCGCACCGGTACTCGGTGTGCTGCGGATGCCCGTCCGGGTGACGCAGACCGCGGTGCGCGGCGTCCACGCCTATCGTGCGCAGCGCGAACTGGCCGAGCTCACGGCTACGGGCCGATTGCCCGCCGCCGGACCGGGATTCACCCCAGGTGCGGTGAATCGTTGTGGCGCGGGAGATATCTCGCGCCATCAGGTGCGCATGATCGTCCGTGACGCGGACAGTGTGCGGGTGCCCGGCCGAACCGTGACGGTGATGGTGCTGACCGCGATCTCGGTCGCGTTGGCCGAATATCTCGCCGCTCGTGGGGAGCCGGTGGACAGGCTGGGCGCCCAAGTCCCGATGGCCTTACCCGCAGCATCCGGTCGCACCCGCAACAACTACCGCAGCCTCGGCGTGGACCTGCACTTGGCGGAACCGGATCTGCGACGGCGCGCCGACCGCATCGCCGCCGACCTGTCCGATCGCCGCATCCGAGCCGCACACCCGCTGCTCGCCGCCCAGGACCGCGTCACCGCCGTCACCCCCGCACCTCTGTTGCGCCGCGATATCGCCCGTTACCCACTCGACACCGTGCCGGACACCATCGCGGGCCACACCGTCGTTTCCAGCGTCCACCGCGGGCCCGCCGACCTGACCTTCGCGGGGGCTCCCGTGCGATTCACCGCGGGATTCCCCGCGATCGGCTCGGTCATGCACCTCACCCACGGTGTGCACGGGCTCGGCGACACCGTCACCATCTCCGTACACGCCGACCCGGTCGCGGTACCCGACCTCGACGCCTACGTCGACCGATTGCGCGCCGCACTGGACCTGGTCTCCCGCACCTAGCAATCCGGGGATGCGTCGATGCCCCGCTCCTGGCGGCCGCGGCGAGCGCTACGGCAACCGTCGGTATCCGGGATGAACGCCCGGCGTGAGGCCCTGCCGATCCGCGATCCGGGTCAGCAGGGCCGCGAGCTGCTCGTATTCCTCGTCGGACAGATCGCCGCAGAGTTCGGCTTCGTGCGCGAGCGCGAGTTCGGCCATGCATGGGGTGGCCCTCGGGGAAAGCATTGCCGCGGACCGCCTTTACTGGTTCGAGATCCTGCGCCACCTGCTCGAACTGCGCAGGCCCGCCGACGCGATCACCCTGACCAACCTGGCCGTTTCGGGATCCACCACAACCCACGCGCTGAAAGGACTACCGGTCCTGGGCATGCACCGCCCCGACTGGGTGCTGTGTCAGTTCGGCGGCAACGACGCGCAGCGGCTCGGTATCGGCGGGCCCCGCGTCGTCAGCGCCGAGGAGACCACACGCAATTTCACCCTGCTCCGCGAACGGGCCGCCGCACTCGGCCCGGCCCGCTGGATCTGGCTCGCCCCGCCCGATATGGACGAAAACCTGATCGCGAACTATCCGTTCTTCCGCATGTCCCAGACCAGTTGGAGCGCAAAGGACCTGGCGGAAATGGCACGCGAACTCGCGGATCGACCGGAGCCGGTCGTCGATGCCCTCTCGGTCACCCACCCGGCCCCGGAAATCCCCCTGCACCTCGACGATGGCGGTCCACCTCACGGTCGACGGACAGAAGGCCATCGCCCACGCGCTGGTCACCGCCCTCGCCGAACTCGCCTGATGTCGTGACAAAAGCCGGGTTGGTGACCGCGCCGGTCGTCGACCCGGCTTTTCATGGATCTCGCCCTCCGGCCCGATCCGCTATCCCGCGGCGTGCGGATCGGTTCGGTCAGCTACTGCCGAACCAGCCACGGGGGAACCAGTTGTTCGAGCCCCACCCGTAATCCCGATCGTAATCGCACCTTTCGTAGCGATCGCTGCGCCACCGGTAGTCGTCGCGCCAGTAGTAGTCGCGGTCGCGGTCGCATCGGCCGTAGTCGCGGTCGCGGTCGCACCAGTAGTCGTTGCGGCCGCAGCGAGGGGAGTCGGTCAATACGACATCGGGTGCGGACGCCGCGATGGCAGGAACCGTCACCGCCGTCATCGGAACGGCCATCGTCGCACCGACGAGTGCGACCTTCACGAGCAGCCGGCACGTGCCTGTGCCGTGGGTCTTCTTGGTAGTCATCATTCCTTCTTCCGGCGAGTCCGTCGCACGGATCCGACTCGCCGATTGCCGAGTTCATTGCATTCCCCGACGTCTTGATCGTAGGCGCGCACGGTCGGTTGCCACCAGTATGCGGAGAGCCGAATTCCATGGAAACTGCCCTCACTCATCCGACCCGACGGCCACATCGGAGCCCGCATCGACCCCCGGCGATGCCGCCCTCCACCAGTGTCCTCACCACAACCACCCGCCTGTGGCAACCCGGCCCGCTCCACGGAACGCTGCCCAGCCGCCAGGGCGAATTCTGGTGCGCCGCACGAGGAGTTGTCAGAGCGGCGAGATCCTCCGCCCGGCAACGTAATCGGTATTTCGCGCACTCAATCCGCTCGCGTATCGACCGAGCGTTCCGCGCCGACGGGCCAGACAATGTCGACCGGTACGCCGCGAGTCCGCGCCAGTTCGACCACCGTGCCGGTGCCGCCTTTCTCGCCCGCCTCGCCGTCCCATATAGCGACCAGCCGATCCACCGACCCGACCACCACGTCGTTGGCGGTCTCGTACGCTTCTCGGCCCGCGTCGTCGAAATCCATGACCCGTACCTCGGCCGCGCGCCGCACGAGATCATCGAACAGCTCGGCGTGATCCGGCGGCACCTTCGCCGCACGGTAGTTCCGTGACGGCAAAACCACCTCGAGCTGGCCGCCCACCTCGAGCACGGCCCGCGCGAACACCGAATCCGCGCCGCGCGCAATACAGCTCACCCCGATCAGCGAGTCCGGCTCGTGCCCGGCCAGCAGCGCGCGCACCGCCTCATACACCAGGGGCGCCGTCGCCTCGGTGATATTCATATGTCCGGTGACGCCGATACGCACCATGTAGACCTGCTCCTATGCTGTCGCGGCGACCGCATCCGCTCTGGCCGATCGACCACCGCCCCCACTTCACCACCAACTGCCCGGTGCGGTGGTACACCCCTCGCCAACGCGACGCGGTCACCCCGTCCCGTGCACCGGACCGGCTACTCGTTGTCCCGGCCAGGGCCGGATTGAGCCCGACTGGGCAACACCGTATCGGTGACAGAATCATGCTGGATCACCTGCGGCGTAGCTTCCCGAAGTGCCGCGAGCGGTGGGGTCGCCATACGACGAGCTATTGCCATGGCAACTGTGACGGAGCACTGTGAAAGAACCGGTGGTGCCACCGGGGCGCCGCCCCGAGCAGAAAGGGGGTGGACCGTGTTCGCACGTTCTACCACTATTCATGCGCGATTGTCCGCTATCGATGCGGGGATTACGCATATGCGCGAAGAAGTGCTGCCCGCACTGGAAGGCATACCCGGTTGCATCGGGTTGTCGCTGTTGGTCGACCGGCAGTCCGGCCGGTGCATTGCCACGAGTGCGTGGGAATCCGAGGACGCGATGCGCGCCAGCGCGGACCGGGTTCACTCGATTCGGGATCGCGCCGCGGAGATGTTCGGCGGCAGCCCGCAGGTGGAGGAATGGGATATCGCCGTTCTGCATCGCGACCACCATTCGCGGGAAGGCGCCTGTGTGCGTGCGGTCTGGGTCAAGACCGATCCGAATCGACTCGATTCGGCGATCGAGGTCTACAAGTCCCGGTCCCTGCCCGCAATGGAAAGCCTCGATGGTTTCTGCAGCGCCAGCCTGATGGTCGACCGCACATCCGGGTATGGAGTCTCCTCCAGCACATACGACAGCGCCGAGGCGCTGAACCGCAATCGCGAGCAATCGGCCGCGATGCGGGAGGAGATCACCCGGCAGGCCGGCCTCCAAGTGCTCGACGTCTGTGAGTTCGAATTGGCGCTCGCACACCTGCGGGTACCCGAATTGGTGTGACCGGACGGGGGCATCGGTCAGCACGGGAAAGTGATCGGCGGCGACAACGGCGTTGCCGCGACCTCGGCGAATCGCCGTGGTCTCAGGGTGTGCTGCGCCCCGGCCCCCTGCTGATCGGGCCGCGCGGCGGCTACATGATGCCCGGTTCGCCAGCACCGGTTCCTCGCGCCTACGCGCCACCGGGACACCCGAGGGTGCGCACGCCGCGGGCTGACGGTGGGGCCGGACCCGGGGTAAAACAGCAGGCCAGGGCGATGAATACTGCCCCGACCTGCTGATTCGCTACTTGCCCAGTGTCTTCTCGGTGGCCGCGAGCAGCACGCAGGTGGCCAGGCCGTCCATGGCCTTTTCCAGCTCGGGCAGCTTCGGGAAGCTCGGTGCGATACGAATGTTCTTGTCATCCGGATCTTTTCGGTATGGGAAGGCCGAACCCGCCGCGGTGAGCGCGATTCCGGCGTCCTTGGCCAGTGCGATCACCCGGGCCGCGGTGCCCTCCAGCACGTCGAGGCTGATGAAGTAGCCGCCCTTCGGCTCGGTCCAGGACGCCACCTTGGACGCGCCCAGCCGGTCTTCCAGAATCTTCAGCACCAGCGCGAACTTGGGTTCCAGGATCTCCCGGTGCTTCTGCATATGCGCGCGGACCCCGTCGGCGTCCTCGAAGAATCGCAGGTGACGCAGCTGATTGATCTTGTCCGGCCCGATGCTGCTCTTCGCCGCGTGCCCGAGATACCAGTCGAGGTCGGCCGTCGACGCCCCGATGAAACTGACGCCCGCACCCGCGAAGGTGATCTTCGAGGTCGACGCGAAGACGATGGGACGGTTGGGATTTCCGGCGGCCGCGGCCAGGCCGAGAACATCGATCACCGGTGCGGCCGTATCGGTGAGCGGATGCACCGCGTACGCGTTATCCCAGAACAGCCGGAAGTCGGGCGCTGCGGCGGGCATCGAAACGAGCTCCCGCACAACATCTTCGGAGTAGACCGTGCCGGTCGGGTTGGAGTAGTTCGGCACCGCCCACAGGCCCTTGATCTGCGGGTCGGCCGCGAGCAGCTCGGCAATGGCATGGGTGTCCGGACCGTCGTGGCGCATCGGAATCGGGATCATCTCGAAGCCGAGCGCTTCGGTGATGGCGAAGTGCCGGTCGTAGCCCGGGCTGGGGCACAGCCACTTGATCGTGGGCTCGGCGACCCAGCGTCGCTCGGAATCGTTGGTGCCGTACAGCATCGCGTAGGTGATGACATCGTGCATCAGCTGCAGGCTGGCATTGTTGCCCGCGAGCAGGTTCGATACCGGAATGCCGAGCAGCTCACCGAAGATCGCGCGCAATTCCGGGAGACCGTGCTGTCCACCGTAGTTGCGGCAGTCGGTACCCGCGCCGTCCTTGTAATCGCCCGCACCGGGCAGCGAGAGCAGGTCCGCGGACAGGTCGAGTTGTTCCGGCGAAGGTTTTCCCCTGGTCAGATCCAGCGTGAGCTTCTCGGTCTTGAGCGTCGCGTAATTCGCGGTCTGGGTCTCGTGTTCGGACACGAGCTCCTCGTGGCTCATCAAACCGATCTGCATTTGCCGGGGCATCCTGGGCAGCCTTTCGAAGCAGCTAAGGGGCGTATGGTGACGGTCTGGCCGAAGGCGGATGACCGTCGGCGGACCGTTGTTCACGTTACCCGGGTGTTGCTCCGAAGTGGGGCGCATTATCTGAGGCCGGAATTGGGTCCGCCCGGACGGACTTCACGGGACGGTGTACGGCCGAGCGATTGATTAGGGGACCCCGCGCACCCGGCAGAGCCCGTTGACCCTTGCTGCCTTCCGGCCCTGGGGGAGTTCACAGGATGCGCGCCGCGCGGGATCCGTTCGCCAGTGTAGCGGGTCGTAGATCATCCACGCGGATCGGGGGGCGCGCCCGCGGCGTCCGCACTGGCTACGATCGGTCCAATATCGGAGGGGTTGCCCTAATGCACGAGGGGAAATCGGCGCGTGACTGACCACAATCAGCCCTATGGCGGCTCGGAGCCGCAAGACAAGGACACGCCGCTGGCAGAACAGGGCCAGGCGGGCCCAACGGTGCGCTGGTGGGAGCAGCCCGGCGCGGAGGCCGATCCGTCGCGCAACGATCCGACCATGATCGGGACGCCCGCGCAGTTCGGCGGATTCCAGGACGCGTACACCCCGCCACCGCAGCCGTTCGCCGCCCCGCCAACCCAGCAGCAGCCCTTCGCGGCCGCGCCCCAGCCGCCACAGCCGCCGACGTACGGACCCCAGGCCGGTTACCCGCCCTACGGGCAGTTCCCGCCGCCGACCCGGTCGCGCAGCAAGGCGCCGTGGATCATCGCGGGCGCCGTCGTCCTGGTCATCATCGTGGCCGTCGTCGTCGGCATCGTCGCGATCGTCAATACCGTCGGTGGCGGCGACAACAAGGCCAAGGGCGACTACAGCATGGACAACGTCACCAACGCGTGCAGCCTGGTCGACATCACCATCCTGAATCGGTGGGCGCCGACCCCGGACAGCAGTGAGCACACCGAGAACCGCCCCAGCTCCAATATCGGCGGCGGCTCGCTGAACTGCCGTGCCAAGAACAAGGGCACCGGCAGCAACGACGCCACCCTCACCATGGACGCGGATTTCGCCTACAAATACAGCGGCAATTCCTCGTACCAGATCTGGAAGGACATCGACACCGGAACCACCGGCACCGGCCGCACCTCCGGACCCATCTCCGGCCTCGGCGAGGAGGCCTACTTCGCCGCCCGCGAAGACTCCTCGACCTCCTTCCACTCCCTCGACTACACGATCAGCGTCAAGGACAGCAATGTCTCGGTCCAGATCGAAATCCAGATCTACTCGAAGACCGCCATCGACAAATCCGCCGTCGCCGCCGCCTGTGAGGCGCAGGCCAGAAAGGTCCTGAGCGGGCTGCGGAAGTAGACGCTGCGAAGGGGGGAGGACGCAGATGACCGAACCGGGCGCGCCGGTGGACCGGACAGCCGTCGACACCGCCTGCCGGGAACAGGTCCGCGCGGTCCTCTCCGGACTCCGCAAATAGCCTCCCAGTACCCACCCTGACAGGGGCGTTTGGCGGATCACCGGGGGCAGCCGGTATGCTGCTCGACGGAGGATTCGCCTAGTGGCCTATGGCGCTCGCCTGGAACGCGGGTTGGGTTAACGCCCTCAGGGGTTCAAATCCCCTATCCTCCGCCACGGCAAACGCCTCTGACTGGATCCAACTGGCTGGTCAGAGGCGTTTTTCGTCGTAGCCCATCTTTGCTGTCAAATGCGTTGTTGACCATATCCGCTCGGGGCGGTTTTCGGCGTCCGTGGCGCCGCTCGCTGCGGGCAGCGCGCCGATCAGCGGTAATCAATCCCGGCGTGGTGTGTTGGCCCCCGCACCACTCGCCGACGTCGACGGTTATCGCCGCGCCCGAGCCGACTCCCCGGGCCACACGGTGTCCGATGTGCATGATTCGGGGTTATCCCGATCCGGCGAAATTAGGAACGAGCGCGTCCTAACCGGTTCTTACCATGAGCTCATGACCGAAATGATGAATAACGTTACACCCCAGAGACTTTCGTCCGATCTAGTAGAACGCTACCGCAGCCAGGGCTTTGTGCACATCCCGCGGGCGCTCAGTTCCGACGAGGTGCGGGAGTACCTCGCTGATGCGCGGGAACTGCTCGATCTACACGAGAAGGCATCCTGGGACGAGGAAGGCAACGGCAATGTGATGGATTGGGTTGCCTTCCCGGAGGTCAAGAGTGCGGTAATGCGCACGCTCGCGCTGCATCCCGGCATCACCCGCATCGCGGAAGAGCTGGCCGGACAACCACTGCGGTTGTTCAAGAGCGAGCTGCTGCGTAAGCGAACCATCGGAGCGACGCGGACACCGCTGCATATCGACAATCCGGCGTTCCCGATCGCCGGGGCGGATGTGACGCTGACCGCATGGGTTGCGCTGGTCGATGTGCCGGCGGAGCGCGGCTGCATGACCTTCATCCCTGGCTCACACGTCTGGCCCGAGGGCAGTGGCGCGTCGTCCGCCGAACCGTTCGACGCTCGCCCGGAGCTGCGATGGTGGCCGCAGGTCACCATACCGCTGCGTGCGGGCGACTGCACCTTCCATCATTCCCGGACGGTGCATATGGCCGGAACCAACGAAACCAACACCGCTCGAATAAGTTTGGCGACGGTGTATATGGACGCCGCGGCGACCTACCACCCCACACCGGAGGAGACCTATCAGGACGAGGTGGTCGGTATCGAGCCGGGACGACCACTCGATACTCCGTGCTACCCACGCGTCGGCGTGACCGGCTGACAGTTCCGCCCACCAGACGCCGTCCTTGTGCACTCGAGCCGGGGCGGCGTTCGGCTCGATAGCAGCAGTCGTGCACTCTTAGGAACAATCTTGTCCTAAGGCTTCCATACCGTTGGATTCATGACAAACACGCCGCAGAGCATCCGTCCCTTCCGCATCGAGATCCCGCAGGCGCAGCTCGATGACCTGCACGCGCGGTTGGTCAACACCCGCTGGCCGGATGAGCTGCCGGGTGTCGGCTGGAGCCGGGGCGTGCCCGTCGATTACCTGAAAGACCTTGCCGCGCACTGGCGCACCCGCTTCGATTGGCGGGCGCAGGAAGCGCTGCTCAACGAGCTTCCGCACTTCGTCACCGACGTCGACGGGCAGAATATCCACTTCCTCCACGTGCGCTCGCCGGAAGCGGACGCCACACCACTGCTGCTGCTGCATGGCTGGCCCGGCGGGTTCACCGATTTCCTCGACCTGATCGGTCCGTTGTCGGATCCCCGTTCGCACTATGGCGATCCGGCCGACGCCTTTCACCTCGTGATCGCATCCCTGCCCGGTTTCGGGTTCTCCACGCCATTGGCCGGGCCCGGCATGAACGCCGCCAAGATGGCAGCGGCGCTCACACAAGTAATGGCCCGGCTCGGGTACGACCGCTACGGTGTGCACGGCTACGACACCGGTTCGTGGGTCGCCCCGCAGGTGGGCAAGCAGGATCCGGACCGAGTGGTCGGGGTTCACGTCAACGGCATGATCACCTTCCCGATCGGCATAGAGGGGGAGATGGATGGGCTCAGCGAGGTCGAACAGCAGCGCTGGCAGCGGATGCAGAATTTCAATGACGCCTACTTGCAATGCAATTCGAAGCGACCACAGACAGTCGCCTTCGGGCTGCACGATTCGCCGGTCGGCCAACTCGCCTGGATCGTGGAGAAGTTCAAGGAGCTGACCATGCCCGAGGACAGGCTGCCGGAGGACAGCATCGACCGTGATCGCATGCTGCTCGATGTGTCGCTGTACTGGTTTACCGGAACGGCGGGCTCAGCGGCACAGATCTACTACGAGGAGATCTCCGCGAACGACTGGAGCGCCGCCGAGTGGTCCGGCGACGAGGCCGCCGGACCGGACGGCGACTGGGTTGCCGAGCAATCAGGTGCCGAGCATCCGGACGGCGACTGGGGCGACGGCGGCGCGGACTGGACGAACGCAACACGCGCAACGGTACCGACCGGCGTCCTGGTCTCGGCCCACGATGTGACCATTCGCCGGTGGGCCGAACGTGACCATCACATCATGCAGTGGACCGAGCTGGGCCATGGCGGACACTTCCTGGCCATGGAAGAACCGCAGGCGGTGGCGGACGACCTGCGCACGTTCTTCCGGAAGCTGGGCTGACATGGGCGCCCGCGGGCCCGCACGTCCCCCGAGCTCCGGCGTGCTGAGCTCGCGGGCGCTCAACCGTGCGCTGCTGGAGCGACAACTGCTGCTGCGTCCTGCGGACCTGCCGGTCGTCACCGCGGTGGAGCAGCTACTCGGACTCAATGCGCAGGATCCGAACCTGCCGTATTTGGCGCTGTGGAATCGGCTGGAGAGCTTCACCATTCGTGATCTGACCACGGCGATCGAGGAGCGGACGCTGGTGCGCTCGACGATGATGCGAGCAACCCAGCACCTGATGTCGATGACGGACTTCCGGCTTGTCCGCCCTGTGCTCGCGCCGTTGCTGCGGCGGGTGCAGCACAACGCCTTCGGGCGCCGGACCGTTGGTGTCGATCTCGATGCGTTGGTCGCCGAGGCCAGGGAGTTGGTGGCCGACGGGCGAGTTTTGACCCGGCCAGAGCTGGGCAAGCTGCTCGCTCGGCGACGGCCAGGTGCGGACCCGACCGCGCTGGGTTGGACGGTGCAGTATCTGACACCGTTCGTGCACCCGGCGCCGAGTGGCACCTGGAACGTCCGGGGTGCGACGCCGTTCGCCGGTACCGAATGGATCGGCATGCGAATGGAGGCTACGGACGAGGACCGGCGTCAATTGATCCGCCGGTACCTGGCCGCGTTCGGGCCCGCCACCGTCGCCGACGCCAGGGCCTGGTCCGGGGTGAGCGGCCTGCGCGCGGTGTTCGAGCAGTTGCGCGCCGAACTGCGGGTGTACGCCGATGAATTCGGCAGGGAGCTGTTCGACCTGCCGGACGCGCCGCGGCCGCCGGCGGATATCCCCGCGCCGGTCCGGTTCCTGCCGGAGTTCGACGCGACGCTACTCGGACACACCGACCGGACCAGGATCATGACCGACGACGTGCGTGCACAGGTTTGTGTCGGAGCGGCCATTGCCGCAACGGTGCTGGTCGACGGCACGGTCACCGCGACGTGGACTCGTTCGCGGACTGACGATGTCGAGCTGCTGAAGGTATGTCCGCTGCGGCCGCTGTCTGCGGCGGAACGCACCGAGGTGGAGGCCGAAGCCCACCGATTGTTGGCTTTCACGCTGCCGGAGAACACTCGAGGCGATGTCTGGTTGCTGCGGTAACGAGGCCCCACTGGCACCTCCGTTCGATAAGTAAGTGGGTACTCACCCACCTTATGGTTAGTATGTGTTCACCACCTTCGGAGTTGTCATGGACTCGACCGAACCAACCTCGAACACGAGGACATGGCGATGATGGCCGATTTCGTCACCGAATGAGCTCTGCGCCTCCGTCGGATCAGGAATCCGCAGCTCAGCACGCGGGAGTCGACTCGGGCCTCGGACTCGACGGGCGCCAGCGCTATTGGGCTTCGAGCAGTGCTTTGAGCAGGGCCAGGTCCTTGCGATTGGCCCGGCGCATCGCCGCCTCCATGACCGGTGCCGATATCTTCGCGAATCCGCTCGGGTTGCCGCGATTGCGCAGGGTCATCAGGGTGTGACCGCCGTCGGCGTCGGTCCAGGTGTAGGTGGTTTCCATCGGGAACGGCCCCTGTGCGGTGTGCATAACCAGCCGTTCACCGGGCTGATATTCGAGCACCTCGTAGGTATAGACCAGCCGCCGACCGAGGAAGTGCGCGACGAATTCCATCCGTGACCCGACCCGCAGCGGTGGTTCGGTCTGCCATCGCACTTCTCGGATATTGATGTACCACTCCGGTGCCCGGCCGGGATCGCCCGCGAAGGCAGCGACCTGCTCCCGTGGGCGATCGATCACCATCTCGGTCCGGACATCGACGGTCATCGGAGCGTCAACGCGGCTTATGTGCGAGCACCGCGAACATCGTGACCGACAGGTGGATATCGCCGGTGTCGGCACCGCGCCGCAGGTCGGCGAGCAACTTGTCGCGCTGTGCTTCGGTAATGGCGCCGCGCGCCACCGCCATGGCCGAGATCCGGGTGACCAGCGAGCCCGCGCCGACGCTGCGGTCCTGCACCAGGGCGTGCGAGCCGATCTCGTCGATGACCAGGCCTGCCCTGGTGAGCAAGCCGGGCAGCCTGCGGCCGGAGTGCGGGTTGGTGGTGGCGGCGGCCAGTGTGTCGATGACCGCCCGTACTACCGACAGCTCACCGGGGTGCACGATCGCGGTACCCCAGTCCACGTCGACCACCACGGCGCGACCGCCGGGGCGCAGCACCCTGGCGATTTCATTGGCGGCGCGGGCCGGTGACGTCAGATGCTGGAACACTCGCTCGCAGAGCGCCGCGTCGAAGGTGTCGGCGCCGAAGGGGATGCCGTAGGCGTCACCGGAATGGAATTTCGCGCGCGACCCGGCCTGCGCCGCGTGACGTTCCGCGGAGGCGAGCAGGTGCGGATCGGGCTCCACGCCGATCGCGGTGCCGGTCGGTCCGACCGCGTCCGCGAATTCGATGACCTCCGTGCCGGTGCCGGAACCGATATCGACCGCGCTCTCGCCGGAACGCAATGCGAGCGCCTCGTGCGCCCAGGCGCGCAGGCGCCGGATGCCGGGCAGCGCCGCTTGCAGGTCGCGCACGTCGACCAGTTGATCCTGGCCCGCGCTGTCGAAACGATCCGGACGTAGTGCGTAGGTGTCCATCGGCTCGAGTCCGTCCCTCGGTATTGCCGTCGTCTGAGGCATGGCCGGTAGCCTACGCGGGGGCGCATCCGCCCGCATGACAGGGTTGTGAGCTGGATCACGATTCGGCCGGGTCGCCCATCGCGGAATGGGCAGGGTCACCCACTGGACCGCGGTGGGATGATCGGAGATGGCTCGAGCACGCCGACAACTGCGAAAGGACCGACGGTGACCGCCACACTGTGTCTCGCACAGGAACCGGAAGCGGATAAGCTGCTGTCCGAAGATCCCTTCGCGCTATTGACGGGCATGCTGCTCGATCAACAATTTCCCCTGGAACACGCCTTCCGCGGCCCGAAGAAGATCGCCGACCGCATGGACGGCTTCGATATCGACAGGATCGCCCAGGCCGACCCGGAGGCCTTCGAGGAACTCTGCGCCACCCCGCCCGCGATCCACCGCTACGGGCGGTCGATGGCGCGCCGCACCCAGGAACTCGCCCGCTACGTGGTCGAAAACTACGGCGGCAGCACCGAAGCGATCTGGACCGAGGGCGACCCCGACGGCAAGGAGGTGCTGCGGCGGCTCAAGGCTCTGCCCGGATACGGCGACCAGAAGGCGCGAATCTTCTTGGCGCTGCTCGGAAAACAGCTCGGCGTGCGGCCCAAGGGTTGGGAGAAGGCCGCTGGGGCCTATTCCGAGAAGGGATCTCGCCGTTCCGCCGCCGATATCGTCGACGGTGAGTCGCTGCTCGAGGTCCGCGCGTTCAAGAAGCAGATGAAGGCGGCGGCCAAGGAGGCCGCGGGCAAGTAGCTCCGCTGCGGATTTGCTGCATTGGAATCTCCCTGCGTTTTTTCCTCGTCCGCCCGTGCATTCTCGATGATGCTTGCCCCTCGAAAGCTGGACCGAGATGAGGGATTGCAGTTCATGAGGATGAGGAAACTGGCCGTTGTGGCCGCGCTGCTTACCGTGGCGACCGGTGTGGCGGCGGGTACCGCCGGTGCGGCGCCCGAGGCCGAGAGCGCCCCGATCAATTTCACCGCAAGGGCCACCGATACCCAATCGATCATCACCACCGACGCCGGTTCCATCGTCGTGGAGGATGACGCACTGAAGATCAAGGCCGCCGATGGCGCGGTGGTGGCGGGCGCCTCGCTGAAGTTCCGGCTCGATGACTTCGAACTGCCGATCGCCGCGGATATCTCCGGCCGCACCGCGACCCTGACCCCGCAGCTCGACGTGGACAAGGCCGTCTACAAGCCGGTCGCCCTGCCCTTCGAGGACAAGGCGCCCTGGAAGAACGAGTACGACCGCGAGGTCGCCGCGTGGACCCGGCTGACCAACACCATCAGCACCGGCGCCACCATCGGCACCTTGGTCGGCGGTCTCGGTGGCGGTGCCACCGGCTGCGTCCTCGGCGGCATCGCGGGCGCGACCGTTGCTTCGGCGACCATCGTCGGCCTGTTCGGTCCATTCATCCCGGCCGCGGCCGTCGGCTGCGTCGCGGGCATCCTGACCGTCGGCGCCCTGGGCACCCTGCTGGGCCAGATCTTCGTGACCGCCCCGGTCGCCATCGGTGCGGCGATCCAGTACTTCGCCACCATCAGCGCACCGTTCAACGCGCCCGCTCCGGCCAAGTAAATCCACCGCGGCAAGTCTTGGCCGCGGAATCCCGGCCCCGCCCAGTGCTTCTCGACTGGGCGGGGTATCGGCGTGTCCGTACACGCTCTCGAACCTCGCCGCCGTGACCAGCGAAAACGGTGTGTTCTCGCGCACCGCGAGAAATTTGAAGCTTGGTATGCCGATGATCTCGGTGTTACCTTTTTTCAATGTGCACCAGCCGCCCCACCGCCCTGCGGGTCACCTACGTGACCGCCGCGCTGGGTCTGCGGTTGCCGCTGACTCGTGAACTGTGTTGTCCCTGCTGCAGCAGCTGAGCTGAGCTCTGCTTCGAGCTCGCACGCTGCCTCGTCGCCGCACGTGTAGGCATGTTCTGTTTAGATACGGGACTTCAGCAAGGAATCTTCATATGTCCCTCCCCATCATGGAGCGATCCGCCTCGCGGGTCGCTACCGGTCGTGTCCGCGTTCAGCGTCCCGTAATCGCGCCCGAACTCCGCATCGCCGACAATCCGGCCGCGGCGGTATTGCGCGCCGCCACCGGAGGTCCGGTATCTCGCGATAATGCCGCGCGCGCAACGGGTTTGAGCATCGCGACGGTGAATCGGCAGGTTTCCGCGCTATTGGCCGCCGGTTTGCTGCGCGAGCGCCCCGATCTGACCGCATCGGGTGCGGTGGGGCGTCCGCGGGTGCCCTTCGAGATCGATCACGAGGCATACCTGACCCTCGGCATCCATATCGGGGCCGCTGTCACCAAGATCGTCGCGGCCGATCTGCGCGGCCGTATCCTCGGCGGTCTCGCCATCGCCACCCCGCAGACCGGACAGGATTTCGCGACCACCACGGTGGCCCGCAGCGCCCGGGCCTTCCTCCAGCGCTGGCATCGGCGAAAACCGCTGTGGGCAGGTGTCGCGATCGGTGGTCGGGTCGACCCGCTCACCGGTGTGGTCGATCACCCCAAGCTGGAGTGGAAGGGCGCGCCGGTCGGCACGGTCCTCGGTGAGGTGCTCGAGTTGCCCGTCTCGGTGGCACCGCATGTGGAGGCCATGGCCGCCTCGGAACTGTTGCTGCCGACGCCGGAACCACGCGAGGGTCAGGAGCGCGGCAGCAGCCTGTACTTCTACGTTCGCGAAACCGCCGGTATCGCCGTGACATTGGATGGCCGCGTGCACACCCCGAGCAATGGTCCCGGTTCCATCGCGCACCTGCCGACCGGTTCCGATGTGGAATGCACCTGCGGCAGGCGTGGCTGCTTGGAGGTCACCGTCGGTGATCGGGCGCTGCACGCACGGGCCGTCGGGCGCGGAATCATCCCGCCGTACAACGGAACCGCGGGCTCGACCATCGCCGATGTGTACCGGGCGGCCGAGGGCGGCTCGGAGTCGGCGCGGGAACTGCTGGCGGAGCGGGCCACCATGCTCGGTCACACCGTGGCGATGGTGCGCGACATGCTCAACCCGGACCGCGTCATCCTGGGCGGCCAGGCCTTCACCGGCTACCGTCCCGCGGTGGCCCACGTGGCGAGCGCCTTCCGGCAGGGTTCGACACTGCCGCCGACCGATATCCGCATCAGCGGATTCGGCGGCAAGGTACAGGAATTCGCCGCCGTGGTGACCTCGCTCAGCTCGATCTATGCCGACCCGCTCGCGGCGATGCGACGTATTTCACCGGCCGACTGACGCGCCGAACGATCCCGCGGCCGGGTTCTTTCACCGAACCCGGTCGGGGTGGTCTCACCTGTCGCCGAACAGTCCTTCCATCGCGGTGATGAAGTACGGGAAGTGGCCCGCGAAGCGCTGGAGGTTCGCGTCGCGGTCGAAGCCGCCGAACCAGTAGAGGCCGGGTTGGGAGTCGGCGGCGGGGTTGAGATCGCGGAATACCCGGATCCAGTTGTCGGCGCGACCGCCGATCACCGTGAACGGGAGTGCGCGTGAGAAGACGGTTTCCTGGTCGCTCTCCGGAATCTGTTCGCGCCGAGTCGCATCCAATCCACGCTGGAGCGCGCGCACCCGGCCGGTGAGCTCGCGACCGTAGGCGGTGCGAACCGGCAGATATTTGGGCAGCAACAGGGCGGCCCCGCCCGCGAGCAGGATTGCCACGCCGACCAGGGCGTGTCCGGCGGAGAGTGCGAGACCGACCGTCACGGCGATGCCCGCCGCGACGAGCGCGCCGCCCAGCCAGACCGGCAAGCCGGGGCGCGAGCGATCGGCGAAGGCGCCGCGCGTCACGGCGTCGGCGAGCATGGCCTTGCGGATCGGATCGACCGAAACCCGGCCCGGTGCACGCAATTCACTGACCGTGACCGCGTCGGCGCCCGCCGGCAGCAGTGCGGTGTAGACGGCCTTCTCGTAGTCGCGCAGCTGATCGTCGGCGGCGTTGACCCGGGTGATCCGCCAGTCGTTTCCGCCGGGAGTACTGGCGGGCGCGCTGATCGGCGTCACCCAGATGTAGCGACGCACCGCGAGATCCACCACGGTCGCGGCGATATCGATCGGGTCGGCGTGCTCGTCGAGCAGCAGGCCCGCCTCGCCGGGCAGGATGCCGTCGGGGGAGGTGAAGCGCACCTGACCGGCCTCGCGCTGGAGCGGGTCGATGGTGTCGGAGCCCGCTCCGGCGGCGGCATTGTCGCGCCGTTCCCGCAACACGACCGCGGCAAGGCCCGCCAGCGCGAGCAGCAGCACCCCGAACGCGAGCAACACCGGCGCGGTGACTGCGAACGGGCCGGAATCGTCCTCGCGGATATCGGCATTGGCGGGGACGGTGCCGGGCGGCAGTTGCAGGGTGAGGTCGATGGCATCGCCCTTACGCAGATCGGTTTGCTCGAGGAACAGCGCGCCGGTGGCCTCGATGCGTACGTCGGCACAGGGCCGGACATTGCCGGGCGGACCGAGTTTGCAGTCCACGATGCCCATTTCGAAGCTCGGGGCGATCACCGAGGCGCTGATCGAGGCGATATCGGCGTTCATCACCCCGAGCCAGTGGAACACCTGGGTGCCCGGCGCGTCACTGACGGTGTTGTGGAGGGAATAGCGGAAGGTCGATTCACCGGGCTTGGCATCGATGGTGAATTGATCGTTGGCCACCGTCGCGGTGCCCGCGCCGACGGTATCCACGTCGGTGACCTTGAACACCCGCTCGACATCGTCGCGCACCTGCAACCGCAGCGGCAGCGTCATCTTGAATTCGCCGCCCTCGGGCACATTCACCGTCTCGATCACGTCGAGTACACCCTCGCGATCGAGGGTCAGATCGGCGGTGATGGTCACGCCGGTGGGGGCGGGCTGGCTGTGCGCGGGCGCGGCCGCCGTCATTCCCAGGCCGGCGAGAATCAGCGCGCTCGCGGCGGCCCCCCGAAATGTCAGCATGGCTGCCTACTCTAGACAGGTTGCTATTCTTCGTCAGCGGCGCGGCGTGGCGAGAGCGACGGGTCCGGATGCGGAGCGTGACTACGAACGGACCCGGAATTCGCTCGCTCCGCGAATCCAACACTGTCGGCGACCATCTGAGACGAGGGGGTACGGGGGAAGTGACACAACCACCGTACGGATCGGGACCGATTCCACCCGGCGGGCGTCCGGTATCCCCACCTCCGGGCTACGGACCGCCGCCCGGTCACGGTCGGCAACCCGGATATGGGCAGCGACCCGGCTATGGCCGACAACAACCCGGCTACCGACCCCCGGGATACGGTCCGCCGCCCGGATACGGTTCGCCCCAGGGATATCCGGCGCAGGGATATCCGCCGCCCGGATATCGCCCGACGATGCCGCCGCCGATGCCGTACGGACCGCCCGGCCGTGCGCCGCAGCCGCCGCGCAAACGCGGTGGTGGTGGCATGCTCGCGCTGCTGCTCGTCGTGATCGTGCTGGTGGCGGGTGGTCTGGTGTTGAACGCGGTGCGCAGCGAACGCGGCGATGACAGCGCCACCGGACCCAACCCGAGCATGACATTCCGCTCCGGCGGCACCTCGGGATCGGCGGAGACGGCGGCCAATCCGCTGCTGACCGATCCGGAAGCGACTCTGATCCCCGCGCGCTGCGCGTATTCGCCATGGGGCACCCAGGTGGACGCGGCCCGCAAATTCTTCGAGAGCGCCGCGACCTGCCTGGAGGCCGCGTGGAAGCCGGTGCTGGCCGAGGCGAATCTGCCCTTCCAGTCGCCGACGCTGAACGTCAGCGCCAGCACCTCGGGCATCACTACCCCGTGCACCGGCACCACCACCAACTTCGCCGCGTTCTACTGCCCGGCGAACAAGACCATCTACATGCCGATCAGCCAGCTGCAAACCGATCTGTTCAAGGACAATTGGGTCGTCTACCTTTCGGTTTTCGCCCACGAATACGGTCATCACGTGCAGGCCATGTCGGGCATCCTGCGCAAGGCCAACAGCGAACGCGTCGACGCGGGCGCGCGCAGCACCCGCGGTCTCGAGCTGTCGCGCCGAGTCGAATTGCAGGCCCAGTGCTTCGACGGGATGTACCTGGGTTCATCGGCCTCCGGTGGTTCGCTGACCAATTCGCAGATCACCGTGGCCAAGCGGGATGCCCGCGGCCGCGGTGACGCGCCCAGCGATTCGCGTGACCACGGCACACCGGAGAACAGTGGCGCCTGGTTCGAACTCGGCGTCGACAAAAACCGTACGGCGCAATGCAATACCTTCACCGCCGCCGCGAACTCGGTCAACTGATCGGATGAAGCCCGGCCCAGCGGTCCCGCGGCCGGCGGAAACCCGAGCGGCGGACTAGCTCTCGCCGAAGCGACGGGGGGAGTGTCCGTGCACGCCCTCGGCGTACGCGGTTTCCGCGTGCAGCGCGAAGTCGATGCCCGCGGTCTCGTCCTCCTTGCTCACCCGGAAGCCGATGATCCGGTTGATGCCTTTGCCGAGCGCGAAGGTCACGCAGAACGCGTAGGCGGCGACCACCAGCACGCCGACCAGCTGTTTACCGAGCTGCGCCAGGCCGCCACCGTAGAGCAGGCCTTCGACGCCGCCGGTCATCACCCGGTTGGCCAGCAGGCCGATCAGCAGGGTTCCGACGATACCGCCGACGAAGTGCACGCCGACCACGTCGAGTGAATCGTCGTAGCCGGCCTTGTGCTTCCAGCCCACGGCGAAGGAACAGACCACACCGGCCGCCAGGCCGACGATGAGCGCGCCCAGCGTATTGACCGAACCGCAGGACGGGGTGATCGCCACCAGACCGGCCACCACACCGGAGGCCGCGCCGAAGGTGGTGGGACGCCCGTCGCGGATCTGCTCCACGGCGAGCCAGCCGAGCATGCCGAGGCAGCCCGCGACCAGGGTGTTCAGGAAGACGGCCGCGGCGATGCCATCGGCGGCCAGCGCCGATCCGGCATTGAACCCGAACCAGCCGAACCACAGCAGGCCCGCGCCGAGCAGCACGAAGGGCAGGTTGTGCGGGCGCATCGCGTCGATCTTGAAGCCGACGCGCGGGCCGAGCACCAGCGCCAGCGCCAGCGCCGATGCGCCGGAGGCGATCTCGACCACCATGCCGCCCGCGTAATCCAGTGCGCCGAAGGACAGCAGCCAGCCGTCCGGGCCCCACACCCAGTGCGCGATCGGCACGTACACCGCCAGCGCCCACACCGGCACGAAGATCATCCAGCCGGAGAATTTCGCGCGATCCGCGATGGCGCCGCTGACCAGTGCGACGGTCAGCACCGCGAAGGTGAGCTGGAAGGTGGCGAACAGCAGTTCGGGCACCCCGCCCTGCGCGGTCTGATGCACGGTGCCCGGGTCGACGCCCGCCATACCGAAGTGGTCGAGATCGCCGATCAGGCCGGCGCCCGCGTCGTCGCCGAAGGCCAGGCTGTAACCGGCCAGCAGCCAGACCACGGTCACCAGCGGGATCGAGATGAAGCTCATCATCAGCATGTTGAGGACGCCGGTCGAGCGCACCATCCCGCCGTAGAAAATGGCCAGCGCCGGCGTCATCAGCAACACCAGTGCGGTGCTGATGAGCAGCCACGCGGTGGCCGCTGGATCGATGGTCGGTGGCATGGGTAACTCCTTCGACGCCTGCGTGCGTTGCAAGGAAATTACCGAACGCTCACCGCACCCCCGACACCCCGTAGGAGTGCGTAACATGCCTGTAACGTGCAGGTTCGTTGTCGCGAGGTGGTGCGCGGCAGCCGCGGATGTGCGATGACAGCCGCGCCGGGATCAGGTCCCGGACTGCTCCCGCTTCACCCGGTCCAGCCATTCGGTCACAACATCCGGTTCCGGGTCGACGCCGATCAGGTCCAGTACCGCGTGTCCGACGCAGGCGGCCGACAGCACCCGGTTCGCGGTCGCTTCGACCTCACCCCAGGGCAGGAAAGGTTTGGCGATCAGCAGCGAGGCGATGCCGTGCGCGGCGGCCCACAGCTCGAGCACGATGGGGGTGGGATCGCCCTGGGTCATGGTGCCCTCGTCCATGCATTCGCGCACCGCCCCGGTGAAGTGCTGGAAGGCGCCGCTGGACAGCACCCGGTCCACCGCGCCGCCCTGTTCGGCAGGCGCGGTGGCGACTCGGTACTGCGCGGGATGCTCCAGCGCGTACCGCACGTAGGCCAGCCCCTTCTCGCGCAATCGGCTGATGGCCGACATGTTCGGGTCGCCTGCCGCACACATGGCGTCGGCCAGATCCTCGAAGGCCTGCGCCACCACCGCATCGATCAGTTCGTCCTTATCGGCGAAATGCCGGTAGATCGACGGCGCGCTGACCCCGACCAGCTTGCCGACCTCGCGGATGGAGACCGCGTCGACATGACCGGTGCTGGCCAGCAATTCCGCTGTGGCGTCGAGGATTTCGGTGCGCAGTTGGGCTCCGGAGCCGCGCGGGGAACGAGGGCGACGGATCATATGCGTCCGGCGCCGGCCATATTGCCCTGGGGCGCTGCCTCTTCGGACAGTCCGATCCTGGCGTGCAGGCGGGCCAATGGTTTCGGAGCCCACCAGTTGAGCGGACCGAGCAGCCGCATCAGCGCGGGGGCGAGCAGGCCGCGGATGATGGTCGCGTCGGCGAGCACGGTCAGGGTCAGCCCGAGACCCATCATCTGCATGAACGACACTTTCGAGGTAATCATCGCGCCCATCACGATAGCCATCAGCAGCGCGGCGGCGGTGAAAATGCGCCCGGTCCTGGCCACACCGATGGCGACCGCGCGTGTGTTGTCGTGGGTGGCCAGCCATTCCTCGCGAATGCGTGAAAGCAGGAATACCTCGTAATCCATCGATAGGCCGAAGGCCAGACAGAACATCAGGATCGGCATGGTGGGCACCAAATGTCCGACCGCGGTGAAGCCGAGCAGCCCCGACAGATGTCCGTCCTGGAAGATCCACACCATCGCGCCGAAGGCGGCGGCGAGCGAAAGGGTATTGAGCAGTAGCGCTTTGATCGGCAACACCACACTGCCGGTGAACAGGAACAGCACCACGAAGGTGGTGAGCGCGATCAACGCGAGGGCCAGCGGGAGCCGGGCACCGAGCGCACCGAGCGAATCCGCGTTGACCGCGGCCGCACCGCCGTACAGCGCGGGCGCGGGTGCGGGCACATCGCGGATTTCGCGCAACTGGTCCTGCCCGGCCGAGGAGTAGGGATCGAATCGAGTGGCGACGCGGATGTAGGTGCCGGTGCTGTTCGACATCCCGGGTGGGGCAGGCGCGACGCGCTGTCCGTCGACATAGATTCCGGCGGCCGACAGCACCCCGGGCACCCCGTCGATGCCGGACAACCGGGACGCGTACGCGCCGAGCGTCGCGGTGTCGCCCCGGTAGCCGTCGAGGACGACGGTGGTGACAGAGGCGGGATCGGCCTGCGGGAATTCCGCGCGCAATGTATCGCCGACCTGGTGGGCGGGTGCGCTGGTGGGCAGCACCCGATCGTCCGGGTAACCGAACTTCACCGAGAGGAATGGCGCGCCGAGGGCGAGCAGCACGGCGATGATCACCACCGCGACCGGCGCGGCATGCCGCATCACCACCAGCACCAGGCGGTGCCAGCCGCTCTGTTCCGGCGGCACCGGGCCGGTCGGGGCGGGCCGACCGAACAAGCGCCGCAATGGAACTCGCAGGTCGGCCGAATTCACCCGGTGTCCGAGCAATACCAGTGCGGCGGGCAGGATGATGATCGCCGCGGCCGCGGCGGCCGCGACCACGGCGACGCCGGTGTAGGCGAAGGATTTCAGGAAGTACAGATTGAAAACGCTCAGCACCGCCATCGACAGCGCGACGGTCAGCGCGGAGAACAGCACGGTGCGACCGGCGGTCTGCACCGCGCGAATGGCGGCCGCGACCGGGTCGAGGCCGTTGCCGAGTTCCTCGCGGTAGCGGCTGACGATGAAGAGGGCGTAGTCGATGGCCAGGGCCAGGCCCATGGCGGTGGTGAGGTTGAGGGCGTAGATCGAGACGTCGGTGAAGAGTGTGAACAACCGCAGGATGGCCAGCGTGACGGCGATGGCGAACAACCCGATCGCGAGCGGCAGCACGGCGGCCACCACGCTGCCGAAGACCAGGACCAGCACAATCATCGACAGCGGGATCGCGACCGACTCGGCGACCGCGAGATCGCGGGTGGTCTGGGCGTTGACGTCGTGGTAGATCGCGGCGATACCGCCCTGGCGGACGGTGACGCCGTCGGTGGTTCCGGTCAGCTGATCGGCGAGTTCGCCCGCCGTCTCCTGGATATCGGTCTCGTCGCCGGTGAGGTAGGCGAGGATCAGCGCGCTCTTGCCGTCGGTGCCGCGCAGCGCCGGGGCGAGGGTGGGGGGTGCGGTCCAATACGACTGGACTCCCCGAACGTCCGGGCGTGCCCGAAGGGTGTCGACGAGCGCGCTTCCCGCCGCGCGGCTGGCCGCACTGTCGGCGCCCGCGCCGGACTCGACCAGCAGCACGAAGTTCGGGGCGGCGCCGTCGAAGTTGTCGGCGATCAGCTGGTTGACCCGGGATGACTCGGCATCGTCGGAGGTGAACCCGCCCGACTTCAGGTGGCCGGCCGCGGTGGCGCCGAAGATTCCGCAGAGCAGCAGCAGGAGGAATGCGGCCGCGAGGACGGTACGCGGCCTGCCGGTGGCGAGTTGGGCAATCCTGGTGAGCATGGTCCCCTCCGCTAGGTTAACGGCGTTAGAGTAACGCTGTTAACCTATGAAGTCGAGCGATGCTGCGAGTTGCCCGATTCGGCATCGTCACCGCCGGGATTTCTTCGCCAATGCGCGCAGGCCGCGGCGGCCGGGGACCGGGAGACCGTCTTCGATGGCGATCCATTCGGCGGTGCTGAGCCAGAGTTGCTGGGCCTGGGCATCGGCGGTGTCGTGGAACACGCGGCGACCACGATCGTCGCGCAGCTCGTGCACGACGACGGACCAGCGCGGCGGGCGGCCGTGCTTGCTCAGATATTCCGCGAGGAAGCCCGCGACCAGCGTGCCGATGGTGTTCACCGGACGCAGCGATACCCGGTTGCCGTACTTCGCGGCGTGGAATCGCCGTGCGGCGCACAGGGATTGCGGATTCGCATTGGAGGCGATCCAACCCGCCCGCTGGGCACGCTCGATCAACCAGAGATGTTTCACCGCGGTGGGCGCGATATCGCCGATACGGTCCCTGACCAGCGCCATGACCGGCTCGGAACTCAGCACGTCCCGCCGGATCGGGCCGGTGCCGTGCTCGACCCAGTGCTCATGCGCGAGGCGGGCGAGCACGCGGCCGAAATCGTCGATGCTGCGCTGAGCTCGCCGTCCGAGGCGTTCGATGCGCTCGGCCTCGCGTCGCATTTCGTTCTGCGCGGTGAGGGTCCGGATGGCGGCCATGGTCGGCACCTGGCCGCGTTCCAGCAGCTCCAGGATGGCCGTCGCGGTGGCGGGATCGGCCGCCGCGGCCACCGGTAGTGAGTCGCGTTTGAGTGCGAAGTCCTGTGGGCTGATCGCACGACTGAGCAGGTCGACCGCGGTCGGGTCGCCCGCGAAGTCGGTGCTGGAGAGCCAGGCTGCGGCGATGTCGTCACAAGACGGCACGGTGGAACATTCCTCCGGGTGAAGGCGGTGGATTTCGGCGGATATCGCCCGAGGTATGTATGTCTTCGCAAGAGCCAGGTTGTGCCCCGGTCGGGATGAGGGACCGGCCGGGGCGACCAACCTGATGAAGGTTTGGCTACCGAAGTTGCCAATAGCCACGGTAGCCAGCCGATTGCATGGCTGTCACTGCTGTTCATGGATTCGTTACATCCGGAATGGAGGTCGTTATCGGGGTGCGAGTCTGTATTGATGCAGGTAAAAGGTACTGGTGGGCGGTAAATCCACGCCTTGCATTGCAACGCATTCCGTGATTGCTCCCGCGTTGCTATCTCGGTGACCGGTCGGTCCGGTAGAAGAAGTCGCCGCGCAGCTATGTGATATAGATCACAGTTTGTTGCCACGCCGCGCCCGAATCGAGCGGCGCGCGGCGGTCCGATCGGCGGGAATGTTCTTTGTCGGTGCTCGCCGGTAACCTCTGGCCGTGGCTCTGTACCGGAAATACCGACCGGCAACGTTCGCTGAGGTGGTGGGTCAGGAGCACGTCACCGACCCGCTGAGTACCGCGCTCGACACCGGGCGGATCAGTCATGCCTATCTATTCTCCGGTCCACGTGGCTGCGGCAAGACCTCCTCGGCGCGCATCCTGGCGCGGTCGCTGAACTGCGTGCAGGGCCCCACCTCGACACCATGCGGTATCTGCCCCTCCTGCGTTGCGCTCGGTCCCGGCGGTCCCGGCAACCTCGACGTGATCGAGCTCGACGCCGCCAGCCACGGCGGTGTCGACGACACCCGTGAGCTGCGCGATCGCGCCTTCTACGCACCCGCCGAATCCCGGTACCGCGTCTTCATCGTCGACGAGGCGCATATGGTCACCACCGCGGGCTTCAACGCGCTGCTGAAGATCGTCGAGGAACCGCCGGCGCACCTGATCTTCATCTTCGCCACCACCGAGCCGGACAAGGTGCTGCCCACTATTCGCTCGCGCACCCACCACTACCCGTTCCGGTTGCTGCCGCCCGCGACCATGCGCGGGCTGCTCGGCCGGATCTGCGAGCAGGAAAGTGTTCCCGTCGAAGAAGCGGTGTACCCGTTGGTGATTCGCGCGGGCGGCGGCTCCCCACGTGACAGTCTGAGCGTGCTCGACCAGCTGCTGGCCGGCGCCGGACCCGAGGGTGTCACCTACCCGCGCGCGGTTTCGCTGCTCGGCGTCACCGACGTCGCCCTCATCGATGACGCGGTCGAGGCGCTGGCCACCGACGACGGCGCCGCCCTGTTCGGCACCGTCGACCGGGTGATGGAGGCCGGACACGATCCGCGCCGTTTCGCCGTCGACCTGCTGGAACGCTTCCGCGATCTGATCCTGATGCGCGCCGTACCCGATGCCGCCGATCGCGGCCTGGTCTCCGGGCCCGGTGACATGCTCGACCGCATGCGCGACCAGGCCCAGCGCATCGGTCCGGCCACCCTGGCCCGCTACGCCGAACTGCTGCACGAGGGTCTCGGCGAAATGCGCGGCGCCACCGCTCCCCGCCTGCTGCTCGAGGTCGTCTGCGCCCGCATGCTGCTGCCCTCGGTCTCCGACGCCGAATCCGCGACCTTGCAGCGCCTGGAACGCCTCGAACGCGGCATTGCTACCGGCGCCATCGCCCCCGCCGCGGCCCCCGTATCGCAGACCCACGCGAACCCGGCCGCCGCGAACCCGGCCACGGACGCGCCCGCCGACGCACCATCTCGTCCCGCCCCCGCCGAGCCCGGTCGCAGGCGCGGCGCGGAAGCGCTTGCCGCCCTGCGGGAAAGTCGCGCGCGGGAGGGCTCCGCCGCCGCACCGGCCGGGGGAGCGCAGGTCACCCCGCCGACCGCTGCCGCTCAACGCGAACCGTCCGTCGATCAGCGGACATCCGCGCAGCCGAGCCCGCGGCCCGGACCCGACGCTCCCGGTGCGTCCGCGAGCGGTGGTGCGGAGGATCGAACCGGCGACCGGGGTGTATCGCGGGCCGCCGCGCTCGGTGCTGACGTCTTCGGCGTGACATCCGGCGACCGGGGCGCGCCGCAGCCTGCCGCGCTCGGTGCTGACGGTGGGCCAGGGGCTGCCGCTTCCGGCGTGGCACCCGGCGACCGGACATCCGGGGAAACCGGGAGCGCGGGCGCCGAATACCGCGAATCGGGCGATCCCTCCGGCTCTGGCGCTTCCGATGAGGCGCACACCGGCTCCGCGTCTGCGGCCGGTCGCGGCGTTGAGTCGGTGGATGCGGGACGACCCTCGGGAACCGGCGCGGTTGGGCCGGGTCCTGCCGCCGACCCTGTTGCACGGGGGGCGGACGACGTGGCGCCGCGGGAAAGCGGCGACGTCGACCATTCGAGTGAGAACGTGACGTCGACGAGGCAGTTCATCGACAACCCCGGCGCTTCCGATACGGCGCACACCAGTTCCGCGACTGCGCAAGCGGCCGGTCGTGGTGCTGAGTCGGTGGATGTGGGACGACCTTCGGGAACCGACGCGATCGAGCCCGGTCCTGCCGCCGCTGCCGATGCGGTAGGCGGTAGTTCGGCCGGATCCGGCGTGGATCGGTCTACCGCCGTCGGTGGACCCGCGGCTGTCGCGGGTCGCCATGACATTGCGGCGTCGCAGGTCGGGGGGCCGGAGCAGGGCAATGCGGATGGATCGCCCGCGGGTACGACTTCGGGCGGCGGTCGCACCGAATCCGATGTGCCGGTCGCTGGGCGGTCCGGTACCGAATCCGCGGTTGCGCGGAGTGCGTTCACCGCGGAATCCGCAGCGCCGCAATCGGTTTCCAATGCGCCGTGGGAACGGGCACAAGTGAGCGCGCAGTCCGGTGCGAGCCAGGACGGTCCGGCCGGTGCCGCCGCCGCCGTGGCGCCCGCCGACGAATCGATGGCCTCGGGGTTGCCGGGGGCCGGATCCGATGCGGAGCTGTTGCGGGCCGTCGAGGGGGCGTGGGCGGATATCCGCGCGAAGGTGCGGGAGTTCGGGCCGACGGTGCAGGCACTGCTGTCCGGCGCCTCGGTGTCCCGGATCGACGGTGACGTCATCGTCTTCGCACATCAGCACGCGCCGTTGGCGAAACGGCTGTCGGATCCGCGGAATCTGGAGGCGGTGCGGTCCGCGGTACGGGCGGTGCTCGGCCGCGACCACGAGGTGCGGTGGGAAGCGGGTGGTGCGGCGACGCGGCCCTCGGCGGCGGCGCAGGCCGCGGGCCGGTCCCGTGGAGCTGCGACGCAGCCGAGTGCGGCGGCCGGGCGCGGATCGGGGGCGGCGGGCGGACGGGGTTCGGATGCGTCCGCGCCGCCGCGGTTCTCGCGGCCGAGTCAGGCCAATAAGACGGCCGGGAATGCGCCGGGCGGTGGCCAGCGGCCGGGTTCCGGCGCCCGATCCTTCGGGGGCGACGACGATATTCCGCCGCCCGATTTCCCCGATCTACCGGATGACCCCGGTCCGGCCGACTTCATGCCCCCGGATCCGGGCTCGGGCTACGACGGACTCCGAGGTGGGGTGCCGCAGGCGCCGACACCGGAGGAGGAGCAGGAGATGCTCGCCGAGGCCGCCCGGCCGGTGGCTCCGGAGGACCGGCGCGACCCCGATGAGGTCGCCCTGGAATTGCTGCGCAGTGAGCTCGGTGCCACACGGCTGGATGGTTGACAACCACCGCCTCGAGGACGTTAAGTTAACCGGAGTTCGCACACCACGGTAGTATGAGCGGGTGGGCGCCAGCTCCGGTTCGACGAGGTTCTATGGTATGCCCATGCGTACGGGCGCCCGGAACGCACGTCAGCTGCTGCGTGCCGAGTTTTGTACAGCGTTAGAAACGGTCGGTCTTAGGGCCGGTCGGCGAGGTTAACCGCGGCCGCTCCGCATAGGCGGTTCGCGGTGCAAAGAGCGCTCGGGCGGGCGAAAGTCCGGCCGCCGCACCCTAAGGAAGGAAACACTCCACATGACCACAGAGGCCTACATTTACGAGGCCATCCGCACCCCGCGCGGACGCGGCAAGAAGAACGGTTCGCTGCACTCGGTCAAGCCGATCGACCTGACTGTAGGTCTGATCCAGGAGCTGCGCGGCCGTTTCCCGAACCTCGACGAGGACCGGATCTCCGACCTGATTCTCGGTGTCGTCGCACCGGTGGGTGACCAGGGTGCCGATATCGCCCGCACCGCCGTGACCGTGGCCGGTCTGCCCGACACCGTCGGCGGCTTCCAGCTCAACCGCTTCTGCGCCTCCGGCCTCGAGGCCGTCAACCTGGCCGCGCAGAAGGTGCGCTCGGGCTTCGACGACCTGGTGATCGCCGGTGGCGTCGAGTCCATGTCCCGCGTTCCGATGGGCTCCGACGGCGGCGCCTGGGCGATGGACCCGACCACCAACTACGACACCTACTTCGTGCCGCAGGGTGTTTCCGCCGACCTGATCGCCACCATCGAGGGCTTCTCCCGCGATGACGTGGACGCCTACGCCGTTCGCTCGCAGGAGCTCGCCGCCAAGGCCACCACCGGCGGCTACTTCGCCAAGTCGATCGTTCCGGTCAAGGACCAGAACGGCCTCGTCGTCCTCGACAATGACGAGCACATGCGTCCCGGCACCACCGCCGAGGACCTCGCCAAGCTGAACCCGTCCTTCGCCGTGATCGGTGAAATGGGTGGCTTCGACGCCGTGGCGCTGCAGAAGTTCCACTTCGTGGAGAAGATCAACCACGTGCACCACGGCGGCAACAGCTCGGGCATCGTCGACGGTGCCGCGCTGGTGCTGGTCGGTACGGAAGAGGCGGGCAAGGCCTCCGGCCTGACCCCGCGTGCGCGCGTCGTCGCGACCGCCACCAGCGGCGCCGACTCCACCATCATGCTGACCGGTCCGACCCCGGCCGCCAAGAAGGCGCTGGCCAAGGCGGGCCTGACCGTCGACGACATGGACCTGGTCGAGATCAACGAGGCCTTCGCCTCCGTGGTGCTGAAGTTCCAGAAGGACCTGAACATCCCGGACGAGAAGCTGAACGTCAACGGTGGCGCGATCGCCATGGGCCACCCGCTGGGTGCCACCGGCGCGATGATCACCGGCACCATGGTCGACGAGCTGGAGCGCCGCAACGGCCGCTACGCGCTGATCACGCTGTGCATCGGTGGCGGCATGGGCGTCGCGACGATCATCGAGCGCGTCTAACCCCAACCGACAGCACAGAATTCAAGGAGACACAGAGCTGTGAGCGAAACCAACATGATCGGTTGGGAGCAGGATTCGGACGGCATCGTCGTTTTGACGATGGACGACCCGAACCAGGGCGCCAACACGATGAACGAGCTGTACAAGACGTCGATGACCGCGACCGTCGAGCGGCTCGAGGCCGAGAAGGACAACATCACGGGCGTGGTGCTGACCTCGGCGAAGAAGACCTTCTTCGCGGGCGGCGACCTGAAGAACATGATGAAGGTCGGCCCGGAAGACGGCCAGGGCCTGATGGACGAGCTCGGCGCCATCAAGGGTGCGCTGCGTCGCCTCGAGCAGCTCGGCAAGCCGGTCGTTTCCGCGATCAACGGCGCCGCGCTCGGCGGCGGCCTGGAGATCACCCTCGCGACCCACTACCGCATCGCGGCCGACGTGCCGGGTGTGCAGCTGGGTCTGCCCGAGGTCAGCCTGGGCCTGCTGCCCGCCGGTGGCGGTGTCACCCGCACCGTGCGCATGCTCGGCCTCCAGGGCGCGCTCATGCAGGTGCTGCTGCAGGGCCAGAAGTACCGCCCGGGCAAGGCCAAGGAAATCGGCCTGATCAACGAGGTCGTCGGCTCGATCGAGGAGCTGGTCCCGGCCGCCAAGGCGTGGATCAAGGCCAACCCCGAGGGTGGCGTGCAGCCCTGGGACAAGAAGGGCTACAAGATCCCCGGTGGCACCCCGTCCACCCCGGCCTTCGCGGCGAACCTGCCCGCCTTCCCGGCCAACCTGCGTAAGCAGCTCAAGGGCACCAACATGCCGGCTCCGCGTGCCATCATGGCCGCGGCGGTCGAGGGCGCGCAGGTCGACATCGACAACGCGTCGCTGATCGAGTCGCGCTACTTCGTCGGCCTGCTGACCGGCCCGGTCGCGAAGAACATGATCCAGGCGTTCTTCTTCGACCTGCAGTCGATCAACAACGGTGGTTCGCGTCCGAAGGACGTGGCCAAGCGTGAGATCAAGAAGATCGGCGTGCTCGGCGCGGGCATGATGGGCGCGGGCATCGCGTACGTCTCCGCCAAGGCCGGCTACGAGGTCGTGCTGAAGGACGTCACCATCGAGGCGGCCGAGCGCGGCAAGAACTACTCCGAGAAGATCGAGGCCAAGGCCCTCTCGCGTGGCAAGACCACCGAGGAGAAGTCCAAGGCGCTGCTGGATCGGATCACCCCGTCCGCCGACGCGGCCGACTTCAAGGGCGTCGACTTCGTCATCGAGGCCGTCTTCGAGAACACCGAGCTCAAGCACAAGGTGTTCCAGGAGATCGAGGACATCGTCGATCCCGACGCGCTGCTGGGCTCGAACACCTCGACCCTGCCGATCACCGGTCTGGCGACCGGCGTGAAGCGCGAAGAGGACTTCATCGGCATCCACTTCTTCTCGCCGGTCGACAAGATGCCGCTGGTGGAGATCATCAAGGGTGACAAGACCTCCGACGAGGCGCTGGCCCGGGTGTTCGACTACACCCTCGCCATCAAGAAGACCCCGATCGTCGTCAACGACAGCCGTGGCTTCTTCACCTCGCGCGTGATCGGCACCTTCGTCAACGAGGCGATCGCCATGCTGGGTGAGGGCATCGAGCCCGCCACCATCGAGCAGGCCGGTCAGCAGGCGGGCTACCCGGCCGCGCCGCTGCAGCTGTCGGACGAGCTGAACATGAAGCTCATGCTGAAGATCGCCAAGGAGACCGAGGAAGCGATCGCCGCGGGCGACGCGACCATGGGCCGCAAGCGGCACCCGGCGATCGACGTCATCGAGTACCTGGTCGGCGAGGGTCGTCCGGGCCGTCTCGAGAAGGCCGGCTTCTACGAGTACGACGAGAACGGCAAGCGCACCGGTCTGTGGCCGGGCCTGCGTGAGCACTTCAAGACCACGGCGGACTTCACCGTCCCGCTGCAGGATCTGATCGACCGCATGCTCTTCATCGAGGCGATCGAGACCCAGAAGTGCTTCGACGAGGGCGTGCTGACGACCACCGCCGACGCCAACATCGGCTCGATCTTCGGCATCGGCTACCCGGCCTGGACCGGTGGTGTGCACCAGTTCATCGTCGGTTACCCGGGCGGCCAGGAGGCCTTCGTGGCCCGCGCCGACTACCTCGCCGCGACCTACGGCGAGCGTTTCGAGGTTCCGGCCTCGCTGCGCAAGTAGGCAGGTAGCAGCAACGGCAGAGCCCGCTGTCGCGTTCCGCGGAGAAATCCCGGCGCGGCGGCGGGCTTTCGCCGTTTTCGGGTCCGGTACAGAGTTCCGGCGCCGTTCATTTCCCGGCCCGCGGACTTGGCTACGGTGATCAACCGTGGCACGGCGTGGACAGGCGAGACGGGCGTTGACGGTAGCGATATGCGCGGTCGCGCTCGGGTCTGCGCCCGCCGCGACCGCCGCACCCGAGGATGCGCCGATCCGGTTGCTCGGCGAGCGGGTGTTGCCCTACCACCTGGACTTCCGTGGCACCACGGTCGGCGGCCTTTCCGGCATCGACTATTCGGCGCGCACCGGCGAGTACATCCTGATCAGCGACGACCGATCGGAGCGGAATCCGGTCCGGATCTACACCGCCCGGATCGGGGTGGACGGTACCGGTCTCGGCCAGGTCGAATTCACCGGAACCCGGCCGCTGCTGACCTCGGCGGGCCGCACTTACCCGGCGAAATCGGTGGATCCCGAGGAGATTCGGGTCGATCCGTGGACCGGGGACTACTACTGGACGCAGGAGGGCGAGCGCGACGAGGCGGTGCTGATCGACCCCTCGGTCCGGATCGCCCGGCCCGACGGCGCTTTCGCCGGTGAGCTGCCGATCCCGGAGAACGAACGGATGCGGCCGAATTCGGGCCCCCGATGCAACGGCGTCCTGGAGGGCGCCACCTTCGTGGCGGGCGGCACATTATTCGTGACCTCGGTCGAGAGCCCGTTGTCGCAGGACGGACCGGAGGCGACCACGACCTCGGGCGCGCTGTCCCGGATCACGGTGCAGGCCCGTTCCGGTCCGTTGCTGGCCCAGTACGCGTATCCGATGGATCCGGTCTTCGCCGAATCCCGGCCCGAGCCCGGCCGGGGCGGCAACGGTATCGCCTCGATCCTCGCGGCCGACCCGCTCGATCCGACGAAACTTCTTGTGCTGGAACGCGCCTTCGTGGACGGCGTCGGCAACAAGATCAGGATCTACGAGGCCGACCTCGCCGGTGCCACCGATGTGCTGGACGCCCCGCTCGCCGCCGCCCGTCCGGTCACCAAGCGCCTGCTGGTCGATCTCGCGGATATCGGTCTGGGCGCCATCGACAATGTCGAGGGTATGACCTGGGGTCCGCGCCTGGCGTCGGGCGAGCGCACGCTGATTCTGGTGAGCGACAACAACTTCAGCGAGAAGCAGATAACGCAGATCATCGCGCTCGCCGTCCGCTGACCGAACCGCGCCGACCTGCGCCGCGCGCGCGTTCGCGCGGCCGACACACCCGACTCGGCCGGGTGTCGGGTCGGTTGCGAGACGCGGGAGGGTGGCGCGATGCGATGATTCCCTGGTGACTCAGTGGCTTCCGCTCCTCAGCTCGCTCATTGTTGCCGGCGTCGCGCTCGTGGGCGTCCTCGTCAACAACCGCACGAATCGTGACGCGATCACCGCGGCCGACGAGCGGAACCGGATCACCCTCGAGAACGCGCAGCGCAGCACCGAGCTCACGAATGCGGCCGCCGAGCGTCGCGAACGCGATCAGTGGCGACGCGATTCGATTCTGGCCGCCGTCTCCTCGGTGCTTGCGGTCTCCGAGGAGGTGCGCGAACAGCTGGGGTCGTGCGCCCATTGGAACGCCGAGGACGCCGAGGAAATCGACGCTGTCGGCGAAGCGGTCGAGCGGATCATCGAGGGGTGTGGCGTAACCGTCAGCAGGTTGCGGGTGCTGTCGAACAAGAAGATCCCCAATCGGTGTGAAGATCTGTTGCGCACGTTGACCGCCGCTCAGAACATCACCTTGCAGCGGCTGAAGACCGAACTGGATGACGATCCGAGCAGCAAGGAAGTCCTCGACGTCCTGACGTTGTGGCATAAGGCCATGGCCAAGACGGTCGAGCAGGAGACGTCGGTCATCTATGCCACTCGCGCGGAGCTCGGGATCGAAGTGCTGAAGGATAAGGACGTGCCTCGGCCTGCCGCGGAACCGATCGCCGAACCGATCGCGGAACCCGTTCCGTCCGGGGTGTAGTTCTCAACTCGGACGCAGATCCTCGGCGGCCTGGTAGAAGGCGTCCGCGGCGCGGGTGAAGTAGTCGAACAGCACCTCGCGTTGTTCGGGTGAGTAGCCCGCCACGATCTCGCCGACGCGGCGGCGAGCCGGGGCCAGTACCCGATCCAATTCCGCTGGTTTGCCGACCAATTCGACGGTGACCTTGCGACGGTCGCCCGGGACCGGTACGCGCCGTACATATCCCGCCTCCTCCAGGCGGTCGATCAGTCGCGTGGTCGGGCCGGTGGTCAGGCCGCTGCGCGCACCGAGTTCGCCCGGGGTCATCGGGCCGCTCAGTTCCAGGATGTTCAGCGCGTAGAGGTCGGTGGCGCCCAGATCCACCGCGCGCGCGCCCGCCTGGCCGTGCATCAGAACCGCGCTCAAGTAGCGGCGATAGATCTCGCTCGCATCGGCACGCATGGGTGTTGACACGGGATACCTCCGGCTCATAATCTCTTCTTAAACGAAGAGATTTCTTGGAAGAAGAAAGATCTTCTAAGAAGGGAATCTACCACGAAGGGCATCCTGAGCAGCACCGACACCACCGCATCGCGTGGCCGACGCCTACGGCGCGGTCTTCACCGAGGACGCCACCTACACCAGCTACCTCGGCACCTACTACCGCGGCCGCACCGATATCGTCGAGGGACACCGCGCACTTTTCGACAGCTTCCTGAAGGACACCCGGCTGGCCGACTCCTTCCTGGATATCCGCTTCTACGGCCCCGACACCGCGGTGGTCACCAGCCGCGGCGACACCTACAAGGGTGAGCGCGAGCAGGCGCGGGATCTGTCCAAGACCCAGACCTACACCGTGGTCAGGCAGGACGGTCGCTGGCTGATCGCCGCCTTCCAGAACACCAAGCGCAGCAATGTCATGGAGCGCTTCTCCTTCCTGTTCTCGCCCGATTCCAAGCCGTCCGCCGAGCGCTGAGACATCTGGCGAGACCGGTGTGACCGGGCGGAAACGACGCCGACATCAATCTCCACCCAACCGACACCGCACCGCGCTACGTTGGAGTATGCGCAGACATATCGGACACCCCGGGGTTACCGCGGGGTGTCCGTCGTCGGCGTTTTCACGATCGCCGGTGACGCCGATTCGATGTGAGTTCGAGGTGGTCACATGAATCCACAGATGCCTTCGGGCCGAACGAGTCCCGGGAAAACCCCGGCCGAATCGAATACCCAGCGCGGCGAGGACCCGGAGTACGAAGCGAATACCCAGCGCAGCGAGCCCATCGCGATCGCCGACGAGCTCGAGGCGATGGGGCTCGCCGGGGCGGTGGAGATCGGCAGGGGCGGATTCGGGGTCGTCTACCGCTGTCTGCAATCGGCCCTGGAACGCGTGGTCGCGGTGAAGGTGCTCTCCTCGGAGATCGACAGCGAAAGCCGCGAGCGGTTCCTACGCGAGGAGCAGGCGATGGGCAGGCTCTCCGGCCATCCGAACATCGTCGACATCCTCCAGGTCGATGTCACGGCCACCGGGTTGCCGTTCATCGTGATGCCGTATTGCACCCGCGGTTCGCTCGAGCGGCTGGTCCGCGAGCAGGGTCCGCTCACCTGGACGGATTCGCTGCGGGCCGGGGTGAAGCTGGCCGGGGCGATCGAAAGCGCGCACCGCGCCCGGATTCTGCACCGCGATGTGAAGCCGGCGAACGTCCTGCTCAGTGGCTACGGCGAACCGCAGCTCACCGATTTCGGGATCGCCCGGATTCCCGGTGGTTTCCAGACCTCCAGCAGCCTGATCACCGGCTCGCCCGCGTTCACCGCGCCCGAGGTGCTCAAGGGTGACGAGCCGACCGTCCGCTCCGATATCTACGGGCTCGGCGCCACCCTCTTCGCCCTGCTCACCGGCCACGCCGCCTATGAGAGGCAGGCGGGGGAGAAGGTGGTCGCGCAGTTCCTGCGGATCACCACCCAGCCGCTGCCGGACCTGCGCGAGCAGGACATCCCGGCCGATGTCGCCGCGGCGATCGAACAGGCCATGTCGCCCGACCCGCGCGAGCGCCCGGAAACGGCGTTCGAATTCGGTGAAATGCTGCGTGCGGTGCAGTTGGAGCACAAGCAGGTGCCCGATGAGATGGCGCTGCTGGATACCACGATCGTGGCGGAGCAGGTCGACGGGTCGCGCGGCGACGGGGAATTGTCACAGCTGTCCACCCGATCTCGGCCCGCGGTGACCGCACGCCGCAGCTGGCCGCTGACATTGCGTCCCGCGGTCTCGCAGCATCCGACCGGGACGGCTTCGGGGTCGACGACCCTGCCGCCCACCGCGGCGACGAAATTCCGTCCGCCGACCCCCACCCGGGAACCGGTGCCGCGCCCCCGGCTGCTGGACACCCTGCGTGCGGGCGGTCGTCGCAGGCTGGCGGTGATCCACGCCCCGGCCGGCTTCGGCAAGAGCACGGTGGCCGCGCAGTGGCGGGCCGAGCTCGCCGCGGGCGATGTCCCGGTCGCCTGGATCGGGGTGGATCACGACGACGATAACGAGATCTGGTTCCTGGCCCACCTGATCGAGGCGATCCGCCGGGTCCGCCCCGATGTCGGCACCGGGCTGGGCCAGGTGTTGGAGGAGCGGCCCGAGGACGCCGTCGCCTATGTCATCTCGACGCTGATCGACGAGATCCACGCAAGCGGGGAGACCGTCGTGGTGATCGTCGACGACTGGCATCGGGTCACCGATCTGGGTGCGCACCGGGCGATGGAGTCCCTGCTGGACAACGGTTGTCACCATCTGCGATTCGTGGTGACCAGCCGGGAGCAGTACGGACTGCCGACCAGCAGGCTGCGGGTGCACGACGAACTGGTCGAGATCGGTTCGGCGGCGCTGCGGTTGACCGTCGCGGAGACGGAACAGATTCTGGTGGAGCGCAACGGGTTCGCGCTCACCGAGGCCCAGGTGCAGCAGATCCACGCGGTCACCGACGGCTGGCCCGCCGCCATCCAGCTGGTCAGTCTGTCACTGCGCGGCAACGCGGATCCGGCCCAGTTGATCGAGAATCTGTCCGAGGGCAGTCACGGCATCCGGGAATATCTGGCGGAGAACGTGCTCGACACCCTGGAACCCCGAATGCTCGACTTCCTGACCGCGATCTCGGTGACCGAGCGCGTCTGCGGTTCGCTGGCCTCGGCGCTGTCCGGCGATAGCGAGGGCGAACTGCTGCTCGCCCAGGCCGAGCAGCGAGAACTGTTCCTCCAGCGCATCGAGCACGATCCCGAATGGTTCCGGATGCAGCCGCTGTTCGCCGAACATCTGCGGGCCAGGTTGGAACGCACCCAACCCGGTCAGCTGAAGGTACTGCACCGCAAGGCATCCCGCTGGTACGCCGAACATCAACTGCTGCGCAAATCGGTCGATCACGCGTTGGCGGCGACGGATCTCAAGCTGGCGCTGGATCTGATCGAGGGCGGCGGCATGGACCTCATCGACGGCTCGCGCCTGGCGACGCTACTCGGCACGGTCTCGAAACTGCCGGTGCAGCAGGTGGCGTCGCGCTCCAAGCTGTTGATGGCGGTGGCCAGGGCGAATGTGAACCTACAGCAATCCAGCGCGGCTCGGACGGCGCTGGGACGGCTGTCGAATATTCTTGCGCGTGGGTCCTCCACCGACGCCGACGTCATCCGGCAGCGCTGCGAGGCGGCCGTACTCGCCGCCTCGGATCAGGTCGCCCGCGATCAGACCGAGGGTGTGCTGGACCGCGTCGCGGATTGTCTGGAACGGGCCGAGGAACTACCCGCCTGGACGGTGTCCACGGCGGCGAATCTGACCTCGTTCGTGCGGCTGTGCGAATTCGATTTCGACGGTGCACGTGAGATCCAGGAGTGGGCGGCGGAGTATCACGCGCGCTCGAAGGATCCGCTCGGCGCGGTCTTCGGACTGTGCGGGCAGGGCGCCGCCGCCTACGAACAGCTCGATATCGCTACCGCGTACCAGTGTTTCCAGCTGGCATGGGAGACCGCGCACACCCGGTCCGGTCCACGTTCGCACCCGGTGCGGGTGGCCGCGGCACTGCTCGGCGAATTGAGCTACCGGCGAGGCGATCTCGACGCCGCCGATCTGCTGCTCGACGAGAGCCACCAGCTGGTGACCCGGGTCGGGCCGGTCGACTTCCTGGTCTCCACCTTCGTGGTCGGCGCGCGGGTCAAGGCGGTGCGCGGTGATCTGCATACCGCCGCCGTCCGGCTGGACGAGGGCGCTCGGATCGCCGCCGACAACAAGCTGTCTCGACTGGCCGCGCATATTCGCGCGGAACGGCTGCGGCTCGGACTGCCCGTGAGTGACGCGGCGGCCGCGGAGCCGGGCGCCGTCCAGCAGACCCATCGGAAGGCGGGCGCGGCCGCGCTGACCGCGGAGGCGGAGGAGATCGCGGGTATCAGGGCATTACTCGCCGAAGGTCAGCTGCGCGCCGATGACCGCGCCGTGCGCCGGGCCCGCGCGCTGCATGTCCGGATGCTCGAACAGAACCGGCCCCGCGCGGAATTGGATTCCGCACTACTGCTCGCCGAAAGCCTGGCCGCCTCCGGCTGGGTGGGCGAGGCCACCGGACTGCTGCTACCGGCCGCGGCCACCTGCGCGGAGCTCGGGTGGACCAGGCCGCTACTCGACGCCGGGCCCGGCGTGGTCGCCATCCTGCGGGTGTTGCGCACCGAGATGCACACGCCGCCGGAGGGTGCGGAAGAGGTGACGTTACCGGCCCTCTTCCTGGAGGAACTGCTGGATTGATACGGCCCCGCCACCCGGCGCGAAGCCGGAGCGACGGGGCCGCGGGTCTGTCCTGCGCTACACCTGCCACCAGGGGCGCAGCGGCAGCCCCGACTCGCCGTTCGGGCCGAGCTTGACGCCGAGCACCTGGTGCAGCTGAACGACATTGCGCTGGAAGCCGAGCCGGCATCCGGCCATATATAGGCCCCACACCTTCGCGGTGCCCTCGCCGACCTCCTCGACGCAGGCGTCCCAGTTGGCGACCAGGTTCTTGCCCCACTCGTGCAGGGTGAGCGCGTAGTGCTCGCGCAGATTCTCCTCGTGCACCACCTCGAGCCCGATGTTCTGGATCTCGCTGATGATGCGCCCGGAACCGATCAGCTCGCCGTCCGGGAATACGTAGCGGTCGATGAAGTCACCGGCTTTGGTGCTGCGCAGGTTGTCCGGGCGGGTGATGCAGTGGTTCAGGAACAGTCCGCCGTCGCGCAGCTTGCTCTTGATGTAGCCGAAGTAGAACGGGTAGTTGTGCACGCCGATGTGTTCGGTCAACCCGATCGAGGAGACAGCGTCGAATCCGCTCTCCGCGATATCGCGGTAATCGGAATGCCGCACCTCGGCCAACTCGGACAGACCTTCTTCGGCGATCCGCTGCTGCGCCCACTCCGCCTGCTCCGCCGACAGCGTCGCGCCGATGACCTTGACGCCGCGCTTGGCGGCGTAGCGGACCATGCCGCCCCAGCCGCAGCCGATGTCGAGCAGCCGGTCGCCTTCCTTCAGCCGGAGCTTGTCGAAGACGAGGCGATACTTGTTCTCCTGCGCCTGCTCCAGCGTCCACTTCTCGTCCTCGTAGACCGCGCAGGTGTAGGTCATGGAGGGACCGAGGACGTACTCGTAGAAGGTGTTCGAGACGTCGTAGTGGTGGTGGATGGCCTCGGCATCGCGGGTCTTGGAATGCCGCAGACCTTCCAGCGCGATGCGCCGCCACCGCGGCAGCGTCTCCTGCGGCGGCGGGGAGACCGGCCGCAGCCGTTCCCAGCCGAGCGAGCGAGCGATGGTCACCAGCGCCAGCGCCGAGGGGCGACGGAACTTCAAGCTGTCCATCGCCTTCAGGATTTCGTACGGGTCGCCGGGGTGTACGCCGGAAGCCGTCATATCACCGGAGATGTAGGCTCGGGCCATGCCCAGGTCGCCGGGCGCCGTGGCCAGGTAATTGATGCCGCGCGGCGTCGTGACGTCCAGCGCGAATTCCGAATCCTCCGGCCCGGTGGCACTGCCGTCGTAGGCGGTGAACCGGATCGGCATCTCGCCGTCGATCAGCGTCTCGAAGATTTCGGCAATGCTGAGCTTGGTTCCGAGATCCGCGAAGACATCGGAACGGTCCTTGAATGTCGTCATTTGCGTTGCACCGCCTTCGAATACAAATCCAGCAAGCGCTGGTCTGGGTCGTAGCGTTTCTTCAGTTCCGTGTACGTACTGCCGCCGTACAGGGCCGAGAATTCATCCTTGTCGTAGTAGGCATCCGAGTACAGCGACTTATGCCCGTCGAAGTCGGTCACGGTCTGCTCGATCGCTCGATTCGCCGCGCCTTCCTGCTGTCCGGGAACAGTGGGGACGGCCGACCAGAAGCCCACGTTCACGTAGGTCCGGTGCGGCTCCAAGGGGTAGAGCGGCCACGTCCGCTCGCTGCCGCTCGCTGCCTGGCCGGTATCGCGCAACCGCAACGGGCACAGCCAGATCGGTTCGATCGGGATCTCACGCAGGAACCACTCGACGAAGTCGGCGGTGCGTTCCACCGGCACCTCGATGTCCTGCACGACCCGCTCGCGTGGCGGGTTGCCCTGGCGGGCCTCCAGCTTGTCGCCGATGTGGTACTTGTGGTCGAGGGCGATCAGCTTCCAGTAGAAGCTGCTGCGCCGGTAGCGCTTCGGCCAGAACCGGCGGATCTTCGGGTTCTGGGTGCCGAAGGCCCGTGAGCACCAGAACCAGTCGGTATCCCAGCGCCACAGATAATCGTGGATGGTCAGCCGGTCCCGCTTCGGTCGCGTGCTGTCGTGCTGGATGGAGCGGTAGTAGATATCCATCCCGGTGTAATCGCTGACCGGGCCGGGCTCGTCGGTCTGCCTGCCGAGGGTGAGATAGCTTTCCCCGGCGGTGAATACGACGCCGTCGAGGTAGTCGACCCGCTCGCCGTCATAGGTCTTCTCGGTGACGATGCGCGCGAGCGTGGTCTCCAGTTCGCGCAGGTCGTGGCAGCGCACATGGCGCAACGCGACATAGGGCTGCACGGCTTCCAGTTCGATCTTCAGCCGGACCGTGTAGCCGAGCGTGCCATAGGAGTTCGGGAACCCGCGGAACAGATCCGAGTACTCACCGTCCGGGGTCGCGGTGATGATCTCGCCCGCACCGGTCAGTACGTCCATCTCCAGCACCGATTCGTGCGGCAGGCCGTTGCGGAACGACGTGGACTCGATGCCGAGGCCGGTCACCGCGCCGCCGAGGGTGATGGTCTTGAGTTGCGGAACCACCAGCGGCGCCAGCCCATACGGCAGGGTGGCCGCCACCAGTTCCTCGTAGGTGGTCATCCCCGCGACGTCGGCGGTTTTGGCCACCGGATCCACCTGGATGACCTTGGTCAGCCCGGAGACGTCCAAACCGGGGGCGGTGTTCTTGGCCCTGGCCCGAAACAGGTTCGAGGTCTTTTTGGCCAATCGGACATCGGCGTTGGCGGGTATGGCCCGATAACTCGCCAAGAGGCGATCCACACCCGCTCGATGCGCGGCAAACCCTGATTCGTGTGCGGCCGGAGTGTGACCGGCCTTCCCCAACAGACTCACTGCCACTCCTCGACGCTAGTACGCACCATGGCCGACAGCCACCGCGAGGCCACCGTCGGAGGAGAAATGTCACGCATATGTTGCAACGGGAATATCGACCGTGGATGACGGTAACGCAGACTCCGTTATGCGATTGGGATCGCATCCCGCATACGCCGCCCATGCCGCGGGTGGCACGGCGCCGACGCCATTCCGATCGGCAGCGCATAGGGTTGGACCCAAGAGCCCGAGCAACGTACCCGGACAAGGAGTTCATCGTGGGACAGGTCAGCGCCAGCAGTTCGATCGCTGTGGCGGCGGATCCGCAGCGCGCCCTCGAGGCCATCGCGGACTACGTGACAGTGCGTCCGCGCATCCTCTCGCCGCACTACCGCGATTACAAGGTGGTCGAGGGCGGCAAGGGCGCGGGCACCATCGCCGAATGGACCCTGCAGGCCACCGAGAAGCGACAGCGCAATGTGCACGCGGTCGTCTCGGTATCGGATTCCATGGTGACCGAACGGGATTCGAACTCCACCATGGTGAACACCTGGACGGTCACGCCGGAGGGCAAGGGTTCGCAGGTCACACTGCGCACCTCGTGGCAGGGCGCGGGCGGTATCTCGGGCATCTTCGAAGGGATCTTCGCCCCGCTCGGTCTGAAGAAAATCCAAGCCGAGGTGCTGGGCAATCTGAAGCGCGAGCTCGAATAGGCGGCAACGGCATCGCATGACACGGCGGCCCGGCACGGTAATGCGTGCCGGGCCGCCATATTTCTCGCCTGCCCTATGCGGCGCCGATATCGAAGAGGTTGCCTTCGGGGTCGGCCAGGGTGGTCCACTTCGCGCCGTACTCGTCGAAATCACCGATACGCACGGCACCCAGGTCGATCGCGCGCTGGATCTGTTCGGGCAGATCGTCGGTGAGCAGATCGAGGTGCACCACGTTCTTGCCCGGATTCTTATCCGGCACCCGGATGAACATCAATGCCGGGGCCAGCCCCGGGCCCTTGCCGACGGTGGCGAACTCCGTGCTCGCCTCCGGATCGACCGGTTGTCCGATCAGCTTCGCCCAGAACCCGGCCAGTGCGGCCGCGTCGGCGCAGTCGAAGGTGATGTGTCCGAGGGACAGGGTCATGACGTCCTCCTTATTTCTCCGGCCGGCCGATGGGCCAGCAGATTTCGGTGATATAGCCGCTCGGGTCGGCGGTGTCCTGCGGGCTGACCAGGTAGACCTCGCGGACGGGCTCGGGCAGTGCGGTGTCGTGCTCGGCGACATGGCTGCCGAGTGCGCCGTAGGTGCGGTCGAAATCCTCGAAGGCGCCGTCGTGCACGGTGATCGCGAACCGGCGGGCGGGCAACTCGATGATCCGAGTGCCCTCCGGTGGTGTGAGCCGGGCATCGGAGGGGATCGGCACATAAGCGACGACTTCACCTTCGTCGTTCTCGAAGAAGGCCATCGAATAGGTGGCCCCGCCCGGCCCCGCGGGGTCGATTCCGGCCGCGGCCAGCGTCTCGTACAGCAGTGCGTACGACGATTCGCAGAAGGCGCCGGTCTCCGATCTGGTGATGGTCGCGCCGATGGCCAGCGCCGCGAATGCGGGCACCGAACGGTATTCGACCGCGATCGGTGCCGCCGAGGTGAGCAGCGAACGCAGTGATGCCACCACATCCCTGGTGCGGATCAACTCCGCCTCCATCCGCGTCAGGTGGGCGCGCAGCGCGTCGTTGCGCGCGTTGTCGTCCGGCGCCGCCAGCACCGCTTTGATCTCGTCGAGCGGCATATCGAGTAGCCGTAGGCGACGGATCAGATGGGCCTGTTCCACCTGATCGGTCGAATAGCGGCGGTAGCCCGAGCCGGGGTCCACCGCCGCGGGTTCGAGCAGCTCGATGTCGTGGTAGTACCGCAGCGTCTTCACGGTCAGGTACGTCAGCCGGGCGAACTCCCCGATGGAGACGGTCGCTGTCATACCTGTCAGCGAACACCCTCCAGTGGGAGGAGAGTCAAGCGGCCGCGTCGAATGACCGCCGGTCGCGCCTCAGGCGAGGGCGAAGCTCAGCAGCAGCGTCGGCGGGGCGGTGTCGCGTCGCCAGGAGAAGCCGAACCACACGCCGGGGGTGATCTCCCGGATTTCGTCGTGGATCTGCGGAGTCGGGGACGGGGCGTAGTTCAGCACCCAGGCCGGCGCGCCGTCCATGATGGCGGGCCCGGCGGAGACGTCGGCCTGCCAGCCCTCGATGCCCGCGCCGGTGATGCGGTTCATTACGTAGCCGCCGTCCGGGCCGGTGTAGAAGGTCTTGCCGATCCAGATGGCCGGGGCCGAGGATTGCAGGTAGCCCGGGCTGATCACCCAGCCGTTCTTCGTGCCCATCGGGACCTCGCCGCGAGGGGCTGCGTGGAAGATCGCGACCTGTTGCTCCAGGGAACAGCGAAATCGCAGCGCATCAATCGTCGCGGCGCGATCGCCGGGATCGACGACGCAGCCGCCGCCGTAATCGGAGGCCGCCGCGTGATCGTCCGCCGTCGCCGCCGGGATACCGAATACACCGGTCATACCCAGGGAAAACACCAGGGTCGTCAGGAAGTTCGCTCGGTTTGTGACCATGCCGTCTCCAGACTCGCCGCACCGATCTCCGATCCGCGTCGATCGTAGGCTCGCGAGAACCTCCGCCGTCGAGTAGCGATGAATCCGTTATCTGTGGGATCGGTGCTCTCGGCCCATTCGGGCGGTGGACGTATGGCAGGCGCGCCCGCGGTCGGAGTGTGACCCGCGGCGTCGATTAGGCTGGACGGCGACACTTTCCGCAGAGAGGACATGCCGTGCAGCCCGGTGGTCAGTTCGATATGCAGCAGTTACTCGCCCAGGCGCACCAGATGCAGCAGGCGGTGATGGAAGCGCAGGCCGAGATCGCGGCCTCCGAGGTCGAGGGCCAGGCCGGTGGCGGTCTGGTCAACGTCACCATCAAGGCGACCGGCGAGGTGGTCGCGCTGACCATCGACCCCAAGGTGGTCGATCCCGAGGACGTCGAGGGCCTCCAGGATCTGGTGATCGGCGCGGTCAACGACGCGATGGCCAATGCCCAGCGGTTGGCGGCCGAGCGGCTGGGTCCGCTCTCCGGCGGGCTCGGCGGTGGCTCGCTGCCCGGTCTGCCGGACTTCTAAAGGGACACACCGTTGTACGAGGGTCCGGTCCAGGATCTGATCGACGAACTCGGCAAACTGCCCGGCGTCGGTCCGAAGAGCGCCCAGCGCATCGCCTTCCACCTGTTGCAGGTGGAACCGCCCGAAATCGACCGGCTCCAGGCCGCGCTGCAGAAGGTGCGCGACGGCGTGCAGTTCTGCGTGGTGTGCGGCACCGTCTCCGATAACGAGAAGTGCCGCATCTGCGCCGATCCGCGCCGCGACCGCACCATGATCTGCGTGGTCGAGGAGCCCAAGGATGTGCAGGCGATCGAGCGCACCCGCGAATTCCGTGGCCGCTACCACGTACTCGGCGGCGCGCTGGATCCGCTCAGCGGCATCGGGCCGGACCAGTTGCGCATTCGGGAACTGCTGGCGCGCATCGGGAATCAGGAGGACGGCGTCGATGTCAGCGAGGTGATCATCGCGACCGACCCGAATACCGAAGGCGAGGCCACCGCCACCTACCTGGTGCGCATGCTCCGCGATTTCCCAGGCCTCGCCGTCACCCGGCTGGCCTCCGGTCTCCCCATGGGCGGCGATCTGGAATTCGCCGACGAGCTCACCCTCGGCCGCGCCCTATCCGGCCGTCGCGCACTGTAATTCGCCCCCGCCGGATCCGGGAATGGGGGTTGCGATCCGGCCGCAGCGGGTTACTGTGCGGGGGATGAGCATCGAGTTCCTGCTGACAACGCTGGTCATCGTCGCTACCCCGGGAACCGGGGTTCTTTTCACCTTGGCGGCGGGGCTGTCGCGTGGGACGCGGGCCAGTGTGATCGCGGCCTTCGGCTGCACACTCGGCATCGTTCCGCATATGATCGCGGCGATCACCGGCCTGGCGGCGCTGCTCAATGCCAGCGCGGTCGCATTCCAGACCTTGAAGTATCTCGGCGTCGCCTATCTGCTGTACATGGCGTGGAACACGTTCCGGGACAAGGGCGCGCTGGCGATGCCCGAGGCGACGGCCGGTCCGGCTCCGTCGGCGCGCAAGGTGATCGTCTCCGCGGTGCTGCTCAATATCCTCAACCCGAAGCTGACCATCTTCTTCTTCGCGTTCCTGCCGCAGTTCGTGCCGACCGGTGCGCCGAACGCGCTGGCTCGCATGATGGAATTGAGCGGGATCTTCATGCTCGCGACCTTCGTGGTGTTCGCGGCGTATGGCGCCTGCGCGGCGGCCGTACGCAACCAGGTCATCTCGCGGCCCGCGGTCGTGACGTGGATGCGGCGGGTCTTCGGCGCGTCCTTCGTAGCGCTCGCGGGGCGGCTGGCGGTGCAGAACCAGTAGGCGACCGCATTCCGGTCAGAACTCGACCCGGCTCCACGCGATATCCGGGAGCTGGTCGCCGGCGGCCCACGCCCAGATCAGCGCCGCGACCTCGGCGGGGTCCTCGATGGTGGTCCCGAAATGCTTATCGGGCGCGCCGTCCCGATGCTCGACGGTGTAGACGCCGGAGGGATCCCGGTACGTCTGGATGTACACCTGGGGCCCGCGTTCCACGATCAGATACGGATTCGGTTCCGCCAACTCGGGAACCCACTGCTCCACCAGCGCTTTCGTCAGATAGGGGAACTCCCCGGCCCCGCCGTGGGTCACGGTGACGGCCACCCGGTCCGCCGGATCGATCAGCCAGGCCAGCTGCGGGTCGTACACGGCGTATCCGCGCGGCGTAGCAATATCGAACAGTAGTTTCCGCACGAACCCGATCGCGTCGTAGGGACACGACACCTGGAGCGCCGTCCCCGTCGCCGCCCCACCCACCGACTCCGTCCCGAGGAAACTGTCCTCCTCCGGCAGCTCACCGTTGCGCTTGTTCAGCTCCGCCGCCAGCTCCGCGACCACCCCCGCCTCGGCAACCCCCTGTTGCCCGGCCAAATAGTCGTCCACCTCACCGGGCGTCGACGCAACCCCGGACGGCAACAGCACGTGGTCGTAGTTCACCCGGCCAGCGTACGGGCCAGGAATTCCGGGCCGCGGCGCAGGCGCTCCCGGCTGACCTACGATTACTGCGACTACCAGCCGAAGGATGGTCACCGTGTCCGAAGCGTTCGACTGGTCTTCGCCGAAGACCTACATCTTTCCTGTCGACATCGACGACTATCTGTCGATGCCCTCTGATGTGTCACGGAACATCGAGGTCAAAGACGGGATGATCGTTCATTGCGAGTCGCCGTCGCCGAATCACAACGCGATTTCCCGGAATGTCGAGCGGGCTCTGCTGGACGGATATGCGAAGCGGGGATCGGCGGAACCGTGCCTGCGCGTCAACCGTGACGTGGACATGCTGGTATCGGAAGTTCCCTTCCATTACAAGCGCCCTGATGTCATCGTCTACCGCTGCATCGATGGGCCCCGGCCGAAGTGGAAAATGGAGCCGACTGCCGCCGATACGGTACTGGTGGTCGAGGTCGTCTCCCCGACCACGATCACCGCCGACCTGGTCGACAAACGTGCCGAATATGCCCGATTCGGCATCCAGCACTACTGGATTGTTCGGATGGCCAATGAGGACGGTCCGGCGGTTTCGATCGAGATGTTGACGCTCAACTCGGCGGGGGAGTACGCATCATCGGGCTACCGAAGCCGCGGTGACGGTTCGGCCGCTGCTCTCGATAGTCTGGTTCCCTTCGGTGTGCGTGCCACGTGGCAGGAACTGGATGACGGGATCGACTGAGTCCGGTGTCAGCCGGTGACGCGGGTTGGAGTCTGTGCGGTGCAGGGGCAGCCGCCCGCTATGTCCGCGCAGTCGATGACGAAGGCGTGGCGCGCGTGGGTGAGGTCGAGGCAGTCGAGATCGGTGCATTCGGCGATGCGGGCCGGATGGATGATGAGGGTGCCGTGGCAGTGGTCGATGACGGATTCGCAGGATAGGCAACTCGGTTTTCGCATGTGACCTCCTGACCGGATCGGTGGGTAATTCGGTCATAGCACCCGATGTGGACAGGTGGTGGGAGGCCGGGCGCGTGTCGGTGGGATGTCTCATGTTGCCGTCGTGAAACGCCGGTTCCATGCCCCTTCGCGCGCCCCGCCCGTGTGATGAACTTGCTGTATGGGCATCAAGGTGTCACTCGAGCACCGGACCACCTACTCCTTCGACCGGCTGGTGGAGGTGTATCCGCATGTGGTGCGGCTGCGTCCGGCGCCACATTCGAGGACCCGCATCGAGGCGTACTCGATGCGCGTGACACCGGCCGAGCACTGGGTGAATTGGCAACAGGATGCTTTCGGGAATTTCCTTGCGCGGCTCGTCTTTCCGAAACCGGCGCGGGAGTTGTCGATCACCGTCGGGCTGATCGCGGACCTCGAGGTGATCAATCCCTTCGACTTCTTCATCGAGGACTACGCCGAACACTTCCCGTTCACCTACGGCGCGGAACTGTCGGCGGATCTGGAGCCGTACCTGCGGCCGGTGGACGAGTCGGCCGCGGGTGCGGGGCCCGGGGAACTGGTGCGGGAGTGGGTGCGCGCACACCGGCCCGACGGTGCGCCGCGCACCATCGACTTCCTGGTCGAGGTGAATCGGGTGCTGCGCGAGGATGTCGGGTACACGATCCGGATGGAGCCGGGCGTTCAGACACCGGACCACACACTGCGCAGCGCAATCGGTTCGTGCCGCGATTCGGCCTGGTTGCTCGTCTCCATCCTGCGGGAATTCGGCCTGGCCGCCCGCTTCGTCTCGGGCTATCTGGTGCAGCTGTCCCAGGACGTCCCCTCGCTGGACGGTCCTTCCGGTCCGTCCGCCGATTTCACCGATCTGCACGCCTGGACCGAGGTCTATGTGCCCGGCGCGGGCTGGATCGGGATGGACCCGACCTCCGGACTCTTCGCGGGCGAGGGTCATATTCCGCTCGCCGCCACCCCGCACCCGACCTCGTCGGCCGCGATCACCGGCGCGACCGGACCGGCCGAATCCACCCTGGACTTCGCCAACACCGTCCGGCGCATTCACGAGGATCCGCGGGTCACGCTGCCCTATACCGACTCCCAGTGGGGGCGCATTACCGCCGCGGGTGCGGCGGTGGACGCCCGGATGGCCGCCGATGGGGTCGGTCTCACCGTCGGCGGCGAGCCCACCTTCGTGTCGATCGACGACCAGACCGGCCCGGAATGGACCACCGAGGCCGATGGCCCGCGCAAACGTGAACGCGCGGTCGATCTATCCGACCGGCTCCGCCGCATCTACGCACCCACCGGGCTCGTCCAGTACCGCCAGGGCAAGTGGTATCCCGGAGAACCACTGCCGCGCTGGGAGATCGCCATCGCCTGGCGCGCCGACGGCGAACCCCTGTGGACCCGTCCCGACCTGCTCACCGACCCGTGGACCCCGCTCGCCAAGGCGCCTGCGAGTCATCCGGCCACGGGTAGGACCGGGCAGGGCGAGGTTGCCGAGCTCGTCGATTCCCGCGGCCACGTGATGGATGCCGGACCCGCTTCGGTCTCCGTGCGGGTGGATTCCGGCGAGGGATCGCCGGCCGCGGGAACCAGTGATCCCCAGCCCGCCGTCGGCATTGCGCCGTCGAGTGGGGACGGTGTGCGATATGCCGCCGCAGCGCAGTCGAATAGCGCTGCGCCGAACAATGATTCGGCGAGTAGTTCCGTTGGCGCGGCCGGATCGGCCGCAAGTGACCATACCGCGGCCGGGTCGATGACCAGGGGCGACGATGACTCGGCCGGGATCCGTTCGGTGCGGCTGGAGGGATTCGCCGACGCGGGCGGCGTGGGAACCCGCACGCGGACCCGGTCGATTCCCGCTGCCGACACCGGTATGGCCCGCGACCTGATCGCGAATATCGCGGCGGGCCTCGGACTGCCGGACTCGCAGGTGCGCCCCGCCTACGAGGATCCGCTGGCCCGGCTGGCCGGAAAGGTGCGCGCACCGGCGGGGGATCCCGCGATGGACGATCTCGAGCCCGAAGGTGATTCGACGCGGGCGCGGGTCGAATTGCTGCGGCGGCTCGACGATTCGGTGACCGAGCCCGCCGCCTATGTGCTGCCGCTGCACCGCAGGGCGGATGGCAGCGGGTGGGCCAGCGCCGACTGGCGGTTGCGGCGCGGTCGGTCCGACGATCGGCCCGCCGGGCGAATCGTCTTGGCCGAGGGGGATTCTCCGGCCGGTCTGCGGTTGCCGCTCGATTCCATCTCCTGGCGTCCGCCGCGGCCACGGCCGGACAGCGATCCGCTGTTCATGGGCCCGCCGCGGCACCATCCCCGGCGGGAGCCACCGGCGCTGGTGGAGCCCGCCGACTGGGAGCCGACGACCGCGCTGGTCGGCGAGGTGCGCAATGGCAGGCTCCATGTCTTCCTGCCGCCGCTCGAGGAGTTCGACGATTTCCTCGACCTGGTGCGACGGATCGAAACGGCGGCGGCATCGCTCGGCGCGCCCGCGGTGCCCGATCGCGGACTGCCCGGCGGACATCCGGTGGTGCTGGAGGGCTACGCGCCGCCGGTCGACGCGCGCCTGCGTACTCTCTCGGTGACCCCGGATCCCGGTGTCATCGAGGTGAATGTGCAACCCACCGCCTCCTTCGCCGAACAGTCCGCACTGCTTTCCACGCTCTACGAACAGGCTCGCCTGGCCCGGCTGAGCACCGAATCCTTCGATGTCGACGGCACCCACGGCGGTACCGGCGGCGGTAACCACATCACTCTCGGCGGGGTCACGCCCGCGCGTTCGCCGCTGCTGCGCAGGCCGGATCTGCTGGTCTCGATGCTCACCTACTGGCAGCGGCATCCGGCGCTGTCGTATCTGTTCTCCGGTCGTTTCGTCGGCCCGACCTCGCAGGCGCCGAGGGCGGATGAGGGACGCGAGGACGCGCTCTACGAGCTGGAGATCGCCTTCGCCGAAATCGACCGGCTGACCGGGAAATCCAGGCGGGATAGGACCGGGTGCCCCGCGGATCTCGGTGAAATCGCCGAATCGGGTTCCGCTCCTTGGCATATCGACCGCGCCCTGCGCCACTTGCTCACCGATCTCACCGGCAATACCCATCGCGCCGAATTCTGCATCGACAAGCTCTACAGTCCCGAATCGGCCAGGGGCAGATTGGGATTGGTGGAATTGCGCGGCTTCGAAATGCCGCCGCACTTCCAGATGGCGATGGTGCAGTCATTGCTGGTGCGCGGCCTGGTCGCGCGCTTCTGGGCGGAGCCGTTGCGCGCCGGACTGATCCGGCACGGCGCCAACCTGCACGGCCGCTATCTGCTGCCGCATTTTCTGATGACCGATATCGCCGAGGTAGCCGCCGACCTGCGCGCGCACGGCATCGATTTCGATACCAGCTGGCTGGACCCGTTCGCCGAATTCCGGTTCCCGCGCATCGGCACCGTGGTACTCGGCGATATCGAGATCGAACTGCGCGGCGCCATCGAACCGTGGAACACCCTGGGCGAGCAGACGATTGCCCAGGGCACCGCCCGCTACGTCGATTCCTCGGTGGAGCGGATCCAGATCCGGGTGGTCGGCGCCGACCGCGGTCGCTACGTGGTGACCTGCAATGGCATGCCGGTTCCGTTGTTGGCCACCGGTAAGGCCGATGTACAGGTCGCGGGCATCCGGTACCGCGCCTGGCAGCCGCCCAACTCACTGCACCCGTCGATCACGGTCGACGCGCCGCTGGTCTTCGACCTGCTCGACGCCGAGACCGGGCTCTCCCGCGGCGGCTGCACCTACCACGTCGCGCACCCCGGCGGACAGTACTGGGAGGAGCCGCCGGTGAATGCGGTGGTAGCGCAATCGCGCCGCAATCGACGCTTCGAGGCGGCCGGGCACACCACGACCCGGGTCGATCCGGCGGAGCTACGTGCGAAGATGGCTGCACAGTCGACCGATGTCGGCGCGCCGGGCATCCTGGACCTACGCCGGGCTCGCACCGTATGGGGACTGGTCAGCGACCGGTAGGCACGTCTGGCAGTGGAAGTGAGGTCGGCATGGTGGCCGATGCGGTGGATCCGGACATGCTCGACCCCGATCTGCGCCGCGACCACGAGGACGACGCCGCGCGGGATGCGCAGGGCATGCTGTGGGACGCCCGCGAGGCGCAGCGGCGCGAGGTGCGCGAGCAGATCGCCGAGCAGTTCGCGCGCTACCGGGCCGAGGGCGGTGCGGGCGCGGCCTACGATGAATGCGGCAGGCCGACCAGGGGCTACTACGACGAACTGGTCGATGCGAACGGCACGGTGCGGCCGATGTGGTCGGAATTGTCGTCGGACTTCGTCGAACTCGGCACCACCGGCCTCGGCCGCCTCGACACCCGAGTGCGCAGGCTGATCGAGGACGACGGCATCACCTATACCGCGGTGAGCGGTTCGGGCGAGCCCACGATGCCGGTGCCGTGGCAACTGGATCCGATTCCGTTGCTGGTTTCCGCGGATGACTGGACCCGGCTGGAGGCTGGGCTGGTCCAGCGCTCGCGGGTGCTGGACGAGGTACTCACCGACGTCTACGGCTCGCGGCGCACCATCACCTCCGGGCTGCTGCCGCCCGAGGTGGTGTTCGGCAGCCACGGGTATGTGCGGGCCGCGCACGGCATCACCATTCCCGGTCGTCACCAGTTGTTCCTGCACGCCTGCGAGATCAGCCGGTGGGGCGACGGTGAGTTCCGGGCGATCGCCGACTGGGCGCAGGCGCCCTCGGGCGCGGGGTACGCGCTGGCCGACCGCCGGGTGGTGTCCACCGCGATCCCCGAGGCGTTCGAACATTCCAATCCGCGCCCACTCACCCCGTTCGCGCGGGCCATGCGGTTGCTGCTGATCGAGGCCGCACCGGTCGCCGACTCGGATGAGCCGATGGTGGTGGTGCTCAGCCCGGGCGTGCACTCCGAAACCGCCTTCGATCAGGCGTATCTCGCCGCGATCCTTGGCTTTCCGCTGGTGGAGAGCGCCGATCTGGTCGTGCGCGACGGTTCGCTGTGGATGCGGTCGCTCGGCACATTGAAGCGCGTCGACGTGGTGCTGCGCCGCCTGGACGCGGAGTTCTCCGATCCGCTCGATCTGCGCCCCGATTCACAGCTCGGGGTCGTGGGACTTGTCGAGGTGCTGCGCCGGGGCGCGGTGACCGTGGTGAACACGCTGGGCAGCGGACTGTTGGAGAGTCCGGCGCTGGCCGGGTTCCTGCCTCGGATTTCGAAGGCCCTGCTCGGTGAGGAGTTGCTGCTGGACAGCGCACCATCGTATTGGGGTGGTGACGATCGCGAGCGCTCGCACCTGCTGGCGAATCTGGACCGGCTGATCATTCGCTCGGCGGTCGACTGCGCCACACTGTCGGGTCCGGAACTGTCCGGCGCGCAGCGGGAGGAACTGAAGACCCGCATCGAGGCGGACGGCTGGCAGTGGGTCGGCCAGGAACCCTCGCAGTTCTCGGTGGCGCCCGCGGTGCGTGGGTTCGGCGGACTTGCCTCGGCGCCCGTCGGCATGCGCCTGTTCTCGATGGCCCGACGCGGTGGATATACGGCGATGGCGGGCGGACTCGGGCACCTGCGTCAGCGTGTGGAGCCGGACCGGACGGTCATCAAGGTGGCCGCCAAGGACGTCTGGGTACGCGCCGCCCCCACTCCCGTCGCGGCGGTCGCGGCGGAACCGGCCGAGGAGCGCGTCTTCCGCCCCACCCCGGTCGTCGAGGCCGTCAGTTCACCCCGCGTCCTCAACGACCTGTTCTGGATGGGCCGCTACAGCGAACGCGCCGAGGCGGTCGTCCGTCTGCTCATCGCCACTCACGACCAATATCAGGACTACCGTTATCGCCCCTGGATGGAGGGTGCGGAGGCGGTCCCGGTCCTGATGTCCGCCCTGGCCCGCACCACCGGCACCGATGCACCGGCCGCTGTCGTCTTCGGCCCGAACGGTGCCGCACGGCCGGAGGAGCCGGAAACCGAGCCGCCGCGGGCTTCGCGCGAAGGGCACAACTATTTGGTCTCGTTGACGATCGATCGGGATCACCCGGGCTCGTTGGCATTCGCCATCGATCGGTACGGTTCCGCGGCGCGGGCGGTGCGTGATCAGCTGTCGTCGGACACCTGGATGATCCTGAGCGCGGTGGATCGGGCGCTGGCCGAGTATCGCGGCAGCGGGGAGGATCAGGAGGCGGCGCTGTCGGCCGTGCATTCGCTGACCCTGGCGGCGCTGCTGTCGCTGTCGGGCATCGGGGCGGAATCGCTGGTGCGCGATATCGGCTGGTACGTCATGGATATCGGTAAGCGCATCGAGCGCGGGCTGTCGCTCACCGCGCTGCTCGCCGCGGCACTGACCCAGGACTACACCGGCGAGGCCCAGCGGGTGGTGACCGAATCGGTGCTGCGGGCGACCGAGTCCTTGGTGAGTTACCGTCGGCGCCACCGGGATTCGGTGCGTATCTCGGCGGTAGCCGGATTACTGCTGTTCGACGCGGGTAATCCACGGTCGCTGGCCTATCAGCTGGATCGGCTGGACACGGACTTCCGGGCGCTGCCGGGGGCATCCGGATCGTCTCGGGCGCAACGACTGCTGGCCGACGCGCAGCGGATGCTGCGCCGGGTGGATCCGGCCGACCTGGAGGTCACCGACGACTCGGGTAGGCGATCGGAACTGGCCGAGCTACTGGACGGTGTGCACTTGCGGTTGCGCAAGGTATCCGAATCGTTCGAGACCACAAAGCTTTCGCTGCCGGTGGGTATACAGCCGCTGTGGGGCAGCACGAGGGTTGTCGAATGACCGGCCGGAACGGATTCACCCGTCGGTATCGGGTGGAACACCGAACCACGTATTCGTACTCCGCCGAGGTCAACAGTTCCTACGGCCGCACCTATCTGACACCGCGCGAATTCCCCGGGCAGCGCCTGATTTCGCACGACATCCACATCGATCCGACGCCCTCGGATCGCTCGGTCGGCACCGATGTCTACGGCAACACCACCTCCTACTTCCACGTCACCGCCGAACACACCAAGCTGGTGGTCACCGGAAGCTCGGTGGTCGAGGTGGATCCGCCGGAGCTCGAGGCGGTCGGCGCGGCCGTGCGACCATGGGAACAGGCGCGCCCCGACGCCGCCACCGGCCCGCTCGCGGTGGAGTTCACCCTCGATCTGCGTCCGCCCGAGATCACCCGCGAGGTCACCGCGTACGCGGCGCAATCGCTGACGCCGGGCAGACCGCTGCTGGAGGCGGTGGCGGAACTGAACACTCGCATCTACACCGACTTCACCTACCGATCCGGCTCCACCACGGTCTCGACGAAGGTGGCCGATATCTTCGCCGCCCGGGAGGGCGTCTGCCAGGACTTCGCCCGAATCGGTGCGGCCTGCCTGCGTTCGCACGGGCTGGCCGCACGCTACATTTCCGGCTATCTGGCCACCGATCCGCCACCGGGCAAGGAGCGGATGATCGGCGCGGACGCCACGCATGCCTGGATCGCGGTGTGGGTACCCGGCGATGAGCCCGCGGGCCGCACCGGTCGCTGGATCGCCTTCGACCCCACCAATGACCAATTCGCCGACGAGCGTTACGTCACCGCGGCCTGGGGTCGCGACTACGCGGACGTCCCGCCCCTGCGTGGCATCATCTATACCGACGCCAAGGAGAGCATCATTACCGTGTCGGTCGATGTGGCTCCGGTGGAGGTGTGAACCCGCGTGCGCGATTTCGCTTGCCCCAACTGCGGCCAGCAGCTTGCCTTCGAGAATTCGGTTTGCCTGTCCTGTTCCAGCCCGTTGGGATTCAGCCTCACCCTGCGCACCCTGGTCGTGATCGCCGATTTCGCCCCGACCGGTTCCGGCGGTCAGCTCAGCGGTGTGGTGGACGGCCGCCGCTACCGGCTCTGCGACAACTTGCACATGGCGAAATGCAATTGGCTGGTGCAGGTTTCGGATGAGACCGGCCTCGCCCAGGCCCCGCACGGCAACGGTGGACCGGCGCTGTGCGAATCCTGTCGGCTGACCCGTACCCGCCCCAATGACCTCGACTCCGCGGGCCTCGACGCCTTCGCCGAAGCGGAGGCCGCCAAGCGCCGCCTCATCGTGGAGCTGGCCGAACTCGGCCTGCCGATCGTCGGCCGAGACGAGGACCCGCAGAACGGACTTGCCTTCGATCTACTGTCCAGCGTCACCGACAAGGTGCTGACCGGCCACCAGAACGGTGTCATCACCCTTGATCTGGCCGAGGCGCACGATCCGCACCGCGAGCAGCTGCGCATCGAGATGGACGAACCGTATCGAACCCTGCTCGGCCATTTCCGGCACGAGATCGGTCACCACTATTTCGCCGTCCTGGTCGCCGATGACACTGCGCGGCAACGCTTCCGGGAGTTGTTCGGCGATCCGTCCGCCGACTACCAGGCGGCGCTGGATCTGCACTACTCCCAGGGCGCGCCGCCCGGCTGGGAGGCCGACTACGTCTCCTCCTACGCGAGCATGCACGCCGCCGAGGACTGGGCCGAAACCTTCGCCCACTACCTGCACATCCGCGACACCCTGGACACCGCGGCCGCTTTCGGCTTCGCCCCGGCGGGCGCCACATTGGATCGGCCGCAGGTGGGCCGGGCGGGTTTCGACAAGATCATCGATCTGTGGCTCCCACTGGCCTGGGCGCTGAATATGGTCAACCGCTCCATGGGCCATCCCGACCTCTACCCGTTCGTACTGCCCGATCCGGTGTTGGAGAAGATGCGGTTGGTGCACGAACTCTGCGCCGCCGCGGTCGCCTGATCGGCTCCGCGTCGACGGTCGCCTCCCCGACGGCAGTGCCATCTTCGGACGCCCAGCTGGACTAACCCCTTAGCTAAGGAGGTGAGATGTTGGGTAGCGCATCTGAACAGTTCAATATCCACGACGCCAAGACCAATCTCTCGCGGATTATCGAACGCGTCGAGCGCGGGGAGGAGATCGTCATCAGTCGGGCCGGTCATCCCGTCGCCAAAGTCGTACCGTTGGTTCGACGGGCCGAACGACGCGGGCGCGGATCGCTGCGTGGTCGACTCGTGCTCGGGCCGGATTGGGACTCCGCGGATACCAATGCCGCGATCGCCGATGATTTCGAGTCGATGCCGTGAGCCTGCTGCTGGACACACACATGGTGCTAGGCATCGGTCTCGGGTGCGTCGAAGTTGAAACCGAAAACCCGGGCTCCGCGTTCGCTGCGCGGCCGGTGACTGCTGCCGGGCTCGAAGAAGACGTAGGTACCCGGCCCATATCGCCGCTCGCCCTCGATGACCTCGCCCTCGACCACGAAATATGCCTCGCCGTACCCCGCGTGTACGTCGAGTTCGGGCCACTCGGCGCCGGGCGCGATGTCGACGACCCAGGGCCGGATCGCTCCGGTGCCGGGCAACTCTCGCACCCACACACCGGGTCCGATCTCGGCCGGTGCCATTGCGTCGACCGACACCGGCATCACGGGGGCGGTGTCGACGGGCGCCTCGTTCTCGATTCTCATCTCCCGATCATCGCCTGCCGGACCGGCCCCCTCGTCACGGAGACCGCCGAACTCGGCGTCCGGTGGTGTCGGATCCGTCGATGCGGCGCTCGGTCGCCGCCTCAGGCGCGGAGGCGTTCGCGGCGCAGCTGGTCGACCTCGGGAAGTTCGAGGGGTTCCAGTGCGTCGACACCGAGGGCGCGCATGAGGAGCAGGTCGGCGAGTTCGGGATTGCGGGCCAGTGCGGGGCCGTGCATGTAGGTGCCGAGGACCGAGCCCTGGACGACGCCTTCCAGGCCGTCGCCGACACCATTGCCGACGCCGCGGGTAACGCGGGCAAGGCCGGTCGCGTCGCCGCCGAGTTTGGTTCCGCCGCGGTGATTCTCGAAACCGGTCAGGGCCGCGGTGAGACCGGGCAGCATCGGTGCGGTGGTGACCTCGCCGATGGCGCGTTTGGCCTGGGGAGAGGTGGTGACGTCGATCAGGCCGACGCCGTCGACGCGTTCGCCGGTGGAGGTTTCGTACCAGTGACCGAGCACCTGGATCGCCGCGCAGATGGCAAGCACCGGAGCGCCTTTCGCGGCCGCCTGCTGTAGACCGGGGTAGCGCTGTAGATGCCGGGTGGCCAGCCGCTGCGCGGAATCCTCGGCGCCGCCGAGGGTGTAGATGTCCAGCGACTCGGGAACCGGATCGGGCAGCGTGATTTCGACGATCTCGGCGTCGTAGCCGCGCATGCGCAGTCGCTGCCGCAGCACGACCGCGTTGCCGCCGTCGCCGTAGGTGCCCATCACATCGGGCAGTACCAGTCCGATTCGTACGGTCGATTCACTCATGACTGCGCCTCGAGATCGCGGTTCAGATCGCGGAATGCGGTGTAGTTGGCCAGCACCTCGACATGTCCGGCGGGGCAGGATGCGATGGCGCGCACGGGATCCGGCACGGTGGTGTGCTCCACGCCCGCGTAGGTGAGGCGCACCGCGAGATCGGTGGCGCGCTCGCCCGCGGCCACCACCTGGACGCCCTCGAAATGCTCGAAGCGCACATCCCACAGCCAGGACAGGTCTTCACCATCGGGCACCTGCCCGTTCACCGCGATCACCAGCCCCGCCGAGGCGGGCTCGATCATGGACAGCGCCTCCTGCCAGCCCGCCGGATTCTTCGCGAGCAGCAGTCGTGCGGCGTGCGCGCCGACCTGCACGGTGCGGTAGCGGCCCGCGATCTCGCGTACGGTGCCCGCGGCCGCGACGGCCTGCGCGGGTTGTGCGCCGAGCGCGACCGCGGCGGCCACCGCCTGCGCGGCGTTGCCCCGATTGGCCCGACCGGGCAGTGCCAGTTCCAGCGGCAGCCGCAATCCCTCCGGCCCGCAGAGGTCTTCGCCGTCCAGCCACCAATTCGGTTCCGGGCGTTCGAAATCCGTGCCGGTGCTGCGCCAGTGCGCACCCTCCCAGACGATCGGCTCACCGCTGCGCGGACAGCTGGTCGCATCCATCGCCCAGCCGCTGCCCGCGGCCACCCAGACCACATTCGGGTGGTCGTAGGCGATCGAGGTGATCAGGACGTCGTCGCAGTTCGCGATCACCACGGTGTCCGGATGCTTGGCGAGCCCGGCCCGCAGCCTGCGCTCGATCATATTGATTTCGCCGACCCGGTCCAGCTGATCGCGGCTCAGGTTCAACAGCACCACCGCGGCCGGATTCAGCGAATCGGTGACATGCGGCAGATGCAGTTCGTCCACCTCGATGGCGGCGAGCGGCACCCCCTGGTGCGTACTCAGCGCCGCGACGATGCCCGCGTCCATATTGGCGCCGTCGGCCTGGGTCGCGACCGCGCCGAGCGTGCCGAGCGCGGCCGTGGTCATCCTGGTGGTGGTGGATTTACCGTTGGTGCCGGTGACCAGCACGGTGCGCCGGCCACGGCCGAGCTGATCCATGATGGTCGGATCGATCTTCAGCGCGATCAGCCCGCCGATCATCGACCCCTTGCCGCGGCCCGCCTTCTGCGAGGCCCACGACGCTGCCGCCGCGGCCCGCAGGGCAATCCGCCCACGCACCGATATGTCTGCCACGGTGTTAGTTTTGCAGCGTCTGCGCCGCCGCGTGTTCGCGGCCCCCGCGACGGGTCGCGAACGGTCGCTCATCGGACTCACTCCGTAGGGCTCCTGCCAGGCGCGTTACCGCGCTGAGGTCCACCGTTGTGGCGGCTGCCACATCGTTCAGTCCGCGTAGAGCTTGGCGCTGTAGACCTCGGTGGAGTAGTACGCCTCCAACTCCTCCACCGACTGCGTGATGTTGGTCTGCACCTCTTTGACCAGGCGAGCATGGCTGGGCAGGGTGTCGGCGGGCCACTTCTCCGGCTCCCACAGGTGGCTGCGCATGAATGCTTTGCCGCAGTGGAAGAAGATCTGCTCGATATCGACCTCCATGGCCAGGATCGGCCGGTGGCCCTTCACCACCATCCTGTCGAAGTAGTCGGCATCGCGCACCAGGCGGGCACGGCCGTTGACGCGCAGCGTCTCGGTGCGGCCGGGGATCAGGAAGATCAGCCCGACCCGCGGGTTGGACAGGATATTGAAGTACCCGTCGGCCCTGCGGTTGCCCGGTCGCTCCGGGATGGCCAGCGTGGTGTCGTCGAGCACTTCGACGAAGCCCGCCGGGTCACCCTTTGGGGAGGCGTCGCAGTTGCCGTCGGCATCGGCGGTGGCGATCACGACGAACGGGGATCGAGCGATCCACTCGCGATCCTTGGCGTGCAGAGCTACCCGCTCCTTGGCCACCGCGCGGGGCATGGCGGCCCCGAGCAGTCGGCGTAGGTCCGCGGGGTCGCTGATCTCGTTCGTGTCGGTGATCTCGCTCGCCCGCCTCTCCGCGTATTTTGCCGGGCGTGTGTGCCTCGACAGTCTCGCGCCAGGCCGGCGGCAAGCGCCGAAAGACTTTTGGGCGTGCCCGACGAGTTACCCATGTACTGCTGAAATCAGTTGTTCTAATGAGTATTTGGGTAATACCCCGGCCAGTCTATCGCTCAGAACGGCACGTCGAACAGGTTGGGTTGCCCCGCCGCGTACCGATCGGCGTCGATGCGCCGCAGCGGCTCGAGTTCCACGGCACGGTACATCCGGTACATCCGGCAGCGTGGCGCATCCGATCCCGACACGTCCAGCAGGGCGTTCACCGCGGCCCTGGCGGATTCGTTGGCGCCCTCCATGGTCGCCAGGTCCACATTGGTGCGCACGTAATCGCCCGCGAGGAAAAGGTTTTCGATCGCGCCGTGGGCCTCGGGACGGCACTGCCAGGAACCCGCGGTATTGATCAGCAGCGGGTCGGCATTGACATTGCGGCCCTGCCCGGCCTGCCAGGTGATGCCAGGATCCAGGAACCACGAGTGCAGATCGGCGTCGCGCAAGGCCTCACCGGCGTCGTCGAGGTGCTCGCGCATCTGCGCCCACACCTCCCGTGCGATTTCCTCGTGCGTGCATTCCTTGGCCGGCTTGCCGTAGAGCACGCCCGGGGTGTTCCAGTCGGAGATGTCGACCGAAAGACAGTCCTGCACACTGCCGTCGCCGAATTCGGGGAGCTTGCGAGCCCACAGCTGGTTCTGGCTGATCGAGGTGAGCGACCACGGTGCGTCGATATAGGCGGTGTGCCCGCGCGAGATTTCGGCGGGTCTGCGCAGATAGAACTGGATGCCGGTCATCCAGTCGACGAAAAGCCGGTCCATCGCGGCCAATTCGGGCTGTACCTCGAGCACGTCGGCCGACCACAGGGTGCGCGCCTGCTCGGCAGGAAGCGCGACCACGAAGTAATCGGCCCGCACCGTGCGGGCGCCGCCCGCGTCGACGATCCGTGCCCCCGCGATCCGCCGGTCCCGCACCTCGAGCCCGCGTACCTCGGCGCCGAGTGCGAATTCGACCCCGAGTTCGCGCAGGCGCTGGGTCCACGGGTCGATCCAGGCGGCATTGGTGTGCCCGTTCAGCACCCGGTCCAGTGCACCGTCGTTGCCGACCTCGAAGGGGTTGCCGAGGAACTGCTCACCCATGGTGCCGATGGTTTTGACGCTGGCGATGTCCTCCTTGGCCGCGACCATGATGCTGGTCAGGGCACGGGAGAGGAGCGCGCGGAATTCATGGGACCGCCGATGCCCGCCGACGAAGTTGTGCCACGACATATGCTCCCACTGGCCCACCCGCCTGGCGTCGCTGCTGCTGTTGAAGACCAGCAGTCGATTGGCGAAATAGAGACCTTCGGCCGCGGGCAGTTTCAGTGAGGTGGAGATCGCCGCGCCGACCGTCTCCTGGAACGCTTCCGGTGACGGGGTGAGGCGGGCGCGTGGGCCGAGCGGCAGCTGGCGGAAATCATCGCCGCCGCGCCGGGCGAAGCGGGCCTCCGGTACCGAGATCAGGTTGTTCCAGACGCCGTTCTCGTTGCCCGCGAACGGAATTCGCCGCATGGTATCCGGAATATGCTGGTAGAAGCCGGGGAAGAAGCGGAACCCGTGTTCGCCGGGTAGGTCCGGCCGTCCACCGGAACCGGTGCCCGGCACCGGGATGCTGCGGGCCTTGCCGCCGAGCGCGCGCCGCTCGTAGACCGTGACCTGGAAACCTCGTTCGGCCAGCTCATGGGCGGCGGTCAGGCCCGCGACGCCACCACCGAGTACCGCGACCCGCCCGCCGTCCGGAGTTCCGGCGGCAGACGCCGGTCTGAGCGCACCGGCCGATAGTCCCCCGGCCGCCGCTACCCCCATCGCCGCTGTGCCGCGAAGCATCGACCTTCGCGAGACGGCCCATCGATTCTCTGCCATGCGCTTCTTTGCTGCCTAGCCTTCGCCGACCCTACCTTCACCGCCGCACCTACTCTAAGGTGACAACTCCGGGCTCTCCGACCCACCCCGGCCGCCGCCCGCGGACCACCGTCGGCATCGAGCATCGACCGGCCGCACGAGTACAGGCGCCCCGAGATTACCGTCATGGATGCCGATTCGCCGCGGATTCACGGTGTGACCTGAGGCCGGTTCGGTCTATCGGACCCCCACCAGCCGTGCCGCCCGCGCGGACTCGTCGACCGGACTCGGCGCGGGCCGCTTCGCCGCGGTGGCGGCGAAGGCGCCCGCGATGACGACGGCGCCGCCGACGAGCGAGGTGACAGTCGGGGTCTCGCCGAGGAATGCCCAGGCGGCGGCGATGCCGACAACCGGGACCAGCAGCGAGAACGGCGCCACCACGCCCGCGGGGTAGCGGCCCATCAGGTAGGTCCACAGCCCGGAGCCGACGATGGTGGCGAGGATCGCGATATAGGCGAGCGCCGCCAGCGCGGGCCAGCCGGTGGTGGTGAACGCGTCCGCCAGATCGCGCGGGCCTGCGGTTCCCTCGGTGAGCGCCGACAGTGCGAACAGCGGCACCGGCGGGACGACCGCGATCCACAGTGTGAGGTGTAGCGGGTTGAAGCCGGGCGACTCGCTGCCCGCCATTCGGGCGCCGATATTGCCGAAGGCCCAGCCGAGCCCGCCCGCCAGGGTCAGCAGCACCGGGAGCAGGGTGGCGTGCTCGAGCCGGTCCCAGCCGATCACCGCCATCCCCGTCATCGCGACGGCGATGCCCGCCACCTGCACCGGGCGGATCCGTTCGTGCAGTAGCAGCGTCCCGAGCAGCACGGTGAACGGCGCCGAGGACTGGAGGACCAGTGAGGCCAGTCCGGTCGGCATGCCCACCCGCATGGCGGTGAACAGGAACGCGAATTGCAGGATGCCGAACCCGCTGCCGTACAGCAGGATCCACCGCCACCGCACCTGCGGCCGCGGCACGAACAGCAGCACCGGAACCGCGATCACCGCGAACCGCAGCGCGGCGAAGAAGTACGGCGGGAAGTGGTCGAGGCCGATGCGGATGGCGAGGAAGTTCAGCCCCCACAGCAGCACGACGGTCAGTCCCAGGAGGCGGTCACGCTTGGTCACGCGTCCCATCGTCCGACCGGGAAAGCATCAGAACAATCGAATTAATATGGACTATTCATGTAGAAATACTTCACAATCCGCCCGGTCGAAGGGATCTGGCAGCAGGGAGGCGATGTGGTTGTGCCAAGCGGTCCGGCAATGTCGGTGGAGCGCCTGCGGGTGCTGCGGGAACTGGCCGATCGCGGCACCATCGGCGCCGTGGCCTCGGCGTTGTCGATGACTCCCTCGGCGGTCTCGCAACAGCTCAAGGTGCTGGCCAAGGAGGCGGGCGTCGCCCTGCTGGAGCCCGACGGCCGCCGAGTCCGGCTCACCGACGCGGGTCACGCGCTGGTGGTGCGCGCCGACGAGGTGCTGGCCGCGATGGAGCGCGCGGTCGCCGAGATGGCGCACTACCGTGGCTCGCCGCGCGGCCGCGTGCGCGTCGCGGTCTTCCCCTCGGGCGGTGCGCTGCTGCTGCCGCATGTGCTGACCGCGTTGGCCGACAGCGGGGTCGACGTTGTCGCCAGCGATGAGGATGTGCCGCCCACCGGCGTCGCCCGGCTACTGGCCGACTACGACATCGTGCTGACCCACCGGGACGAACGCGCCCCCTCGGTGGCGGGCACCCGCGTCGCCGCGCGGATCCTGATGCGCGAACCGATCGACGTGGTGGTCGCGCCGACGCACCGGCTGGCGCGGAAATCGGCGGTGACCCCGGCCGAACTGGCCGACGAGACCTGGATCAGCGTCCGCGGCGGATTCCCGGTCGACGACGTGCTGAATTCGATCGCCACCGTCACCGGTGTGGAACCGCGGGTCGCCCAGCGTCTCAACGAATTCCGTGTCATCGAAACCCTGGTGGCCGCGGACTACGGTGTGGCCCTGATGCCCCGTTTCGCCGTAGCCCACCCCGGCCTCGCCGTCCTGCGCCTGTCCGGTGTTCGCGCGGCCCGCAGCTACGAACTCGCCACCCGTCCGCACGCCGAACGACGTCCGGCCATCGCCGCCGTCCTGTCCGCCTTCCACGCCGCGGCCCGTCAGGTCACCGCCGAATAGTGTGCGGCCCCGGCCTTTGCGCGACTAGCGGTGGCCGGGGAGCGGCCCGGGGTGGCGGTACTGCTGTGCCCCGATATAGCCGAAGTCGTCGGCCACCATGGCCGCGAGTTCGAGCAGGGCGCGTCGGGTCGGCTTGCTCACCAACTCCAGGTCGATCTCCGCGCCTTCGGCGAGGTGGTCGTCGAACGGGACCACCTGCACCGCGCGGGTGCGGTCGAGGAACAGCTTGCGCAACTGGTCCAGATCGACGGTGGAGGCGCCGCGGCGAGAGGCGTTGACCACCACCACGGTTCGCTCGACGAGCTTGCCGTAGCCGTGGTGGTCCAGCCAGTCCAAGGTGGCCGAGGCGCTGCGCGCGCCATCGATGGCCGGCGAGGTGACCAGCACCAGCGAGCTGGCCATATCGAGGACGCCGGACATCGCCGAGTGCATCAGGCCGGTACCGCAGTCGGTGAGGATGATGTTGTAGAAGGACTGCAGGATTCCGATGGCCTTGCGGTAGTCGGCCTCGCTGAACGCCTCGGAAACGGCCGGATCCTGTTCGGAGGCGAGCACTTCCAGTCGGCTGGGGGCCTGCGAGGTGTGTGCGCGCACATCCGAGTACCTGGAGATGTGGTTGTCCTCGAGCAGATTGCGCACGGTGGAGCGGGTTTGGCGCGGAACCCGGTGCGCGAGCGTGCCGAGGTCCGGGTTGGCGTCGATCGCGATGACGCGGTCGCCACGCAATGATGCGAAGGTGGAGCCGAGTCCGACCGTGGTCGTGGTCTTGCCGACGCCGCCCTTGAGCGACAGGATCGCGATCCGATAGTCGCCGCGCACCGGCTGATTCACCTGGTCGACCAGGTCGCGGTAGACGATATCGGCCGAGGACTCACCCGGATTGATCATGCCGCCGGAGGCCTTGTGCACCGCCCGGCGCCACCCGCTGCGCGGCGCCCTGCGGGCCCGCTTGAGCAGGTTCAGGTCGTTGACCGAATGTCCGGGCTGGCCCGGCTGCTGCATATGCTGCGGCTGGAACGGCTGCTGCTGGGGTGCGGCCGGACCACCCTGCCAACCCTGGCCGGGGCCGCCGTGTCCCATCGGTCCGGTCGGATTCGGGCCCGCGGGCGGCTGGTACATCTGCTGCTGCGGCGGGGGCGGCTGGTGCGCGGGCGGGGGCGGGGGAGCCCAGCTGTAGATCGGACCACCCTGATGGTCCTGTGCGACACCGGCTTCCGGCGCACTCTCCTGCGGTACCCGCCGGACCAGCCCGTCCGGGCCGATCTCCTGGCGGTACTCGCCGTAGTGCTGTTCCGCCACCGGATGATTGCCGCTGTGCGGCTCGGGCGCCTGGGCCGGACCCTGCTGGTACGGACCGCCCTGGTACTGCTCCGGCGCGTACGGCTGCTGGAACTGTCCGGGGTTGTACGGCGCGAACTGCTGCTGTTCCGCGGGCGGCGCGAAACCCTCTACCGGCCCGTAGTTTTGCGGTGCGCCACCCTGCGGATAGGCCATCGTCTGGTCCAGCGGCGGCCCGGGGTACCCGGTGTACTGCGCCTCCGGCTCCGCTTCGGGCGCGGCCTGCTGCGGCTCGGGTGCGGCGGATGCCGCCTGTTCCTGGCCGTGCTCGGCGGCCGCATCGGCCGAAATCGGTTCGGGCGCCTGGTCTTGCGCCGCGGGTCCGCCGGCGGAGTCGGTGGTGACGTCGGCCGTATCCACCGAATGACTCTGCAGCCAGGGCGGAGAAGTCGGGTTGTGGTCGTTGTTTGTCACAGTTCCCCCATCTGCTCGGAAGCGAGCAGAGAGCTCGGCGCTTGAATGCGAATAAACGCTAGCACGGGGTTCTCGCCCCCGCGTCGCGGTATATACAGCGGACACGCCGGATTACACACGGCCTCGTGTGACTGCGCGGCGGTCCACGATTGTCCGTCTCTCCCAGCAAGATCGAGAGCCGGACATCCACTCGCGTACGAGTGGACGTCCGGCCCTCACGCTACCCGGGCGCCGCGCTCAGTGCGCGCGGTTCACCGCGGAGACGACCGCGCGCAGCGAGGCGGTGGTGATGGAGGTGGCGATGCCGACGCCCCACAGCACCTTGTCGCCGATCGCGCACTCCACATAGGCCGCGGCCTGCGCGTCGTCGCCCGCCGACATGGCGTGCTCGGAGTAGTCCAGCACCCGTACGTCGAAACCGACGGTGGCGATGGCGTCCACGAATGCGGCCAGCGGGCCGTTGCCGGAGCCGGTGATCTCCTGCTCGACGCCGTCGACCTTGACCACCGCGCTGATCGCGTCCACGCCGCCGTCGATCTCCGAGGCGGTCACCTTCTGCCGCATCCGCTCCAGCGGGCGGATCGGGGACAGGTACTCCTCGGAGAAGACGTCCCACATCTCCTTGGGCGAGACCTCGCCGCCCTCGCCGTCGGTGATCTTCTGGATCGCCTGGGAGAACTCGATCTGCAGCCGCCGCGGCAGCACCAGGCCGTGATCGGTCTTCATGATGTAGGCGACGCCGCCCTTGCCGGACTGCGAATTGACCCGGATGACCGCCTCGTAGGTGCGGCCCACATCCTTCGGGTCGATCGGCAGGTAGGGGACCTCCCAGACAATGTCGGCGACATCGGAGTCGGCCGCGTCCGCCGCCGCCTTCATCGCGTCCAGACCCTTGTTGATCGCGTCCTGATGCGAGCCGGAGAACGCGGTGTAGACCAGGTCGCCGCCGTACGGGTGGCGCTCGTGCACCGGCAGCTGGTTGCAGTATTCGACGGTGCGGCGGATCTCGTCGATATCGGAGAAGTTGATCTGCGGATCCACGCCGCGGGAGAACAGATTCATGCCCAGGGTGACCAGGCAGACATTGCCGGTGCGCTCACCGTTGCCGAACAGGCAGCCTTCGATGCGGTCGGCGCCTGCCTGGTAGCCCAGTTCGGCGGCGGCCACGGCGGTGCCGCGGTCGTTGTGCGGATGCAGCGACAGCACGATCGAGTCGCGGCGGGCCAGGTTGCGGCTCATCCACTCGATGGAGTCGGCGTAGACGTTCGGGGTGGCCATCTCGACGGTCGCGGGCAGGTTGATGATCATCGGGTTGTCCGGGGTCGGAGCGATGATCGCGGTGACGGCGTCGCAGACGTCCTTGGCGTATTCCAGCTCGGTGCCGGTGTAGGACTCCGGGCTGTACTCATAGCGCCAGTTGGTGTCGGGGTAGCGCTTCTCGACCTCCAGGCACAGCGCCGCCGCGTCGGTGGCGATCTTCTTCACCGCCTCGCGGTCGGCACGAAAGACCACCTTGCGTTGCAGGATCGAGGTGGAGTTGTAGAAGTGCACGATCACATTCGCGGCCCCGGCGCAGGCCTCGAAGGTGCGCTCGATCAGCTCGGGGCGACACTGCGTCAGCACCTGAATGGAGACGTCGTCCGGGATGGCCCCGTCCTCGATGATCTCGCGGACGAAGTCGAAATCGGTCTGGCTGGCCGATGGGAAGCCGACCTCGATCTCCTTGTAGCCCATCCGCACCAGCAGGTCGAACATGCGGCGCTTACGGGCCGGGCTCATCGGGTCGATCAGGGCCTGGTTGCCGTCGCGCAGGTCGACGGCGCACCAGCCGGGAGCGCGGTCGATGACCTTGTCCGGCCAGGTGCGGTCGGGCAGTGTGATCGGCTCGACCTCTTCGGCGAAGGGCCGGTACCGGAAGGTCGGCATGGACGAGTTGTTCTGCTTGTTCCAGAAGGGCTGGTCGGCAGGCGCGGGCTTGGACGGTGCGGCGATCGTGCGCGTGCCGGATACATAGGCGTCAGCGGGGGACATGCAATTCTCCAGGGAGGGTGTGGTTGGTCCCGTTATGAGGGTCGACCGGCGCGGCAAAACCCCGCGACGGGAACCGGTCCGATCAGACCCCGTCGCGGCGGCCGAGAAGAAGCGTCCGCTGCATGATGGCCACGAGTTTACCGTGTGGCTGTCCCGTGCCGGAACCCCGGTCCCATCGCCCGGTCATCCGACGTCGGGGGCTAGCGTTCGAACTCGAACTGAACGCTTGTACGGGCGCGGTGCCCGCCCGTCACCCACCACCACCCTCAACGGAGACACTCGCGTGTCGCTCCGCCGAGCGAAGGACGTCGAAGGAAACCGTTCATATGACCTGGCTGGAAATGCTGGCCGTCCTCGCCGCGGGTATCGCGGCGGGCGGCATCAACACCATCGTGGGATCGGGCACCCTGATCACCTTCCCGGTACTGCTCGCCTTCGGACTGCCGCCGGTGACCGCGAATGTCTCCAACACCATCGGGCTGGTGCCCGGCTCGATCAGCGGTGTCATCGGATACCGGCGTGAACTGGAGGGCCAGCGCGCCCGGCTGCTGCAACTCGGCACCGCCAGCCTGCTCGGCGGCATCACCGGTGCGGTGCTGTTGCTCACCCTCCCGGCGGAGGCGTTCAAGGCGATCGTGCCGGTGCTGATCATCGCGGCGCTGATCCTGGTGATGGTGCAGCCGCGGCTGGCCCGCTGGGTCAAACAACGCAGGGACAACAACACGAGTCCCGCGCCGGAGCACGGTGGGCCGATCCTGCTGGCGGCCGTCTACGCGACCGGCATCTACGGCGGGTATTTCGGCGCCGCCCAGGGTGTGCTGCTGATCGGATTGCTCGGCGTGTTCGTGCACGAGGACATCCAGCGACTCAACGGCGTCAAGAATGTGCTCGCGCTGATCGTGAACGCGGTTTCGGCGCTGATTTTCATCGCGATCGCGGACGTCGACTGGCGGGCCGTCGCGCTCATCGCGGTCGGCTCGATCATCGGCGGACAACTCGGCGCAACGGTGGGCAGGCGCCTGTCGCCGACCGTGCTGCGCGCGGTGATCGTGGTGGTGGGCACCATCGCCGTCATCCGGCTGCTCACCACGTGAGCCGCGGCGGTTCCGATCCGATTCAGGGTTATCTCGTCACTAAGGATGACGACCGCGGCGGCCCCGGCGGCGGACGATGATTACCGTGCGTAGCTGGAGGATTGTCGTCGCCGGGGTACTGATCGCCGCATTGCCCACGCTGAGCGGGTGCGGCCGTACCACTCAACAGGAATCGGCGGTGGCCGATCTGGTCGCGCAGGCCGACGCCGCGCCGACCCCGAGCCTGGACTGGAGGAAGTGCGCGGAGCCGCGGCTCGATCGGTACCAATGCGCCACGGCGGCGGTGCCGCTCGACTACACGCAACCCCATGGCGAGACCATCGAGCTGGCCGTCATCCGGCAGCCCGCATCGGAGCCGGCCCGCCGGGTCGGCACGCTCTTCACCGCCGCGGGCGGTCCCGGCGAATCCGGCTTCGAGTGGGCCGCGCGCGGGGAAATGTTTCCCGGTGAGGTGAGTCGGCGATTCGACGTGGTGACCTTCGACCAACGCGGGATCGGCCGCAGCGCGCAGGTGCGCTGTTTCGCGAATGCGGATGAGCAGCAACGATTCTGGTTGGCGGCCGCGCTGCCACCGGTGACGCCCGAGCAGGAGGCGGCGGCCGAGCGGGCCAGCCGGGATCTGGCCGCTGGTTGCGCGGCACACAGCGGAAAACTGCTGCCGCATCTGACCACCGTCGACGCGGCCCGGGATCTGGACCTGCTGCGCCGCGCGGTCGGCGATACCCACCTGACCTACCAGGGCGGTTCGTACGCAAGCTATTTGGGCGAAGTGTACGGCGCACTGTTCGGTGATCGGGTCCGGGCGCTGCAGCTGAGCTCGATGATCGATCCCGACGCGTACACCACCGATACCCGCGCGGAGATCACCGATACCGCGATCGGCACCGAGGACGTATTGAGCGAGTTCGTCCGTCTGTGTGGCAAGGCGGGTAAGTCGAGGTGCGCGTTCGCGGAGCCACCCGCGCTCGGCGGCCAAGGCGCCGCCGATGCGGTCACCGGCGGCGAACCCAACGCTGACATCCGGACCCGCGATAACGCGCTGCTGGAACGGCTTCGGCAGGAACCGATTACGGTCGGCGCGGGTGAGCGCGCGGTGTCGGTGAGCTACGCCGAGGCCGTCCAGGCTCACACGATGATGCTGTACGACGCGGAGCGCGGCTGGCCCGCCCTGGCCCAACTGCTCGCCGAACTGGAGCGCGGCCCCGCCGGAAATGCCGACGTGGTGCGAGAAGTCCTCGCCGCGATCGGCATCGGCTTCGACTTCCTCGACTCCTTCACCGCGATTTCTTGCGCGGACAACACCTTTCCCCGGCAGCCCGAGCTGTGGCCGCGCCTGTCGAGTGAATTCACCACCACCGCACCGACATACGGCGCGTTCTGGCTCTATATGCGCCAGCCGTGTGCGTCGTGGTCCGCGCCCGCTGACGGCTATCCCCAGCGCTACGCGGGGCCGTGGACGCTGAGCGCCGACAAGCCCGCGCTGCTGATCAACAACCGGTTCGATCCGGTGACCCCGCTGCCGTTCGCTCAGCGCGCACAGCAGGCGATGGTGAACGCCCGCCTGGTCGTGGTTTCCGACGGCTACGGCCACGATCCGACCAACGACTGCACCCGTCGCCTGAACGAGCGCTATCTCGTCGACCTGCAACTTCCGGCGCCCGGCGCCACCTGCTCCGCCGACCGGACGCCCTTCGACTCCTGAGTCCGCCCCTAGACGAGTGATTCCTAATCGGTTCGGGGCGTGAGGGGCTCGAGTTTTGGCATGGCGGAGGGTATCGACGTCAGTTTGTGAAGACAGACCTC
>NZ_JBFAHV010000032.1:0-78582 GCF_040654375.1 Nocardia sp. NPDC050710 | reverse complement strand
GCCCGCGCCCCCGCCCCTTAACCTCGTTTTTGTGCTGCTGTGGGGGGGGTCGCCCCGGGCCGCGCGCCCGCAGGGGGTGCGGGGGGGGGGGGGGGGGGGGGGGGGGGCCCGCCCCCCCCCCCGCGACCAGCTGTGCTGCGTCGGTACCCGCATCCCTCAGGCGGCGTCGAGAGCCGCGATGATCTTGCGGGCCATCGCGGCCACGGCGGGGCTGGGCTCGTCCTTGCGGGGCCCGGCGGCGGCTTCGACAGCGACCAGGACGGTGCCGCGGAAGTTGTCGGCCTCGCCCGGATGCTGCTCGCCGAGCAGGCTCATGGCTGCGGTCAGGGCAGGCAGCACCTGGTCGGCGAGTTCGGCGACGGACTTACCGTGCAAATGGATGTCTTTGGACTTGGCGGCGAGCACGTGCCCGACCAGCCCGGTCGCCGAGGTCAGGGCGATGGAGCCGTGCGCGATGCCTTTGTGCGGCGCACCGGAGGCGGCCATCAGCGACACCGCACCGTAGGCGGCGGTGCGCAGGGTGGCCTTGTCCTGGTCGGTGAGGGTGATGGTGATGGACATGTCGTGTACTCCTCGAAATCGGTTGTGGCCGCGACTGGAACCGTGTCGGTGCCGGTCGCTCTGTTCGATGTACACACTGTCGCCGGGCTGACTGACACCGAGCTGACACACGCCTGACACCACCACTGACACCGCGATCGGCCATCAACGCACCAGCTGACCCCGCTGGCGATCACACGGCCCGAGATCGCTGTGGCTCGGACATCCTGATGCGTGACTGATGCCGGGGCTGCCGATGCAAACCGTGGCACCTGCGCCCTCGATCGAGTCCAGGAATGACCGATCGACGCCGGCTGCGACGAAATATTGTTGTCCGCGCGTGGGTGCTGCAACGGTACGGCGGGAAGACGCCAGCCGAAGCCGAAGCCGAAGGGGCCCTGCTGTGTGATGGCCTGCATTGTGTTCGCGCGAAGGGAGGCCCTGCGGAGCAGGCCGGTTACCAGTTCACCCATCGTGCACCCCACCACTCAACAAGGCCAAACCGTAGTCCAGACATGCGAAATCGGCGGATAGGCAATCCATTTCGCGTGCGATCTACGTGCGATAGCCGCCGGAAAAGGCGGTCAATCCCCGTACCGAGAGGCCGACTTGCCGTAGGTTTCCGCACCGCCTCGGGCAGCTCAAGAATCGCGGCTCCGGCGCTGGTGTTGCTGGTGGGGTTGTACTCACATCAGCCCCGTGGATCGCTTGAACGCTCTGCACCTGGTCGATAAAATCGAAACTCGGACAACCGATTTCCACGCCGGACTCCCCTTCGGAGCAGTTATCGTGCTGGACGACGATTGTACGAGCGGCATTCGGCTGCCTCAGGTGCGATCCCTGCTGGGCCCGACGCGACCACCCACTCGAATAACTTTTGTGGCGCTGCGGTTTTCGTCCGCCTAGACTCTGCCCGGTGAGCGAGCAGCATCCGCCCACGGGGGGAGCCCGTGCGAATCATCCTGAACAGCAGTCTTCTTCACCGCCACACCGGCCGCCGACACCTGAATCAGCGTCCAGGCATCGATCCAGGATCAGCGATCTCGGGCCGGCATGGATCACCGCGATCTCCGGACTCATTGTCGCCCTGACCGGACTGGGAGTACTTGTTGGACGGCAGACAGCGCCAGCGAGTTCGGAACCTGCGACCAGAACCATCACATCAGTCGTAACCGCTGCCGCCGAAACGTCGTCACGAACCGGCACCACCCGCATGTCCCAGACGAACACAGCGGCCGGGCAGGCGGCCGGAGCCGCTTTGGTCGAGAATTGCCCGATTGTTCTCGCGCAAGACTTCAATCTCCCAATCGGGAAGATGTCGGAATGCCCGTTTCCAACCAGCGACGCCGTTGTCGGAATCCATTGGTGGGGCTACTTCCTGAAATTGACCGAGGACAAGGCGACATTTGCGAAGCTAGATGGCGAGCCTGGCAGCTATGAAAGCTGCAGGAAGAACACCCGCTACGTCAAGCAGATCCAAGCACCTGCTGCCGGAGACGTGATCTGCTACGTGAGCAAAGGGATCGTCGCAGCGATCACCTTCACGAAAACGATTGCGACCGGGCAGTATACAGATCCCGCCGAATTCAATATCACGATCTGGCAAGCATGAGCGCCTGGACACCCACTTGAAGATGGTTGCTGCCACGGGCAAGCGCCGGAAGGCGCAGCTTCAGAAGTTGGCTTGGACGGCATGATGGGCTCGCCACTCGCCATGACGCGGTACCGACGAACCCAGTGACGGACGTCGGGAAGATCCGGCGCACGAAGTCCAAGCCTCGGGCGATCTCGATCGAGGATCTCGCTGCCCTGCGCGAACAGATGACCGCGTGGCTGCAAGGCGAAGCAATCCCCGGCATTCCTGCGAAGCGGATCGGTTGCAACGAGTACGGGTCGGGGCCGCCGCGATCACGCGCGGTGGTAGACGCGATCGAGATTCTGCTCGCTACGGGTGCACGCCCTGGCGAAGGACTCGCCCTGCGTCGGTGCGATGTCGATCTGACGGTTTCGCCGGTGCGCGTCGTTGTCGCGGGCACGCTGATCCGGACCGACGAACTCGGCTTGCACCGGTAGGCCTGGACGAAGGCCGATGACGGCTACCGGGCGCTACGAGTACCAAGCAAGCTTCACTGCCGCCGCCCTCGAACGAATCTGCGCCGGTATGGAACCGGAGTGCGAAGAGCTGATCTTCCAGACACGCAAGGGAACTCCGTGGGAGCCGAACAGCGTTCGCCGGGCCTGGCGAGAGGTACGCGTGGGTTCAGCTGTACAACTGTCGTGACACCGCGCTGAGTCTGGTGGCTGAGGAGGCTGGGCCCGAGCAGGCAAGCAAGCATGGCGCCACCGGCACATGTCCATTATCGAGCGGCACCACATCGATAGGCCTAACGAAGCGCCGGACTCCTCGGCGTTGCTGGAACGATTGGCTGGATAGTGGAGACCCTGCCGTGTCGAAACACGGGGGCGAAATGGGGGCAAACCCGAACCCATCAGTGCGCCAGGCCAGGGCTACGGGCCCCTGACCTGGCCTTCCGTCGAGGTGACAGGATTTGAATCCGCGACCCTCCGCTCTTCATGCGAAGGCCGTGAGCGACCTAACCAACCCCGTTCACGTCTGCCGAAAGCTTGTATGCCACCGAAACCGCTCTGCCACAATAAAGCTCGCAGTTCAGGGAGCAACACGAGGTAGTCGTCATGACCCTACTTGTTGGTGTACTCGGAGCAATCCTCGGCTCCATCGTCGCTAGCGCCGTGGCATTTGCGACAACGCGCACGACCATGAGGCTGACACTCGAGCATACGTACGACCAATCACTTCAGAACAAGCGTGTCGAATGCTACGAGGCTCTCTTCTATGCGTCGAGAAATCTGCCGAGGTATTGGCTCCCTACCGAAGCCCAGCCGACGCGTGAGGCTGTGCACGGCTTCATCGCCGAGTTCTTCGCCTGGCACTATGGCCCAGAATCAGGAGGTCTGTACCTCACGCCGAGTGCACGAGAACAGTATTTTCGTCTCACCACAGCACTCGCCGAGGTCGCATATAGGGATTACGGAGCCACTGGTTCAATTAGTGCCGCACCGCTTTCGGAGGACGAGTCACAGACGTTGCGAAGCTTGGCCGCCGCGCTTCGTCAACAACTGGCAGAGGATATCGGGGCTGCCAACCCTCTACGCCTCAAGCGAATGCGGCCAACCGCTGCTCCTCCAGCCCCCCGGTTCGCCTGAATACCGAGTGCAATCGCCGTCCACAGCGGGTCGGCAGACGACCGCGACCATCACGGCGTCGATGGAACTAGATCAATTCGGGGACCCGCGGACAGGCTACCGCCGGATCGAATTCGGCCACTTCGAGAATCCTGAAACCGATGGAGATCGCAGGGACGGCCGTGATTGTGGCGCTACGTCCGGTACTCCGCCACGAACGCCGTATCCACGCCCAGCGCACCGACTTTCGCCGTACCGCCGGGTGAGCCGAGCGGCTCGTCGCGCCCGGGTAGCGGCTCGTCGAAGAATCGAGCGTTTTCGGTCACGAAGACCTGCTGCCCGGACGGGACGTCGTCCTCGTAATAGATGGCCTCCACCGGGCAAGCCGGTTCGCACGCGGCGCAATCCACGCATTCCACGGGGTGGATGTAGGCCATTCTCTCACCGATGTAGATGCAGCTGACCGGGCATTCCTCCACGCATGCGCGGTCCAGGACGTCGACGCAGTCCGCGCCTATGACGAAAGCCATGATGTCTCCTGAGGATTCGGTGCCGGGTGCTCCGGTCGATGCGTGCGGGGCACGCTCAACGATCACCGGTGGAGCCGAAATCCGGTAGCCACCGATTGCCTACCACCTCATAAGCCATGCTTATGTCCTGTACGCGGCGGCCCCGGATAGCGTTCGTCCCGGCCCCGCATAATCGATCCTTATGACCCTGCCGCCCGGAACGCCCGATTTGGAGGTGCTCGACCTGCTCGTCTCGGTCGCCGAACTGGGCAGTCTCGGTGCCGCCGCCCGCAGGCACGGGATCACTCAGCCCGCCGCGAGTATGCGGATCACCGCGCTCGAGCGGCGGCTGCGCCTGCGGTTGCTCGACCGCGGTCCCACCGGTTCCGTGCTCACCGAGTCGGGTCGGGCGGTGGTCGAGCACGCTCGCCCGATTCTGGCGGCGGCGCACGCGTTCGCCACCGGTGTCGCCGACCTACGCGGCGCTGCCGGATTCAAATTGCGCATCGCGGCCTCGAAAACCATTGCCGACCACCGGATGCCGCAGTGGCTCGCCGCATTGCGCGACGCACGTCCCGAGGTGGCGGTGGCGCTGGAGGTGGGAAATTCCCACGGGATCAGCTGTACAACGAGGCACGTCAGCGCAATATCAAGGGTCGCTCGAAGATGAACAAGGGCGAGCTTGCCGAGGCGCTGTGCAGGTAGCGGAGGTCAGCGGATAGCGGGCATGGTGAGGGGGACGGGCGCATTCCGGCGGGCGTCGACGGTCGGGATGCGTTCCAGGACACCGCCCGCGAAAACGTCATACAGCGGCAATGTCTCCAGGTGGATGTAGCCGATATGGCAGTCACAGACCGCGAGCGGGCACGGGCGCGGCGCCAGAGCCCGGCGGTATGAATTGTCATACAGATTGCCGAGTGGTTCCCGGACGAAATGGCAGCGGCGCACGGTGCCGTCGCCGTCGACGGAAAGCACCGACGAGCCGGTGCGACACGGCAGACCCGCCGAGCGGTGCGGGTGGCGGCTGAAGGGGAACAGTGGGTCCAGCTCCGTCCAGGTGGACGCCTGTTCGTCGGTATAGCTGTGTCCCTCGGCGGCATTCACCCACAGATAGATGTGATCGGGCAGATCGGCCCGCAACCGCCGCGCGTGCTCCAGATGCTCCGGTAGGCCGACGATGCCGACGCTGAAGCGAATACCCGACCGCGCGAGCCGGGCGGTCTTGTCGAGGAAGCGGTCGTACGGTGTCTGTCCCGGGTGGTAGGTGCACCAGAGTGCGACGGTGTCACGATCGGCCTCGGCCAGCCAGTCGGTGCGGCAGCTGAGGTTGGTCTGAATGGCGACGCGCGCGATATGCGGCTCGTGTGACAGCTCGACCAGTGCCCGGCGATACCAGGAACGCACCAGCCCTTCACCCCAGGGCGTGAACAATATCGAGAGCCGATCGTCCGTGCGAGTGCGCGCCCATTGCGTAAAGCGTTGCAGCGCGGCGCGATCCGCCCGCAACTGCGCGGTCGAATCGCGTCGTTTGGCGAAAGGGCAATAGGGGCAGTCGTAGTCGCAGGAGGCCAGTGGGCCGCGATAGAGAATCGTCAGGTCCATGCGTCACCGATGTTCGTACGTGGCCATCGCGGCCCGCACCGCGGGCGAGAAGAATTCGGGACCGATGGCGTCGGAGTAGGCCAGACCCTCGGGGGTGAGCCGCAACCATGCCGAATCGGTGTCGGCCAGCCATCCGCGGTCGGCGAGAACGCCCAGTTCGGCCGGGAAGTCCTGCCGCGGATCGCGTCCGAACCTCTGCCGGTAGTCGGCCACGGGCAGGCCGTCGGCTTGCAGCAGCGACTGGAGCAGGTAGCGTCGCTCGGCCTCGTCGGCATCGATCATCCTGCCGTAGATAGCGCGGGTGAAATCCGTTGTGGCGGTGTAGGTATCGATTATGGCGCGGACTTCCCGAGGGGCGACGGCATAGTCGAACGAGTAGTGCAATCCGGAGGTGTAGGAGCGGGCTCCGCAGCCGAGGCCGATCATGCCGTCGGTTTGGCAGGCGTAGTCGTCGGGGCCTTGCGGTGGCGCGTCGGTACGCCGGAACATGCGCATGGAGACCTGGTGGTACCCGTTGGCGAGCAGGTGATCGCGGCCCTCGGCGTACCGGTGCAGCCGCTGTTCGTCCCAATCGCGGTCCGCGACAATCGGATCGGCGTGGCGGCCGAGTCCGGTCAGTGGGCGCACGTAGAGCGGATAGAGGTAGATCTCCTCGGGCGCCCAGGACAGCGCCGCGTCCAGGGACAGCCGCCAACTGGAGGCCGTCTGGCCATCGATGCCGTAGATCAGGTCGATATTCAGGACCGGGATGTCGGTATCGCGGATGCGGCCGAGCGCGGCCTCCACGTCCGCGCGTCGCTGGGGCCGCACGGCGGCGCGGGCCTCCTCTTCGACGAAGCTCTGCACGCCGAGGCTCAGCCGGGTCGTCCCCCGTTCGGCCAGGACGGCCAGCCGGTCGGCGGTCGCCGTGGTGGGGGAGGCCTCGACCGACAGCGGGATCGCGCGCAGATCCGCACCCATGACGCGCTCGGCGATATCGCACAGCCGCGCCAGTTCGCCCGCCTCGAGATAGGTCGGGGTACCACCGCCGAAGGCGGCGTTGGCGAAGCGAATCGGTTCCTCATGGCCCAGCGCGGCACGGACGGCCTCCGCCTGCCGGGTGAGCGCGTCGAGGTAACGGCCGGTGAGGTCGTCGGGCGCGCCGACCCGGGTGAACAGATTGCAGAATCCGCAGCGCACTTCGCAGAACGGGATGTGCAGATACAGCGAGAGAGCCTGCTTGGCCTCACCCGCCCAGAGGTCCGCGAGCGCGGGTCGAGGTGTCAGCGGACGGTAGGCCGTCTTGTGCGGGTAGGCGTAGACGTAGCTCTGATACGGCCGGGGTAGGCGGGTGGCGGTATCGATCATGCGGTGGGCTCCAAAAAGAAGTGGCCGTAGGGAACTGTCCACACGGACTCGTGGCCCAGCCGGTGTCCGGTGTAGCCGTCATCCCCGTAGGCGGTGCCGTGATCGGAGCAGACGATGGCGAAACAGCGTCGGCGCGAACGCATCGCGTCGAACAGGCGGCCCACGTGCCGGTCGATATATTCCAGTGCGGCCGCATGCGTGGCCCGGCTGTCGCCCGCCTCACGGGTCGCCCGGGCAGATGGAACCAGTTGGGCTGGTGCAGGGCGGAGGCGTTGAGGAACAGGAAGAGTCGCTGATGCGCCGGTAGTCCGGCCACCACCTGTTCGGCGCGCGCCACCTGCTCCTCGAATGAGGTGGGCGAGGCCACGGAGAATCCGGGCTCCCAGTGACTCTCCGCGAACAGTCCGGGCAGGACATTGCCCAGTGCGCCTTGCTTATTGAAGAAGCCGACGCCGCCGATGCAGACCGTGTGATACCCGCGCCCGGCGAGCGCGGTCACCAGATCGGGTGCGTCGAAGACGAAGGTGCCCTCCGCCGTCGTCTCACTGCCCGCGAAGCGCGCCGCGAACAGCCGGGGGTGCGGCCCCGGCGCGGCCGGTGTGGGCAGGAATCCGGCGAATATCGCCTGGTGCGACGCATAGGTGAAATTGCCGGGGGCATGACGCCGCTGCCATCGGCCCTCCGGCAGATGCGCCGCGAGATTGGGCAGGCGACCCGCGGCGGCCGCCTCGACCGCGACGTCGTAGCGCAGGGTGTCGAGGGTGAGCAGCAGCAGATCGTCGCGGCCGACCACCTCGTTCATATCGGGCCGCGGCGGGAGCAGATCGGGCGTCACCACGGGGCGCCCCCGTTCGCGCCCGATGCCCCGGCGAGTACGGGTTCGGGCGGAAGATGTTGCGAAGCAGTGCGATAGCGCCGCAGCGCCGCGCTGATCTGAGCGGTATAGGTATCCACGCCCGCGGCCGGTCCCTCCGGCAATCCGGTGAGCCGTGGCAGCAGGTCGCCGAAGGCATTGACCTCACCGACGACGAACTTTCGCCAGCCGATCGCGGGGAGCAGATCCACGCCGACGCAGAGCGTTCCGGGAAAGCAGGCGGCGGCCCGTTCGCAGATCGACAGCGCATCCGCCCACCGGTCACCGGCGACCGCGCGCACCGCCGCGAGATCGCCGCGCGCACCACCCAGATGCAGGTTGGTCAGCGGTGCGCGGCTGGTGCGGACGACGGCGTGGGTGGCCCTCCCCGCCACCACCAGGATCCGCAGATCGGCGGATCGGCCCCGCTGCGAGGCCTTCGGAATCCAGCGTTCGAGGTGCAACCCGTCCGGTGCGAGCCGGTCGACGATCGCGGCGATCTCGCGTTCGTCGGTGTAGCTGCGGATCCGCAACGAGTTGTAGAGGCGACCGTCCGGCGCGACTTCGACCGATGTGGTCGCCCGTAGCCGTCCGGCGCGGGTCGATTCGACGGCGAGCACACCGGATGCCGAGGAGCCGTGCGCGAGTTTGACGAATACGCGCGGCATCTCGGCGTCGCACATCCGAGACCGGACATCGGACCAGCCGCGCACCGGCGCGGTCGCGCCCGAGGTGGGTGAGAACGGCACCGGGACCTGGGCGGCCGCCAGGCGGGCATGGCACAGCCGCTTGTCGAACAGCACGGCCAGTTCGGCCGGATCATCGAGCCGCAGGCCGCCGCGTAGCGACCGGACCGCGTCCAGGAACCGCGCGTACCAGCGGGCGGAACCCTCCACCCGCGTCGGTTCGGCCATGCCGCGCAGTAATTCGTCCACCTCGGGGTTCTCGCCGGGCGAGTCCAGCCGCACGATCTCGTCGGGCGCGAAGTCGTGGCCGCCGTCGCGCAGCACGTCACGCCACTCGACCACCCGGGGCGTCGCCGATCCGGCCGCGCGGGCCGCCTCGGCGAACATCCGCACCCGCCGATTCTCGCCGTTGCCGACGATCACCCAGCGGTGCGTTGCGCTCGCGGACACGGGCGCGTCACTCACCGACCGAGACGAAGCGCCAGACGGTGCCGTCCTCGTCCGAGTCGTCTTCCTCGGCGTCGTCGGGATCGAGGTCCAGCCGCACTTCCGCGGGCTCCAGCACCTCCCGCAGCCGGTCGCGCATCGCGTCCGTGAGGTAATTATGGTGCATATCAAGGGATTTCAGATGACTGAGTGGCTGACCGGTGAGCAGGGCGGCCGCGCCGTCATCGGTCAGTACGCCCATCGAGACATCGAGCACCTCGAGCCGGGCCACCACTGGCGCCGCCGCCAGCGCGGTGCAGATCTCGTCCTGAATCTCGCTGTTGCGCAACGCCAGATGCTTCAGATTCGGCAGCCGGTTCCCGGCCAGGATCGGAGCCAGATCGTTCACATCGCTGTCCCCGCCGTATTCCGAAGTACCCAGCCACAGGTCGAGATGGGTGAGGGCGGGCAGTTCGCTCGCCGCGATACCGCGCACGACCTCGGCGGGCATGCCACCGGTTTGCACGATCAGTTTCTTCAACCGTTCGTGCGGGACGGCCGGAAAGTCCAAGTTCTGGCCGCCGCGTACGCCGAACACCTTCAGCGCGGGGAAGGCATCGAGCAGGGGTGTCACCAGACCCTGGGTGATCCAGGAGATTTCACACTCCTCCATGACGATGTCGCCGAGGAACAGCGCGCGTAATGCGGGCAACCGGTCCTTGGCCGCCACCAGGGTCTCGATCACCTCGTCGGGGCCGTTGTCGTACGCGTCGTTCCACATGCCGACGATCAGCGCCCGCACCTGCGTCACATCGACGGCCTCGGCGAAACGGGCGAAGCACTCCGGCCAGGTTTCCTTGGCATCGTAGGACTCCACCCCGATGCGCCAGGCCACCGAATCGGCCGCGGGTAGCTCATCGCGCGACTTGCTCGCACCCGGCTCCGCGTCGGGAAAGGTGAAGGCGCGTTTGCCGCCGAACCTCTGCAAATGGTCGCCGATGGTCATTGTGCGCCCCGCCCCTTCCGGCCGTGCCCGTGATCGAATACGTGAGTTCTACCAAGTGCCACCGACAATGGCCGAGCCCGGGCGGGCTTGTCGGTGCCCGCCGCTACCGTCCCTGACACGGCACCGATTTCGTGCCGCGACGGGAGGAGAAATCATGTATCGGCAAGGCGACGTCCTGATCGCGCCGTTGGCGGAGAATGCCGTACCCGACTCGGCGGCGCACGCGCCCTCGGAGGCCAGGGACGCCCGCGGCAGGCTGGTACTCGCGCTGGGTGAGGTCACCGGTCACGCGCACGCGGTCCAGGGGCCGGGTCGATTGATCCGCGAATCCGGCGCGACCGGCCCGATGCTGCTGCATCTGCCCGAGGGTGGGCGCGTCGTCCACGAGGAGCATGCGGCCATCGCGCTGCCGAAGGGGTGGTACCGGGTGGTGCGTCAGCGGGAGTACGTGCCGGGTTCGGTCCGGATCGTCGCCGACTGACCGCGTCCCGGGATTCCTCGGAAAACATTCGGTGAGTAAAGAATTGAGCGAGTACGTGATGAAACGGGATGATTGGCGATCGGTGTCGACGGCGACCGGCCCCGGTGATCGGGCGGCGGCGGAGGACGCGGTGCGGTCGGCCTACCGGCAGGCCGGGCTGGGTGCGCCCGAGCGCATCGTATGGGCGCGTTCGCCCTTGGAGGCAGTGCGCATGCTGCGCTCCGGGGAACCCGGAAACACCGGGGCGTGTGTGCGGGAAGCGCTGCGCAACGGACCGTGGGCGGCGGAACGGGAGCGCGTGCACGCCGAGTTGGGGCCGAAGGGCTTCAGTGAACACTGGCAGTCGACCGGCGCCGACCTGTGGGAGCTGACCCGCACGGTCGTCGACCGTATCCGCACCGGTGTCATCGCGGCCGCGGCCCGTGAACGCAAGGAGGAGACCGGCATTCGCCTGCTGTTGCTGGATGCCATACTCGGCCAGCACGATGCGGCGTGGTTGTCCGCGTTCGATACCGGACCCGGCGATCCGCTCGGCGGCATCGCCGGCGTGGCGCGGGAGGCGGGCTGGTGGTGGCCCTACGAGAACGTCGCGTTGATCAGTGACCGCCCGACCGAACTACACCGGGACGAAGCGGGCCGCCTCGACCGCGCGGATGGCCCCGCCCTCGCGTACGCCGACGGATTCGAACTGCACGCCTGGCGCGGTATGCCCGTCCCCGCCGAATTCCTCGACGGTCTGCGGACATTGACGCCCGAGCGCATCCGCGAGGAAGAGAATGCCGAGCTGCGCCGGGTGATGCTCGAGTACTACGGCTACGACCGCTATCTCGACGAATCGGGTGCCCGTCCCATTCACCGCGACGAGACCGGCGTGCTGTGGCGGATCGAACTGGACGGCGACGAGGACGTGGTCATGGTCGAGGTCGTCAACTCCACCCCCGAGCCCGACGGCACCAGCCGCACCTACTGGCTGCGCGTGCCACCCACCACCGACACAGCTCGCGCGGGAGTCGCCTGGACATTCGGCCTGAGCGCCGAGGACTACGAGCCTGTCCGGCAGACGTGAGTCCGCGGCACCCGGTCGATCGCGGATTCCCTCCTGATGTCTAGCCGAAGATGCCGCCGAGGACGCCACCGCTCTGGCCCGCTTGCTGACCGCCGCCGGTGCCGCCGATCAGGCCGCCGGGTGGGAGTTCAGAGGGTTGGACGATGACGAAACCGCGCCCGGAGAAGGCGAGGGTTATGCCTTCGCCGGTGCTACGGCCCATGAGCCGACCCAGGCCGAAGGAGTCGTTGCGTTTGATGCCGGTTTGCAGGCTCGAGGACCAGGCGACCGCCGCCTGCGGGTCGGCGTAGGTGGGCTGGTCGACATTGAGTACCACCGGGGTGCCGTGGGTGGTGATGGCGATGCGGCCGCGTCCGGTGAAGACGCAGTTGAAAAGTCCGGCGTTACTGGCGTATCCGGCCGCGCCCTGTACCCGTCTGACGTCGTAGCGCAGGGTCGGGTCGAAGCCGAGCACGTTGGCGCCGTTGATGGTGAGGCCGTCGGAGCCGTCCAGATCGATGATGTGCACGTCGGCGGCGTTGCTGGCGAGGAATAGATCACCCCGGCCGGTGACCTTCATCAGCGGCACACCCTCGCCGGTGAGGCGCTGCTGGATCGCCCGGCCGATGCCGCCCGAGCCGAGTGCCTGGAAGTGTAGGTCGCCCTGGTAGGCGACCATCGATCCGGCGCGCGCCATGGTCTCCCCATTGACGGCGACCTTGATCATCTTGCCGCCCTGCTTCTGGATGCCGACACCGGTGGCCTCGGCGTAGCTGGGATTGAACAGATCGCTCTGCATCGGCAGTGCTCCTTGCTGGGGTGCTGACATCGGTTGCGGCGCGACCGGGGGCGGATAACCGGGCGCCGGTTGCGGCGGGGGCGGGTAGGAGACGGCCGATGGTTGGCCGGGCGGCGAATAGGACGGGGCCGCAGGCGGATACGACGGTGGCGGTGGCGGCGCGGTGGGCGGGGCGGGCTCGGGTTCGGCGTCGATATCGACGCCGAATGCCGTGGCGATCCCGGCCAGACCGTTGTCGTAGCCCTGCCCGACCGCGCGCACCTTCCACGCGCCGGCGCGGCGGTAGATCTCCACGCACACCACGGCGGTTTCGGTGGTCAGCCCGGCCATCGGGAATGTCAGGGTGCCCGAATCGGATCCGATGGTCGCGAGCAGCGAACTCGCGCCCGCGAAGGTGGACGGTCCGCTCCCGTCCAGGCTGGCGGTGACGACCACCCGGTCCACATCGGCGGGCAGCGCGCTGGTCTGCACATCCACCACATCTCCGGCGCCCCGGCCGTGCCGGTAGGTGACGCCGGGGCCGACCGGCTGATTGAAGAAGACGAAATCGGCATCGGAACGGACCTTCCCGTCCGCACCCAGCAGTAGTGCTGACACGTCGACGGGCGCGGCGCAGGTGACGGTGACCGTCATCCGATCGGCGGGCGCGGGACGGTTCTCACCGCGGGCCAGCGCGGTCACGACACGTCCCGCCGGGTGGCGATCTGTCCGAATGACATGCGGTTCACGGCCTCAAGTGTGTCTTGAGTCGGGGCGGCGCGCCACTATGCCCGCCGTGCCGGGACCTTTGGCGGTCGCACCTGCCCGAGCGCGGACGGGAATCATCGCCGTCAGCGGCGGGCCGGGCACTGCCGGATGGTCGGTAGTATTCAGCCCGGGGCAGGGTTTTCCCTGTGCGATGCGAGTGTCGCGAACGAGCGCGGGGGGACAGGTATGGCGGGGAGACGAATAGTCGCTTGGTCCGGTGCCGCGCGGGCGCGGTGGCGCGGGTGGTCCCGATGGCGGCGAGCCGCAACGGTGGTAGCGCTGGTGCTGAGTGTGATGCTGGTCGCGGTCGGCGCCGTGGTGGTGGCGTTGCGACTGGAGTACGCCGGTACGCCCGCGGCGGATGCCCGCACCAGGGGCCGTGATGCGGTCTGGCTGGGTCACGCGTGGGTCGACGGCCGCAAGAGCGACGCCGACGTGGCCGGGTTGGCAACGCTGCTGGCGGGCACCGGCATCAAGGATCTCTACGTGCATACCGGCCCGCTGGAGCACGACGGCACGCTGCCGAGTGGACTGCATCCGCGGGCGCGGTGGTTCGTCGACGCGGTCCATCGTTCGCTGCCCGGCATCCGGGTGCAATCCTGGCTCGGCGATATCGTGGCCCCCGAGATGGACGGCCTGCACGTGGACGACGCCGCCGTCCGTGACCGGGTCACCGCCTCCGCAACGCAGGCGCTCGACCTCGGTTTCGACGGTATCCACTTCGACCTGGAGCCGATCCGTTCGGGCACACCGGGATTCCTGGCCCTGCTGGACCAGGTGCGTCCGATCACCGCCGCCCGCGGCGTCACGCTGTCGGTGTCGGCCCCGCAGATCGACCCGCTCCCCGGCCTGCATTCGCTCGGGATCGCACTCGCCGATCACGGAAAGTGGTGGTCGCAGGCGTATTTCGCGGAGGTCGCGCGCCGCGTCGATCAGGTCGCGTTGATGTCCTACGACACCGCGATGCCGCTGCGATCCCTGTACGGCGGTTACGTCGCCCACCAGACCGAGCTCGCCCTGGAGGTCACGCCCGCGAATGTCGATCTCCTGATGGGTGTTCCGGCGTTCTGGGCGGACGACCCCGGCCACCACGGCTCCGCCGAAACGGTTCCCGCGGCGCTGCGCGGCATTCGTCTCGCGCTGGGCCGCGACGCACCTGATCGTCGATCCTTCGGCGTCGCGCTCTACGTCGATTTCGCCGCCACCCCGCAGGATTGGGCGGATTACCGCCGCGACTGGTGCCGTGAACCCTGAACGCACCGATAGTCACATGCGTTCGGGCGCGGCGATGCCGAGCAGACCCAATCCGTGTTCGAGGGTGCGGGCGGTGAGCAGGCACAGGGCGAGCCGGTTGTCGCGGACGGGCCGTGCGGAGCTCAGGACCGGACAGCCGTCGTAGAACGCGGTGAAGTCGCGGGCCAGGTCGTAGAGGTATCCGCACAGCCGATGCGGTTCCAGCGTGGCTCCGACCTCGGTGACCGCCGCACCGTAGGCGTCCAATGCCAAGGCCAGCGCACGCTCCGCCGGTTCGAGGCCGACGCCGGGATCGATGACATATGCGCCCTCGCCCGCCTTGCGGAGGATGGACCGGATCCGGGCGTGCGCATATTGCAGGTACACGGCGGTATTGCCGTTCAGGGCGACCATCCGGTCGAGGTCGAAGGTGTAGTCCTTGACCCGCGAGGTGGACAGGTCGGCGTATTTCACCGCCCCGATACCGGCCTGCTCGGCGATCTCGTCCACCACTGCCGCGGGCAGATCCGGATTCTTTTCGTACACGACCGCCCTGGCCCGGCCGACCGCGTCGTCGAGGAGGTCGAGCAGGCGCACCGTGCCACCCGCGCGGGTCTTGAACGGTGTGCCGTCCGGTCCGAGCACCGTGCCGTAGGCGATATGTTCGGCGTCCACGCCGTCGGTGAGCCAACCTGCCCGGCGGGCGGCCTCGAAGACGAGCCGAAAGTGCAGTGCCTGACGGGAATCCGTCACGTACAGCAGCCGATCCGCCCGCAGGGTGGCGATCCGGTACCGGATGGTGGCCATATCGGTGCTGTCGTAGCCGTATCCGCCGTCGCTTTTGCGCACCATCAGCGGCACCGGTCGATCATCGGGTCCGCGAACATCGTCGGAGAAGACGACCAGCGCGCCCGCACTGTCCACCGCGATACCCGCCGTCACCAGCGCATCGATGGTATCGGCCAGCATCGGGTTGTAGAACGACTCGCCCACCGAATCCTCGGGCGTGAGCAGTACGCCGAGGCGCCGGTAGATCGCACCGAAGGCGCGCTCGGATTCGGCGACGATCGCGCACCACCGATCCAGCGTGACGGCATCGCCGGACTGCAACGCTACCACCCGAGCCCGGGCGCGATCGGCGAATTCGGCGTCGGCGTCGAATGCGGCTCGTGCCGCCCGGTACAGCTCGTCCAGCGCCGACACCGTCGATTCCGCGCCGCTCAGTTCGTCGTGACGCCACCGCGCGTCGGGCTGCTCGTCGAGGTATTGGATGAGCATCCCGAACTGAGTTCCCCAGTCCCCGAGGTGGTTCTGCCGGATCACCTCGGCGCCGAGGAACTCCAGCACCCGGGCCAGGCTGTCCCCGATAATGGTCGTGCGCAGATGTCCGACGTGCATTTCCTTGGCGATATTGGGCGCCGAATAGTCGATCACCGTCCGCCGCCCGTACTCCGTCGCGGTGACACCGAGCCGCGCGTCGGACACCCGCACCGCGACCTGTTCCCAGATCGCGCGATCGGAGACCGCGATATTGAGGAACCCGGGCCCGGACACCTCGACCTGTTCGAGTACCCCGTCGTCGGCGGATAGTGCCGCCGCCACCGAAGTGGCCAGCTCGGCGGGCCGCACCCCGAGCCGCTTGCCCAGCGCGAGAGCGGCATTGGACTGGAAGTCGGCGTGCGTCGATCGCCGCAGTACCGCGTCGGCTCCCGCCAGCTCCGGCCGCGCTCGGCCGATCGCCGCGGCGACGACGGCCCCGACATGGTCGAGTAGCGGCACAACCTCGGAACGACTCACAATACGGATCCCTCCTCGATCGGAGGGGCAAGTATCCCAGTCGCCCACCGCGGTGGACCAGCGAATTTCGCTCGGCGCGCGGCCGTCGTCCGAATACGGCCGATCGAGACGGCCGGGGCGGATTCAGACCGGGGTGATCGGGAGGCGCAGTGCGGCCGGGGCCGCGACCGGAACGACCGGATTCTTGGGGGCGATCGGTTCGAGGCGGCGGTAGGGCGAACCGAGCGTCGGACGCGGATCGGCCTCACCCTTATTGGGCCACAGCGACATCGCGCGTTCGGCCTGGGCGGTGATGGTGAGCGACGGATTGACGCCGAGGTTCGCGGAGATGGTGGAGCCGTCCACGACGTGCAATCCTGCGTAGCCGTAGAGGCGCTGGTACGGGTCGACCACGCCGGTCGCCGGGGAGTCGCCGATCGGGCAGCCGCCGATGAAGTGGCCGGTGATCGGGATATTCACCATTTCGGTCCAGGAACCTTGCGGGATGCCATCGATCTTCTCCGCGACCCGGCGGGTGACCTCGTTGCCCACCGGGATCCACGCCGGTGGCGCCGCGCCGTCGCCGTGCCGAGTCGACATGCGGCGCCCGAAGAGGCCACGTTTGTTGTACGTGACGATGGAGTTGTCGACGTTCTGCATCACCAGCAGGCCGATCATGCGTTCGGACCAGTGCGCCGGATTGTGCAGCGTGACGAGATCGCGGCGCTGCCGCCACAATTCGCGGGCGCCGAGCATCCATCGCCGCTTGCCCTCCTGGCCGTCGATAAGCACGGTGGTGAGCAGACCCATGAAGTTGCTGCCCTTGCCGTAGCGGACCGGTTCGACATGGGTGTTCGCATCGGGGTGGATGGAGGATGTGATCGCCACGCCCTTGGTGAAATCGGAGCCCTTGTCACGGCTTCGGGCGGCCAGCACCGCCTCGGAGTTGGTGCGCGAGAGCTCGCCGAGCCGATCGGAGATATTCGGCAGGATCGCGTCGTCCTTGAGATTGTGCAGCAACTGCTGGGTGCCGAGCGCGGCCGCGGAGAACACCACTTCGTCGGCGGTGAAGGTGGTGCGCTGCTTGCGGATCCAGCGCCCGGTGCGCACCGTGTCGACGGCGTACCCGCCGCCGGGCCGCGGGCGCACGGTGACCGCGGTCGTCAGCGGATGCACCGTGGCACCGGCCTTTTCGGCCAGGTACAGATAATTCTTGACCAGGGTGTTCTTGGCTCCGTGCCGGCAGCCGGTCATACATTCGCCGCAGTGCGTGCAGGTGGCGCGTTGCGGTCCGACGCCGCCGAAATACGGGTCGGGGACGGTCTCGCCGGGCCGGGAGTTCTTATCCGCGAACAACACTCCCACCGGGGTGCGGCGGTAGGTGTCGGCGATGCCCATATCCTCGGCGACCTCGCGCAATACCCGGTCCGACGGAGTTGTGGCCGGGTTGGTCGTGACGCCGAGCATCCGGGTGGCCTGGTCGTAGTGCGGGGCGAGTTCGTCGCGCCAGTCGGTGATGTGCGCCCACTGCTTGTCGCGGTAGAAGGTCTCCGGCGGCTGGTAGAGGGTGTTCGCGTAGACCAGCGATCCGCCGCCCACGCCCGAGCCGCTCATAATGAAGGTGTCCTGGAGCAGCGTCATGCGTTGGATGCCGTAGCAGCCGAGCTTGGGCGCCCAGAGATATTCGCGCAGGTGCCAGGAGTTCTCGGCGAATTCGTGATCGGCGAACCGACGGCCGGACTCCAGCACCCCGACCCGATAGCCCTTCTCGGTGAGCCGCAGCGCGGTGACGCTGCCGCCGAACCCGGAACCGATCACCAGCACGTCGTAGTGGTGGTTCTTACCGCTCATATCCGTCCTTTGCCGAGGTATCGCTCCCCAGCTTCGCGGAGATCGTCGCGCCGCCGGGAGAGATCCGGGGACATCGGATCGACATTTTCGGCCAGATCGGTGGTTGCGGACGCGCGCCCGGGTCGCCGGGGTCGGCGCCCGTCACCGAGTAGAAATGCGGATGCCGATTCCCCCGGCGGCTGCGAGCATGGTGTCATGGGGAGCGTTCTGATGGCAGGGGATCTGCACGGCAATACGAGTCACGCGCTGGCGTTGCTGCGGGTCGCGGTGCGACAACAATGCGACCGAGTCTTCGTGCTCGGCGACTTCGGGGCGTGGGAGCATACGGCGGAGGGCAGGCACTACTTCGACGTGGTGGACCGGTCCGCGCGCAAGAACCGGGTCCGGGTGTATTTCCTGGACGGCAATCACGACAAGACCTCGTTGCTGCACCAGTTGTACGGCGCCGAACCCGATAACGAGGGTTTTCTGGTGTGCCGCAAGAACATCCGTTACGCACCGCGCGGCCTGCGGTGGATCTGGGAGGGCACCCGGTTCGCCGCCTTCGGCGGAGCCTATTCGGTCGACAAGGCATGGCGGCTGGCGAAGGAGGCGCAGCGCGAACAAAAGGCCGAGCGGCGCAGGCAGTTCGGCTCGTCCCGACATCCCGCCACCGCGGAGACGCTGTGGTTCCCCGAGGAGGAGATGACCGACGCGGAATGCGACGCGCTGCTGGCCGCCGACGACACGCCGGTGGATGTGCTGCTGACGCACGACAAGCCGCGGGACTCCGATCCGGCGTGGAACCGCAAGAACCTCCCGGAATGCGTGCCCAATCAGGATCGGATCCAGCGGGTGGTGAACACCCTGCGGCCGAGGCTGATGCTGCACGGGCACCTGCACTATCGCTACACCGACGCCATCGACTGCGGCGGCGGACAGCGGACGCGGGTCGAGGGACTGGGCGCCGACCCGGAGGCCTCGCATCCGTCCGACTATCGGAGTTCGAGCTCCTGGCTGGTGCTGAACCTGCCGTATGCGGGCGAATCGGCCGAACGCGAGCTGGCGGGCTGATCCAGCGGTCAGTAGTCGCGGCAGGTGTCGCGCGCGGCGTTCTTGGTGTTGTTGAACTTATCGATGGCGGCGTTCAGCGTATCGATATCGGCGCGGCGTTCCAGGGTGACCGCGAGCTCGTTGGTGTCATCACGGTAGGCGCGCAACTTCTCTGCGACGTCGGCCTCCACCTCCCTGGTCACCTTCCGGTCGACATCCTGCGCGTTATTGCGCAGCGTGGTCACCGCGTCGTTGGCCTTGGCCTCCCGGTCGGGGGCATTGTTATTGCTCGCGTCGATATAGGCGTTGAAGCTGCTGACCGAACTTTCGTTGGCATCGAAGAAGGCATCGCACGCGGCTTCGGTCGCCGCTGCCGCGGCCGCGGCCCGGGACACGGACGCGGCCACCGAGGAGGCCGTGACTTCGGAGTTGTAGGCGGCCAGTTCGGTCTGATTGACCTCGGCGGTGCCGGTGACCTGCTTCGAACAGGCTCCGACGAAGATGATTCCGGTAGCGGTTGCGGCCGCCGCGGCAGCCATGCCCGCGCGTTCCAGTCGTCGCATATCGGTTCGCCTCTCTCCCCTCGGTGCGCCCGGTCCGCGGAGGTGCGATGGACCGGACAATTTGACCGTACTTGCTCTGCCACGCCGTAGTCAGCCCGGCGTGGCGAGATCTATCCCCAACCGATACCGGATCCGCAGGGTATCGACGGGCGGTACCGCTGCGGACCCGGAACTGGTCAGCCGAGCATGCCCTGCATGGTGGTGATCTCGGCCTGCTGGTCGGCGATCACGGCGCGGGCCAGCGCCAGCGACTCCGGATTGGTGCCGCCCGCGAGCTCGGTCTCCGCCATCGCGACCGCGCCGCGGTGGTGCTCGATCATCAGCCCCAGCCACTGGCGATCGAAATCAGCGCCGGTGGCGGCCGCCAGGGCGGTCATCTGCTCGGCGGTCATCATGCCGGGCATCGCCGCACCGTGCCCCGCATGCCCGGTGCCCGCCGTCGGCGCGGCCTTGCCGAAGCTCGTCAGCAAGGTGGTGATCTGCTGCATTTCCGGTGTCTGGGCCTTCTCGACATTCGAGGCGAGGGTGCGTAGCTGCGGGTTCTCGGTGCGGCTCGGCACCAACCGCGCCATCTCGACGGCCTGGGCGTGATGCGGGTACATCATCGTCAGGAAGGTGACGTCGGCATCGTTGAAATCGGTGCGGGCGGCGGGCGCCACGGTGGTCGTCGAACCGGTCGACGCCCCGTGGTCCATACCGGGCATCGAGTCGGAATCGTCGCTGCCGCATCCGGCGGCGAACAGCGCGACTGCGGCGGTGCCCGCGACGAGGACGGTGCTGATTCGGGTACGGGTGATGAACATGTCTGATCTCCTGGAAATGTCGAATACCGCTGGTGATTTCGGACAGGTGGCAACCGCGACCGGACCGGGAGGTCGGGGCGCGGGCAGGCCTGTCAGATCCGCAGAATCGACAATTCGGCCAGGGACAGGACCGTCCACGGCGGCGGTCGTGCGCGCCGCGGACGCCAGTGCCGTGGTTTCGATACGCCGCCGCCGGGTCGATCGACCGCCACCCGATACAGCAGCACCAGCAGGAATGCGAGCGCGAGCGCGGTCAAGATGAAGACGCATCCGTGCAACCCGGCGTGGCCGCTGTCGCAGCCGTCGCACCCGATTCCGGCCGCCCGCAGGACGTGCTCCGCGGCGGGGAGCGCCCCCTCGGCCCGCGCCGCGGTGGTCGCACCGTGCCGATCGGCCGGTGGAAGTGGCTGCGCACCGTGTCGGTCCGGCTGGGCCGTCATCGCGACGTGATGGTCACCCGGGCCGATCGGGAAGATCCCCGCGTGCATCGCCGCGATTCCGGCGAGTAGCACCAGCACGCCCAGCATCCGGGGAACCCCGGATGCGCGCGGCGGTTGGTGCGGGTCGACCACGCGGGCCAGTCTAATCGCGGTCATCGGAGCGGCCGTGTATACCCCCTGGCAGTATTCAACCGGCGGTGGTGGGGCTACGGCGTCGCGATGTCGATGACGAGCCGGGTCGGGTTGTTCAGCGTGCTCACCGAGAAGTTCGGCCGGTCGAGGTTCACGCCGATGAAGGATTGGGTGGTGCCTTCGAAGACCAGCGTCCGGTACACCCCGGCGACGCCGGGCACGTCCGGGTTGGTGGCCGGGTCGGAACCCGAATACGGCGTGACGCCGCTGTCGAACGGATAGGCCGAGCCGGTGATCCGCACCTCGAGGATCGATTGGCCCGCAACGTCCACGACCTTGCCGCTGCCGTCCTGCACGGCGCGGTCGGTGTACTGCACGATCCAGCCGGGGGAACCGGCCCCGCCGAGGTCGTAGACCACGCGGGCGAAGCCGGGCTGCCGGCCGATCCGGATATCGGTGACCGTAACGCCCGCATCGCTCGAGGGTGTGGCCCGCTTGGGTCCCGCGTCGCCGGGTGCCGGGGCGGGTGCATCAACGAATGTGCCGGTCGTACTCGTGGCGCTGGACGCGTTCGAGCTCGAGTCGGCGTCGTCGTCGCAGCCCGCGATCAGCGCCGCCGTGACGGCGATGATCGGCACCAGTGTGTTACGCATGTGACAGATGTTACTGAGCGATCGGTCCCTTCGGAGTGAACTCGGGGAAGGTGTGTGCGGGCGGGCGGCGCAACGCGATGTGGGCGGTGGTCCACGCGGAAGGAGGGCCCGGCGGCGGCGAGATGTGGGATGCCCACGGTTCCGTGGGGTTGCCACGGTGATGCTGGCGGAGTTTCCGTCCGGGTACGGCGGGGTCGATCGGCCGGACCCCGTGGTGCTGTCCACCCTGGCCTGGACACTCGCGCGAGCCATGAAACCCGAAGACCGCCTGTGGATCTACGGCGGCGGTACGACCGCGGGTCCCGGGAATGCGGTGCCGGCTCACCGTTCGCGGTAATTCCGCTGTCGGCCAGAACGTTTCGCGTACAGAGGGTGTCGCCGTCACGGTTCGGCCCGGATATCGTGAATTCATCGGCAACCCTGTGCGGGTGAGTGTGCCGAAAGGTGGCGGACATCGTGATCCGGCCTGACCACGTGGTCACGCGCGGTATCGGCCGCCGGTCGTTCGGCGATACCCAACGTGCCGACGGCGCTTACCAAGTCACCACTGCGGGCAGGCCGGTCCATCCCCGTGGCTCGATCGCGGTGCCGCCGATCTTGCTCGGCCGGATGTGGGCCGAATCCGGTTCGCGGCGACACGCGGCGGGTCGCGGGCGGGTTGTGGGGCGCTCCGAATCTCTTTGTGCCGCAGTGTCTTATAAAGTAGATCGGGTCGCCGCGCGGTCGGTGTCCGCAGAATTGCCGGGGTGGGCGCGACTATTGGGCAACGATCTAGCACACTTGACCCGTGGGAGATGTCGAGGACGTACTAGCCCGGCTGCGGCGGTATCCGGATGTGGAGGCACTGAACCTCTATGCCGTCGATGCCGCCGATCGGCTCATCCTCGACGTCGCCGCGGACTCGATCGCGGCCGCTGGTAGCGGGAAGATAGCGGTTATCGGCGACAGTTATGGCGCGCTCACCCTCGGTGCGATCGCCGGTCACGACCTGCGCGACGTACGGGTGCACCAGGATCTACTGACCGGTGAGCTCGCGCTGGCCAATAATGCCCGCACCCTCGGGCTCGCCGACCGGTACGCCGCGTACCCGCTCACCGAACAGTTGCTCACCGGCGCCCGGGTGGTGCTGCTACGCCTGCCGCGGGTGCTGGCCGGGCTGGCCGAGGTCGCCGATGCCATCGCGCGCTACGCCGACCCCGAGGTGACGGTGATCGCGGGCGGGCGCGACAAATACCTCACCAAGTCGATGAACGACGTACTGGCCCAGTCCTTCTCGGAGGTGCAGGCGAGCCGCGGCAGGCAGAAGTCGCGCACCCTGCTGGTGAGCGGCCCGAAACCGGTAGGAGAGCCGCGGTTCCCGGTCCGGGACCGGCTCGACGACTTCGATATCGACGTGGTGGCGCACGGCGCCGCCTTCTCCGGACCGCGCCTGGATATCGGCACCAGATTCCTGCTTCAGCACCTGAAGTGGATGAAGCCGGACGCCCGTGATGCCATCGACCTCGGATGCGGCACCGGCATTCTGGCCGTCGCGCTGGCCAAGGCGCGCCCGGCCATCCGGGTGGTGGGCACCGATCAGTCGGCGGCCGCGGTGGCGTCCGCCCGCGCCACCGCCGCGGCGAACAATGTCGCCGACCGCGTGACGGTGGTGCGCGACGACGCCATGTCCTCGGCCGCCGACAACAGCGCCGATCTGGTGCTGTGCAATCCGCCGTTCCACGTGGGCGCCGCGGTGCACACCGGTTCGGCGATCAAGATGTTCGCCGAGACCGGCCGGGTGCTGCGGCCGGGCGGGGAACTATGGACGGTATACAACTCACACCTGAACTACCGCGGTGTGGTGGAGCGCATGGTGGGGCAGACCGATGTGGTCGGACGAAACCGGAAGTTCACGGTGACTCGGTCGGTGCGTGGCCTGCACGACGTGCAACAGCGGTAGAGTCCGAATTGTCCGCCTCATCGAACGTCCATGGGAACTCGATCGAGGCAACAGACGTTGGACAGGCAGTTGGATATCGAGTAACAGCTCGACAGACAGCGGCAACGACTCCAGAAAGGCACTCGCGGTGCGCACCTCTAGCAATCCGGTCTTCAAAAACTTGCCCCGGCAAGAGGGTGTTGGCGGCTACGCCAACTTCGGGTCCGGGGTGACGGGTGCCGGCCAGTTCGGCAACCAGTACGGGCAGCAGCAGCCGTACCAGCAGCCCTATCAGCAGGCTCCCACTACCCGGGCGATGACCATCGACGATGTGGTCACCAAGACCGGCATCACGCTGGCCGTGCTGGCCCTCTCGGCGATCATCTCCTACGGCCTGACCAATGCGAACACCTCGTTGGCGCCGCTGTTCGTGATCGTCGGCGGCCTGGTCGGCCTGGTCCTGGTGCTGATCGCCAGCTTCGCCAACAAGATGGACAACCCGGCGATCGTGCTGTCCTACGCGGTGGCCGAAGGTCTGTTCCTCGGTGCGCTGTCGTTCATGTTCACCGATATCGCATTCGGCGGTGTCGGCGGCAGCGCACTGATCGCCCAGGCCGTACTCGGCACCTTCGGTGTCTTCGCGGGCATGCTCGTGGTCTACAAGACCGGGGCCATCCGTGTCACCCCGCGCTTCACCCGCATGATCGTCGGAGCCATGATCGGCGTGCTGGTGCTGGCTCTGGGCAACCTGATCGCCGGCTTCTTCATCTCCGGCGGCCTCGGCCTGCGTGACGGCGGTGCGCTCGCGATCGTCTTCAGCCTGGTCTGCATCGGCATCGCAGCGTTCAGCTTCCTGCTCGACTTCGACGCCGCCGACCAGCTGATCCGCGCGCAGGCGCCGGAGAAGGCGGCCTGGGGCGTGGCGCTCGGCCTCACCGTGACCCTGGTGTGGCTGTACGTCGAGATCCTGCGACTGCTGAGCTACTTCCAGAACGACTAGGGTCGCGGGGGACTCCCCGCCGAACGGCTCCCTATCCCGATCCGGGTTAGGGAGCCGTTCTTGCTCTGGCGGGTACCTCTGAACCGGATCTGGTCAAGCGGCGAGGCCGAGTCCGGCGGCGGCGATGACCGGGATCATGTACAGCAGCGGGAACGGGATGTGCGCGTAGGAGCGCGCCCGGATGATGGTGACGACCGCCCCGGCGAAGTACAGCACCACTCCGATCGCCGCGAGGATGCCGATGACGGGCAGCCACAGGCCGACGATCAGTCCGATCGCGCCCGCGGCCTTGGCCAGTCCGAGCCAGGTCCACCAGGATTCGGGGACGCCGTACTCGACCAACGGTGTCACCACGAACTCGGCGCGCCGCAGCAGCGAGAAGGCCGAGAAGCCGACCCATGCGGCAGCGAGGACGGTGACGATGACATAGGCGGTGTACATCGGAGTGGCTCCTTCGGTAAGCGAATCGTTGTTCGCCTTGTAGACGGAACCCGGGCGGGATCTGTGACATCGGCCAGCGAATCCAGCAACGAGAACGGCTCCCTATCCATCGGATAGAGAGCCGTTCACCTGATTTCGCGAGCACATGGGTAACTCACCGGGTACCAGCTAACCCGTCCACCACATCACCGCCGGCCGCCAACGCCACTCTCGTGGCACCTGGGTCTGGCTTGAAGACGCGGAGAGGCGGGGGAGCGACGCGGAGAGGCGGATCAGCTCAGGCGCTCGATGACCATCGCCATGCCCTGGCCACCGCCGACGCACATGGTTTCCACACCGAACTGCTTGTCATAGGTCTGCAGGTTGTTGAGCAGCGTGGTGGTGATGCGGGCGCCGGTCATGCCGAACGGGTGGCCGAGCGCGATGGCGCCACCGGAGACGTTCAGCTTGTCCTCGTCGATCTTCAGCGCACGAGCCGAGCCGAGCACCTGCACCGCGAAGGCCTCGTTGATCTCGAACAGGTCGATATCGTCGACCGTCTTACCCGCCAGCGCGAGGGCGCGCTTGACGGCCTCGATCGGGCCGAGGCCCATGATCTCCGGGGACAGGCCGGAGACGCCGGTGGACACGATGCGGGCCAGCGGGGTCAGGCCCAGTTCCTTGGCCTTGGTGTCGCTCATGATGACCAGCGCGGCGGCGCCGTCGTTGAGCGGGCAGCAGTTACCGGCGGTGATGGTGCCGTCGGGGCGGAACACCGGCTTCAGCTGGCTGACCGCGTCGTAGGTGACACCGGCGCGCGGGCCGTCGTCCTTGGAGACCACGGTGCCGTCCGGCAGGGTGATCGGGGTGATCTCGCGCTCGAAGAAGCCGTTCTTGATGGCCTCCTCCGCGCGGTTCTGCGAGCGCACGCCCCAGCGGTCCTGGTCCTCGCGGGTGATGCCGGTGAGGGATGCGACGTTCTCGGCGGTCTGGCCCATCGCGATGTAGGCGTCCGGGATCAGGCCGTCTTCGCGGGGGTCGTGCCAGATGCCCGCGCCGCCCTTGGCGGTCTCCACGGTCCGGGCCTCCGCGTCGGCGAAGATCGAGTTCTTGGTGTCCGGCCAGCTGTCGGCGGAGCCGTTCTTGTAGCGCGACACGGTCTCCACACCGGCGGAGATGAACACATCGCCCTCACCCGCCTTGATCGCGTGGAACGCCATCCGGGTGGACTGCAGCGAGGAGGCACAGTAGCGGTGCACGGTGGTGCCGGGCACGAAGTCGTAGCCCAGCTCGACCGCGACGATGCGCGCGAGGTTGAAGCCCTGCTCGCCGGCCGGCGAACCGCAGCCGAGGATCAGGTCATCGATCTGCGTGGGGTCGAGCGCAGGAACCTTGTCGAGCGCCGCGCGCACGATCTGGGTGGTGAGATCGTCGGGCCGCATATCGACCAGCGAACCCTTTGCGGCCCGGCCGATGGGGGAGCGGGCGGTCGAAACGATAACTGCCTCAGGCATGAGGGCTCCTTATGTACTCTCTGCTCAGTTTTGTACTGGCACCTCTATGTGTACCGAACCTATGTCGTGTCCGGAACGTCGCCCCGGTCGTTTCGTGTTTCGACACTACTGGCCGGTACCGCGCTGTCCGATGCGACAATCCCGGTCCGCGGGACAGCGCCGTTGCGCACGATGACGAATTCGCGCAATCGGGCGACGATCCGCCTGCGCTCGGCGGATTGGGCCGAGTGCGTCGTGGTGTGCTGCCGCGCCAGCGCCGTCACCAGCACCGGCAGGATGTGTTCGGCCGCGAGCGCATAGCCCGCGGCCGACGGGTGGAAGCCGTCCTCGGCGAACAGGTCATCCGGGGCCGTGAGGAATTCCGGCCCGAGATCGCCCATCGTGACGGGTTGTCCACCCGCGGTAGCCGTCACGGCGAACTGCGCCTTGGCCAACCGAATGCTCCAGTTGCGCACGAGTGTGCGCAGCGGCTGCGGAATCGCGGCCACGGTACCGAGATCGGGGCAGGTGCCGACCACGACGACGCTGCCCGCCAGCCGTAACCGGGCCACGGCGGCGCCCAGCCTGCGCGCGGAGGCGGTGATCGAATGCTTCTTGGTGATGTCGTTGGCGCCGATGAAGATGACCGCGGCGTCCGGTGGCGGACCCGCTACGAACATGGCGTCGACCTGTCCGGCCAGACCCTTGGAGGTGGCGCCGGAGATCGCCTTGGTGCTCACACGGATCCGCGCGCCGGTGGCCGCGGCGAGACCGCGCGCGATGCGAACGCCCGGCACCTCTTCGGCGGTGACGCAGCCGACCCCGGCCGCAGTGGAATCGCCGAAGATCATCAGATGAACGTCCACCGGTTTGCCCGGCCGCCACGGTTCCGGTGTGTCGCAGCCGGTCGTGTAGATCCCGTCGGCCTCGGGCGGTTTGGAAGTGTCTCGTCCGATGATGCCGCGCGCGGCGCCCGCCTGTGCCATGAGTAGTCGATACGCGGCCCACGACGCGGTGCCCGCGCTGGATCCGGCCAGCACGGTAGCCACGCCGGTCACCGCGGCGGTTCGCCAGCTGATCCGAGGTGCCACGATTAGAAATGGTACGGCTTTACCGGCGTGCGGCGCCGTGGTCGATTCGGGGCGCGGACGCCCCTGGTCGGCTCGCGCCGGGGATCGCCTCCGGCGTGCGGGTCAGACCGGGACGACGAAGGTGGCGCGCGCGGGGATATTCACGGTATCCGTGCTGACAGTGACCTCGATGCGGCCCGGTCCGGTGTCCTGGAACAGCGCGTACTGGATGCTGCCGTAGATACCGGTCACCACGACGTTGAAGTAACTGCCGGTCGCGCCGGTGTCGAGGTTGCGCCATGCCACGGTCGTCGGCACCTCGCACAGCGGGGCCAGCGGGTAAGCACCGGGACCGATGCCCGACACCGGCGTCGCCCGGACATTCATGACCGCCCGACCGGGCCATTCGGGGCTGGTGTCGGCCCAGGTCTGGATGCTCGTCCAGCAGAGTCCGCCGTGCGCGAGCGTGGGCACCTGGGGGAAGTGGACGGTTGCGGCACTGGCCTGTGCTCCGGACCCGACGGCCGCGGCCGTTGCCGCGCCGGCCAGCACCACGGCCGCGCGGGCGATGTTGGGCTGCCTCATGTTTCCCGATCCTAAGCCCGCGATCCCCGCCTCGGACCGACTCGGCTCCGGACGCTTGGGCGCGGCGTGAGCGAACTCACATACGGGCCTTCTGCAACGATGGGGCTATGCGCATCGCGGATCATGTCGTGGACCTCATCGGCAACACGCCCCTGGTCCGGTTGAACTCTGTCGTGGGGCCGAACGCCGGATTGGTGGCGGCGAAGATCGAATACCTGAATCCGGGCGGTAGCTCCAAGGACCGGATCGCGGTGAAGATGATCGACGCGGCCGAGAAATCGGGGCAGTTGCGGCCGGGCGGCACCATCGTCGAACCGACCTCGGGCAATACCGGTGTCGGGTTGGCGCTGGTCGCTCAGCAGCGCGGCTACAACTGCGTATTCGTCTGCCCGGACAAGGTCTCCGAGGACAAGCGCAATGTGCTGCGCGCCTACGGCGCCGAGGTGGTGGTCTGCCCGACCGCCGTGCCGCCGGACCACCCGGACAGCTATTACAGCGTCTCCGACCGTCTGGTGCGCGAGATCGACGGCGCCTGGAAGCCGGATCAGTACTCCAACCCCGGCGGCCCCGACAGCCACTACGAAACCACCGGCCCCGAGATCTGGCGCGATACCGAGGGCAAGATCACCCACTTCGTCGCCGGCGTAGGCACCGGCGGCACGATCACCGGCACCGGCCGGTACCTCAAGGAGGTTTCCGGCGGCCGGGTGCAGATCATCGGCGCCGACCCGGAGGGCTCGGTGTACTCCGGCGGCACCGGCAGGCCGTACCTGGTCGAGGGTGTCGGCGAGGACTTCTGGCCGTCGGCCTACGACCCGAATATCCCCGACGAGATCATCGCGGTCTCCGACGCCGATTCCTTCGATATGACGCGGCGGCTGGCCCGCGAGGAGGGTCTGCTGGTCGGCGGCTCCTGCGGCATGGCCGTGGTCGCGGCCATCGAGGTGGCGCGCCGCGATCCCGACGCGGTCGTGGTGGTGCTGCTCCCGGACGGTGGCCGCGGCTATCTGTCCAAGATCTTCAACGACGAGTGGATGAGCTCCTACGGGTTCCTGCGCACCCGGCTCGACGGCAGCATCGCCGAGCCGCTGGTCGGCGATGTGCTGCGCGCCAAAACCGGTGGGTTGCCGGATCTGGTGCACACCCATCCGTCGGAGACGCTGCGCGATGCCATCGAGATCCTGCGCGAATACGGGGTATCGCAGATGCCGGTTGTCGGCGCCGAACCGCCGGTAATGGCGGGCGAGGTCGCGGGCAGCGTTACCGAGCGCGATCTGCTGTCCGCGGTCTTCGAGGGCCGTGCGCACCTCACGGATTCGGTCGCCCAGCATATGAGCCCGTCGTTCCCGCTGATCGGCTCCGGCGAACCCATCTCGGCCGCGACCAAGGCACTGTCCGATACCGACGCCCTGATGGTGGTCGAGGACGGTAAGCCGGTGGGTGTCATCACCCGGCACGATCTGCTCGGGTTCGTCAGCACCGGCTCGATCGGCCACTGATTCCGGTCTGCCCCGCGCGTCACCTTCGGCGTACCGGAGAGGACGTCCGGGGCGAGTCGGGATCTCGGCACCGCTCCCTCTTTCGTCGCGCCAGGCTCGACGGGCGGTGCCCCTGAGGTCGGCGTCCGACGCGGTGCGTTATGGCTGGAATCCGGCCAGCATGGCTTCGAGCGCCTGCTGATCCGGGCCGACGAAGGCGGTGGCGTTCGGGGCGTCGGCGATCGTGTCGAACAGTTGATCGTTCATCCCGACCGCGGGTGGCAGGTGCGTGCTGTAGATGCCGGACGGGTCGAATGTGCGAATGGGATCGATAGTGGCCGTGTACTTTTCGGGGTCGATCGCGTGAATCCATGGACTGTCCGCGGCGGCCCACAGCAGCTGGGCCTCGGGCAGCACGGCGCCGATGGCGCGGGCGTCGTCCCCGGTGGCGAGCTCCGCGCTCGGTAACGGCGCGCCGAAGCAATCCGAGCTGAACAGTGCGCCGGATGCGGAGTCGAAAACGCCTACGGTGGAGGGATTGTCGAACAGTGGCGGCCGGAAACCGACCAGCATGCGGTCGCCGACGTCCAGCTTCTGGCCGGGGTTGAGCAGGAACACCCGATCCATCGGTACCTCCCACTCGCAGGACATCAGGCCGACGCCGAGGAAGGTGGTGACGATGCGAGCCTCGGGCGCGGCGTCGAGCAGTCGCCACAGGCCGCCGGTGTGGTCACGGTCCGGGTGGGTGATCCATATCCAGCGCACATCCGCGGGATCGAGGACGCGGCCGAGTTCGGCGACGAAATCCTTGTCCGGCGTACTCGATCCGGTGTCGACGACCACGGGCTGAGCGGCGTGCAACACGAAGGCGTTGATCGGTAGGACGCCGAGGCCGGGGATGTCGATGCTATCGCTGAGCAGGGTGATATCGCTGGTGAGCGAATGGATGTTCTTGGATGATTCCCGCCGATGGATGGTGGAAAGTGCTGGGTCCGTCCTGTTCAGAATGGCACGACGGTGGCGAGCAGGCCGTCCGCCTGTCCGCGGCCGGACAGGATCCGGCAGAACTCGATGGCATCGAATTCGAGAGCGTCATCAGGGGCGGCCGGTGCGGACCAGGTTCCGCCTGCGGGTCCGGTGGGTATGAGGCGGTACGGCCTGCCGTGTCGCCCGGCCCATTCGCGCACGACGTCGTCGACGATGCGGCCGTCGTGGTCGGCGGTCAGCACCAGCGCATGTCCGGTGGCGCGGGACAGGTCGATGCGGTGCATCCACGGGTCGCGGGTGAGGATGATGTCGATCAGGTAGCCGAGGCTCCATTTCTCGTCGATTCCGCCGACCACTTGGGATCCCGGCATGCGTAGCCCGCGGATCAGGCCGGGGGTTCGCCGTCGCCCCGCGGCCGCGCGTGGACCGAGCTCGCGCAGCCGGGTGGTCAGTTCCGCCGACGTCGCGGTACCGAACTTGCGGACCTGCAGTGCGGTCAGCGCATCGATCATCTGTGCTTCGCCGCCCGGTCGCTTATTCGCGATGCGGTTCTGCCGGAGGTTCTCCAACGGTGATGCGGCCATCGCCGCCATGCCCACCACATGCGAGATCAGCTGGTGCACAGACCATTCCGTGCAGTCGGTGGGCTTGTTCCAGTCCTGCGGCGCCAATTGTTCGACCGCATCGGCGATGCCGTCGTATTCCGTGGCGGCCAGCCGCATGGCGTCGGCGTGGGGGAGCGCGGGCCGGCGGAGGCCGGGCAGGTCGGCGGTGTTCGTCGTGGTCATGGCCGGATTCCTGTTCCAGTGTCAATGGGTTCGTCGTCTTCGGGGAGGCCGACGAGGTCGGCCCACATATCGACCGCGCGGTCCAGCAGTCGACGTCGGCTGTCACCGCCGGGGTCGTTGGCGAACTGTTGATCGATCAGGCCGGCGACTACCGCGAACCAGATCTCGATGTCGCCGCGATCGGTGACGCCGATGCCTGCCAGCGTGTCGACGGTCCGCGCCACTACGCGACGCGAGGGCGCGTACGACTCCTCCGAGGGGGTGAAGCCGGGCACGGTGCGCTGATTCATCAGCTGGTGGCGGGCGAGGTCGGCGACCGAGAAGTCGAAGAAGGTGCGCGATATCGCCTTGACCATGGCCCGGGGCTGGTGCGGCAGCCGGGCGGTGGCATCGGCGGCGAGCGCGTCGCATTGCTGCCAGGCCTGGCCGAACATCGCGTCGTAGATGGCGTGCTTGGAGGCGAAGTGCGTGTACAGCGACGGCGCCCGCATACCGACCCGGTGTGCCACCTGCCGCAGGGTCAGTTGGGCGAGTCCGTACTCGTGCGCCACCGCCCAGGCCGCGGCCAGGATTTCCTGGCGTGTCGCCTCACGCCGTTCGGTTTTCCTATCGCGAGTAGTTTCACCTAACACAATTAGGAGTGTGAGCCGCATCACAGTCGATGTCAAGGGTGTGACGCGCGGACAGGCCGCTGAATGCGATATTCGGCGGCCTGTCCGTCCCGGCACGGTAGGTGAGGGGCATCACCTACCGAAACCGAGATTCTGGAACCACCACGCCGGTACCGCGACCAGCGGCCGCGGCGCACGGTCCGAACACCGTGCGAGACAGGGTGTTCCGGCTCATCGCAGTCGACCTCCGCGCAGTCCGAGCAGGAAGCCGGTGACCACGGTGCCGGTGCCGTGCACGGTGTCGGCGCCCGAATCGGCGGCGATCTGCTTGGCGGTGTCGGTGTAGGTCCGGAAGCGAACGACCTGGCCGTCCTCGCCGAAGGTCCACAGGTGCATAGTCTGATCCGCGATCCGGCCGCCGTTCGGCAGCACCGCGTCGATCCGCACCTCGGCGGCCACCTGCCGCCCGGTGCCGATGATGTCGAGCACCGCGAAGTCCTGGAACCGCCATTCGGCGAGCAGGGCGAAGAATTCGGCGACCTCGGCGGGTCCACGCCTCGGTCGCATCAGCACGACGTCGGCGCTCTGCGCGCTGTTGTCGTCCCAATCCGCGTCCCAGCTGACCAGGTCGTCGAGCTGGTCCAGGATGTGCGGGATATCGCGGCGTTCGAAGGCCTGGTACATCGCGCCGACAACGTCGGCATTGGTGGGTTTGCGGGTTGCGCACATGGGTCACTTCCGATGGGGATTCCGCCGGGAAGTGGGACCACCCGGCGATTGATTCTCGGGGTGTACACATGGTTGTCCCGTCGCGGGATCGGTCACATCGGTCGATCTGCCTATCCCGACCGCACCCTAGGGCGGTATCACTCGGGCCTGGCGCACTACCGTCAGCCGACCGACGGTTGTGGCTACCGCCGGGCAACTGTATGCGGACGGTACCGGCTATCCCGGCAGCAGTCCGTGCTCCATGGCGAAAACCGCGGCGCCCGCGCGGGTTCGGCGGCCGATCTTGTCGTAGATGTGGGCCAGATGGTGACCCACGGTGCGTTCGGAGAGGACGAGTTCGGCGGCTATCAGGCGGTTGGACAGGCCGCGGGCCGCCAGACGCAGGACCTCTACTTCGCGGTCGGTGAGCCCGCAGGGCCATTCGGCGCGGGGTGGGCGTAGCCCCGCGGCCTCGATGACGGCGGCGCAGGCGTCACGGTCCAGGCGGCCCGCCGCCGCTTCGGCGGTCAGCGCCGCGGCGGCGGTGCCGAGGTCGGCGGCGGGGCGGTAGGGGCGGGGTTCGGTCATGGCCGCGAAAACATCGGCGGCGGCGAGCAATCGGGAGGGCAGCGGGAGGTCGTGGACGCGGACGCCACGGTGGTAGCCGCTGCCGTCGAGCCGCTCGTGGTGGCCCGCCGCCACTTCGGCGAGGTCGGTCAGCCCGGGGCAGCGGCGCAGCACCCGATCCGTCCAATAGCTGTGCAGCCGAACGCGTTCCCAATCGCCCAGGCTCAGCGGGCCGGGGCGATCCCATATCGCGCTGGATACGCCGGCGCGGCCGATATCGTGCAGCAATGCCGCGGACCGCAATGCGGCGCGGGCATCGGTGTCCATGCCGCTCAGCGCGCCCGCGGCATCGGCCAGTCGCGCGACATGCGCCGAATGACCCAGCAGGTAACGGCCTTTCAGATCGACCACAATCGCGAGGGCCATGCAGAGCCGGTCGCGTTCGGCGGGGCGGATCAGGGTCGGCAGCCCCGGCTCGGCGGCGACCACGGCGGCGAGCAGGTCCGGCACATCCAGCGCGTGCCACACCGCCTCCGGTTCGGTGTCGAAGACGGCGACCAAGTCGGGATCGAGGTGACCGCCCGCGCGCCTGCGCAATTCGTCCTGTGCCGCACGCCGATGGTCGGCGACGCTCGCCCGCGCCTGCGCGGCGGCGCCGAGGGAAGAACCCGCCGGACCGATCACGGCGCCCGCGGCCGGCCGGATCGCGGCGCTCGCACCGAAGGCGATCACCGTCTGCTCGGCAAGGTGCAGGATGCGTCCGGCCAGCGAGATGCGCTCGCCGCCGCGGCGGTCCGGGGCGCCGAGCCCGTCCCAGCGCTCCTTCACCTCGGTGAGCGCGCGCACCGCACCCTCGGGCAGCCCGAGCCGAGGGCCGAGCGCACGGCTGACCTCGCAGACCGAGCGGACCGCGAAGGGGGCGTCGCGAGGCGCCTCGGTCACGAAGCGCTGCCGCATCGCGGATTGCGCGGCAGGCTCCCACGCCCCGAATTCCCGCATCTGGTCGGTGAATACGGGTCGATCGCCGGGGTCGAGCACGTGGTACGCGCGTTGGAAGGCGATGTCATCGGCGAAGGAGTCGGCATTCTCCGAGGCCCGGCTGGTGCAGCCGACGGCACCGAGCAGGGCGGCGTGGAAGACCACGCGCCGGTCCGCCTCGTCCAGCCCGATCCGGTCGGCCAGCGCGGTGGCCACCAGGCAGGTGGCCAGACCTTTTTCGAAAGGCATTCCGGTCGCGAGATCGGTGGTCAGCGACAGCGCCGCGAGCACCTCGGTGACCCGGATGGACGACATGTCCCGACAGTAATGTTCGGACCGCTCCGCCGCAGTCCCATGTCGATTCTCCGCGAAACTGTTCGGCGTTTCGCGACAAACTCCGTGCCGGGCCTCGCGTCGGCGGATGTTGGAACGGATATTCCTCGAAAGGCGGCGATGGGCATTCAGAGGAATCTGGCAAACTCTTCGCAAACTGACGATTCGTCGGAATGCGCCGGGGTATAACCGGCCTGGAAGCCGCCTCGGCAACCGCCCTGGCGTCATCGGATAGCGAAGGGAAGGGCTGTGCACACCTCCAGTTCGGCTATCGATTTTCAGCAGGGGCTTTCCGGCGCGTTGAGTTCTTACGCGACGTTCGTCCTCGAGCCGGCCGAATTCCTGGCCATTCTGTTCATCGGCTGGATCATCGCGCGGCTGGTCGCCGCGATCATCGACAGGGTGCTCGAACGGGTGGGATTCGACCGCCTGGTCGAACGCGGCGGCATCGAACGAATGCTGTCCCGTAGCCGATACGACGCGTCTGAATTACTGGCGAAGCTGGCCTACTACGCGATCCTGCTGATCGCGTTGCAGATCGGATTCGGTGTGTTCGGGCCGAATCCGGTGAGCGTCATGCTCAATGACTTGGTGGCACGGCTGCCCGATGCGGCCGTCGCGATCGTCATCGTGGTCATCGCGGGGGTGGTCGCATACGGGGTCCGCGACACGGTGGCCACCGTGCTGAGCGGGCTGTCCCACGGCACCGTAATCAGCAAACTGGCCGCGGTCTTCCTGTGGGCCATCGGCCTTGTCGCCGCACTGAACCGGATCGGTGTGGCCACCTCGGTCACCACACCGATTCTCATCACCGTGCTCGCCACCGTCGGCGGCATCCTGGTGATCGATCCGGGCGGCGGCATGATCCGTCCGATGCGGCGGCGCCGGGAAGGCGGGCTCGGCCACGGGGAACGCGACCTGCCCGAGGTCGAGGGCCATGCGCGGACCTACCTTCGTGGTCGCGAGGACGTTGCCCGCGAACAGCTGTGGATAGATCAACAGGCCACCCGTGGCCAGCGGTGGATCCCGGACGAGTACCCGCCGGGCGACTATGCCCCTGGCGGGTATCCACGGACCGGGATGCCGTACCGCGAGCCCCGCGACCTGCTCTGACACGGCGGGCGACCGGCACCGAAGCATGACTTCGATCCAGCTATCCGCCAGCTGCTGTGACGCCGTCATGTCTCACCCGAGCGTGCCTGGTGGATCGGACTTTCCGGGCACATCGATGTGCCCGAGAATTCCGCTCAGCGAAAGGCGTTCGCGTCGGTCAGCGCCTTGCCGAGCACCAGCTGATGCACCTCCGCGGTGCCCTCGTAGGTGAGTACCGACTCCAGGTTGTTGGCGTGGCGCAGCACCGGGTAGTCGAGGGTGATGCCGTTGGCGCCGAGGATGGTGCGGCATTCGCGCGCGATCGCGATCGCCTCCCTCGTGCTGTTCAACTTGCCCGCGCTGATCTGCTCGGGCAGCACCTCGTGGCGATCCTTGAGTCGCCCCAGATGCAGGGCGAGTAGCTGGCCCTTACCGAATTCGAGCGCCATATCCGCGAGCTTGGCCTGGGTCAGCTGGTAGGCGGCGAGCGGCTTGTCGAAGACCTCGCGGGTGCGGGCGTACTCGATGGTCGCGGCCAGGCAGTCGCGGGCGGCTCCGAGCGCGCCGAAGATGATGCCGAAGCGCGCCTCGCTCAGGCAGGCCAGCGGCGAGCTCAATCCGTTCGACTCGGGCAGTACCGCCTCGGCGGGCAGCCGCACATCGTCGAGATCCAGTTCCGCGGTCACTGATGCGCGCAGCGAGAGTTTGCGGTGCATCTCGCGGGCGGTGAAGCCGGGAGTGTCGGTTGGTACCAGGAAGCCGCGGATCTTCGCATCGGTCTGCGCCCAGACCACCGCGATATCGGCGACCGAGCCATTGGTGATCCACATCTTCGAGCCGTTCAGCACCCAGTCGGAGCCGTCGCGCTTGGCCCGGGTCCGCATGCCGCCGGGATTCGATCCGAAATCGGGTTCGGTGAGACCGAAACACCCGATCGCGCGTCCGGCCGCCATCTCGGGCAGCCACTGCCGCTTCTGCTCCTCGGAACCGAAGGTGTGGATCGCGGTCATCGCCAGCGAACCCTGCACCGAGACCATGCTGCGCACCCCCGAATCGATCGCCTCCAGTTCCTGACAGGCCAGGCCATACATGGTCGCCGACATACCCGCGCACCCGTAACCCTCCAGATGCATGCCCAACAATCCGAGCGCGCCGAGCTCCGGCGCGATCTCCCGCGCCGGAAAGGTGCCCGCCTCGAACCACTCCGCGATATGCGGCCGCAGACGCCGCGCCGCGAACGCGGCCACGGTATCGCGGATCTCCCGCTCCTCCGCCGAAAGCAGAGCATCGATCCCGAACAGTTCTTCCACAGTCACCATCCACCCACCCTAATTCCCCCCATCCCGCCGAGTCCGGTATCACTGCGCGCACCTCACAGAGCCTTCGCACGCCCCACACGGGGTACAACCTCTGCGGGGCGTGTGGAAGGTCTGTGAGCCCTCGCCATTAGGGTGGGGGGCATGAGTGAGCTGGGATTCTCCACACGGGCCGTGCACGCCGGATTCGATCCCGATCCCCAGACCGGTGCGGTGAACGTGCCCATCTACGCGAGTTCGACCTTCGCCCAGGATGGGGTGGGCGGCTTGCGCGGCGGCTTCGAGTACGGCCGGACCGGCAACCCGACCCGGACGGCGCTCGAGGCCAACCTGGCCGCGCTGGAGTCGGGCGCGTACGGTCGGGCCTTCGCCTCCGGCATGGCGGCCACCGACTGTGCGCTGCGCGCGACGCTGCGCCCAGGGGATCACATCGTCATCCCGGACGACGCCTACGGCGGCACCTTCCGGCTGATCGATAAGGTCTTCAGCCAGTGGGGCATCGAGCATTCGCCCGCGCACGTATTCAATATCGACGAGATGCGCGCCGCGATCCGCCCGAATACCAAGTTGATCTGGATCGAGACCCCGACCAACCCGCTGCTGAGCATCGGCGATATCCCGGCACTGGCCGATGTCGCGCATGCGGCCGGCGCGAAACTGGTGGTGGACAACACCTTCGCGACGCCGTATCTGCAACAGCCGCTGCTGCTCGGCGCCGATATCGTCACCCACTCGACCACCAAATACCTCGGCGGGCACTCCGATGTCGTCGGCGGCGCGTTGATCACCAACGATCCGGAGCTGGACGCCGCATTCGCGTTCCTGCAGAACGGCGCGGGCGCGGTCCCGGGCCCGTTCGACGCCTTCCTCACCATGCGCGGCACCAAGACATTGGCGCTGCGGATGGAACGGCACTGCGACAACGCCGAAACCCTCGCCGAATTCCTCACCCGGCACCCGGCGATCTCCCAGGTCATCTACCCGGGTCTGCCGGAGCATCCCGGCCACGTCGTCGCCGATAAGCAGATGCGCCGATTCGGCGGCATGATCTCGGTGCGACTGCACGGCGGCCGTGACGCGGCGCACGACTTCTGCTCGCGTACCAAGGTCTTCACACTGGCCGAATCGCTGGGCGGGGTGGAATCGCTGATCGAGCATCCGGCCGCGATGACGCACGCGTCCACCGAGGGGTCCGACCTCGAGGTGCCCGCGGATCTGGTCCGGCTCTCGGTCGGCATCGAGGATGTCAGCGATCTGCTGACCGATATCGAGCAGGCGCTGGCGGGCTGATTCCCGGACCACCCTCACACGACAGAGCGGCCGCTCCCGGTATCGGGTAGCGGCCGCTCTTGTCGGGTTCCGGGGCGCAGGGGATCAGCTGTGGTAGGGCTCCGCGCTGACCAGCGTGACCTTCATGGTCTTGCCGTTGGGCAGTGTGTATTCGCGAGTGTCGCCGACCTTGGCGTCGATGAGCGCGCCGCCGAGCGGAGAGTTCGGCGAGTAGGTCTCCAGCTTGGAGTCGCTCAGGCCCTCTTCGCGGGTGGCGATGAGGAAGGTCTCGGTGTCGGACTCGTCGCCGTCGTAGTAGACCTTCACGACCGAGCCGGGCAGTGCGACGCCGGACTTGGTGGGCGCGACGCCGACCTTGGCGTTGTTCAGCAGCTCCTGCAGCTGGCGAATGCGCGCCTCCTGCTGGCCCTGCTCCTCACGCGCGGCATGGTAACCACCGTTCTCCTTGAGGTCACCCTCCTCACGGCGCTCGTTGATCTCGGCAGCGATGACGGGACGATTGGCGATCAGCGCGTCGAGCTCGCCCTTGAGCCTGTCGTGCGACTCGGGGGTCAGCCAGGTCACTTGCGTCTCGGTCATCTCGATCACTCCCTAGTAGTTGTTCCCGCCGAGGCGGGATTCCCTGAAAACTGCCGCACAATCACCCGAAGGTGGGCGTGCACCAGCCGACGGCTAGAGCGATCCTGGGAAGTTCGGAGAACCCCAACAGGACTGGTTCCGGGCAAACCCGAAAACCCGGAACTCACAGCGCTGGCCATCAATGCAGCAAACACGGCTCCGAGCCCCGGAACCGTGTGTCACGCCATTTTAGCATGAATCACAAACATGCAGGTCGGAGTTTGTTTTGTCGGCCGTGGCACCGACGATTCGTGACCTTTGCCCCGTTGGCCGGGGTGCATTCACCCGGCCCGTAGGTATTCGGGTACCTGGTTACTGCATCCATAAATGTTGCCAGCGGATGGCCGAGCCGAGGACCTGACCGTGGTGGTCAGCTCGAGCGTCCCGCTCTCCGACGGCTGGATGAGTACCTCGCGGCGGCCCACCTCGGCCCCGTCGCGATCCATCGCGCGGACGAAACACACCGCAGGCCGGCCGGGGTCGTCGCGGGTGACCTTCATGCGGATGGTCATGGTGGAGTCGTCGACGACGGTGTAGCCGAGTTGTTCGGCGTCGATGTCGTCGGGCCCGTACTTCTGGAAGCCGAGATAGGCGACACCCAGCCCCACCGCCAGCACCACCAGGCCCAGGACCAGCGGAATCCAGGGGCGCCGGGCGCGTGGCGCGGTTCCGTACCGGTCGGCACGACGAGCCGCCGCGGCGCCCTCGGCGGACGCGCCGCCGGTCGTTTCGGGCTCAGGCACGCTCATAGACTCGTCGCTCCCGGGGGGCACGTCGGAACAAAAGTAGGTCGAATGAAACTATAGGGAACGAAGACCAGACACCCGCGACCGAGAGCGATGGTGAACGAGACGTGAGTGGCCTTCGCCTCATGGCGGTGCATGCCCACCCCGACGACGAATCCAGCAAGGGTGCCGCAACAACCGCCCGCTACTCCGACGAAGGACACGAAGTCCTCGTCGTGACGTTGACCGGCGGCGAACGTGGCAGCATCCTCAACCCCGCGATGGACACACCCGGGGTGCTGGAGCGCATCGATGAGATCCGTCGCGAGGAGATGGCCGCCGCCGCTCGCGCGCTCGGCGTGCGCCAGACCTGGCTCGGCTTCGTCGACTCGGGCCTGCCGGAGGGCGATCCGCCGCCGCCGCTGCCGGAGGGTTGCTTCGCGCTGGTTCCGCTGGAGGAGTCCACCGAAGCTCTGGTGCGAGTGATCCGCGAGTTCAAGCCGCATGTGATCACCACCTATGATGAGAACGGCGGATATCCGCATCCGGACCACATCCGCTGCCACCAGGTGACGGTGGCCGCGTTCGACGCCGCGGGCGATCCTGATCGGTTCCCCGACGCGGGAGAGCCGTGGACGCCGTTGAAGCTGTACTACGACCACGGTTTCAGCATGAAGCGGCTGGAGGTGTTCGCCGCCGAGTACGAGCGGATCGGCGAGCCGTTCCCGCTGCAGGAGTGGCTGGAGCGGATGCGGCACTACGCGGCCGGACGCGGCGACAAGATGGCCCGCGTCACCACCCAGATCGAATGCGGCAAGTACTTCCCGCAGCGTGATGACGCGCTGCGGGCGCACGCCACCCAGATCGACCCGAACGGCGCCTTCTTCGCCATTCCGCTGGAATTGCAGCAGCGGCTGTGGTCGACCGAGGAGTTCGAGCTGGCCCAGACCCGGGTCAGCACCGCGCTGCCGGAGAACGATCTGTTCGCGGGGATCGAGGGCGTGGACCGGTGATGCTCGAGCTACTGGCCCAGACCCCGGGCACGCCGACCGGACCCGAGTTCGGCAAGGCCTCGCCGCTCGGGCTCGTCATCATCCTGGTGCTGCTCGCGGGCACCGTCCTGCTGGTGCGATCGATGAACCGGCACCTGAAGAATCTGCCGCCGACCTTCGAACCGGAACATCCGGAGCCGGACCAGGAGGCGGACGAGGGGACCGAGCACGGGATCACCCGGCGCGCCGACGAGGGTCCCGAGGGCCGCGCCCAGCCGAGCTGAGCCCGATCAGCCCAGTTCCTCCAGGAATGCGCGGACGTCGTCGGCCTCGGGGACGCGCAGCGTCGACCAGCCGGTCAGGGCTTGTTCGGCGTGGTGGCGCGCGAGATCGAGATTGCCGAGGTCGCGATGGGCGCGGGCCAGGCCCTCCGCGGCGCGCGCTCGTTCCGGCTGATTGCCGTTCTCCTCGGCCAGCCGCAGTGCGGCCGCGTGCTCGTCCAGTGCTCCGGCCCGATCGCCCGCCGCGCGGGCGGTTTCGCCGAGACCGTTGAGCGCCGCGGCGCGGTCACTGTGATTGTTCTGTGCCGCGTAGAGTTCCGCGGACTGCCGGTGGTGGCGCATCGCCTGCTCGAGATTGCCGCCGCGGCGGTGCACCAGCCCGATGTAGTTGAGCACCAGGGCTTCTCCGTGCCGATTGCCCAGCTCGCGGTGCAGGGTCAGCGCCCGGTTCAGATGATCGTCGGCGTCCGCGGGAAGTCCGCAGAGGTCGAGGATGACGCCGAGGTTGCCGAGTACATGCGCTTGACCGACCCGGTTGTCGCTCCCGTGGGCGAGTTCGAGCGCCTTCGCGTAGTACTCGCGGGCCGACTCGAATCCGCGGCGGCGGGCCGCGACATTACCGAGGGTGTTCCAGGCGCGCGCCTCCTCGCGGTCCATGCCGGTCGCCCCGCACAGTTCGACCGCCTGCCGTGACAGTTCTTCGGCGACCGGGTAATCGCCACGGCGCCACGCGGTCCAGCCGAGGTCGGTCAGTGCCCGGCCTTCGGCGTCCCGATCGTGCGCCCGGCGAGCGGCTTGCAGGGCCGCCTCGTGCAGGATCGCGGCGTCGGAGTGGCGGGAATTACCGTCCAGGTAGACACGCAGCGTATCGGCCAGATCGCTGACGCGCAGCGGCCATGCGCAGTGGGCGGCGGTGGCGGTGGTGGAGACCAAATTCGCGCGTTCGGCGGCGAGCCAGGCGGCGGCCGCGGCGGTATCGCGGAAGGGCGCGATCGGGCGGGTCGGCTCGGGCAGCGGCGTGCGGGCGTCGGTGTTGTAGGGGTAGAGCAGGTCGACGGCCGCGCGGGCGTGGTACAGGTAGTGCTCGAACAGCCGGGTGGTCGCGGCTTCTCGGTCCGCGAGGGGCTCGGTGGCGGCCGCGGTCGCGCGGGCGAATTCGCGCAGCAGGTCGTGCTGGGTGTAGCGGCCCGGTTCGTGCTGGGCCGACATATGCGCGTCGAGCAATTCCTCCAGGTGCTCCTCGGCCGCGCGGTCGGAGATATCGGCGAGCGCGGCGGTCGCTCGCGGGTCGATATCGCGGCCGGGATGCAGTCCGAGCAGTCGGAATACCCGCTGTTGGTCGGGGGTGAGGTACTCGTAGGAGAGGGCGAAGGCGGCGGCGACCCCACGGTCGGCGGTGGAGAGTTCGGCGAGCCTGTGCTGTTGGTCGCGCAATCTACTTGCCAGATACGCCACGCTCCAGCGCGGCCGGTGGTGCAGGCGGGCCGCCGCGATCCGCACCGCGAGCGGCAGGAAACCGCACAGCCGCAGTACATCGAGGACATCCTGCGGTTCGGCCGCGGCGCGCTCGCCGACGATCCGGCCGAACAGGGCTATCGCATCCACGGAGGACAGCAAATCCAACGAAATCGCCTGTGCGCCGTCCAGATCGAGCAGTCGGCGCCTGCTCGTGATCAGCAACAGGCTGGGTGACGCGCCGGGCAGCAGTGGCCAGATCTGTTCGGCGTCGACGGCGTTGTCCAACACCACGACCAGTGCCCGGGTGGCGAGTTCGGCCCGCCACATGGCGCCGCGATCGGCATCGGGCATCGGGATGCGATCGGCGGGAATGCCCAACTGCCGCAACAGGAGTTCCAGCGCGGCACCCGGATCGATGGGTCGGCTGCCCGGCGTGTGGCCCTGCAGATCGATGAAGAGTCCGCCGTCCGGGAATCGATCGGTCATACGGTGTGCGGTGTGCACCGCCAAGGTGGTCTTGCCGATTCCGGCCATGCCGTCGAGCACCACGACATTCGGTGCTCGAGTGTCGTCGGTGCGCGGCGCGGTGAGCTGGTCGAGTTCGGCGACCCGCCCGGCGAAATCGGGAATGTCGTAGGGCAGGAAGTTCGGTGGGGAGGTGGGCGGCGTCTGCCTCCGGTGCGCCGCCCCGGTCCGATCGGATGCGACCGGCGGGCCATCGATCGTCTTCGGCGCGTTGTCGGAACGAGGTGGCTCGGGCGTGTGGTCGGTATTCGGCGAGCGCTGCTCGGGCAGCGCCAGGGACGGATCATCCCGCAGCACAGCCTGTTCCAAGGCCAGAAAGGCGCGGCCGGGATCCAGGCCCTGCCGCTCGGCGAGCTGCGCGCGGAAGGTGCGCGCGGCGCCGAGTGCGTCGGCCTGGCGACCCGAGCGGTACAGGGCGAGCACCAACTGCGCGTGGAGGCGTTCGCGCAGCGGGTTGGCCACGGCGTGGTCGGCGAGTTCATCGATGATGTCGCGATGACGCCCCAGCGTCAGCTCCACCTCGATCAGGCGCTCGATGGTGGCGATTCGCTTTTCGCCGAGCCGGGCCCGGGTGCCCGCTACGTAGTCGGCCGCCACATCGGCGAGCGCTTCGCCGCGCCACAGGCCCAGCGCGGTCCGCAACGCCTGGGCCGCGCCACGCGGATCATCGGTGGCCCGCGCATGGCCCAGAGCCACCAGCGCGTCGAATTCGGCCAGATCGAAATCGCCGAGCCCCGGACGTACCACATAACCGGCCGCGGATTTGGTTTCCAGCAAGCCCTCGACTTGCACTGAGCGCAGCGCCCGGCGGATCGCGGTGACCGCGGCGTGGATCTGGGCGCGCGCGGTATCGGGCGGCGTCGGCCCCCACATGGCATCGATGATGCGCTCGGCGCTGACCAGCTGGCCCGCATTGAGGAGCAAATACGCGAGTACCGCGCGGTGCCGCGGCGCGGTTCCGGCCACCGGAACTCCGTCCACCGCGATCTCGACGGTGCCGAGAACCCTGAACCGCATACCCATCTCCAGCCTCCCATCGAGCGCCCATAGCGGAGGCATAGCGAATCTATCAACCCGGTCGCTCACAGTATTCGACATGCCGGACACCAGCACTCGGTTCCGGACCGCGGCAGACCGACCGGACCTGCGGTTTCGTCGGGGTTGTCACATTCGTGCGGGCTGGTTCGTCATAGCGGTATCGGGCGGCCGCCTCATCGAGAACATCACCAATTCCGAAAGGACATCGATCATGAACGCTCCCACCACGAATTCGGTCCTGCTGCCCAGCGCACCCGAGGCCGCGACGGCCAATCGGGTTGTCGGACTGATCAATTCCGTCACCGGCACCACCTGGGCGGCGCGGGCGAAGTTCGCCGCCTTCGCGGTGACCTCCGGCATCGTGCTCACCGAATCGGTGGTCGGCGCGTACTGGGATCTGGCGCGCGTTCCGTACGTCGAGGAGACCTTCGCGCAGCTGCAATACCCGATGTACTTCGCGACGATCCTCGGCACCGCCAAGCTCCTCGCGGTCGGTGCCGTCGTGGCGCCGGGATTCCCGCGACTGAAGGAATGGGCCTACGCCGGTTTGGTTTTCGTCTACGCCGGTGCGTCGGCCTCGCACCTGGCGATCGGCGACCCGGCCGCCAAGTGGATCGGTCCGCTGGTCTTCACCGGCCTCACCCTGGTGTCCTGGGCGCTGCGGGCACCCGCCCAACGTGATCCGAAGCCGCTGTCGAAGTCCTTCGGATTCCTGCGCCGCGCGCGGGGCTGATTCCCGCACGGGCGCGGTCCCGACGACCGCGCCCGCAACTCCACTCATCGAAGAAAGTAAAGGAAGAGCAATGACATTCGACGACGTCCGTGGCGCGGTCCGTGGCGCGGTGCTGGTACCCGGTGACGAGGGATTCGACGCAGCCGCCCGCCCTTGGAATGTGACGGTGAGCCAGCCGGTGGCCGCCGTGGTGACCGCCGCCGATGCCGCGGATGTGGCGGCCGTGGTGGCGTACGCGGCCAGTGCGGGCGTGCCCGTGGTGGCGCAGCCGACCGGGCACGGCGCGGCGGGCGGGATCGAGGACGCGATTCTGCTGCGCACCGGGGCATTGAATCGGGTCGAGATCGACCCCGAGCGCCGGATCGCGAAGGTCGGCGCCGGCGCCAACTGGGGTGCGGTGCAGGCCGCTGCCGGTGCGCACGGACTGACCGGATTGGCGGGCAGCAACCCGGTGGTCGGGGTGACCGGCTACACCCTCGGCGGCGGGCTCAGCTGGTTCGGTCGTAAGTACGGCTGGGCCTCGGATGCGGTGCACGCCTTCGAGATCGTCGACGCGACGGGTGCGCAAGCGCGAGTCACGGCCGCGTCGGATCCGGAGCTGTTCTGGGCGTTGCGGGGCGGCGGCGGCGACTTCGCGGTGGTGACGGGGCTGGAACTGGAGCTGTTCCCCGCGCCGGGGCTCTACGGCGGCCGGGTCATGTGGCCCGGCACCCGTACCGCCGATGTCTTCGAGCTGTTCCAGGAGCTCACCGCCTCCGCCCCCGAGGAACTGTCGGTGTGGTTCCACCGCTTCCAGTTCCCGGACGCGCCGCCGATGGTCGCACTCGACATCGCCTACCTCGGCGACCCCGCGGTCGGTCGCGCGCTGTCGGCACCGCTGGACGCGATCGGTGGAGCCATCGCGGATAAACGCGGTGAACTGCCGATCGCCGCCCTCGGTGATATCACCGCCGAACCGATCGACCCGAGCCCGTCGCTGTCGCGCGGTGAACTGCTGACCGACCTCGGCGACGCGGTGGTGAAGACCGTGCTGGAAGGTCCGGTCGCGCCGCTGGTCAATATTCAGATCCGGCACCTCGGTGGCGCACTCGCCGAATCCCGTCCGGACGGCGGCGCCCGCGGCCCGGTCACCGAGCCGTACCTGCTGTACCTGCTCGGACTCGGACTCCCGCACCTCACGGATGCGGTCAAGGCCCGGCGTCGCGCGATCGTCGACGCGGTGAGCGGACACATCAGCGGCAAGAAGCCGTACACCTTCCTCACCCCCGAGGAGACCGCCGCCGCGGCCTTCGACGCGCCGACATTGGATCGGCTGCAAGCGATCAAACGCGCCCGCGATCCGCGGACGGTTGTGCGCGCCAACTACCCCGTGCTCTGATAACGCCGCCCCGACTACCGGCCGTATTCGACTTCGAATAACCGCGGCCGGTAGTCGATTAGGGTCACATGCCCGATAGTTCTACCCGGCCCGTGCCCATAGGGTCGAGATCATGCTCAGTCCGACATTCGGCGATATCAAGACCGCCGCGGATCGCATCGACGGTCTCGTGCGACCGCTCGTCGTCACGGCCGGTGATACGGATCTGGTGCCAGGGGCCGAGTCCTTTCTCGCACTGGAGTTCCTGCAGCACACCGGCTCCTTCAAGGCCAGAGGTGCGGCCAATCTCGTTGCGGCGCTGGTGGAATCGAATACCATGCCCGACGCGGGGCTCGTCGCGTCCACGGGTCGCAATGCCGACCTCGGATTCGTTTGGGCGGCAGGGTTATTCGGTGTCCCCGCCACGGTATTCCTGGCCGAGACGGCACCGGCCGCGATGGTATCGCGGCTGCGCGGACTCGGCGCCGAGGTCCGATTGGGCGGCGCCACCCAGGCGGAGGCGCACAGCGCGGCCCGCGCCTTCATGAACCGAACCGGCGCCATCGACGCCTACACCAGCGACGAAACCCTGACCGCGGCGGGTGCGGGCACACTCGTTCTCGAAATGGTCTCCGCTGTATCGGATTTGGACACGATTGTGGTCGCGGTCGGTGCGGGCGGCATGTTCTCCGGCGTCACCTCGGCCGCCGACCATCTCGGCATCCGGGTGGTCGGCGCCGAACCCGAAGGCAGCCAGGCCCTGCACGCCGCCCTCGCCGCCGACGCGGTACTGGACGTCGAGGTCGACTCGATCGCCGCGGATTCCCTGGGCGCGCAGCGCATCTGGTCCGCCGCCCTGGAATGGGCCTGCCTCGCCGATGTACGGTCGGTCGTCGTCGGCGACGCCGACATCATCGCCACCCGCCGACTACTGTGGGATCGCCACCGCATCATTGTCGAACACGGCGCCGCCACCGGCCTCGCCGCCCTCCGCGCGGGCGCCTACCAGCCGAACCCCGGCGAACGCATCGGCTTCATCCTCTGCGGCGCCAACACCGATCCGGCCGACCTGAGCTACACCGGCTAGTCGCCGCCCACCGTCGCGAGGCTCGGCTACCCGGGCTCAGAAGGGCCAGTCGGCGTTTCGGCCCGACTCGAGCAGCGGGATCATCCGGAACGCCGCGTCGGTCAGACCGCCGAAGGCGTGCCGGTACGGCGTGCCGCTGGGTGCGTGGCCGTAGCGGTAGCCCGCGAGATTCCAGGTGTAGAGCGGAACGGTCGCGGGCAGCGCGGTGGCGACGTCGCCGTCGGCGGCCTGTTCGTCGGTCAGGATGACGACGCGGTCGTGCGCGGCGAAGTGCTTGCGCACCGCGCCGACCGTGTCGGTGCCCCAGCCGAGGAAGTAGCCGTCGTCGCGCCAGCGTTGCACCGCGCGCAGCACCGGCTCGGCCTTGCGCAGTTCGAAGACCACGCTGTCCGGAATGGTCCGGCCGCCGTATTCGCCTCGGCTGGAGTAGGACACCACATCCGCCCGCGCGCAACGGGTGGCCAGGGCCAGGCCGAAGACCACCGCCGCGTCCCAGCGCCGGAGGGTGCCGTCGCGGGAGAAGCCGGCGTCCATGGAGCCGGAGGTATCCACCAGCACCAGGGTGCGACCGGGCAGCGCGGGCACATTGGCCAGCGAACGGCTCATCGCCTGCTCCAGCGCGTGGCCCCAGCGCAGCGACGGTGCGGCCCGGTACGCCGACAGGAACCGCATCGGCAGCTGACGTGAGCGGGCCACCTGCTCCGGATCGGCCAGCGCGGTCGCGACCTCGGCGGCGACGGTGTCGCTCACCCCGGCCTCGTCGAAATTGCGCAGGTTACGCAGCCTCGCCATGTATCCCATGGATGGGATCAGCGCCTCCCATACCGCGGCATCCAGTGGGCCCTGTAGCCAACCGGCGACCGCCTCCCAGGTCATGCCCGCCGCGCGCAGAGTGTCGCGCGCTCGCTCGGGGTTGTCGAAAAGCGCGCGACGCTGTTCGATCGGGCGATCCATCAATTCCGCGCGGGCACGCAGCACCGTCAGCTCGGCGGGCAGGTCGACGACCCGGTTGCCGTGCCGACGATCCAGCGCGTGCTCGAATACCAGTCCCTGCCAAGGCTTGTCGGCCGCGGCGGTCGGATGCGTGAGCTCGATGACATCGGCGAAGCGGTAGCCGCGGGCCGCGCTGTCCCATTTGAGTAGCGACCGCTCGTCGTACAGTCGGCGCACCGCGTCGGCGACGCCGCGCTTCACCGGCTTCGGCAGCGTGCGGCCGTACCTCGCGGTCCAGTAGGCGAGCAGTTCACCCGGCTCGTCGGCGCGCCGCAGGACCGAGTCGATCACCTGGCGGGACAGGCCCGACGCGCCCGCCTCGAGGCGGGCCTTGGCGAATTCGGCCGCGCCGACCAGTGCGGCGCTGCGCATATTGGCGTCGCCGCGCAGCCAGCCCAGGAAACGCGCGGTCCAGTCGGGGTCGGCGAGTGTGGCTGCGCGGACCAGCGTCGCGTAGCGGTTGTCGCGCTCGCCGGCGGACTCGTAGAAGGTGTTCTCCCCGACCATATTCGAGACGGCGAGGAGGAATAGTTCGCCTCGAACCGTACGCTCGTATCCGGCGCCGCCCTCGTAGGTGCGGGCCGACGGTGTGGCCTCGCTCGTGATCGGCGAGGTGGCGGCGCGACGCGGACGCGTCGGATTGAACTTGCTCATCGAATTCCCCCATGACATTGCGGAGGCTTCGCATGCGGTGGCCCGAGTTCCAGGTCGACGACGGGTTGTACCCCGCTGTGTCTTCCAATTCCACCACCGCCCCGCGGGGCGATCCGGACTCGAACCGGAACGATCTGGAGATCGGCGGGTCGGAAGTAGCCGTCGTCTGCGCACCGGGCCGGTGCACGCGAAGCCTCCCGAGATCGAAATCGCCTGCGGTATTTCCGGGAAGTGGTGAAGAAGTAACCGCCTGCTACGCACCGGGAGGTGCAATGAAGTTGTGGCGCACCCGAGTTCGAGGCGGTAACGGACCGAGGTGCCGGACCGGAGTCCGGGCGGGATTCGAACCCGCAACCTCACACCAGAAGTAACCGTTACCTGCGCACCGAGTGCGTTACGAACTGTACCGTCACGGATTTCGGGGCCGCATCTTATTTTTCACCCCGGAATCGGTGTAGGAATTGTGGTGCAGACGAGTTCGAATGCGTTGATAGTCGCCATAGGGTGCACCCGAGATCGAAATCGGCCACGGTACAAGGTGCTCTGCCGGACTGAGCTACCGGGTCATGACCCGGGCGGGATTCGAACCCGCGACCGCCCCATTGAGAGTGGAAGTAACCGTTGCCTGCGCACCGGGTGCGCGTCGAACTGTACCGACTCGAATCCGAGTTCCGCATCCCATTTTCGAGCGCGCCGAGAGATCGAGGCATCCGAGTTCCAGCGGCGACGGGATATGCTCACCGAACTGAGCGATCGGACCGAGGCCCGACAGGAGTCGAACCCGAAGTAACCGTTGCCTACGCACCGGACGCGTTGTGAAATTATCGCGACAAGACGTGCTGCGCAACCGTTTTCGACGGTGACCGCGCAGGGTATCCCTGGAATACGACCGCCGCCGGATGTCACCCCGCCGTGCTACCAATGCAATACCCCCGCTCTAGCGAAGGAACCCCATGGAGATTGTGATCGGCCAGATCGACCGCGCACTGGATATGACCGGCAAGATCGTCGACGCGGTCGACGACGGTGGGCTCACGGCGTCGACGCCGTGCGTCGATTGGGATGTGCGCACGGTGTTGAACCACGTCGTGGGCGGGATGCACATCTTCGCGGCCGAGTTGAGCGGGATCGATCCGGGCGGTGCGCACGAGGACGACTGGCTGGGCGCGGATCCGCAGGCGGCCTACGCGGCGGCGGCTGAAATCGACCGCGCCGCGTGGCATCGTCCGGATGTGCCGACGGCGACGGTGCATATCGGGCTCGGTGCGCTGCCCGCGCCGGCGGCCGCGCTGATCCATCTCACCGAGGTGCTGGTGCACGGCATCGATATCGCGGTCGCCATCGACCGGCCGGATCTCGCCGACGACGCGCTCAGCGCGGAACTGCTCACCACCATGCGCGACACGGATGGCATCGACGCCTTTCGCGCGCCGGGCGTATTCGGTGCGGAGGTCGCGATCGCCGCCGACGCCCCCGCGCACCGCAAATTACTCGCCTACGTCGGCCGGACCCGGTAACCGATGCGCAGGGCCGCTACCGGGTGTCGCCGATCGCCCGGACCGGGTGACGCAGAATGGTCTTCATCGTCTCGGCGGCGGCCTTGCGCGGGTCCGACAGGTAGATTTCGTGGTGGCGGCCGTGCATCGCCAGCCCTTCGGCGGCCATGAAGGCTTCCATCCTGGCCAGCGTCTCCGGCTCCGTCGCATACGGACCCACGTGGAGCACCTGAATCGCCATGCCCTCGGTGAGCCGTTCGAAGGTAGCGCCGGTGAGCATCTCTTCGGTGACGGCATCGGGCAGCCGGATCATCATCTTCCACCGCCATTCCTCGCGCGGCACCGACAGCGGTGGCGCGTCGGAGTCCACCCACCATAGGCCCTCCAGTTTCGGCACCACGAAGTCCCGTCCCGCGGCCTTGGCCGCCTTCTTCGCCCCGTAGGCCGCCCGGTACAGCGTCGCGACCGCCTCGGTGTACTCCGGACCTATCGGCGCGCCGATGCCGGTGGCGGTCGCATAGGCGTAGGTGTCGAAGGTGCGTAGCACCGGATCGGCCGGTGCCGTGTAGTAGTGCTTATCGCTCTTGGCCAGGTCGAGCTTCATCGGGATCTCCTCTAGCGATCGGGGACGGTGTCGAGCGTGCGGCCTCCCGCCACGGGAGGGTCAAGTCGAACCGCTCGGTGCGGTGTTTCGCCGAATCACAGCCGCACGGTGGGTTCACCCGGCGAGGCTGACCAGACCTCGGGTGTTGAATTTGCCGTAGGGAATCCAGGTCAGCCCCCAGCCGACACCGATGGCGGTGACGAGTTGCGTGATGGCGGTGAGCTTTTCGCCGGGCGTATCCGCCGTAGCGGCGGACCGGTCCAGCTGTGTCCGGGCCAGCGCCACCCCCGTCATCACCACCATGACCGCGATGGTGAGCGGCACGGTGTACTTCTCGAAGGCGCGGATCGCGTAGAAACCGTGCAGTGCGAGGCCGAGCTGAACCGCCATGATGACCAGCGCCACCACGACTTTCAGCTCCATACCGCCCCGGATGCCGATCTGCTCGAGAACGGCCAGTACGAGATCGAGCACGACCCAGGTATTCACGCCGACCCACGCCATGGTCAGCAGACCCTGCACGAGGGCGGGCGGCACGGCTCCGGGATGTGTATTCATCCATCAATTACTGGTCAGCTATGTATATTTCACTATGTGCTGACAATTAGCCGTCTCGTCGCGGATACCACTCTCGGGCTTCGGGTGGTGACGCCCGAACTCACCGGATCCCTGGACGCGGAGATCCGCTGGCTGCACACCACCGAGCTGCCCGACCCGTCGCTCTACGTCCGGCCCGGCGAGCTGGTGCTGACCAATGGCCTGTGGCTGGCGCACGTCCCGGCGGATCAGTTCGTGGACGCGGTCGCGCGGGCGGGCGCGGCCGGGCTGGTCTTCGGCTTGACGGCGCAAACCCCCGCGCTGCCCGAAGATCTGGCCGCAGTGTGTGTTTCCCGTGGGCTGCCGCTGATCGAACTGTGTATCGGGGTGCCGTTCGCCGCGCTCACCCGGGCCGCCGCCCGAATCCAGAACGAGGTGCTGCAGGCGGAATTGACCGCGACCGTGCATCGCGGGGATGCGCTGGCCGCGGCGCTCTCGCGCGGCGGCGGCGCGGTCGGTGTGCTCGAAATCCTGCGCGGTGAAACGGAATTGCCGCTGCTGATGGTCGACCGCAAGGGCCGCCGCCTGGCCAGTATCGGCTGTGAGCCGACCGATGAGCAGGTGCGGCTGGCGGCCGCCGCGCTCAACCGCACGCCACCGCCGATCGAGGTCGATCTGCTGGGCTCGGGGCCGTCGGCGCTCTATCTCGTCGAGGGCGCGATGGGGGAGATCGACGCCGGGCTGTACTGCCTGGAACCGGCCGCGAAACTCGCCGCCGCGGACCGGGAGGCGCTGGCTCAGGCTGCGCGCTTCCTGAGCCTGGAGGTGACCAAACAGCAAGCGGTACATGCCATCGAGGCGCGTTTCGGCGCCGAGCTACTGGAGATGATTCTGTCCGGGCCGCGCCGCAGCGGCGAGGTGAGTCGGCGGCTGCGCGCCTACGGGGTGGCGTCGGATCGGCCACTGGGTGTGTTCGCGCTCGCGCCAGTCGCCGATACGCCGCCCGATGACATCGCCACCGCGGTCGGCGCGTTCTTCGCCACCCACGGCATACCCGCGTTCGCCACCGCGGGCAGCCGTGATGTGGTGGCCATCTGCCCGTGGGAGGGCACCGCCGAGGGGTTGGCGCGGTTCGCCCGCGACCTGTCCGCGGAGACCGGCAGGCGGGTGCCCGGCGGCCGGATCGTCATCGGGCTCGGCGAGCTTGCCGCCGACGCCGGCGCGCTGCGCGAGCCGTTGGTACGTGCCAGGGAGGTCTGCCAGGTGCTGCGCGCCCAGGACGGTCCCGACACCGCCACCTTCGCCGATATCGCGACCTTCCGGATGCTGCTCGGTCTACTCGACGAGCGAGTCCTGCAAGGATTTTCGGATCAAGTGCTCGGCATCATCCGCGATCACGACACCCGCGCCCACACCGAACTCGAACACACCCTGCGCACCTTCCTCCGCAACGACGGCCAGTGGGCGGTCACGGCCGCCGACCTGCACGTACACGTGAATACCCTGCGCAATCGCATGGCCAGGATCACCGAACTGACCGGCCGCAACGTCAACCGCCTCGAGGATATCGTCGACCTGTTCCTGGCCCTGGCAGCCGAAACCAGCGGCCCGGTCACCGCGCCACGCACCGCAACGCGCTGACCGGATCGCACGGCGATACCGCCGCCGGGGCGATGTGATGCGCGGGCTCAGTTCGGATACACGGCGGGATCCACGTCGTAGGTCGGCAGCGGGCGGGTCGGGGTCTGCGCATCGGCTCGCGCCCAGGCCGCCACATCTCGGCAGCGGGCGAAGGTTACGTCACCGCACTCCTTGGCGTAGCCGATGAGGTTGCGCAGGGCCATGATCCGGCCCGGCCGCCCGGTGAGGAACGGGTGCATGCACACGTTGAACAGGCAGCCGTAGTGGCGCATGCCGTCGAGTTCGGCCCGCCACATCTGCTCGACTTTGACCGGTGATTCGATGACCGATCCGATGCGCGGTTCGGGCAGGTACGCGTACTGCTCCCAGTCGTCGAGCGACCAGTGCACGGGCAGCTCCGCGACCGGCCCGTGCGCGCTGTCCACGAGGTAGGGCCGGTCGTCACCCATCAACGAGGAGTCGTAGGCGAGCCCGTATTCGGCGACCAGGCCGAGGGTTTCGCGGCTGGCGCTCCACATTGCCGCGCGATGCCCGGCGATTTCGATATCCTGCGCCGCGAAAACGTCCAGTGCGCGTTCGAAATCCGCGCGTTCGCCACCTGCCGGCAGCGAGGTGGGCGGCCGGTGGCTGTAGGAGTGGTGCGCGACCTCGTGCCCACGATCGACGATCGACCGCGCCAGACCCGGACGTTGCTCCGCCACCCAGCCCGGCACGAAGAACGTCGCGGGAACGGCCATGAGGTCGAGCAGATCGAGGATCCGCGGCACGCCCACATCCGGTCCGTACGACTGATGCGACATCACCATCGGCTGATCGGCATAGTGGCGCCCCTCCACCAGAATGGGCGTCTCCGCGTCGACGTCGAAGGTCAGCGTCGCCACCGCCGCCGCGCCGCGGGTCCAGTGCTGCTCGCTCATCAACTGTTGCGCGCGCGCCATGCCGCGGTGCTGTCCAGGGTGGCCATGGGGTGCAGCATCTCATGGTCGAACGACGCGAGTTCGGCCCCGGTCTCGACCCGGCGCGGCAGGTCCGGATTCGCGAGAGCGCCCGTACCCAGCGACAGCACATCGGCATGTCCGCCGGTCAGCGTATCGGCGGCCTGGGGCAGGACGTGCATTCCGCCATTGGCGATGACCGGGCGGCCGGATATGTCACGGGCCAGCTGGGTGATGGTCGCTCCACCGGGGAATTGCGCGGTCTCCAGGAAATTCCGGCCCTCGCTGGCAATGTGCAGGTAGGTGGCATCGGCCACCGCCGCGAAGACGATCCGCGCGTCGGCCTCCGCGCCGGGCCAGCGGTAGGTGAAGTCGTTGACCTTGGTCTGCGAGAGCCGGACGCCGATCGGGAAGTTGCCGAGCGCGTCGCGCAGGGCCCGCAGCACGCGCGCGGTCAGGCGGATGCGGTTCTCGACCGGCCCGCCGTACTCGTCGGTGCGCTGGTTGGTGTAGTCGGTGAGGAACTGGTCGAGCAGATAGCCGTTGGCCGCATGGATTTCGACCCCGTTGAAGCCCGCCTGCCGGGCATTCTCGGCCGCCGCGACATAACCCGCGACGACATCATCGATATCGCGCGCGGTCATTTCGCGGGGTGCGTTCCATGGTCCGCCGACGCCGCCGTAATCGGACATCATCTGCCCGCGCGGCTGGACTGCCGACGGTCCGATGGTCTCGAACCCGTAGGCATTGCCCTGCGAGATGGCGCCGGCGTGCATCAGCTGCGCGACGATCGGAGCCCCGGCCGCGTGCACGGCGTCGACCACCGCACGCCATCCCGCGAGATGCCGCCCGGTGACCAGACCGGGCTGATTGAAGTACCCCTGGCTGTGGACCGGATCCGGGTAGATGCCCTCGGTAATGATCAGGCCGAATCCGCCCGCCGCATACTCGCGGTAGTACTCGGCCATCTGCGCCGTGGGGGTGCCGTCGGGTTCGGCGGAAATTCGCGACATCGGTGCGACGGCGAATCGGTTGCGTAGCGCCAGGGTGCCGAGGTCGAACGGCTCGAGCGCGGGATGGGCCAGTTCAGTGCTGGTCATCGATGGTCTCCTCGGTAATCGGGGGAAGGATGGTCAGGGCCAGCGGGGTGGGCCCGGCTCCGTTGATGACGTTGTGGTCCTGTGGGCAGGCCGAAACGACCACCAGACAGTCCATTTCGGCTCGGACGGTGATCGCGTCCCCGGGTGCGGTGGCGGCCGCGAGCCAGGACAGGCTCTCGTCCGCGGCGACCGGGATGCGCATGAAGATATTGATCGGCTGCGGAATGCACGGCAGCCCGCGGTGTCCCAGCTCGGCCATGGTCCGGCGCAGATTGTCCGCGCAGTTGTCGTGAGCCGGATCGCCGTATGCCGCATAGCGTTCCGGGTCGCAGGCCGCGATAAGCATGTCGTGCACACCCGGGGAGGTGTCGGCCAGATAGGTGAGGATCGGGCGACGCCGGTTGGTCACGAAGGATTCGCCGAGGGCAGGAAATAGCCTGCTGGTGTGGGTGCGGGTATGTGCGGCACTGTGGTGTTCGGTGATGTCGTGGGCGTTGTAGGCGAACACGTCGCCCACCTGGCCACCATCGATATCGGTGATCCGCAAACGCTCGCCGGCGCGCAAGGTCACCGACCGGGCCTGTCCGGCCGGTACGGTGACGGGCTCCGGATAGCTCAACGCTGTCATGCCGATCAGTCAACCGAACGGCAGCCACTCCACGTAATGGACGAGTGCACAGCCTTCTCGCGATTCGATGGATGTTCGTACATGTCGAAGCGGGAATATGTCTCGGTAGCGTGCTGTCGAAGCATTCCGTACCCGACGATCGGAAGTACCCACCCATGACCACCGCCACCGCCATGGCCGAGGCTCTCGTACGCGGCGAGGTGACATCGGCGCAGCTGGTTGCCGATGCCGTCGACCACGCGCGGCAGCCGGATTCGGCCGCGGTGATGATCACCGTCACCGGCGAGCGCGCGGGATATCAAGCCGAGGCCGGTAATCGCCGCCGCCTGCGCCGCACGCCCCGCAGCCCGCTCGACGGAATCCCCATCGCGTGGAAGGACGTATTCGATATCCAGGGCACCGTCACGACGTGCGGCTCGGCCAGCCACCTCCACGACGTATCCGCCGCCGTGGACGGCCATCTCATCCGGCGCGCTCACGACGGCGGACTGGTCACCGTCGGCAAGACCAATCTCAGCGAATTCGCCTTCTCCGGACTCGGGATCAACCTCGTCTTCGGGACACCCGCCAATCCCGTCGACCCCGAACTGGTCCCGGGCGGCTCCTCGTCCGGATCGGCGGTGGCCGTGGCGCGCGGCATCGTCCCGCTGGCCGTCGGCACCGATACCTCGGGCTCTGTGCGCGTACCCGCCGCCTACTGCGGGATCGTCGGATACCGGGCCAGCCCGGGGCGTTACGGCCCGCACGATTTCGCGCCGCTGTCCGCGACACTCGACAGCGTCGGTATGTTCGCGACGACCGTGGACGACGTCATCGCGCTGGACCGCGTGCTCGCCCCGACCCGCACCGATCGTCGATCGCTGCCACCGCGATTCGTCGTCCCCGCCGGTGAGTGGACGGAGGACACGGAACCCACGATTGCCGCCGACCTGGCCTCCGCCATAGCCGAATTCCGTTCCGCCGGAGCCGATATCCGCTTCTGCCGACTGCCTTCGCTGGCGGCCGCCCAAGAGCTGATGGACAGCAATGGCACCATCGTCGGCGCGGAGGCATTCCGACTGCACGGCCACCGCCTCGACTCGACGATGCCGATCGAGCCCGCCACCCGGCGCAGACTCGAAAGCAACACGCACACGGCCGATTCCATTGCTCCCGTCTACGCGGAGATGTCCCGACTGCGCGCCGAGTTCGCCGCGGAGCTCGGTGCTGCCACCCTGCTGTGCCCCACCGTCCGTCATGCGCCGCCGCGCCTGGCCGACCTCCGGTCCGATCCGGCCCACTACGACAGCGTCAACGCCACCACCCTGCGCACCACGATGGTGCTCAGCTACCTGGGTAGCTGCGGAATCACGCTCCCCGCAAAGGTTTCGGGGAGCCTGCCCGGTACCGGTCTGCTGCTTTCGCGGCCATCCGGACACGACAGCGCACTGCTGGCCCATGCGGACTGGGCGCAGCGTGTCATTGCGGGTAGAGCCGGCGCGCCGCACGGCGATACCTCACGACGCGGGTGACCGCACCCGGACGCCAACCGCCCGGTGTGCTCTGATCAAGTCGACCCCACGTCGTCAGCCGCGGGCTGCCTGCCATGCCTCGAAATCGGCGATCGCTCGCGCCGAGTCTGTCAGCACGTCTCGGTCTTCCTCGATTTCGAGTTCGCCGGACTTGTGCAGAGCCTCAGCGCTGTCGAGCACAGCGTCGAGGAAGTCCTCCAGGGGCGATACATCGATCTTCGCCTTGCGGTGCCATACTTCGACGTTCCCCTTCTTCAGCCGGATCTCAGGTCGAACGTGGTATCGATACCGGTGAAGGACCGCTGCCCCTTCCCTGCGTCAGCAAGGACACGGGTATCCCAGAGGAGTTGGGTCACCTGCGGATAGACCATCATTCGTTCATCAGGGGACCTGGAACCGCGAGTGGTGGCTGTACCCATGCTGCCGGTGATATCCAAGTGCCCCAACGAAAATCCGCTGTGTGGCGGGTCATCGTCGACTGAGAAAACGAAGGTGACCATTCCAGTTGCTACCTAGGGTCGGGAACATGGTGTGGACTCTATCGCCGTCGCGATGTGCTTCCACCCGTACTTCGAGTTGCCGTCAGCGGTGAAGGTTGTAGTTCAGGCCGGTTTCGGGTCGTGTTGTTGCCCGGGAAAGCGGAGGGGTAAGTCACCTTGCCCGTGCCATATGGTTCCGCCCCAGAGGTCGGACGCCGCGGTAGCGACGGTGCTGCCCTGTTCGGGATCGATCAGTTCCGTTGGAGTACCGACGAGGTCGATGACTGACCCAGAATTCGCGGTCGGTTGAGGCTTGCGCGGAATCACCCTCCCCGCAGCGGTTTCGAGGGGGCTGCCCGGCACCGGCCTGCTGCTTTCGCGGCCATCCGGACATGACAGCACACTGCTCGCCCATGCGGACTGGGCCAGCGTGTCATTGCGGGTAGAGCCGGAGCGCCGCGCGATGATACCTCACGACGCGGGTGACCCCATCGATGCGGCTATACACCAATATAATTGCAGGACAACGACTCCCGAGGCATCCACAACTTCACGCCGCGGAGTTCTCGATCTGCCACAGCGGCTGGACCGCGAGAGGATCGAATCGCCTACCGTCCGGTGTGCGTACGGCGCCGAATCGATAGAGCCCACCGACCCGTAATGCGGGTGCGGTATCGCGACCGTAGACGCCGACCGGATTGGCGCGAACGGAGGCGCGGTCATCCCCGAGGTCGACGAGAATGTCGCTGATCGAGTGTTGAAACCAGGTGAAACCTTCATCGTTGCGAGCGGCCTGGGCGATCACACGGTCGCGGCCGTGAGCGGTGCCGCCGGGCGTTGTGGCAGTGGCGTCGGCGGTGAAGATCGACCGCAGGTCGTCGATCCTGCCCTCATCGAGGGCGGTGCCGAGTCGGGTTATCAGCCGCGTGATTTCGGCTTCGTCCCGCGCGTTATCGGTCACGTCGCCCGCCGACTTGCTCGCACGCGATCGCGCCGAACGTAACCAAGGTAAGGGTCGCCGCGGCGAGAGCCGAGCACCGGACGAGCCGATTGAGGACAGTCGTGTTCATGGATCGTGACAGTGCATCCGCAATGCCCACGCGCTGTCCTTCGTGGAACCCCCGTGGGTCGGCCGGCCCGAGTGGCGTTCTGAATCGGAGCGCCGACTACCGTGAGTATGACGGTATACTGCCGGTATGTCCGATATGACTACCATCAAGGTGCCCAAAGCGGTCCGGGATCGACTGCTCGAGGTTGCGGCGTCGAATGGGCTGACCCTTGGACAGGCGCTCGATTATCTGCTCGGCAAGGTCGGTGCGCGGCCGAAGCCCACTGTGGGGGGCTATCGCAGCCAACGTCCACTCTCGGCCGAGGAGATCGACCGTGAGCTCCGCCGGGGTTTCGGGGCCTAGATGACAATAATTGTCGATACGAGCGCGATTCTCGCCTTGTTCGACGAGGCATATAGCGAGCACAAGCAGCTTGCTCAGATCATCGACAAAGCCGACGAGCGACTTGTGGTTTCGCCGATGATCGTCGCCGAGGCGGACTACATGCTCTATACCAGGCTCGGTTCCCGTGCGGCCCATGATTTTGCCTCGGATGTGGCGGGGGGAGCGTACGACTTGGCAGCGTGGACATCCAACCATCACGCCGCGGCGGTGGCCGTCACCACGAAATACGACCAGGACTATGTAGGCATCGCGGACGCCTCGAATGTGGTTATCGCAGATCGGGAACGCACCAATCGAATCATGACGCTCGACCAGCGCCACTTCCGGACGCTACGTCCACTGTGGGGTTTCGACAGCTTCGTTCTCTTGCCCTACGATTCCTAGCCTTACCGTTGGTGTTCGCGAATTATCGCTGGTCACCGCTGCCAAGAGGGCGAGTGATCGGTCTCGGGGCCAGGAATCTCGGATTTCGTCGGGGGCCAAGAATGCTTACGTTGCTTCCAGCGCGGAACTAATTGGTGAGGACAGCTTTTCGATGTTCCCGGCGTGGGTCTCGACCTCGTCCGGATCGATCGATACCTGTGATTCCCCTACCGAACTCCCCAATCAGGTTGTGCGCCAAGCAGGGAGTTGCAAACCAGTGTGATGCCGAGCCCACCCCGTTGCGGCCAACTCCAACCAACCGCCAAATCCTGTCCAAACAGTTGCCGGGCCGTCGCCGCCCCCTCGGCTGTCGGCGGACGGGACTGGCGGATCCATTTCGGTGCGGGGCAGTCCCACGGGATGGTGTCGAGAATCGACTGCCCGCGGTGATCGCGTCGAACAGTACATGTTGGCCCGACCGATGAGTCGGGCTCACTGCGCGTAGATCGCCTATCGGTTTGCGAAATCGGACGCCCGAGCGTTGAAGCGGTCGGGATCGCTGGAGCGACGCGATGACGCCCACACGGGTGGTAGAGGTGCGCCCTCGGTGCCTCGACCCCGGCGGGCGTGAGAGGCTGGAAGGGTGAATCGGCTCGGGAGCGCGACCTCACCCTATCTGCGCCAACATGCGGACAATCCCGTTCATTGGCGGGAATGGGACGCTGACGCGCTGGAGGAGGCGCGCCGGCGGGATGTGCCGATCCTGCTCTCCGTCGGGTACGCGTCCTGCCATTGGTGCCATGTGATGGCGCACGAGTCGTTCGAGGACGAAACGACCGCTGCGGTGATGAACGACCATTTCGTCTGTATCAAGGTGGACCGCGAGGAGCGGCCCGACCTGGATTCGGTCTATATGAACGCCACCGTCGCGATGACCGGCCAGGGTGGCTGGCCCATGACCTGCTTCCTCACCCCGGACGGCGAACCCTTCTACTGCGGGACCTACTACCCGAAGCTGCCGCGCGGCGGCATGCCGTCGTTCACCCAGCTGCTCACCGCCGTCGCCGAGACCTGGACCAACCGGCGCGAGGAGGTGCACCAGGCCTCCGCCCAGGTCACCGAGGCGCTGCGGGCGCAGGCGGCGGGACTGCCGGACGCCGAATTCACCATCACCGCCGAACTTCTCGATCATGCGGTGGCCGCGGTACTGCACGAGGAGGATCCGAAGCACGGTGGATTCGGTGGCGCACCGAAGTTTCCGCCGTCGGCGCTGCTGGAGGGTCTGTTGCGGAGCTGGGAGCGCACCGCCGATCCGGCGGTCCTGGCGGTGGTGCACCGCACCGCCGAGGCGATGGCCAGGGGCGGCATCTACGACCAGCTGCGCGGTGGCTTCGCACGCTATTCGGTCGACCCCGCCTGGGTGGTACCGCATTTCGAGAAGATGCTGTACGACAACGCCCAATTGCTGCGCGTCTACGCGCATGTGGCACGCCGCGCGCCCGCCACGGACCGGCCGTCGTCGGCGTATCGGATCACCGCCGAGACGGTGCGGTTCCTCGTGGACGATCTGGGTACCGAGCAGGGCGGCTTCGCCTCGGCGCTGGATGCCGATACCCACCTCGAGCCCGGCGGTCCCGGTGTCGAGGGCGCGACGTACGTGTGGACGCCCGCGGAACTGGCCGGCGCGCTCGGTCCCATCGAAGGTGCTTGGGCCGCCGAGGTTTTCGGCGTGAGCACGGCGGGCAACTTCGAACAGGGCACCTCGGTGCTCACCCGCTACACCGATCCCGAGGACGTTGATCGGCTCGAGCGGGCCCGGGCCGTCTTGCGCAAGGCACGTGACGGCCGACCGCAGCCCGATCGCGATGACAAGGTGGTCACCGCCTGGAACGGCATGGCGATCACGGCCCTTGCCGAGGCGGGCGCCGCACTCCGGCAGCCGGATTGGGTCGCGGCCGCGGTCCGGTGCGCCCGCTTCCTGCTCGCGGAGCATGTGCTCGACGACCGGGTGCGCCGCGCGTCGCTAGGCGGTGCGGTCGGCGCCGCGCCCGGCATCCTCGAGGACTACGCCTGGTTGTCGACCGGCTTACTGGCATTGCACCAGGCCACTGGCCAACTCGAATGGCTCGAGCACGCACAACGGCTGCTGGACAAGGCAATCCAGCATTTCGCCGATCACGAGGCGCCGGGCAGCTGGTACGACACCGCTGACGACGCCGAAACCCTCGTCACCCGTCCCCGCGACCCGATCGACGGCGCCACCCCGGCGGGCGCCTCGGTCCTGGCCGAAGCCCTGCTCACCGCCGCCGCGTCCAGCGCCCCCGAAAAGGCGTCGCGTTACCGTGAACTCGCCGATCAGACCTTGCGCCGGGGAGCCGTCGTGCTGGCTCGGGCCCCGCGCTCGGCGGGACAGTGGCTCACCGTCGCGGAGGCCGCGTTGCGTGGCCCATTGCAGGTCGCCGTCGCCGTACCCGCCGTCGGCAGCGCCGGGACGGCACCGGATCTGGTCGCTGTCGCCCGCACGGAGGCGCCGGGCGGCACGGTCGTCATCGCCGCGGCCCCCGATGCCGTACCGCTGCTGGCCGACCGTCCCACGGTCGGTGACGCATCCGCCGCCTATGTCTGCCGCGGCTCGGTCTGCGATCTCCCGGTGACCACCGCCGACGAATTGCGCGCCGCGCTCCGGCGGTAGTCCCGGACTCCTCCTCGAGCCGTCCCCGGAAAACGCTTGCGCCGCCCGAGGATCAGGGTCGGGTGGGAGCGGGGTTCGTTTCGGTGGCGGCGGTGCGGACCTCGGCGATGGCGCTGGGATCGGTCGCCGGTTCCGCGGCGCCCGAGGGCTCGACGTCTGTTTCCGCCGGTCGACCGGATTCGGTATCGGAGGCGTCCACATCGGTCCAGCAGGCCGTCGAATCCGGCATGCCGCGCAGCTGAATATGCCCGTAGAGTGTCCATTTCGCGCGCTCATGCGCGGCGGCGGCCTCGATGACCGTGCTGCTCACCAGGATTCGCCGCGGCGCCTCCTTGGCCTCGGTGGTGAGCCGGGCCGCCTCGTTGACGGCGTCACCGAGCACGGTGAACTCCAGGCGGGTATCGGAGCCGACATCGCCCGCGAAGACCTGACCCCGCGCGACGCCGATGCCGATGTCGAGTTCACCGCTGGCGATCACCTCGTCGCGAATGCGCCTGGCGGCGCGCAAGGCGGGGGTCGCGTTGTCCCGCAAGGCGATCGGCGCGCCGAAGATGCACAGCGCGGCATCACCCTCGAACTTGTTGACCAGACCGTTGTTCTCCTCGGTCGCCGCGACCACGATGGCAAGCAGCCGGTTGAGCTTGGCGACGAACTCCTGCGGCGCCAACCCGGTGGACAGCGCCACCGAGCCCGTGACATCCACGAACAGCGCGGAGACCACCCGCACGTCGCCGGTGAGGTCGACCCCGCCCGCCAGCGCGCGTTCGGCCACCTCGGCGCCGACGTGGCGGCCGAAGACGTCGCGCATCCGTTCCCGCTCCCGCAGGTTCGCCGCCAGCTCGTTGACCGAATGTTCCAGCCGCCCGATTTCGCTCGTACTGCCGACCGGCACCCGGACATCGAGCTCACCCAGCTTGATCCGATCCAGAGCCAGGCGCAGCGTGCGCATCGGCGAGGCCACCGCCCTGGCGAGGAACGCGGTGGCCAGCGCGCCGACGCCGAGGCCGACCCCGGCCAGATAGATGGCGGCGCGGATCCGGTCCGGCGCGGCGGAGATCGGGTCGGCGAGCACCACGATCAGCATGAGCAGCGGCATCGCACCCGCGACCGCCCAGGTCACCACCACCCGTACCAGCACCGAAGAACTCCAGTGCATGGTGGCGCCGAGCACCCCGGACACCACAGGAACGGTGGGCCGGATCAGCCGGTCGACGATGAGGAAGGTCACCGCCGCCGATTGGAGGGCGCCGAGGATGAACAGGGAGGCCGTTACGCCCTTGTCGTTGTGTTCGGTCAGGTGCGGGAATATCGAGGCGGCGATGATGACGCCCGGGATCCACAGTGCGAGGGCGCGGGTGGTGATGGCGATGGGTAGTCGCAGCAGGCGGCGTGCCTCGTCCGGGGTGGGTTTGCGCCCGTCGTCGAGCCAGCCGAAGTCAACCGTCCGGTCCCGGATCGCGAGCCAGACGCCGATCAGGAAGCCGACCGCCGGGTAGATCCCGGCCAGCGCGAGGGTGCGCACCCAGTCCTCGCCGAGCCGACCGAGGAATCCGCTCAGCCACAGCTCGGTGACGATGACGGCGAGGCCGCTCAGATTGGCGGTGATCACCACCGCGGCCAGACCCCAGCGGGCCTTCAGCGCCCAGACGACCAGCTTGGCGATCACCGCACACCCACGGGGGATCGGGATGGTAGCGACCGGTTCCGGACGCCGGACAGCGTCGTCGCGCTTGCCCTGACCGGCAACGCGCTGCCGCGGAAGACGAGGAACACGAACGAGCAGCATAGGGCGAATACGGCCGCCACAGACAGTTTCCCCGTGATCTCCTCGACCATGCCGGAGGATTTCGCGGTCCCGTCGCCGACCGGTCTCCGCGTCGTGACCTCGATTGTCCGCTGTGCCATCGTCCGTGCCGCCCCATATCGTTCGAATCTCGTGTGCCGACTGTATTGCCGGAAGCGCGAGCGTGGGACGGCACGAACGCTCTCAGCAGGTCAGCGCAGTACCACCAGCCAGATCGCGACGTAGTGGGACAGTGCCGCGAGCACCGTCGCGGCATGGAAGAACTCGTGGTGGCCGAAGATCTCGGGCCACGGGTTCGGCCACTTGGTGGCGTAGAGCACAGCGCCACCGCTGTAGATCAGCCCGCCGATCAGCAGCAGAATCAGCGGCGCGATGCCGACCTGGTTGTTGAGCTGACCTGCCACCGGCACGATCGCCCAGCCGAGCAGCAGATAGAGCGGCACCCCGACCCAGCGCGGCGCGGTCGGCCAGAGCAATTTCAGCGCCACACCCGCGAGTGCGCCCGCCCACACCACCGTCATCAGCGTCTGCCCGGTGCGTCCGGGTAGTCCGAGCAGTGCGAACGGGGTGTAGCTGCCCGCGATGAACAGGAAGATCATCGAATGGTCGGCGCGCTTCATCCGGATCCGGGTGCGCGGGGTCTGCCAAGTCACCCGGTGGTAGACCGCGCTGATCCCGAACAGCCCGCAGACGGTGAGCCCGTAGACCAGCGTGGACCAGCCCGCCGTGGCCGAGACGGTGGTGGCCGTCGTGAGGAGCGCGATACCCGCGACGGCCGCGATGCCGACGGCCCAGGTGTGGATCCAGCCCCGCATTCGCGGTTTGACCAGTACGGCGACCAGTTGTTCGCCCGGGGAGGCATCGACCAGTGCCGCGTCGACGGCGCCGGTTGATTCGGACACGAGCTACCTCCTGGTTGACCGACGAGTAACCTACGGTACCGTAGGTTGCGGACTCTCCGCCACTGTACCCGGAAACGCGGTCGATGCCGGGATCGTGCCCGTGGGGCGTACTGTTGGACGCCGTGGAGCTTCCGAGTCAGGTGCGTGGTCTGCCTTACCGCATCTACGAGGCCCGGCTGTCCAAGCAGCTGGCCGGCAAACAACACCCCCGGCACGTAGCGGTGATGTGCGATGGCAATCGCCGCTGGGCTCGGGAGAACGGTTTCACCGATGTGAGTCACGGCCATCGGGTGGGCGCGTTGAAGATCGCCGAGCTGGTCGGCTGGTGCGCCGACGAGGGCATCGAAATGGTCACCGTCTACCTCCTCTCGACCGAGAACCTGCAACGGGATCCCGAGGAACTGGAAACCCTGTTCGAGGTCATCACCGATGTGGTCGAGGAGCTGTCCGCGCCGGAGCAGAACTGGAGCGTGCGGATCGTCGGCACGCTGGACGGTTTCCCGGAGTTGATCGCCAAACGACTGCGCACCGCGGCCGAGCGCACCGACGGGCGCGACGGGGTGCATGTGAATGTGGCCGTCGGGTACGGGGGCAGGCAGGAGATCGCCGACGCGGTGCGCAAGCTGGTCCGCCAGGAAATGGCCGCTGGGGAGACCGGCGAGGATCTGGTCCAGTCGATCACCGTCAACGCCATCGGCCAGCACCTCTACACCTCCGGTCAGCCGGATCCGGACCTCGTCATCCGCACCTCCGGTGAGCAGCGGCTTTCCGGCTTCCTATTGTGGCAGAGCGCATACTCGGAGATATGGTTCACCGAGGCGTACTGGCCGGAGTTCCGTCGGGTGGATTTCCTGCGCGCGCTGCGCGATTATGCCGCGCGACATCGTCGTTTCGGGTTCTGACGCAAGGAAATTCGCGTACCGTCCGGTCTTGTGGACGAGACAGCGCGGTCGGCGGCACAGCCCGGCTCGGCTCCGGACGGTAGCCCGCCGGTGTCCTATATCAGCTATGAGGAATTCGGCAGGCGTTTCCTGGAATACGCGGCCTCCGAGGCGCGCATCTCCGGTGCTTTCACCCAATTGACCGGCGCCGCCTTCGATTTCGGCCCGATCGGGGTCGGCCCGGCTCGCTTGGCCAAGGTCACGGCCCGGGTCCAGCTCGGCGAGCCCCGGCTGCACCGCTACCTCGACGACGTCATCTCCTTCGAACTCGTCATCCCGCTCGACCTGGATATGCTCATCGACCTCGCGGTGGACCGCCACCGCTTCGATGTCGACGGCACCATCCACCTGCACCTCACGGTCCGCACCGCCGAACCCCTTCGCGTCCTCATCGATATCGCCGAACCTCGCTCCGGCAACGTCCGCATCAATGTCGCCACCGCCACCAAACGCGGTCAGCTCCTGCGCATCCTGGCCAGCGTCGACCACGAAATCCGCCGCTTCGTCGCCCGCTACATCGCCACCGAAATCCGGAAGCCCCATATCGCCGCAGCCCGAGACATCGACGTCGCCACCCGATTGGACGCGGCGTGGACGCTGTAGCCGTTTACAGCTTGCGCAGGCGCAGTCGGTTGATGGTGTGGTCGGCGTCCTTGCGCAGTACGAGGGTGGCGCGGGGACGGGTGGGGAGGATGTTCTCGACCAGGTTGGGGCGGTTGGTGGAGTTCCAGATTTCCTGGGCCGCCGCGGTGGCCTGTTCGTCGGTGAAGCCCGAGTAGTGGTGGAAATGGGCGTTCGGGTCGGCGAAGGCCGTCTCGCGCAGTGTGAGAAACCTTTGCACGTACCACTTTTCGATATCCTCGATGCGGGCGTCGACATAGATGGAGAAGTCGAACAGATCCGAGACCATCAGGCGCGGGCCGGTCTGCAACACATTGAGGCCCTCGACGATGAGGATGTCGGGCTGGCGTACGCAGTGCACCTTGTCCGGCACGATGTCATAGGAGATGTGCGAATACACCGGCGCGCATACTTCGGCGGCGCCGGATTTCACCTCGGTGACAAAGCGTAGGAGTTTACGGCGGTCATAGCTTTCCGGGAAGCCCTTGCGGTGCATCAGGCCGCGCCGGGTCAGTTCCGCGGTGGGATAAAGAAATCCGTCCGTTGTGACCAAATCCACACGCGGATGGTGATCCCACCGGGCCAGCAATGCCTGTAGCACGCGCGCGGTGGTGGACTTTCCGACCGCGACGCTGCCCGCGACGCCGATCACGAACGGCACCTGCTGATCCGGATGCTTTTCCCCGAGGAAGGTCGCGGTCGCCGCGAACAGTCGCTGGCGCGCGGCCACCTGCAGGTGGATCAGTCGAGCGAGCGGGAGGTAGACCTCGGCGACCTCTTCGAGGTCGATCTGTTCGCCGAGACCGCGCAGGCCGATCAGTTCTTCCTCGGTGAGCACCAGCGGAGTCGATTTGCGCAGCGTTCGCCACTGCTTCCGATCGAATTCCACATAGGGGCTCGGCTCGCTCATTCGTGCCACTTACCCGACGCTCCATTTCGGCAAACACGCACAGATGCCGTGTGGGCGCTGTGAGATTCGGACTAGCTCTCGCCGCATGGACGGATTGTCCTCTGCGTCAACAATGTGTGAAACGCGGGGTGCCGCTACCGGCTGGTAACCAAGTCGATGCTAAGTGTTATCCCTACTAATGTGGGCGGGCATGGAAGCGCATCCGCTCGTGACCGAGTACCTGCGACTCGGGTTGGCCTTCGATCGGCTAGAGGAAGGTTTCGTCGACGCGTACACCGGTGATCCGGCGCTGCGCCGGGAGGTGGAGAACGCGCCGGCGCCGCAGCCGCGCGAGCTGGCGCGCCGCGCGGCCGAGTTGCGTGCGGAACTGCCCGTTGCCGGACTCGCGCCGGAGCGCACCGAATTCCTCGCTGTGCACCTGCGTGCCCTGGAGTGCTCGGGCCGCAAGTTCGCGGGCGAGCGGATCGGCTTCGTCGACGAGGTGCGTGCCTATTTCGATGTGGAGATCGCCCCCGGTGCTGTCGAGGACTATCTCGACGCGCACCGGCAGATGGACGAGGTGCTGGCAGGCGACGGTCCGCTGGCGGAGCGCGTGGACGCGTATCGCAAGGTCGACGAGATCCCGCCGGAGCGGCTGCAGGCCTGCGTCGAGGCGTTCTCCGGCGCATTGCGTGAGCTGGTGCGGGAGCGTTACCCGCTGCCCGACCACGAACACGTCACCTACGAGGTGGTCGGCGATAAGCCGTGGTCCGGATTCAACTACTACCTGGGCAACTACCACTCGCGGGTCGCGATCAACTCCGATCTCAAGCAGCACATGGCACAGCTGCCGCACCTGATCGCGCACGAGTCCTATCCGGGCCACCACACCGAGCACTGCCGCAAGGAGGCCGGATTGGTGGCCGCCGGACAGACCGAGCAGACGCTGTTCCTGGTGAACACCCCGCAGTGCCTGATGGCCGAGGGCCTCGCGGATCTGGCGTTGCGTTCGATCGTCGGGCCGGGCTGGGGCAAGTGGGCCCAGGAGATCTACGCCGATCTGGGCCTGCGTTTCGACGGCGACCGCGCGGAGCGGCTGGCCACCGCATCGGCCAAACTGCTCGGTGTGCGGCAGGACGCCGCACTGCTACTGCACGATCGGCGTCGCGACGAGACCGAGGTGGCGGAGTTCCTGCAGCGCTGGAATCTGGTGCCGCCGGACCGCGCCCGTCAGTCGCTGCGCTTCCTGTCCTCCCCGCTGTGGCGCGCTTATATCTCCACCTATGTGGAGGGCTACCGCCTGCTGGGTGGCTGGCTGGATCGTGCCGCGGACGCCGATGACCGTTCCGACCGCTTTCGCCGTTTGCTCGACGAACCGCTGACGCCCGGCGCCGTGCGCACCATGTGACAAAACCGGCCCCGTCGCGGATGCGACGGGGCCGGTTTCGGAAGTCCGCGGGCTCACCAGTTCCCGCAGGAAGCGCCTCCCGAGGAGATCGAGCACGAGGACTGCAGCAGCGCCTTCAGCAGTGCTTCGATCGGCGAGGCAGCAATGAAATTGAGCAGCATATCGATTCCCTTTTGACGTCAAGGTGGACCAGTGCCGTCCATCTGACCGGTCATCCTTTCATACCTCGAGGAGTGCCCGGCAACGGACGTCGAAATCGGCTGGGCTACTGAATAACTACGCATCCGCCGCCCGCGGAGATGCTGCACAGCAGCTGCGACAGGGTGCGCAGTAGCGCTTCGATCGGATTGCTGGGGACGGAGACCAGGTTCAGCATGTCTTCCCTCATTCGGTGAAGTGGACGAACTCATCCGTGACACCGGTCGAGGTGGGTGCCCTGTTACGTCGTGTCATGCCCCGAAAACCGGGGGCTTCGGCGTTCCGGCCGGTCAGGAGGGTGTGAAGGTAATACGGACCGAGATCGGATCCGTTTCCAATGCCTTGATCGTCCATGCCGTCGCCGCGGTGGCGAGTGCGCCCGCGGTGAAGGAGCGGGCGCGGGCGACCACATCGTCATCGGGGACGAAGGCGGCGGTTCCGGTGTACCACCGCGTGCCCCGGCGTAGCCGGACCCGCGGGTCGGCGGCGATATTGCGGGCCCAGCCCGCGCGCTGACCGTGCTGGCAGATGACCCAGGCGCCCGCGTCGTCGATCGAGGCGGTCACCGGGACGCGACGCGGCAGTCCGGTCTTCGCCCCGGTGGTCTCGAGTTCGGAGATCAATGCCGAGCGGATGCCGAGCCGGTCCAGTAGCCCCACCGTCGGGTTGGCCAGGTAGCGGCCGATGAAGCGTTCGCGCTTGAATTTGCGCAGGGTGGCGGTGTCGCTCATATTTCTCCCTTCCTCACCGGAAGATCGCGCAGGTGGTGGTGCCGTGTGCGACGAGGCGACCGCGTTCGTCGACGACGCGGCCCTCGGCGGTGGCGGTGGTGCGGCCGATGTGGATGGTGGTGCCGGTGGCGGTGAGCCGGGTGCCGTCGGTGGGCACGGCACGGATGTAGTTCACCTTCAGTTCCAGCGTGGAGTAGCCGACGCCCGCCTCCAGCGCGGTGTGCACCGAGCAGCCCATCACCGAATCGAGCAGGGTCGCGCAGATGCCGCCGTGCGTGGTCCCGAGCGGGTTGGCGAAGTCCTGGCGGGTCCGCACCGCGAAAGTCACCCGGCCGTATTCGATTTCATCGACCTCCATACCGAGCAGGTCGCCGATGAAGCGCGGTCGCTCCGTCGTAGTCATCGCCGTGCGCAGCAGTTCGAGTCCGGAGAGTTTCGTGATGTCGATGTCGGCGGTGGTCATAGAACCCGTCCTTTCGATGAACCGATCGGTCCACATCTGTCATAATTGGAGCATGGACCGATCGGTTCACGCAACCGATGCGTCCGGTCTCCCGGCCGCCGGATACCGGGCGAAGGTGCGCGTATCCGGTGTATACCGACAGGATGCGGACCGTTTTGGAGGAGATATGACGGCTGGGCCGCGCGACCGTCTCATCGAGGGCGCGATCGAACTGGTGCGGGAACAGGGGGTGCACGGCGCCGGGCTCGCGGCATTGCTCGACCGCAGCAAGGCCTCCCGCAATTCGCTGTACCAGCACTTCCCGTCGGGGAAGGGGGAGTTGGTCGAGGCCGCGACAAAGGTGGCGGGGGACCGGATGGCGACGATCATCGACAGGTTCACCGAATCCGGTGGGCCGCAACAATGGCTCACGGCGCTGACCGGATGGTGGAAGAAGGCCCTGGAGACCAGCGCCTATTCCGCGGGCTGCCCGGTCCTCGGGGCCGCGCTCGCCCAATCCGAGCCCGGGGTGCAGGCCGCGGCCGGAGAAGTCTTCGCCGACTGGACCGGTCGGCTCGCGGTCGCACTGTCCGGCGCGGGCGTGCCGGCAGACCGGGCCCGTTCGGTCGCCGGTTTCATGATCAGCGCACTGGAGGGCGCCATTGTCCAGTCGCGCGCAATGAAATCCACCCAGCCGCTGGACGATGTGCTGGCCAACCTCGCGCCCCTGCTGGATTCACCGCAAGGAACCACCCGGGTGCCGGGTTCGTGACCCCCGGTCGTCGTCCTGCGGGACCCGCGGACACCGGGTAACCTGGGCGGCCGGAAGGCCGTGCCCAACCCCCTGCCGATCAACGCATCGGCGGCCAATAGACTGGGGCGGTGACGCAGACGACCGCCTCTGTCAATACCCAGTCCCTCGGTGAGCTCGATCCCGAGCTCGCTGCCGCGATGGCAGGCGAGCTCGCCCGCGAGCGCGACACCCTCGAGATGATCGCCTCGGAGAACTTCGTGCCGCGAGCGGTGTTGCAGGCGCAGGGCAGCGTTTTGACCAATAAGTACGCCGAGGGCTACCCGGGCCGTCGCTACTACGGCGGTTGCGAGCACGTCGACGTCGTCGAGACCCTCGCGCGCAATCGCGCCAAGGAGCTCTTCGGCGCCGAATTCGCCAATGTGCAGCCGCATTCCGGCGCACAGGCCAATGCCGCGGTGCTGATGGCGCTGATGAACCCGGGCGAGAAACTGCTCGGCCTCGACCTCGCACACGGCGGTCACCTGACCCACGGCATGCGCCTGAACTTCTCCGGCAAGCTCTACGAGGTGCACTCGTACGGGGTGAGCAAGGAGGACCACCGCGTCGATATGGACGAGGTGCGTAAGATCGCCCGCGAGGCGCGGCCGAAGGTGATCGTGGCGGGCTGGTCGGCCTACCCGCGCCATCAGGACTTCGCCGCCTTCCGCGAAATCGCCGATGAGGTCGGCGCCTACCTGTGGGTGGATATGGCGCACTTCGCCGGTCTGGTCGCCGCGGGTCTGCACCCCTCGCCGGTGCCCTACGCCGATGTCGTCTCCTCGACCGTGCACAAGACCCTGGGTGGTCCGCGTTCCGGCCTGATCCTGGCCAAGCAGGAGTTCGCCAAGAAGCTGAACAGCTCGGTCTTCCCGGGCCAGCAGGGTGGTCCGCTCATGCACGCGATCGCCGCCAAGGCCGTCGCGTTCAAGATCGCGGCGGGCGCCGAGTTCCAGGACCGCCAGGAGCGCACCCTGTCGGGCGCCAAGATCCTCGCCGAGCGCCTCACCGCGGCCGACGTCGAGGGCAAGGGCATCAGCGTGCTCACCGGTGGCACCGATGTGCACCTGGTGCTTGTCGATCTGCGCAACTCCCAGCTGGACGGCCAGCAGGGTGAGGATCTGCTGCACGAAATCGGAATCACGGTGAACCGCAACGCCGTTCCGTTCGACCCGCGCCCGCCGATGGTCACCTCCGGCCTGCGCATCGGCACCGCCGCCCTGGCCACCCGCGGCTTCGGCGACACCGAGTTCACCGAGGTCGCCGATATCATCGGCACCGCGCTGGCCGGTGGCTCCGATGTGGAGACCCTGCGCGGGCGGGTTTCCAAGCTGGCCCAGTCGGTTCCGCTGTACCAGGGGCTGGAGGATTGGCGCCTGCTCGGCTGAGCGAAGTTTCAGTGGAACGCCCGCGCGGATATCCGCGCGGGCGTTTCGTCATTTCCGGGACGCGAAACGCCTACCGGCCGCGTCACCGAACATCCGCTTCCACGTGGCGAAGTCGGCAATCTGGTGGCCGATCAGTACGCAGCGCCCACCCCGGTCGGTCATCGGGTGAGCCGCTCGGCGAGGAAGGCCAGGATCTCGTCGCGGGCGGCGATCGTCGGCTCACCGGCGGCATCGATGAGATGGGCCGTCACCACACTGTGGGGGCTGGCCACCACCTCCGCGAAGAACGGCGACGGGTCGGGGTTGGCCGCACAGTCCGGAAGCACTCGCGCGGCGAATCGGTCGCCGAGCGCCGCGGCGTACGCGGCGAACCGCTCGGCCCGACACCACTTGTCGCCATCGAAGCGGTATGCCATCACGGCCAGGTCCTCGCGGTCGAGGCGCTCGCGTACCGCGCTGAGGTCGTCCGGTGCGATCTCCAGTCCTGCGGGGTCGTCGAGCGGTAACGACGGCTGGCAGACAACGGGTGCGAGTACCGACGATTCGAGGGCCATGGTGAGAGCGAAGTTGCCCGAGAAGCACATTCCGACCGCGCCGACGCCGGGTCCACCACACTCCTCGTGCGCGGATCGCGCGAGCGCCCGCAGCCACCGGGTCACGGGACTGGTGCGGTTCGCCCCGAAAGCCCGGAACTCGGCGCTGACGCACGCCCGCTTCATGACGGCGGTGCCCTCCTCGACGGTGGGCATCGCACCGTCGCGTCCGAACAGCGACGGCAGGTACACGGTGAAACCCGCCTCGCGTACCCATCGCGCGAAACGTGCGACGTGGGGGCTGATTCCGGGCATCTCCGGCATCACGACGACGGCCGGACCCGCGCCGGACACCAGGACGACTTTCGTGGCCGACTCGAGGGTGACACTGCGGCGTTCGAAATCCTCGAGTGGATCGTCCTCGCTCATCTCGCGGGCTGACATCGGCGACGCTCCTGACATCGGATCGGTGTGCTCGGTGCGAGCAGGTCGATCATCTCCATGGCAGCGTGTGACGGCGAGGGGCGAGATCGCCATGTTTCGGGGCGATTCCGCCACCTATCGGGCGGGTCTCCGGGTACCGAACTGCCTGCGGTAATCGGCAGTGCCGAGGCCCACCCGTTCGGTGAACAGTCGCCGCAAGGTGCCCGGATCCTGGTAGCCGACCCGGTGGGCGATCTTCCCGACCGTCAGGTCGGTCTCGGTGAGGAGGCGCTTGGCGGCGCCGATCCGGGCCTCCTGAAGGTAGGCCAGCGGCGACCGCTCGGCTTCGTCGGCATAGCGGCGCAACAATGTCCGGGTGCTGACGTGAAAAGCGTCCGCCAGCCGGGACAGGCTGTAGGGCTCGGCGAGGTGATCGACGAGCCAGCGCTGGATTGCGGTCGCGAACGGCCCGGTCGAGGCCGCCACCATGGACTCGACGACGTACGGCGTCTGGCTGGTGCGGTTCTCCGACACCAGGGTGATGCGCGCGGTGGCCCGAGCGACACTCACGCCGAGGTGGTCCCGGACGATGGCGGTCGCAAGGTCGAGCGACGCGCTGAACGCGGCGGTGGTGGTGACCTGGCCGTCGCCGACGACCAGCGACTCCGCACACACCGTCGACCGCGGATACCGTCGGGCCAGTTGCGACGCGAACAGCCATGAGGTCGTGGACCGTCGTTCGTCCAGCAGGCCGGCCTCTCCCAGCAGGAAAGCGCCCACACACACCGAGGCGATCCGGGTGCGACGTCGCCCCGCGGCCCGGAGGAACTCGATCTCGCGGCTGCGGCCGTCGAGACGGATATCCAGGTCCTCGGTGGGGGACACGTCGAACCCCGGCACCACGAGCTGATCGAATCGGTGGTGCCACCGCTGTGCGCCGATGGTGAGCCCGCCCGCGGTGGCCACCGGCCCGTCCTGTGCGGCGACCACCGACGTCCGGAACAGTTCGGCGCCGGTGCTGCCGTTGTGCCGGGCGACCTGGTTGGCGATGCGGAGGATATCGGAGACGGCGAACACCTCGGTCGCGAAACAGTCTTCGTACGCCAGGATTCCGATCCGCATGACTCTCACGGTATGCGCGTCAGCGCCTGCGAATGCGACCGGCCACCCGCAGCGCCGGAGCTGCGGAATACGTCGCTTCGCTCGGTATACACCCCTGGTCGGTGTCGGTGTCGGTGTGACGGAAGCGGATGGTGGATTACACGGTGGACAGGTCGATGCCCTTGGCGGACGCCAGCTGCATGAGCTTGTCCGCCTCGTCGATGGCGACCGCGACATAGGTGCGCAAACCGTTGTCGTCGCGGCGTAGTAGGTATTCGTAATCGCCATCGGTGAGCAGTACGTCCTGGGCGTCGTAGAAGTGCCAGCGCACCCGGATACGGACGATACGGGCGGTGAGATCGATGTGCTCGAGCAGTGTATGACCGACGTTCGCGAGCCCGAGGCGCTGGTAGAAGGGGTAGGACTGCGCCAGACCCCGCGCCATCTCGGCCGTCGTGGACAGGGAGCCGACGAAGCCGTCGCTGAGGATGGTGCCCGGCATACCCCACTGGGCCGCGGACCACTCCGCGTCGAAGGAGCTCAACGCGTTCTGATACTCGTGGAGAAACGCCTCGATTTCATCCCGGGTTGTCATGGGACCAATTTAGGAAACTTCCAGCGCTATCGCGCTCTATTCGCCGGGCAGGTCGCGCGGAAGTTAGTCCATTCTGGCTTTCGCGCGAATGATCGCCTCGTCCAGATATCGGGTGATATCCGCGCTGGTCGCGGGGCGGATCATCAGGGCGCGGTTGGCGGGTATCTCGCAGTAGCGTCCGTCCTCGGTGTCGATCCAGCGCAGCCGTCCGGTGCGGACCACCGCTCCATTGCGCGGGCCGAGCAGCACCGTGACGGTGCCGCGGGTGGTGGACGGCTGACGCCAGAAGCGGCGGTACCGATCCTGGATCGCGCGGGCCGGATCGTTGCCGAAGGGATCGGGGCGTTCCGCGCCGAGATCGTCGAGCAGATAACTCTTTTCGGCGACGGTGCCGGGCGCCGGATCGGGCAGCAGCCGGATCAGTTCGGTGGCGAGCTGATCGCTGCGACAGCGCCGCAGCCGTACCTTGCCGCCGTCCGGGGCCGGATTCTGCACGGCGACGACGCCGGTGCCGCCCCGGGTGGCGCCGCCGATGGCGCGTATCTCGGCGCCGCCGCGCCGGTCGTCGATGCCGAATAGTTCGATGCGCCAGTCGGGTTGGGTCAACACCCGCAGCGCCCGCTGGAGCGGCGCGTGGTCGGTGTTGGCGAGTTCGGAACGGAACTGTTCCTGATAGGACTGGTATTCGTGCAGCCCGGGGAAACGGCTGGTGAACCGGAACGGGAAGGGCAGGCGGTCGAGCCCGGTGCCGAACCAGGCCGCCGCGAACTGTTCGGCGGACAGTGTCCACTGCGCCATCATTCGGCCCCGATCACCGGCGGAACCGTCGGCTTCACTTCGCCGATGAGTTCCGTCGCATGCTCCTCGGTACGCAGATACCTCGGCGACTTGTGTTCGCCGTCCTCCTCGTCGCGGGCGCGGGCGCCCGGCGGCATCATGCCCGCGTAGCCGGGCGCGCCGGGGATACCGGGCCGGCCGGGTGTGGCGGCCGGTGCCGCGGGCGCGCTCTGCGCCGCGGGTTGAGCGGGCACCGAGGCGCCGGGGCGCGGCTGGCTCGACTGGTTCGGCGTCGCGCCGGGATTGATCGACGCGGGTGTGTCCGGCCGGGACGGAATCCCGTTGACGGAGGAGGGTGTGACGGCGGTCGGCGTGGTCTGCGGGGTGGCGATCGTCGACGGCGAATAGGTGCCGGGGGTGTGTGTCACGGTGCTCGGTGTCGTCGTCGCGCCGTTCCCGGATGTCGGCGAAACAGACTGTGGCGTCACCGGTTCCGGCTTGTCCTGCACCCCCGGCTCATCCTGCCCGTCGGGTGCGTCCGGATTTTCCGTGGCATCCCCGCTCCCCGCGTCGCTCGGCGCGGCTTCCTCGCTCGGAATGCCTTTTCCGGGTTCGCCCGCATCGGTCGGTTTGCTCGGCCCGCCCGTATTCGGGTCTGTGCCATCCGATGTCGGCGCGGGTTCGGTGACACCCGGCCGGATGCCCGGACCGGTGCCTACGACATTGTCCACCGGTGATGTCGCCGTCGGATTGATAGGCGCGGGGAGCGTGGGGATTTCCGGTGCCGTCGACCCGTACGGCTGGATGTAATAGGTGACCATATCGTCGCGGGCCTGCTCCTCCTGCGAGTTGCGCTGTTCGGGAGTCGAACCCTGGGAGCCGTCCGGCACCTCGGGAATCGCGGCCTTGAATCGCGCCGCCGCACTCCCGGCCGCCGAGAGCGGACCGGACTGCTGGTTCAGCGAGTCACCGAGTTCACCCACCCGCGTGGCGTATTCGCGGATTCCGAGCACGGCCGCCTCGGCCGCGGCACCCTCCCAGCGCTGATCCACCGCCTTGTGAATGGCCGATTCGAACTGCTGGCCCGCCTTGGTCACCGCCGCCGCGATCGCCGCCCACGCCGCGAACGCCCCGGCCAGCCCGTCGGGATTCATCCGATCGGCGGCCTGTCTGATCTCGGCGTGTGAAAAGTTTTGTGCGTTCTCGGGATTCGTAATCACCCGGCCGTCGGTCGGTCTCATGGCAATTGCCCCTTCCGTCAGTGCCGTCTGACCATATAGACGCACCCGGCCCCGCTCCGGTTCCATCGAAACACAGCCGATCCGCCAGTGCCGGGAAACCGGTTGCCGGATTCGCGCGCACCTAGCTTCTACCCGGTGTCGAATGCCCTCGCTTGCCGCACGGATGCGCCGACGGGCCCTCAGCGAGGGGACGCCACGATGCGCTGTGCGGCCTCGACGGCGGCCTGTCTGAACTGCGCGAGCCGTTTGCTGGACCACGGGTCTGTCGTGTCGTGGGTCCTGATCGCCTCCGAGGCCGTGAACCAGGCGGCCGATAGTCCGAGGAGCAGCGCAAGGAGGTCGGCCGGAGCGAAGGCGGTCTCGACGCGCCCGTCTCGCTGCGCGGCGGTGAGCGCTTTCAGCTTCGCGCCGTAGGACTCGGCCTCGAATGCCGCGACGGCGGTCGGGCGCTCGAGCTGGGCCCAGAGAACGAGGCGGACCACTTCGGGGTGCTCGATGACGTAGTCGAAGAGCCGGCCGACGTAGCCGGGAAGATCGTCAGGATCGAATGGCACCTCCTGCATGAGCGGCCCGCAGCTCGTGTCCAGGACGACGTCGAAGAGTTGTTCCTTGCTTCCGAAGTAGGCGTAGATCAGCTGCTTGTTCGCCCGGGCTGCGGCCGCGATCCGGTCGACTCGTGCCCCGGCGATCCCATGTGCTGCGAACTCCTCGGTCGCGGCGTCCAGGAGCCGTTCCTTGGTCGCCACCGAGTCGCGTGCTGCTGCGGCCATGCCTAAAGCATACAACTAGTTAGTTGACAGAGGCTGCGCGGGGTGCAACGATCTAACCATCTGGTTGGTTACATAAGGAGTATCGCCATGAGCAAACTGTCGGATCTCCGATTCCTCTTTCGAGTGGTGGCCGGCCTCGAGCTGATCTACGCGCTCGTCGCCGTCCTCACCCCACCCGGCCAGGTCGAGAACGTGACCGGCTGGGTGCTGACCGCGGACGGGCAATGGCTGACCAAGCTGCTCGGCCTCGCCCTCTTCACGCAGGCCTGGGTTGCCTGGGTCCTGCGCAACAACCCGCACCTGGGGGTCGCGAAGGGCCTCGCCTTCTACCAGATCGCGAGCGCGACCGCCGACTGGGTCATGTGGCTCTGGCTCGCCGACGACGGGATCTTCTCCAACGGCAGCGCGATCGTCGTCGCCGCGATCACGACCCACTACGCCCTGGGCTTCCTGCTCGTACGAGCGATCCGCAAGGCATCGGCCGCCGCCACACGCACGCCCGCGCCGGCGGCGGGAGTCGCCTGACACGATGGAGCTTCGGACCGAGATCAGCGCCCGCGGAGCGAGTCCGGCGGGCGCTGACCGACAGCGGAACCTCGCGCCGCGGCTCTCGTCGAACCGAGTCGCGTCCACAGCAACGGCAGCTAGCACTTCTCGGCGAAAAGGATTGGGCCATGCGGATATTGAGGACGCCCGACGAGCGGTTCGCAGGGCTACCCGGCTTCCCGTTCGAACCGCATTACGTGGAGGTGGCGGCCGGTGACG
>NZ_JBFAHV010000031.1:0-85649 GCF_040654375.1 Nocardia sp. NPDC050710 | reverse complement strand
GGGGCTGGTGGGCGGACCGGGGGGCGAGATTGGGGCACCCGTGGGCCAACTGCGGTCCAACGTCGCGGGTGGCGGGGAGCGGACGTCGGCGGCCGCCGACTTCCGGGGCGATGAGTTGGAGGGTGGCTTTGATGATGGCGCCGCACCGGGTTTCGGCGCGGCGCCAGAGACACCAAGCGGCGTCGTGTTCGAGCCACATCTGTTGTGCCGCAGCGGCCAGGAGGTTCCAGTACTCGACGGACTGCCATTGGATGCCGTCGAAGTCTTGGAGGATGCCGAGTGCGATCTCCCATTCGTCGTGGCGGAGATATTCGCGGACGTGCTCCTTCGACAAATCGGCATCGCTTCTCGCCTCTACCGGAACCAGGTCGGTCGCGCTGTGAAGCAGTCCAGGAACTTCCATGGGCTGATTCTCGATCAGGGCCGTCTCGAACCGGTGCGGTGTGTGCGTGCTGTGCCATCGACGCACCGTCACGCACCACCAGGGAGCAGCTCGCACACCGGCGTTCAAACCAGGCCACACTGCCCGACTACAGGGGGAGCGACTCACGAGCCGGCGGCAACATGGTGGACACCGTGGGGCAGGGGGATGCGCTGTACCGGGGTGAGTCCGGGGCTCCGGTCCGATCCGACGCGATAGACCTGCAACCCCGATCCCGGTGCGGCGGCGTCGCGGCCTTGAAAGACGGTGGCCAGGAAGTACTTTCCGGTGGCGTCGAAGGCGCCGCCTTCGGGTAGGACGCCATCGAGTGGGTAGTCACCGATCTTGGTCAATGCGCCGGTGGCGGCGTCGATGCGCAGCAGACTTACCGAGGCTGTGTCGTCGTAGCCGGGCGTGCCGGGCGGAAAGGCGGTGCCGCGCATATTGACTGTCGCGATGTATTCGCCAGTGGGGCTGACAGCCAGCCCTTCGGCGGATTTATCCGATTCCGCGGTGGCCGTTATCCGATGGTTCGCGGCTGGGCCGAGGTCGAGCCGGATGACGCTGATTTTCGACCGTTCGGCCGGAAGGCGTTCGGCGATGTTGGTAGAGGCCAGGTTACGGCCCCAGTCCGATGTGACATAGTGGCGGCCGTCGGGGGTGAACCGGCCGACGAAGGGATCGGTGCCGGTGGTTACCGGTGCACCCCACGGACGTACGGCGGCACCGCCTTCCGACGATGCGTCGACGGAGAAGAACGCCACCCTGTTCTGCGTGGCGATATTGACAGCCAGCGCGCGGCCGTTGGGATGCCACTGCACGTTGGTGGCCAGTACGCCACCCCGGGGGCCGGATGAGTTACCGGTTATGCCGAGCGCGGCGAGGTTGTATCGGACCGGTTCACCGAATCCTTCGGCGTTCCACGACACCAACTGCAACTCCGTGGCATCGGCGGTATTGGAGACAACGGCGACGCGTGTTCCATCCGGACTGAGCGCGAGCGCCTCCGGTGCGGAGGCGATGGTGACGGAGTCGGCCAGTGTCATGGTGTCGTCATCGGAGATGTGGACGGCGAGGAGGCGATTTCCGGGTGGCAATTGCTGGGCTTTGGTGTCGCCCGGGCTGCGGCTGCCCAATCGCTCGGCCACGAAAGCGGTGGCACCGTCGGGGGAGAGGGCGAGAACCTCGGGTGCCGCCGTGACCGAGTTGGATACTTCGATCTGTTGGGTACGGACCTCGCCGTCGCGGACGCGGACCGTGGTGACGAGGTCGCGGTAACCGGATTCGGCGGGGGGAAGGATTCCGTCGACGTAGGTGCTCGCGAGGAAGTCGCCGTCGGAGAGAGCGACGACCCGTTCGAGGGTCACGCCGGTAGTGCGATCGCTTGAATCGCAGGCGGCGACAGCGGCTAGCGCAAGGCAGGCCGAGAGAATTTTCAATCCGGTCATAGGGCCCAGTTTTGATGGCGCTGTGATTGCCTTCAATCGGAATTTCGGTGTCGGTGATAGTGACATACGATCACAGGGTGGATTTGCGGTCGATCGAATGCTTCCTCCGCGTGGCAGAGACCTTGCACTTCGGCCGGGCGGCCATGGAGTTGCACCTCAGCCAGCCGGCGTTGAGTCAACGCATTCGGACCCTCGAACGCGATGTCGGCACGGCATTGCTCGAGCGCGACCGCCGTGGCGTCCGGCTCACCGCGGCCGGACAGGCCTTCCTCGCGCCGGCGCGAGCCGCGACCGCACAGGGCGAACGAGCCGCCGACGCGGCCCGGCGCGCCGCACAGGGCCTGGATGGTCGGCTGCGTCTCGGATTCACGGTGATCGCTTCCTACACCTCACTGCCGCAGGCGGTGCAGGCGTTTCGCAGCCGCTACCCCGACGTGACGGTCGATCTCGTCGAAATCAACTCGCCCGCATTGGAACTCGCACTCGATCGGGGCGAGGTCGACCTCGGTGTATTGCATCCCCCGGTGCAACGTCCTCAACTGCGCATGCGCGCCCTGCCCGGCGAACGTTTGGTGCTGGCGATACCGGTGGGCCACCGCCTCACGGAGCAGTCCCGCATCACCTTCGCGGACCTGGCCGATGAACCGATGCTTACCGCGCCTCGCAATGTCGGGCCGGTGCTGTTCGACAAGGTGACCGCATTGTTCCGCGCGGCCGGTGTCGAACCTCGAATCGTGCAGGAGGTTACCCCGGTGACCACACTGGCCGGATTGGTCGCCGCGGGCGCCGGAATCGGCTTCGTCACCCGGGGGGTAGCCCTGGCGACGCGACCCGGGGTCGTATTTCGCGACATTGTGGGCGTGCCAATGGTTCCCATGGCGGTGGCATGGGCCGGCGAGCAACCCTCGCCGACGAGTCGCCGGTTTCTCGATGTGATGGAAGGTCATTTCCCACCGGAATGAGGGGGCGTTCGTTCATCGCCACAGGCGTTGACAGGGCATAGGCCGCAGAGCTTCGCGCATATCGTGGTCGATCAGAATTGTCGCCATTCCCATTGCGTACACCGCCTTCCCGAAGGTGTGCGCTGCTGTGGAATCGGCTCGGTAGTGCATTGGCGGCCAACCCGCGAAATGGACTGTCACATGGCATTGCATAGCTTGGCTTCGGTCGGACGGCGCGGTCGGGCGAGGACTGCTCCGTAATGGTCGGCTCGCCCATCGGTCGGTGGAATGGGTTCGGTGATCAGCGACGGAACCGCCCAGGTCGGGGATCGCGGCTCGACAGCACCGGTCCACTCGATTTCGTACACGTCGCACCTGTCGATCCTTCCGGCGAGGAAACCCCACCTGGCTATCGGCAATACTCGGTGAATAGGAGGGTGGCGCCGCGCATCGGCAGATACAGACGGGTCTTCACAGGGCAGCTACCTAGCGCGGTGCGAGTAAGTACACCGTTTCGCCGACAGTGCAGCTAGAACAAGAAATCCGAAATTCGACCCGGTTCACCTGGATCGCTTTGTACGTTCCTCCAAGTCCGCCCACATACCTCCCGGTCTGCCGACTGTTCCCACCCGCCTGGGCTCGATGACGTGCATATTCCGGCATGGCGTGCTGAGCCCGAGCGGGTTCAGAATGACCCGCGGGTCTCGATCGGACAATCGCCTAGGCGGCAGTGGAATCAGGGAAGTGCGAGACCCATTCGATCGCGTCTGTCTCCTGCGCGGCGGCGAAGACCTTTACTTCGCCCGGGAGCATGAACGCCAGCAGATGCACTGCTTCTCCCAGAGCCCGGTGATCGGTGACCAACGCGATTCGGCCCCATTCCTTGTGCGGGACGGTCGCCAGCAGCGTGTCCTGCCACATGGCACCGAGGGAGTAGCGGTCGAAATCGGCGCCCAGGACGTAGACGAGGTTGATTCGCCGGCGCGCGTCGACGGCTTTTTTGATCTCCGGATCGAGGACGGTGCGGTAGTCGTCGGCGGTGATGACGCCGCTACCGCGGAATCCGAGAACTCCAGCGGGGAGTTTGCTGATCGTCTCGATACTCATCCGTGCTTGCCTTTCCCGAGTCTCTGGAAATCGACGGACACGAAGCCGGGCTGGGTCGGGCTGTGCAGACCCGGGGGGACCGCTGACGTTATCGGCAAACCGGCACCGCCGGTATCGCCCGTCGCGGGTGATACCGGCACAGCTGCTCGAACTCCGCACCGCGGTCGCCGCGGCCATGCCGAGCGCACGGCCGGACACTGCTATCCGTGGCGGCGGGCGGGCACATTCGGCGCGCGGATCGCGCACTGCGCCGCCGGTAGAATCGGGTCATATGTTCACGCGTTCGGCCGAACACCTTTCAGCCCCTCGCAGCCACGGGAGTGTGGGAGATGAGCGCACGTGACGGCCCCGGTTTGCCGCGGTTGAGTCGCAGGGCGCGAGTTCTATTGATCGCCCTCACGGTGTTCCTTGTGTCATTGCTGGTCATTCCCGGTCTGACCGGCGTCTATATCAACTGGCTGTGGTTCGGGGAAGTCGGCTTTCGCGGTGTTTGGCTGACCGTGCTGCTCACCCGGGTGGCGTTGTTCGTCACGGTCGCACTGTTCATCGGCGGTGTCCTGTTCGCGGCGATGTGGCTCGCGTTCCGGTTCCGTCCCCTCTTCTCCGGTTCCGGGGAAGAAGACCCCCTGCGTCCGTACCGCGCCATCGTGCTGCGCTGGCCGTTGGTGTTCGGGCTGGGAATCTCGGTCGTGGTGGGCCTCCTCTGTGGATTGGCCGCGCAGTCGAAGTGGGTGACCGTTCAACTGTTCATCCACGGCGGGTCGTTCGGTGTGGAGGATCCCCAGTTCGGCCACGATATCGGGTTCTATGTCTTCGACCTGCCCTTCTACCGGATGGTTGTGAACTGGCTGTTCGCCGCCACGGTCCTCGCATTCGTGGCCAGTTTGTCGACGCACTACCTGCTCGGGGGTCTGCGACTGTCCAGGAAGCCGGTCGGTCTGATCCATGCGGCCCGGGTGCAGCTGGTGGTGCTCGTCGGCATATTCTTCGTCCTGAAGGCGGCCGCGTACTGGCTCGACCGATATTCGCTGCTGTCGAGTGACAGCAAGGAGCCGACCTTCGCGGGGGCCGGCTACGCCGACATCAACGCGGTACTGCCCGCTCGCCTCATTCTCTTCGCGATCGCCGTCATCTGCGCCGTGGCGGTGTTCTCCGCCGTCGTGGTGCGGGACCTGCGGATTCCGGCGATGGCTGCCGCGCTGCTGCTGGTGTCTTCGATTCTGGTGGGCGGTGTCTGGCCGCTGGTGGTCGAGCAGTTCTCGGTCCGCCCGAATGCCGCCGATATGGAAAGCCCCTACATCGAACGCAATATCGCGGCGACCCGGCAGGCGTACGGGATCGGCGGCGACCGGGTCGACTACCAGGCCTACCCGGGGGTCGGCGCGAAGGCTCCGCAGGACGTGGCGGCGGACCTGACCACGATCGCCAACGCTCGGTTGCTCGACCCGAACGTGCTCTCGCGAACCTTTACCCAGCAGCAACAGCTGAAGAACTTCTACAGCTTCCCGGCGAATCTGGACCTGGATCGGTACCCCATCGACGGGCATGTGCGCGACTACGTGGTCGCGGCTCGTGAGCTGACCCCCAGCGCGCTGAGCGGCAACCAGACTCACTGGGTCAATCGGCACACCGTCTACACCCACGGAAATGGATTCGTCGCCGCACCGGCCAACCGTGTCAACGCCGCGGTGCGCGACGCCGCGGGTGATGCCGCCAGCAGCAACAGCGGATACCCGATCTACGCGGTCAGCGATATCGCCTCACTGGCGGCGGGGCACCAGCTGATCCCGGTGGCTCAGCCCCGGATCTACTACGGCGAGGTGATCGCGCAGGCCGACCCGGACTACGCCATTGTCGGTGGCGGCACCGAACCCCGCGAGTACGACACCGACACCACCAAGTACACCTACGCCGGCTCCGGCGGCGTCTCGATCGGGAACTGGCTCAACCGCCTGGCCTTCGCCACGACCTACACCGAACGCAACATCATCTTCTCCAAGGCGATCGGGCCCGACTCGAAGATCATCTTCAACCGGGACCCGCGACACCGCGTCGAACTCGTCGCGCCCTGGCTGACGACGGACAACGATCCCTACCCGGCGGTCGTCGGCGGACGGATCGTCTGGATTGTCGACGCGTACACCACGATCGACGGCTACCCGTACGCCAAACGCAGCTCACTGGAAGCTCTCGAGCCGGGGCAGGACGCCGGCATGCGCCATCCCCGCGAGATCTCCTACCTACGGAACTCGATCAAGGCCACCGTCGACGCCTACGACGGCACGGTCACCCTCTACCAGGTCGACCAGCAGGACCCGGTCCTGGCGGCCTGGATGAAGGTATTCCCCGGCACGGTCGAACCTCAGGAATCGATCAGCCCCGAGCTGCGCGCCCACTTCCGGTACCCGGAGGACCTGTTCACGATCCAGCGCGAAATGCTCGCCAAATATCACGTGGACGAACCGCGAGAGTTCTTCACCACCAACGCTTTCTGGTCGGTGCCCAGCGACCCGACCGTTGACACCAACCCGCACCAGCACCCGTTCTATGTCCTGCTCGGCGACCCGGGCAATGCCCAGCCGTCGTTCCGGCTGTCCAGCGCGATGGTCGGATTCAACCGAGAGTTCCTCTCCGCCTACGTCTCCGCTCACTCCGATCCGGAGAATTACGGCAAGATCAGCGTCCTGTACCTGCCCACCGATACCCTCACCCAGGGCCCGCAGCAGATCCAGAACTCGATGATCTCCGATACCAGGGTGGCATCCGAGCGAACCCTGCTCGAGCGTTCGAACCGGATCCAGTACGGCAATCTGCTCACCCTGCCAATCGCCGACGGCGGCGTGCTCTACGTCGAACCACTGTTCACCGAACGGATTTCGACGACGCCGAACGGATCCACCTTCCCCCAATTGGCGCGGGTCCTCGTCAGCTACCGCGACCCCGGCACCGGCGGCGTCCGCGTCGGCTACGCACCGACCCTCGCCGAGGCGCTCGACCAAGTATTCGGCATCGCCACCGGCAGAATCGCCACCGCGCCCGGCGGTGGCCCCGCCACCCCGGTGCCCTCGGGCGAGCAGCCGAGCGTGCTGCCACCACCGGCGCTTCCGTCACCTACTCCACCGGCCCTGGATCAGGCGAAGATCGATGAACTCAACGCACAGATCAACGCCATGCGCGAGGCCCTCGAACGTCTCCAAGAGCAGGTGAACGAGCTCGGTCGACCCGGTGGATGACGCTTCAGGCGCGGTCGGGTGCGTCCGGGGTGGCGAGTTCGCCGCGGCGGACGACTATGACGCCGATGAGGATCAGCGCGCCGCCGAGTAGTTGGATGGGGCGGGGGGCTTCGCCGAGGAGTGTCCACGCGAAGGTGAGGGCGGCCAGGACCTCCAACAGGGCTGTGAAGGAGGCCAAGCGGGAGCCGAGCAGGCGGGTGGCGGCGATGCCGGATACATAGGCGAGGGCGGCGGTCACCGTGCCGAGGACCAGTACCGGGGGCCACCAGGCGATGGTGAAGTCTTGGAAGACAACCGGATTCGTGGTCGCGTGGAGGGGGACGATGCCGATCGCGCCCGCGGCCAGTAGGACGAGTCCGCCGGTGAGGAGTCCACCGGCGGCGAGGACGGTGCCGGGGAGACTGCCGTCGCCGTGGGCGGAGAGTACGAAGTAGGCCGCCGCGCCGATCATGGCGGCCAGTGCCCAGGCGATGCCGACCCAGCTGGTGGTGAGACCGGAGCGCAGGTCGATGACCAATATCAGACCGGTGATCCCGAGCGCGGCGCCGACGACGGTGGTCACCGTGGGGCGTTGGCTATGGCGTAGCCACAGCCAGCCCACGACGGCGATCGGGGCGGTGTATTCGATGAGCAGCGCAACCCCGACCTCCATATGAGCGACGGCGTTGAAATAGGCGAGCTGGGTACCGGAGACGGCGACCAGACCGTATGCGGTGATCAGTGATGCGTTGCGGCGCAGCAGGTTCCAGTCGCCACGCAGTTGCGCTGCGGCGATCGGCACGAGGACGGCGGCGGCTACGAGTACCCGGACCGCTACCACGGAGGCGGAGCTCCAGCCGGCGTTCATCAAGCCGCGCGCCAGCGGGCCGGACAGGCCGAACGACGTTGCGGATACCACCGCGCAGATCAGTCCGGATCGGAGTTGTCGCCGCACGGCACTGTCATGGGTAATCACTGCCATGGGTAATGACGCTAAGGCCGAGGGTGTAATATGTCAACATGGCTTTTGCTAATGACACCGAGGCATCGTTGATTGCGGCGGTGGAGCTGGTGAATTCCGCGGAGGATCCGGATACGCTGACCGAAATCGCCCAGCTCGACGAGTTTTTCGTCAGGCATGTCTACACCGGCGTGCATGCGCGTACCGCCGCTGAGCTCGCGGCGGTCCGCGCGCTGCGGGCACCGCTGCGCGAGATGCTCACCAGTGATCGAGATACGGCGGTGCGGCTGGTGAACGAGACCCTGGCGGAGTATCGAGCGGTGCCGCAACTCGTCCGGCACGGCGAAATCGACTACCACATCCACGCGGTACCCCCGGCCGCGCCGCTGCCGGTCCGGATCGCCGTGGAGACCGCGATGGCGATGATCGATCTGATCCGCTCCGACGAAATGAGCCGACTGTCCATCTGCGCCGACAGCGCGTGCCAGGGCATCGTTCTCGACCTGTCCCGCAACCGATCTCGACGCTTCTGTAGCACCGCATGCGGAAACCGCAATGCTGTCGCGGCCTACCGCGCGAGGAAGAAATAAGCCGGGATCATTCAACCTCCGCGGGCCGAATACCGCGAGTGACGCTCGATTCCCATTTTCGGCAACACATGTTGCCCGAATCGAGCCGTCTCGCGAATCTGACCGCATGAACGACAACGGCGGACGAACACCTTCGATTCGATGGGCGATCGGCAGCCTCGCACTATCGATATTGCTGTCCTCGCTCGGCACCAGCATCGCGAATGTCGCGCTGCCCGAGCTGGCTCGGGCATTCACGGCCTCGTTCTACGGGGTCCAATGGGTCGTGCTGGCCTATCTCCTGGCCATCACCATTCTGATCGTCGGTGTGGGGCGGCTCGGTGATGTGCTGGGGCACCGGCGCGTGCTCTTGGCCGGAATCGTCGTCTTCACGGTGGCGTCGATTCTGTGCGGTATCGCGCCGACCCTGGGGATACTGATTGCCGCCCGGGCATTGCAGGGTCTCGGAGCGGCCGTTCTGATGGCGCTTGCGTTGGCGCTCGTCCGCGAGACGGTTCCGAAGGCCAGGACCGGTAGTGCCATGGGGTTGCTCGGAACGATGTCCGCGGTCGGCACCGCGCTGGGCCCGTCGCTCGGCGGCGTGCTGCTCGCCGGACCCGGTTGGCGGGCAATCTTTTTCGTCATGGTGCCGCTGGGCATCGTCGACTTCCTGCTCGCCCATCGGTATATGCCCGTCGACGGCGACCGGGCGACGAGCGATCGGGACGGTTTCGACGGTGCGGGCACACTGTTGCTCGGTCTGACACTCGCGGCCTACGCCCTCGCCGTGACGGTCGGTGGCGGACGTTTCGATCGGGCGACCGTTGCGTTGCTGTCGGCCGCCGTACTCGGGTTGTGCCTGTTCGTATTCGCCGAGGCGAGGGTGGCATCACCATTGATCCGGTTGGCGGCATTGCGCGACAGGGCATTGAGCACCGGGCTGGCCACGAACGCGCTCGTCTCGACCGTAATGATGACGACGCTGGTGGTCGGGCCCTTCTATCTGTCACGGGCGCTCGGGCTCGAGAATGTCTGGGTGGGGATCGTCATGTCGATCGGTCCGGCCATCTCCGTACTCAGCGGTATCCCGGCGGGTCGGATCGTCGATCGTCGGGGTGCGCCGTTCACCGTCGTGGTCGGACTGATCGCGATGACGGCCGGAACGGTTGCGCTGGTTGTATTTCCGGGGATGTGGGGTCTGGCCGGTTATCTCGCGGGCATCGCCGTCCTGACCCCCGGCTATCAACTGTTCCAGGCGGCCAACAACACCGCGGTCATGCTCGACGCCGACCCGGATCAGCGCGGCGTCATCTCCGGCATGCTCAGCCTTTCGCGCAACCTCGGACTCATTACCGGCGCATCGGCCATGGGTGCGGTGTTCGCGTTCGCCGCGGCCACATCCGATATCGGCACGGCGACCCCCGATGCCGTCACCGCGGGGATGCGAAGTGCCTTCGCGGTCGCGGCGGCACTGCTGATCGTCGCGGTGGCCATCTCGATCGGAATGGCCGCCACGAGCAAATCCACCCTTCCGGAACGTATTCGGTGACCACATCGGATCCGAGCTCAGCCCGGATGGTGGGTCCTCGTGTCGGGGAAACGGCGCTGGAGACGTGCGATATAGCGCTGCACCATGCGCAGTTCGGCCTCGAGGTGGTGGGCGGCGGGACCGTAGGTGCGCATGATCTCGTGTGTGAGAGTCCGTGCTTCGTGGGTGAGCAGGTGCAGGAAGACCTGAGCCTGGGCGTGGTCGGCTTTCTCCATAACGGTGACCGATCTGTTGAGCGTCAGTGTTGTCGGCCCGGTTGTCCCATGGCCCGCGGTCCTCGGGCCTCGGTGGGACAGGTCGGGAGGCTACCGCAGTCGTCGCGCCATCAGGTGCGGATTGGCGCGATAACCGATCGGTCAGGCAATTCGGGCGGCGTTCGCCTGCGCATATCCCGCACGGACAGCACATCGGTGGCTATTGTTCCGGCAAGGAACCGCTGCGGCACGTGTGCCTGGCGGCGCGGTAATCGATAAGGCAGCACGGGAGTGGGTGCGGGGTGGCTGGTTCGGCAGATGCGGATGCGTTTCCGTGGTCGACGCCGCCGACATTCGGCGGGTTTCTGCGACGTTTACGCGACGACCGGCGGATATCGAGAGAGCGACTCGCGGTGGCGGCGGGGGTGAGTTCGAGCTATATCAACCACCTCGAGGTGGGTGACCGCGACCATCCGACCAGGGCAGTGGTAGACGCGCTGGTTGCCCATCTCGACCGGGTCAGCCCATTGTCGGGCGTCGAGCGCAGGCACCTGTTCGATCTGGCGGGCCTGCATTTGGGCGCCGTTCCGGCTGTCGCGCAGTTACGCGCCGAGATCACGCCCGATATGCGCCGGAGTTTGGCGATGCACGGAGCGGATCCGGCCGGATATTTCGATTCGCGCTGGAACATTCTGGCGTTGAACGACTCCGCCGTCGCCGCCATGCCGGGTTTATCCGAGGGCGGCAGTGTTCTGCACTGGCTGTTCGGTAACCAGATGTCGGGGCGCGTCTTACTCGATTGGGAGCATGCGGCGATGCAGACGGTGGCGGCTTTGCGCGGGCGGATCGGGCAGTCCGGTTCATCCGAATGGCCGGCGCAGATGCTCGATGAACTCGGGCGCTATCCGGAGTTCCGGCGCATGTGGAGTGCGGGCGAGGTGGCCTACGCCGCCGATCACCAGTTCCGCATGCGCGATCTGTTGACCGGAAACTCCTTTCTGCTGAATATTCAGGTCTTCGACCTCGACGCCGGTAACTATCCGGGTTGGATTCGGTTCTTCCTCGGCACTCGAAGTGCGGACTGATCAGCAATGACGGCACGCGGTGTATCTCGATCGAGCGGATCCGGCGAACCCTGACCGAGTCCAACTGACCGTCAAGGGAGATGGCCAGGGGTGTGCCGGACCCCATCGCCCCCGGAAGCGGTTGTGGCGGATACCAAGCGGTCGCGGGTGTGCTGCCGACTGCGCCCGAATTCGGGTGGCGCGCTTCCGGTTGCCTTCGACTTCCGATCGACCGGTACCCATCCGTGCGGGAGGGCGATCCGCACAACTCGTAGCCGGTTCTGAGCGTCGGGCGCAGTACCTGGCATCTTCATGGCCTTCCCACAGTTGGCGATACCGAGGAGTAACGTGCCGTTAGATAACGGTACATTACGCATCGGGATGAAAACTCGCCCTCGGCCCCCGATCGACGTCGGGCGGACGGGCATCGCTGACGAACGGAGACGTCGATGGGCACATTCATGACAAACCGGTGTACCGCTGAATCACGGCACGGTGCGTTTCGGACGATTTCGAAGGGCGGGGTGCTGACCCTGCTGTCGGCCCTGGCGTTCGCCGCGGGTGGTCTCGGCTTCGGCGCGGGCCCCGCCTCGGCATCCGCCGGGGCGGACTGCCTGTGGGCGGGGGAGGCGCATCCGCAGGGCGCGGGTGTCGTCGCGGGCGGCCGGGCCTACAACTGCGGGCTGGATGTGCTCGGTTACCCGCGGTGGTACCCGGGCCAGTCGGCGGGCAGGAACAGCACCGTCGACAACCCCGGCGCGCGCGGCAACCCGACGGGCCGATTCAGCGCGGGCGCGCGCCAGCCGGGCACCGACTACAACGACTACTGCGTCGGCAGCCAGCTGATCGAGGGCAGTGAGGACATCTACGAGGCGGTGGCGGATAGCCGGGGCGTTCTCTATTGGCGTGCGGCAGGGGCGATTTCGCACTGGGCCTTCGACCCCGGCACCGGCCCCCAGCCGTCCTGGCGCTCGTCCAGCCTCTGCTACGACGGCATGCTGATCTGATCGCCGCCGGAGGGTTTCGTGGGAGATCCCCACGATATGTGAAGCGGCTGATGAGGTGTCGGGAAGATCCCCGACGCCTCTTCGGCGTGCGGCGGGGGTGTCGACGGTCGGTGTTGTCACTGCGGCCCTATGCTGAGCTGCCCGGTTCCACACACTGCTCGGCGACTACAGCGATGGGGATTCGATGACATTCGAGCCGATCACCGCACGGATCACGCTGGTGCTTGCCGCCTTGCTCGTCACGGCGGGCCCGATGAGCGGCACCGCCGACGCCGCCCCTGCGGCCTGTGCGGCGGGAAATCCGTTACAGCCCACGGCGGAACTGTTCGCCACCGACAATACCGCGACCATCACCGATCCCGAGGACCTGCGCCTGCGCACCCGCCTCGAGGCGTTCGAACTCCGGGTCGACGGGATCGCACTGCAACATATCGCACTACCGGTCGGCTCCACGCTGGTCAGCGGGGTCTTCTGGTCCGAGGAACAACAGCAGGCCACCTATGAGCGCTCCCGCGAATTCCACCTGGCCTGCGTCGACGCACCGGATCTGCATCGGATCGCCGAGCAGGTGCGCACCGTGTTCGGACAGGAATTGGTGCTGACCTTCGAATATCTGCCCCAGCATGCGTCGGGAGTCGACGCGTTCACCGTCGAGATTCCGAATGTCGATGTGCACCGATTCCGCGATACGCTGGCCGCCGACCCGGCCGTTCGGGAACGCCTGGTCGGTGGTTCCGTCACCGAGTCGAACACCCTGGTGCTGGTCGCCGCACTCGCCGATCTGGATCTGGCTCGGCGCTTCGTCACCGACCTCGGCGCCGACTGGCCCGGCGTCGTTCGCTACGGCGACCGCGAATTCGTCGGCTGAACCGCGGCGTGGTCGTGCGGCGGTTGCGCCCACCGAAGTCACACGGCCGCAATTGCTTTCACCTCGTCGCTCGACGAGCGCACCCCCGCGGTCAGCACCTACCCTCGGACGAGGCGGGTAGCCGACCGAAAGGGGAACAACCATGGGGCATGTCACGCACAGCGCGATCGGAAACGCGCCGATCGAATTCGCCTTCACCTACGTGGCCGATCACGAGACGGTGCCGCGATGGATGTTCGGTGTGAAGCACTTCACGCCGGTCGGCGAACAGACCTCGGGCGTCGGCGCGGTCTTCGATACCGCGCTGCACCTCGGACCGACCACCCTGCACCTGCGGGCCGAAGTGACCGAGTGGGTGGAGGATTCGGTGGTGACGCTACACGCGATCAAGGGGATCGAGGGCACCGTCCGCTGGACCTTCGCCCCGATCGATGCGACGACCACCGAGATCACGGCGATCATCGACTACACGGTGCCGGGCGGCCTGGCGGGACGCGCGCTCGATCGCATCCTCCAGGCGTTCATCGGTCCCGCGATTCGGCACACCGAGAAGAATCTGCGCCAGCAGATCGAGGTGGGCTATGCGGAGTCGATCGAGCGTTCCGCGGGATAGCTCGCGGCACGCACCGGCTCCCATGGACCCGAACCGATATCGGCGGTTCGGCTCTCGAACCGACCGCATGCCCGGGCATTGCTGCCGTACGCTGAGCCGGGGCGTGGATCGAATATAGGAGTCTCGGTGGGTACTTCGCTGGTCAAGGGGCAGAACGGGCCGCTGTCGGCACCGCAGGTCGTGGTGTCGATGCGGTCGGCCGCGGCGGCCGATCTGTCGGCCCTGTTGGTGACCGAGGCCGGGAAGGTCCGGTTCGACGCCGATTTCGTATTCTTCAATCAGCCGAGCGCGCCCGGGGTCGAGCTGCGGTCGGGAGCGCCCGCCGCGCTGGCGGTTTCGCTCGCCGAGGTACCCGCCGACATCGCTCAACTGCGTGCGGTCATCACCCTGGACGATCCGTCGGCCGCTTTCGGGCGGTTCGCCGCACCGGTTGTCACCGTCGCCGATCCGACGGGAAATCTGCTGTACGAGTACACGATCGACGGGCTGGACAGTGAGTCCGTGGTGATCGCGCTCGAGCTGTATCGCCGCGGCGCGGAATGGAAGGTCCGTGCGGTCGGGCAGGGGTACGCGGGTGGGTTCGCGTCGCTCGTCACCGATCATGGGGTGAGCGTCGACGACGAGGACGCGGACGCCGCACCGATCTCCGCGGCGACCGGCGTCCCGGCCGTGTCCGGGGATGCCACGGTGCCCGGTGCGCAACCGGCCCCCGCCGTGCCGGTGGCGGCACCGCCGACGCTCGCCGAACCCGAGGTCCGCACCGTCCCCGGCGAAGCCGCACTGTCCTTCGACAAACGCGGCACACTGGATCTGCGCAAACGAGCCGTCGCGAAGGTCCTGATCAACAAGTCCGCGTTCGGGATTCGGGCCCACGTCGTGCTGGTCATCGATAAGACCGGCAGCATGCTCGCGCAGTACAAGAAGCAGGTCGTGCACCGCGTCGTCGATCGCATGATCCCGATCGCCACCCAACTCGACGACGACGGCACCCTGGAGGCGTACCTCTACGCGCGATCCTTCGTCAAGCTCCCGGATATCGAGGTGCAGCACGGCGAACAGTGGGCGCAGACCTTCCTGCACCTGGCCGGCACGCACGAGGGCATCGACTATGACGCCCTCGGCGCTCGCAACGATGAGCTGCCGATCATGCGCGCCATCATCGATGCGCTGCGGCCGGGCGATCGACCGACGCTCGTATTGTTCTTCACCGATGGGGGTTTCGCCAAGAAACGGGAGATCGCCGAGCTGATGCGGGTGGCCTCGCAGCTGCCTGCGTTCTGGCAGTTCGTCGGGCTCGGTCGCGCCAACTACGGACTGTTGCGCACCCTGGACGAGATGGACGGCCGACGCGTCGACAACGCGGGCTTCTTCGCCCTCGACGACATCGACCGGGTCGACGACGGGGAGTTGTACGCGCGTCTGCTCGGCGAATTCCCGGACTGGCTGCGCGCCGCCCGCGCAGCGGGCATCCTCACCTGATCAGCCGATGACGGCGTTCATGATGGTGCCCGCGCTGGTCGCGACCACGCCGCCGATCATGGCCCCGGCCACCATCTTCGGGGATTCCAGCCCGCCGCCGCTCCACTTCTCCCAGGCGAACCTGCCGCCCGCGTAAATGATGCCGCAGACTCCCGACAGCAGGACGAACCATGTCAGGTAGCGGACCAGCTGGAGAAACTTGTCGGAGATCGGCGGAGCCTCTGGCGAGGGGTTGCCGATCTGCGCCAGGGTGTCGTAGGCGGTAACCAGGATCATTGGCGTGCTACTCATTCTGATTCGGGCGGGATTCCGGACCGGTGGGGCATCACCATGGATCGTATCGGTTTCTCCGATACGACGCAGTTACCAGCTTGCGGGAGCCCGGGCCGCTCTGGATGATGGGAACTGCGTGGCGGAGCTGTGCCACCGCGAATGTGGTGGTACTCGAATGGATTTCGCCCCTCGCGGGCGCAGAGAGATCTGGCGGTGAGCATCATGCTGACATCGATCGGCGATACCTTTGTCACGTTGGCGCAGGTAGGTAACCCCACCCCGGAGGCGCCGCCGCTCTCGGACAAGATCATGCAGTTCGTGCGGTATATGACCTGGTTCGCGATGCTATCCGGCACTGTCAGCATCATCTACGCGGGCGGCAGATTCGCCTGGGAGAAGTGGAGCGGCAGCGGTCTGCAATCCCCGAAGATGGTGGCGGGCGCGATGGTCGGCGGTGTGGTGGCGACCAGCGCGGGCACCATCATGAACGCGGTGATCGGCGCCTGAGCGTCAGTCCTCCCAGGTCCAGTGCGGTACGGCGCGGATCGGATGCAGCTCGTCCTCGGTTTCGGCGTGCGAATTCTGCTGCGCCACTTGCGCGCCGAACTCGACGTGTGAGCGGACCGCATCTCGGAAGGCCGGATTGTCCAGCAGCCCGGCCTCTTCGAATGCCTCGAGGTACAGCGCCGCGAACCGTTCGCGCTGTTCGTCGGTGACCTTCAACCCGCGGTGCACGGCGATGATGTAGTCGAAGCCCAGTTCACGGGTGAAGCGGTCCGGCCCACCGAAGGATTCGGAGGTGAACCAGGTGAGATGGTCGACGTGGCCCGGGCGTCGCTCGGTGAATTGGGTTTTCAGCACCGGATCGGCGAGCACCTTGTCGTAGAACGCCTCCTCGACCTGGTGCAATGCCTCCTCGCCGCCTGCGTGCTCGTACATGCTGGTCATGACAGATCCCTTCAGCGAGATTCGCGCGATGTGTGGTTCCCATTAGAAGCCGCGGCCGCGCCCGGCGTCCTCGGTTTCGCGCTGGGCGTACCGGAAAGTACGGGGTTGGTTCAGGGCGATCCCCCATGCCGCTGAGCGGGTTTCGGCGGATGATCGAAGGGTTCCGGCGGCGAGGCAGGGGAGTAGCTATGGGCGAGCGGACCGAGGGTGAGATCCGGATCGGGGAATTGATCGGGCGCGCGACGCAGGCATGGGCGGATAACGACGCCGCGGCGTATGCGGCCGAATTCGCCGAGGACAGTGACTATGTGGCGTTCGACGGCACGTTGCTGCGGGGCCGGAAGGCCAACCGCGAGCTGCACGCGGGATTGTTCGACGGCGTGCTCTTCGGGACCAGGCTCGAGGGCGAGATCGAGTCGATCCGCTTCGTCACCGACGACATCGCGGTGGTGCACGGCACCGGTGCGGTCGTATTCGCCTGGCAGCGTGAGGCTTCGAAGGGGCGCCGTTCCCGCAACACCTGGGTGCTGCACCGGACCGCCGGCGGCTGGGAGGTCACCGCATTCCACAACACCAGGGTGCGGCCGGTGCCGAGCGGCGGCCTCATCGTGGACCTGTTCAGCCGGTATGTGCGTTGGCGCACGGACCGGGCGCGGGCGAACTAGGCGGTTCCGTTCCGTGGTCGACTAGTGACGCCCCGGTGGCTGTCCGTCAACGCCCTGGGAGCCGACGGGTGTGTTCGATGGTGGCGTGCCGGGCGACGGGTCGGCGTGCGGGCAACAAAAGTAAACAGGTTTTACTAAACGCTGTTCACGAAGGTGGGTTGTGTGGTTCCATCTCTATGGAACGTGTTCCATACGGCGGTGCGAGCGACGGACCCGCAGGCGGTACTGCAGCGTGACTACGCGGGGTCCCGGAGCGTCGCCGACCAAACACAGCGTTGTGAGGTCTGCAGCCCAGACCGATAGGAGATAGCCGTGACCGTCACCTCCATCCCCGCGGGATTCGATTTCACCGACCCCGACCTGCTCGCCACCAGGCTGCCCATCGAAGAGTTCGCCGAACTGCGCAAAACCGCCCCGGTCTGGTGGTGCGCCCAGTCCGGTCGGGCCAGCGGCTTCGACGACGGCGGCTACTGGGTCGTCTCCAAACTCGCCGACATCAAGGAGATCTCGAAGAATCCCGAGATCTTCTCCTCGCACGAGAACACCGCGATCATCCGTTTCAACGAAGAGACGACCCGCGAGCAGATCGACATGCTCGGCGACATGTTGATGCTGAACCAGGACCCGCCGCAGCACACCAAGACCCGACGCATCATCTCCAAGGGCTTCACCCCGCGTGCGGTGGAGAGCCTGCGCGCCGCCCTCACCGAGCGCGCGGCCAGGATCGTGCACGACGCCAAGAAGAGCGGCCGCGGCGATTTCGTCGAACAGGTCGCCTGTGAGCTGCCGCTACAGGCCATCGCCGAACTCATCGGAGTCCCGCAGGACGACCGCAAGAAGCTGTTCGACTGGACCAACCAGATGATCTCCTACGACGACCCGGAATTCGACGGCAACCACCATGTCGCGACCGCCGAAGTCATGGGCTACGCCTGGAATATGGCCGAGGATCGGCGCAAGTGCCCGGCCGACGATATCGTCACCCAGCTGATCAACGCCGATATCAACGGCGAACAGCTCGGATCGGACGAGTTCGCGTTCTTCGTCATCCTGCTCTCGGTGGCGGGCAATGAAACAACTCGCAACTCGATCACCCACGGCATGAAGGCTTTCGTGGATAACCCCGAGCAGTGGGAGCTCTACAAGGAGCAGCGTCCGCGCACCGCGCCCGACGAGATCGTCCGCTGGGCCACCCCGGTGACCGCCTTCCAGCGCACCGCCACCCAGGACACCGAGATCGGCGGTCAGCAGATCAAGAAGGGGCAGCGGGTCGGACTGTTCTACAGCTCGGCCAACTTCGATGAGGACGGCTTCGAGGATCCGTTCACCTTCAATGTGCTGCGCAACCCCAACCCGCATGTCGGCTTCGGCGGTACCGGCACGCACTACTGTGTCGGCGCCAACCTGGCCCGGTTGCAGATCGATCTGATGTTCAACGCCATCGCCGATGTGATGCCGAATCTGCGCCAGGTCTCCGATCCGGTCCGGCTGCGCTCGGGCTGGCTGAACGGAATCAAGCGCTGGGAAGTCGAATACGCTTGAATCGAGTGGTGACAACCTCGAAACCTCGAGGGCGCGCGCCGGTCGTGACCGACGCGGACATCCGGCGCGTCGCCCACGCGCTGCTGGCCGAACAGGGGCCCGACGCGGTCACCCTGCGGGCCATCGCGCGCGAGCTCGGCATCACCGCGCCCGCGCTGTACCGGTACTACAAGTCCCGGGACGATCTGCTGGAGAGCCTGCGGCTGGAGTTCTGCGCCGATCTGGCCGCCCAGCTCTCCGCCGAGATCGCCACCCTGGCCGATGACGGCGCGGTGCAGTTCTTCGCCATCTGCAAGGGTTTTCGACGCTGGGCGCTGGCGCACACCAAGGAATTCACCCTGGTGTTCGCCTCGCCCGGCGGCGGGCAGGCGAGGATGATGCGCCGCTTCGACGAACCGTTCGGCCGCATCTTCCTGGCGGCCGCCGGGCGGCTACTGGCGACCTATGACATCGTGACCCCACCGACCGATGTCATTCCCGCGGAACTGCGCGAGGATCTGGTGCTGTTCCAATCGGAACTGCTGGCAGCGCTTTCCGAGTCCGGGCAGAAGTTTCCGGCCGAAAAGCTGGACCTGGGCGTGACATATCTGATGATCCAGATCTGGGCCCGCTTGTACGGGCACGTCACGCTCGAGGTGTTCGGGAACTACCCGATCCCGCTGTCGCATCCGGAGATCCTGTTCGACGCCATGCTGGCCGATCTGGGTCGGACGGCGGGACTGACCGGCGGGTGAGGTACCGGCGCAACGGAATCCGGTACCGCCTTCGATATCAGCCCGCCGTCGGGTCGGTTCGGTCGGCGAGCCACGCGGCGTAGCCCCTGCCGCGCGCCTCGCCCGTGTCGTCGAGGCACAGCGCCCCGCCGCGGACAGCACGGCCGGCGCGACCGGGAGTCGGGATCGGCATCGGTAGTGCCGAGCGGTGCTGGTGCGCTCGGTAGATCTGCGCGAGCTCGGTGAAGGTATGCACGGTTGGCCCACCGAGATCGGGCATCCGTCCCGAGGGCCCCTGGCCGACCGCGTCGGCGAGGCGGACGGCTACCGCGCCGACATCGACCGGCTGGAATTTCAGGGTCGAATGGGGCGCGATCCGCAATCGGCTCGGCAGGCTGACGAATTGGGTGATCAATTCGTGGAACTGGGTGGCGCGCAATAGCGTCCACGGCACGGGGCCGGTGGTGACCACGTGCTCCTGGGCCACCTTCGTCCGGTAGTACGCGTACGGCACGAGATCGCATCCGACGATGGAGATTTCGACGTGATGACCGACACCGGCCTGCTGTTCGGCCTCCAGCAGCCTGCGCACGCCGTCGACCAGCAGCGATTTACTCTTGGTGACGGAATTCGCCGCATCGACGACGGTGTCGCAGCTCGCCAGCGCGGCGGCGACCCCCGACCCGGTGGTGAGATCCGCCGCGCGATGTTCGGTGCCCGGCAGCAGAACTCGCGGTGCCGTCCGACTGACAACGATGACCTGGTGCCCGCGTGCGGCCAGCTCGTGCACGACGGCGCCGCCGAGTACCCCGGTCCCTCCGATAACTGCAACCCGCATGGGTTCGCTCCTCCCAACAACACTGTTTGGCGTATGGCACGGTACGGAGGCACCCGGTGCGACTCAATGTGTGACTTCGCATATGTCTGTTTCGCCACTACGGGTGCTGGGCGGCGCGAGGATACGTTAGCGGGCCTCGGGCCGTGGTCCGCACAGCCGTCGCGCGCTCGGGCGCGGTGCGCCGGTTACGAACGCGAAATGCGCCCTACTCGGCGTGTCGACCCGGTGCCCGCCTCAGATGCGGGCGCCCTTGGTGCGATTGCACGATCTGCACAGGATCTGCAGATTGCTCGCGCTGGTGGCGCCGCCCCGGCTGAGCGGGATGATGTGGTCGAACTCGAGGTAGTGGCCGCTGCCGCACTCGACGCATTTGCCGCCGTCGCGTTGCCACACCTCGGCCTTGACCTCCTGAGGGATGCTGCGGGAGTCGCGCTGGCCCGGCGTGAGCACCAGACGTTTGGCCACCCGCAGCGCGCCCTCCAGTGCGGCGGCGACATAGTCCGGATCGTCGACGTCGAAGACCGCGCCACCGCGGGCCGAGGTCGCCGCGATCACCACCGAGCCCTGCTCGGCATGGACGGAAACAACACGGTTCCACGGCATTTCGGCGCCCGCGCCGGAGCCGACGAAGCGTAGCTTCTTATTGCTGGCGATCAACCTGCCCGCGGTGAGTTTCGGGCCGCGAGCCAGCTGCCGGATATGGGTGGCGGGCAGATCCAGATGCACACGTTCCTCCGGATCCAGGTGCAGACCGGGCGTACGCACCACCGGAAGTTCGCCCTCTCGCAGCCGCGACAGGGTCCGGCCGCGATGCATCCGCCTGCGCAGATCCTCGACCAGCGGACCGGTCACCGCCAACTCGTCGATGGCATCCTCGAACGCCTCGAACTCCGACTGGGCGATTTCCCCGTCGGCGAAGGCGAAGGTCGCCAACCGCTCCACATAGCTCAGCGCCACATCGCGCAGCGCCGCCCGGCCCACGCTCTCCTCGATCCGCTGATACCGCAACGATGCCCACAGCGCCGCCCACTCCGCGCCCCGCGGTCCGGAGGCCGTGAGAGCCCGCCAGGCCTGGGTGTGCCAGTGCGTGAGGAACTCCTCGATCTCGATCGCGCAGCTCTGGCATTCCTGTAGTCCGCCGAACAGCTTGCGGCGCCGCGGATTTCCGCAACGATCGCAATTCCGTGCATCCGGCTGCCGCCGCCGGTGGGTGGCCGAGGTCCACTCGGTCCCATCCCACCACCGCATGCGAGCGGCATCCTCCGGATCCGGGTGCCAGTCGGCGCGTTCGGGGTTCGGCGGGGGAGCCGGGGGTGCGGGCGGCGGCTCGGTCGATCGTCGCGTGAGATCGACCGGGCGGTGTGATCGCGGTGCGGGGTGGAACCGCGACGCGTCGGTTGCGGTGCGTTGATCGGGCGGCGAGTCGACGGCGGGACGGTTTTGCCCGCCCGATGCCCCGGCCTGCGATGCCGCCGCCGGTGATGTCGCCGCCTGCGATAGCGGAAGGTTCGTGTCCGCGTGGGAATCGGCGGTCCCGTTCTGCGCCCCGGATGATGCGTATCCGCTCGCCGGGATACGTTCAGCGGCAGTCGAATCGGTGGAGCCGCGGGCCGCTGACGCCGCGTGGCGCACCTGCTGGGTTGCATGGTGGACGGCAGCCGGGTGGGGTGTGCGCGTCGATGACACGGAGCCGGGGTCCGGCTCGCGATATCCGTTCGATCCCGGAGCCCATCGAGCCGCCGGATACGAGTTCGTCTGCCCCGGCCGGGCGAACGGGTTGGAAGCCCGCGCGGACCGCGCTTCGTGATCATCGACGGTGACCCCGAATTCAGTGACCAGCCCCGCCAGCCCGCTGGTCCAGCCCTGACCGATGGCACGGAACCGCCACCGTCCGTCGCGGCGGTAGAACTCGCCGAACATCATGGCGGCGACCGCGTCCGAATCCTCGATCTCGTAGTGCGCGACCGGGCCGTCGGCGTCCAAGACGGTCACGGCCAGGCCAGTGACATCGCCGAAGGTGCCGTCGTCGAGCGAGCCGCTGACGATGATCCGGTCCACCTCGGATTCGGTACGCGGCAGCGAAACGCTCAGCCGAGCGGTTCCCGGCTCGGGCTCCTGATCGAGGGTCACGGCCTGGGACACGTGCCGGGGTGCGTTGAAGAACACCAGATCCCGATCCGAGCGCACCGCGCCGGATTCGGCCAGCAACAGTGCGTGCGCATCCAGCACATGCTCCGAGCGCCATGAAACAACCACGGCTAGAAGCGATGTCGGGACGGGTGCGTTGGCGCCTTTGCTGAGTTTCATTGTGCTCGAATAGTGCCACGACCCTCCGACACGCCGAACGGGTCGGCCGTCGCAGACGGGGCGCGGCAGCCGGGAGCGGCTGGTCGCCGCGTGCACGCATGGTGGTGGGCGGGTGATGTGGCAGGTCCTCGGAGCCGCGACACAGACCGGACGGTCCGTGAGTTCCTTCCGTTCGGGCCCGAGGTCCGGCACAGTGTGTTCATGAGCACCCCGAAGCAGCCGGGCCGCAAGGTGCCACCCCCGAAGAAGCCGGGCGGGCGGGTGCCCGGCCCCGCCGATATCCTGGCCGCCGCACAGTCCGCGGTCGAGGCCGCGCAGTCGGCCGCAGGTCAGGCCCTCGAATCCGCGCAGCTCACGGCCGGGCACGCCTTCGACGCCGCCGTCCGGCTACCACCGGCCTCCGCCCAGCTGGCAGCGCAGTTGCCGGATTTGATCGAGAATCTGTCGACGGCCATCGATCGGCTGAATTGGACCATTGATCGCCTCGATCGCACCCTGGCGCTGGCCGACCCGGCCTTCGCCGCCTATGACCGGCTGCTGCCCCGGCTGGAAGCGCTGGTCTCGCTCGGCGAAGAAGTCTTCGGTGCGCTCGCCAAACTCCCCGGCGTCTCCCTTCTCGGCAAGGTCACCGGGTTCAGCGCGAAGCCCGAGTCGGAAGTTCCACCGGCGACCAAGCGCAAACGGCGGCGGCGGTAGGGCGGTTCAGCGATCGATCGCCCGATAGGTCGCCGCGGCCTTGAGCAGCACCTCGCGGTACTCCTCCTCGGCATCCGAATCCAGCACGATGGCCCCACCCGCGCCGATGCGCCAGTGGCCGTCGTGGCGGACGGCGGTGCGGATGACGATATTGAGGTCGGCGGTGCCGCCGAGGCCGAGGAAGCCGATGGTGCCCGAATAGACTCCGCGCGCTTCGGTTTCGAGTTCGTCGATGATCTCCATGGTGCGCAGCTTGGGTGCTCCGGTCATCGACCCGCCCGGAAAGCACGCGCGCAGGCAGTCGATCACGTCGACATCCGGGCGCAACGTCCCGCGCACCGTGGAGACCAACTGGTGCAGTGTCGTATAGGTTTCGGTGGCCATCAGATTCGGCACGTGCACGCTGCCGATCTGGCAGACCCGTCCCAGGTCGTTGCGGAGTAGGTCGACGATCATCAGGTTCTCGGCCCGGGTCTTGGGGCTGTCGGCCAGTTCCCGGCGCAGCCGCTCGTCCTCGGCCGGGGTGGCGCCGCGCGGCGCGGTGCCCTTGATCGGCTTGCTCTCCACCGTGCGGGCGCGATCCACCTTGAGAAAGCGTTCCGGTGAGGAACAGGCGATTTCGAGATCGTCGAAGCGCAGGTACGCCGCGTACGGCGCGGGATTGCAGCGGCGCAGGGTGCGGTAGAAATCGAGACCGTCGGATTCGGTGGCGGGGACGGTCAGGCCGTCGGTGAGGCAGATTTCGTAGGATTCTCCCGCGTGCAGTTTGTCCAGGCACACCGCGATATCGGCGAGGTAGCGTTCGTGACCGCGGGTGAGTAGTCCGGCGACCGCGGCGGTATCCGAGGGCACCTGCAAGATCGGCGGATTCGCCCACGTGGGAAGGGATTCCAGTACCTCGTGCGTGTCACGCAGCCAATCCTCGGCGGCGCGTGCGGTTTCCGGCGCGGGATCGGTGAGCGCCAGCAGGTAGGTACGTCCGGTGACGTGGTCCACCACGACGAGCCGATCGGCGAAGATCCACTGCGCGTCCGGTGTCGTGGCGCGATGCGCGGCCGCGGCGCCACAATCCGCCTTCACCTCGTAGCCGAGATAGCCGACGTAACCACAGGCGAAATCGAAGGGAAGTTCGGGGATTTCGGCCTCGCGTCGGCGCAGCTCGCCCGCCAGGTAGTGCAGTATGTCGCCGTCGACGGTGCGGCGCTCGCCCTCGGCGGTCTCGACGATGACCTCGCCGGATCCGACCCGGTACCGCACCACCTCCGCGAGCGGTCCACTCGCGTCGCCCAGGAACGAGAACCGGTCCAGACCGGGCTCCACATGCTCGCTGTCCAGCCAGAACGCCGTGGGCGAAGCGCCGTACAGCCGCACGAACGCGGCTTCGGTATCGATCGCTCGCTCGATGAGCCGATGCCGCAGCTGCCAGGGGCGCCCCGATTCGGCCAGCCGATGGGCATTTTCGGTCGCGGGGTCGTCCTCGGGTGGCCACCGCCGCGAGGTGCGCACCGAGCCGGGCCCGGTCGCCAATGGTGAATCTCCGTGAGCAGTTGCGAATAGTGTTGCCGCGGTGTCCGATTCATCGCCCTGATGCACAGTGCCGGAAGGTGCGAGTTCGGTAACCCGCATCGTCTGCGGTGACGCCGTTCGCGCCACCCCGCGCCGAATATGTTCGGATGCGCTCGCCGACTCGACCGGGCCCACGCCGGTCCGCAGCGGTAATGCCTGCCCGGCGGGTTGTTCCAGGGTGAGAACGGACCGTTCCGAGGTGGGCGCGGGTGCGTGCGTGGACCGCGGCACGGGCGGGGCGGCAGCGGAACCGCCGTGCGAGGAAACGGGTGGTTCACCGGCGGGATTCGCGGGCGAGCCGGGTCTGCGTCGACGTCCGATCTCCGCGGTCAGCTCCGCGAAGTTGCGCAGCAGGGTAGCCCCGTATTCGCTGGCGATGGATTCCGGGTGGAACTGCACGCCCCACTGCGGTCTCTCGCGGTGCCGCACACCCATGATCACGCCGTCCGGGGTGGTCGCGGTGATCTCCAGCGCATCGGGCAACGGCCGTTCGGCACAGAGCGAGTGGTAGCGGACGGCGGTGAAGTCCGGCGGCAGACCCGCGAACAGTTCGCGGTTGTCGTGGGCGATGTGGTCGAGGTAGCCGTGACGGGCGACCGGAGCGGGCCCGACTACGCCACCCGCGCCCACCACGATGCCCTGGTGTCCGAGGCATACGCCGAGCAGCGGAAGGTCGGCCAGCGCGATGACGGCCGCGGAGATGCCCACGTCCCGGGCGATATCGGGACGGCCGGGTCCCGGGGAGACGACGATATTGTCGAAGTGCGCCAGGCCCAGTTGCGCGACGGTCTCGACCTCGTCATTGCGCACGACCGTCGGTTCCACCCCGTTCACCTCGCTGATCAGCTGATACAGGTTGTAGGTGAACGAGTCGTAGTTGTCGATGAGCAACGTGCGCATGGTGTGCAAAACCCTACGCCTGACCGGTTCGAGCTAACTGTCGTCAGGTGCCTTCAGTTCTACCCGACGGGTCGTGCAGAATGTGTGACATGTCTGTTGCGCAGCCGGTGGAAGTGGATCGCGAGGTCGTGGATTTCGCGGTCGTGGGTCAGTGGATGGATGAGCAGGGCTTGCCCGCCGGTGAATTCGAAGGGGTGACTCCGCTCGGAGGCGGCACCCAGAACATCATGCTGCGCTTCGCCAGGGGCGGCCGGGACTATGTGCTGCGGCGCGGCCCGAAGCATCTGCGCGCCAAGAGTAATGACGTCATCCGTCGCGAGGCCCGGCTACTCGGCGCGCTGGACGGTACCGATGTGCGGTCGCCCCGGGTGATCGCCGCCTGCACCGACGAATCGGTGATGGGTGTGGTGTTCTACCTGATGGAGCCGATCACCGGATTCAACCCGCAGAACGAACTGCCCGAACTGCACGCGGGCGACCCGGAGATCCGGCGGCGGATGGGTCTGTCCGCGGTGGAGGCCATCGCCCGGCTCGGCGCGCTCGACTACCGGGCGCTCGGCCTCTCGGATTACGGCAAGCCGGAGGGCTTCCTGGAGCGCCAGGTGCCGCGCTGGCTCGGCGAACTGGAGTCCTACTCGGCCAATGAGGGTTATCCGGGGCCGGAGATTCCAGGCGTGCGGCAGGTCGGTGAGTGGCTGGACCGCAACCGGCCCGCGCAGTGGACGCCCGGCATCCTGCACGGTGACTGTCACCTGGCCAACATGATGTTCTCCTTTGACGGCCCCGAGGTCGCGGCGATGGTGGACTGGGAGATGTCCACCATCGGCGACCCGCTGCTGGATCTGGGCTGGCAGATCGCCACCCGGCCCGAACCGGGCACCGCCGGGGCGGCACTGGTCGGCAAGCTGGGTTCGGTTGGCGGCCTGCCGACGCCGGAGGAGATGGTCGCGCACTACGGCACCTTCTCCGATCGCGATCTGAGCGTCGTCCCCTGGTACACCGTGCTGGCCTGCTTCAAGCTCGGCATCGTGCTGGAGGGCACGTATGCGCGCGCCTTCGCGGGTAAAGCGCCCAAAGAGGTCGGTGACTTCCTGCACGCGATCACACTCGAGTTGTTCGAGAGGGCGCGCCGCTTGATGGAGTGATCCGGGCGCACATTGCCCACCTGGTGGGTGTGTCGGGATTTTGCGGAGCGTTGGCTGAATATGTATGGCTGAGTATATTCAGCCAACCGTAAGGTTGGCGCATGCCGATCGTTCCCGATGTGAAGAACTGGACCTGGGTCCTCGAAGAGTCCTGTCCCGAATGCGATTTCGACGCGACCCGCACACCGTATGCGGCCGTGCCCGCACTGGCGCGGGAATACGCCGCCAGGCTGTCCGCGACCCTGGCGCGTCCCGGTGCGGTCGCGCGTCCGGACGACGCCACCTGGTCGCCCCTGGAGTACGCAGCGCATGTGCGCGATGTATGCCGAATCTTCGCCTACCGGACCGCGGTAGCTGCGCGCACCGAGGCGGTGGACCCGCGGGTGCCCGCATTCGACCCCCGTGGCATCGACGCGGCCGACGCTCCGGACGGTGTCCCCACCTTCTCCAACTGGGATCAGGATGAGACGGCGGTCGCCGACCGCTACGCCGAGCAGGATCCAGCGACGGTCGCCGCCGAATTGGACGCGGCCGCCGAGATCGTCGCGCAGGCCATCGAATCCGTGCCCGCCGCCGATCGCGGGTTCCGGGTGCGGCGCAGCGACGGCTCCGTCTTCACCGTGGAATCCCTCGCGCGCTACTTCGTGCACGACGTGATCCATCACGTGCACGATGTCCGCGGATGAGTTCTAGAACGTGTTCGGGGTTGAGTGGACTATCTGTCGCTGAATTTTCAACCCGGGACTAGAACGCGTTCCATTTTTCTCGTACTGTGGGTGCAGTCACATATAAGCACGTGCATGCGAGAGGGTCGACAGGAATGAAGACGAAGGGCGCGATCCTGTGGGGGATCGACGAGCCGTGGTCGGTGGAGGAGATCGAGGTCGGCGACCCCGTCGCCGGCGAGGTGCAGATCCGGATGGAAACCGCCGGCATGTGCCACTCGGACCACCACATCGTCACCGGTGCGACACCGATGCCTGCCTTCCCCGTCATGGGCGGCCACGAGGGTGCGGGCGTGATCACCAAGCTCGGGCCGAATTGCCCCGCCGACCTTCAGGTCGGTGACCACGTGATCCTGTCGTTCATCCCGGCCTGCGGTCGCTGTCCGGCGTGTGTGAGCGGCAATATGGCGCTGTGCGACCTCGGCGCGGGCCTGCTGCTCGGCCAGGCGATCAGCGACGGCACCTACCGCATCCAGGCGCGGGGCCAGAACGTCATCCCGATGTGCCTGCTCGGCACCTTCGCGCCGTATATGACGGTGCACCACACCTCGGTCGTCAAGATCGACCCGAGCGTCCCCTTCGAGGTCGCCTGCCTGGTCGGCTGTGGCGTGCCGACCGGCTTCGGTTCCTCCACCCACGTCGCGCAGGTCAAGCCGGGGGAGACCGCGGTCATCGTCGGCATCGGCGGTGTCGGCATGAGCGCGCTGCAGGGCGCGGTGCTCTCCGGCGCCTCCAAAGTCGTTGCCATCGACCCCAACCCGTGGAAGCGGGAGCAGGCGCAGAAGTTCGGCGCCACCCACACCTACCCGTCCATGGCCGAAGCGATCATGCCGCTCATCGACGTCACCGAGGGCCGGATGGCGGAGAAGGTCATTCTCACCATGGGTGAGATGCACGGCGAGTACATCGAGGAAGGCCTGATCCTCACCGGCAAGGCGGGCACCCTGGTCGTCACCTCGATGGGTCGTATGGATGAGGGCGACGTCAAGATGAACAGCTTCCTGCTGTCCATGCTGCAGAAGACGGTCAAGGGCTGCATCTTCGGTGGCGGCAACGCCCGCCAGGACGCGCCTCGCCTGCTCTCGCTGTACAAGTCCGGCCAGCTCAACCTGGATGACATGGTCACCCGCAGCTACTCGCTGGAGGAGATCAACCAGGGCTACCAGGACATGCTGGACGGCAAGAATATTCGCGGCGTCATCCGGTACACCGAAGCCGACTGGTAATCACCCGGCCCGCGCGGCGAGCCGGGTCGCGACCTGGGCGATCAGGTCGTACGGCACCGGCTTGCCCAGCCGGAACTTCAGCGTGCCCTTACCCGCCCGGTACGGCTCGATCGCGGCCTCGAAGGTTTCGTCGCCGTCCGGGATCGGGTAGAGGCTGACATGCTCCTTCCATCCCGCGAAATGAACGACATTGCGGCCGTTCAGCTTCAGCGTCGGGATGTCGTAACTGATCACCTCTTCGGCGTCGGGCAGGGTCCGGTGCAGGGTGCGGCGGATGTCGTCCAGGACGGTCCGCACATTCTCGGGGAAACCGGCGATATACGCGTCGATGGTCGCTGGATGCGCTGCCACGGGATACCTCGATTCCGCGATCGGTTGCCTGGGATGGATCCGGCGAAAAGTCGAGCGTGGTCAGTGTACGCAGGTCCACGTGATGGACTCGGGAGCAGCGGGCCGCCGCCCCCGCGAGCGTCGGGACCCGTTGGTGGTCGACGGCTCCCGGCGCTCGTCAGGGCGACGGACTGTCGCGGGACTCGGCCTCGCGCAGCGGCCGGGCGTGGTGTTTCCGGGGCTCTCAGATGGTGCAGCGCAGCAGCGCCTCGCGCAGGTTGCGGCTGCGGACGTCGTCCAAAACGGCCATGCCGAGGCGGTTCATCGAATAGCCGAAGCCGAGACCGGTTGCGGGGTCGGCGAATCCGAAGGAGCCGCCGAGACCGGTGGTGCCGTAGGCGCGCTTGTCCGAGCCGAAGCGGAATGAGCCGCGCGACTTGCGGAAGCCGAGGTGGTAGCGGCTCTTGGTGTGCAGCACCAGGTCATCGGCGGGGACGTCGTCGGCGGTCTCGGCGGCCGCGAGGCGGTCGAGGATCGCGTCATCGATGGGAAGCGCGCCGGTGCGACCCGCGGCGGCGCCGTAGGTCTTGGCCAGGGCGCGGGCATTGCCGACGCCGTTCGAGGCGGGGAGTTCGACCTCGAGGAATTCGCGCCGGGATGCTCGCGCCGGGGCACCGCAGCGCGGGTTGGTCAGCGCCGCATAGGCATGCCCGCGCTTGGCGTAGATTTCGGCGCCGATGCGCAGCGGGATATCGCGTTCGTAGCGCAGGATATCCAGCCCCTGGGTCGCGGACAGGGTGGCGATCCGCTCCATCGGCTCGTCGGCGGGCAGGCCGATGAAGAAATCCGATTCCAACGGCTCGGCGATGTCCTCGGCGAAGATGCGGCCGAGGGTGCGGTGCCGGGGATCGACCCGGCGCATCAGTTCACCTTGGTACAAGCCGAGGGTGATGGCGTGGTAGCCGTGGCGGGTGCCCGGCTTCCATGCGGGCTTCTGGGCCGCGAGAATTGTTGCGAGACCATCGAGATCGGCGATCTGAGGTAGCTTCACCACGGTGTCCAGACCGGACAGGCCCGCCTGGTGGTCGATCAGCTGGCGGACCGTGATCGCGCTCTTGCCCTGCGCCGCGAATTCCGGCCAGTACTTCGCGACCGGCTCCGCGTAGTCCAGCAGACCCTTCGATACCGCCGCCGCGATCACGAAGGCCGCCATGCCCTTGGTCGAGGAGAAGACCGGAACGATGGTGTCGCGCTCCCACGGCTCGGTGCGGCGCCGATCGCGGTGCCCCGCCCACAGGTCGACCACCGGGCGGTCGCCCGCGTAAACGGCCACGGCGGCGCCGATTTCGCCGTGCTGGGAGAAATTGCGCCGGAAGGCGTCGGCGACGGGGCCGAAGCCGTCGGCCACCTCGCCGTGGATTGTGGGCTGTGCACTCATGGTGCGTCGATGGTACCGGCGGTACCGGTAGGTGGATCGGTCTGTCCGGATCAGGTCCGTACGAGCCGTGGCTTCCCGGTACGGAGAACAGGAAAAAGTCCGTTGGGGGCGGTCACCTCGGTCGAGCCCCCCGATTGTCTCGTACGCTCGCTGGGTGCGTTCACTCGAACAGATCAGGGACTGGCCGGTCCGGCATGCCGCGGCGGGGGTGATCACCCCGGACGGCGTGGCGACCGAGGGCGACACCGAACGCGTCTTTCCGCTCGCCTCGGTGACCAAACCGCTGGTTGCCTACGCGGTGCTGGTCGCCGTGGAAGAGGGTGCGATCGAGTTCGAACAGCCCGCGGGGCCGCCCGGCGCGACCGTGCGGCATCTGCTCGCGCACACCTCCGGCATCGCCTTCGACACCACCGACATATTGGCGAAGCCGGGGACGAAGCGGATCTACTCCAGCGCCGGGTTCGAGATACTCGCGCAGCTCGTCACCGAGCAGACCGGGATCGCATTCGACGAGTACCTGCGCGACGCGGTGTTCGTGCCGCTCGGGATGACCGCCTCGGTGCTCGCCGGTCCGGCCGGGCACGCCTGCCGGTCCACCGTCGGTGATCTAACTCGGTTCGCGTCGGAGTTGCTGAATCCGCGGTTGCTCTCGCCGTCGACGCATGCCGAGGCCACCTCGGTGCAATTCCCGGGTCTCAACGGGGTGCTGCCCGGATACGGGTCGCAGCGCCCGAACGACTGGGGGCTGGGCTTCGAAGTCCGGGACGGCAAGTCGCCGCACTGGACCGGTGGCGCGAATTCTCCTCGCGCATATGGCCACTTCGGTCAATCCGGCACATTTCTGTGGGTGGATCCCGAAATTGGGGTGGCGTGTCTCGCGCTCGCGGACGAGAATTTCGGCGACTGGGCCCGGGCCGCATGGCCGGTACTGAGCGACGGGGTTATTGCCGAGGTGACACGCGAAGGCAACACCCTCGCGAAGTAACACACGTAACATCGGGCACTCCAGTACACTCAGGCAACGCCAGCTGGACGGGTCGTTGGGGAAGACGTCCCTCGTCGAAGCTGGAGGTGTTAGTGGTGCGCGCATCGAGTCAGTTCGCGGACGCGACGGCGGGTGTGGTGTGGATCCACTCGTCGCCCGCCGCGCTGTGCCCGCACGTGGAATGGGCACTCACCTCGGCCCTCGGTGCCCCGGCCAAGCTGCGCTGGACCACCCAACCCGCCGACGGCCAACTGCGCGCAACCGTTGACTGGATCGGCCCCGTCGGCACCGCCGCCCGCATTGCCCAAGCCTTGCGGTCCTGGCCGGTGCTGCGCTTCGAGGTCACCGAGGACCCCAGCGACGGCGTCGACGGCGAACGCTACAGCTTCGTACCCGGCCTCGGCCTCTGGCACGGTTCCACCTCCGCCAGCGGCGACATCACCCTCGGCGAAATGCGCCTGCGCGCCCTCCTACAAGCCTCCCGGGAACTCGGCAAATACACCGCCTACGATCTGGCCGCGGAGATCGACCGCGCGCTGGGGACGCCGTGGGATGAAGACCTCGAGCTATATCGCTGCGGAGTGGATCCCATCGGGGCCGAGGTCACCTGGCTTCGCCGTGATGTGGGGTGAATGTCTGCGTTCCCATCGAGGGGAACACAAGGGCCCGGATATTCCGCCCGCAGCATCAGGTCGAGTGGGAGTCGCGTGTCGCTGACCTGATGCGCGACAGGGTGATTCGGCGTCGTCGGATATCGACGTCGGTGATCTTCACCGTGAGGATGTCGCCGATGTGGACGGCGTCATCGGGCCGGTTCACCGACGGTTCGGTCAGCTCGGTGGTATGCACGAGACCCTCGAAGCCGTCCGCTCGGTCCTCGATACGGACGAAAGCGCCGAACGGCACGATTCGGGTGACGGGTCCGGTGACAATCCGGCCGATCTGTCGCACGAACCCGGTCAGCGGGTCGTCCTGTGTGGCCCTGAGCGACAACGACACCCGTTCTCGCACCATATCGATGCCGAGGATCTCGGCGGTGATCTGCTGCCCGACCGTGACGATATCGGCGGGACGGTCGATGCGTCGCCAGGACAGTTCCGGAATGTTGATCATCGCGATGAAGCCGCCGATATCCACGAAAGTGACTCCGAAAGGGCCGATTTCGATCACCGTGCCGGTCACGATCTGCCCGCGGTGCAGGGTCTTCAGGTAGGCCCAGTCCCGGTCGCCGCGAGTCGGTTCGGTCCGCCACCGGGCGCGGACGATGCCGTCGCCGTCGGGCAGGACCGCCGTGAACAACGGATTGCGCTCATCGACGGCCAGCGGCAGGACCGCGGCGGCACGCGCTCGCGAGATCCCCTCGGCAAGCGCCGCGAACCGCGTGTCGTCGGCGATCACGCTGGTGATTCGGCCGTCCTCGTCTTCCCACACGATCTCGACGGTGTCCTCGTCGTGGAGCGCGGCCAAGGCGGCGGTCACGTCGGCGGACAGATCCGGCCAGACCGTCAGCAGGGCGCGCGGCGCGAGCCGCGAACGCACCTCGTCGACAGTGTCGCGGGTGAGGCGGTGCCAGCGCGAGGCGTTTCCGACAAAGTGTTCCTCCAGCAGCCCCGCACTGTTCGTGTCGACAGCCCAACGCAAGTGGGCCCAGAAGTCGTCGTCGGCCGGCCGCTGTACGTCGGTGCCGTCGTGGGCGATGTCGTAGGGAGAGGTATCCAGGCGCTCCGGGAACAGCCCGAGGGCGCGGGTACGGTCGACCGCCTCCGCGCATGCCCGGCGGCTGCCCACATAGAGATACTGATCCCAGCCGACATGCACCGCGAAGGTGTCCTCGACCTCGAGGCGGCACCAGACACTGCCATCGCGGAGCATGACTCTTACCAATTCCACGCCGACCCCGATCGGAACTTCGGCTCCGTCGTGGAATCCGGCCAGATCGCTCGGGAAGAGTTCGGCCAAGCCGTGCCGGTCGATGGCGGGCTCCAGGCCGAAATGCATGAAGCCGGGCGTGACCTGAGGTTCGCGGATGGACAGATGTCGGACGCCGGTTTCCTCGGCGAAGAGGGCGACCGCCGCGAGGTACGCGGCTTCGACAGCCCCGTGGTCGCTGACCGCGCCCTCCGTACCGGTGTAGGCGCCGTGCTCGTCACGGTCGGCGGGGTCGTACTTGGTGATCCGGTAGACGTAGGGCAGCACGTCACTGTCCCTCGGCGAGTGACCCGGGTGTCACTCCCCGGCGGCGTTCCGGAACACTGTCGCCGCAGCGGTGCCCGACACGGAACAGTCCGGCGACGGCGTATGCACCGGACCGGCGAGGCTCGTCCGAGTGCCCGGTCCAACGGTGGACGATGCCGTTTTCCACGAAATCGGTGCGGAGCTCGGTCATGTCAGGATCGACCTCGATATTCCTTTGTGGCGCAGGGGGTACGGCGACTGTCCGCATGGGCAAGTCTATGCACCGCGACACGTTCCCGGGCGGACCATGTGTTCCACGCGGTGGGCCCTACCGCGCGAGAAAGTGCCAGCCGAGCCATGCCCATATGAGCACAGCGGCAATCTTCGCCGCCCGAGTGCGGGTGAGGTACGCGAACGTTTCCCCCACTGGCGCGACCAGATCCCGGCGTAGCTGGGTGACCGCGACGGCGACGAGCGTGGCCACCAGCACCAGCGCGAACCCGGCGATAATCCAACGTTCGCTCACTTCGACACCAGCCACCAGCCGACACCCAGCCATATGAACCATCCGGCGAATCGCAGCGGAGGCCACTGCTCGAGCGCCGGATCCAGCAGCGTCGAGAATGTCGGGTGTTCGTCGCTCGGCCGGGTCCAATCCGGTTGCCGAGCAAATGCGTACGCCTCCCACGTCATCCCCGCGACCAGCAACGTCGACCAGACGGCAACACCGCGCCGCAGCCGGGCTGTCGATGGCGTCTGCTCGGTCGGCACGCGGAAGGCCAGCATCAGAACCACAGCCGCGGGCAACACCACCAACGCGGTCGCCGGCCAACTGAACGGCCGGGTGGCGGTTCCAGCCGCCGCCAGCACGGCGATGACGGCCAACGGCGCCACGCGCCGTCGGAATGGCTTTGCCGAGCGTGCCGGTTCATTCGCCACACTCGCAGAATATGTTTTTCCGGACGACCGGACTCGGATTTCTGGTCGTCGACACAGCGGCGAAGCCCCCGCGCCCGGCGTTGAGCCTCGCCCGCGTCGTATTCGACTCCGCCCCCGTCTAGCTGCGCAAGATCGGGATCGGGTGGTGAACGGTGGCTCACCACCCGACGGCCGCGACCTGATCGGCCTGGTTCTGATCAGTGGGCCCACTCCGCGACGGAGGCGATCATTCGCTCGACCACGAACGCGTCGTGGAAGCCGCGATGGCCGACCAGGTTTCGGCTGTGCGAACTATGCGTCGGCTGTTGCCAGCGTCGGAAGGTCATCGGCGCGATCCCGCGCGCCCACCTGCGGGTACGTCGGATACTCGATGCCCGAGATGTACTGCACCGTACGCACTACCTGGCACGAATAGCCGAATTCGTTGTCGTACCAGAGATACAGAATCGCGGTGTCGCCATCGACGATGGTGGCATTGGCGTCGACGATCGACGCCGCGCGGGATCCGATGAAATCGCTCGAAACCACGTCGGTGGCCGCGGTGTAGTCGAGGTTGCGGCTCAACGGTCCGGCCAGCGACACCTGACGCAGGTACTCGAGCACTTCGCTCTTCGTGACCTCCCGCTCGAGTTGCAGGTTCAGGATCGCGACCGAGACATCCGGGGTGGGAACGCGAATCGAGTTGCCGGTGATCTTGGCCTTGAAGTCCGGCATCGCCTTCGCGACCGCGGAGGCTGCTCCGGTTTCGGTGAGTACGAGGTTGAACGGCGCGGAGCGACCACGACGGTCGGCCTTGTGGAAGTTGTCCAGCAGGTTCTGGTCATTGGTGAACGAGTGCACCGTCTCCACGTGACCGCGGACGATGCCGTACTCGTCATCCATCGCCTTGAGCGGCGGAACGATCGCGTTGGTCGTACACGAGGCGCACGAGACGATCTGCTCGGACAGATCCAGCCTGCGGTGGTTGACGCCGTGCACGATATTCGGAACGTCGCCCTTGCCGGGCGCGGTGAGCAGGACCTTCGCGATGCCGGGACGCAGGTGCTGCGACAGGCCCTGACGGTCACGCCACTTACCGGTGTTGTCGATCAGGATCGCCTCGTTGATCCCGAACTCGGTGTAGTCGATCGTCGTCGGATCATCGCTGTAGATGAACTTGATGACATTGCCGTTGGCGATGATCGTGTTGTTGTCGGTGTCGACCTTGATCGTTCCGTTGAACTGGCCGTGTACGGAATCCCGCCGCAGCAGCGACGCACGCTTGGCCAGATCACCCTCGCCGCCCTTGCGCACCACCACGGCGCGCAGGTTCAGCCCATTGCCGGACCCGGTCTTCTCGATGAGCAGACGAGTGACCAGACGACCGATACGGCCGAAGCCGTACAGCACCACGTCACGGGGGCCCTGCGGCTCGGCCTTGTTGCCGTCGGTGACGTCGGCCAGTACCGCGGCGGTGAACTCGGGGACCGACAGCCCGCGATCGTCGGTGCGATAGGCCATCACCAACCGGCCCAGATCGATTTTGCACGGCCCCAGATCCAACTCGCTGAGCACCTCGAGGAACGGCAGGGTCTCCTCGATCGACAGTTCCTCACCCTCGATCTGCCGCGCGAAGCGATGCGTCCGCAGGATGCTGATCACCGATTTGTTCACCAGCGACCGGCTGTGCAGCAGGATGGTCACACCCTTCTCGCGATACAGCCTTCCAATGATCGGAATCATCGCCTCCGCGGAAGCCTCGTGAGCGTTCCAGCGGTCAAGATGGTCGTTAGTCAACACACGTCCTCGGGGTTTCCTCGATCTGTACGACCCCCGATGCTAACCAGGGTCTCGCGATCACAAGGCCCCGCTACCCCCTTGTGAGGTCGAGTCGCGGGCGCGTCGAGCATTCCCGAAGCTCTCCGCCTCCGCCCTTCGGCGGTCGGCAACCGGACACTCGGCAATTACTCGACGAGGCCCGCATGTGCCCCAAGAAACCGGTCGAAACCCGAGGCTTGCCCCACGAAATCCGTGCTGACCAGCAATGTCAAAAGTGGGCGCAGAGGGGATCGAACCTACGACCGCTGATGTGTACAGCGCGCCAGATCGAACGGGTACGCGGCTCAGAAGGGGGTGTCCGGAGTGTATGGCATTTCACAGACCCGGCGTCAGCAGCACCAGCGGGATCTCACGGGTGGTCTTGCGTTGATAGCCGGCGTAGCCCTTGTACGCCGCGACGACCCGGGGCCACAATGCCGCGCGTTCTTCCGCGGTTGCCACATGGGCCGCCATTCGTCGCCGCGGTCCACTCTGCAGCGATACCTCGACATCAGGATTGTCACGCAGATTCAGAAACCACGCGGGGTGGGTGGGATCGCCGCCGCGCGAGGCCACGATCACGATCGTCTCGCCGTCGATAACCGGTGCGGTCAGCATGACACTTCGCGGCTCGCCGGTCTTGCGACCGATCGTGGTGAGCTCGAGGGCCGGCATCCCCACGATGGTTTTGCCCAGCTTCCCGCCGCTCACCTTGAGCAGGGCACGGTGAATGGCGTTCTGGATCTTCAGCTGGGTATCACTGGGCATGCTGCGGAATCTACACTGGCCCGCGACCGCGTGAAAGGCTTGGTATCGCAGGATATTTCGACCAGCGTTTCGACCTCGATCGCGGCGGCCGAGGCTTTATGAATGCCGGTCCTCCGCGTCGTGAGGTCGTCGAAGGGGTCCAGCGCGACCGCATCCCTGATCGCCGAAGTCAGGCGGTGCGTGGGGCGTACATGATGACGGCGACGCCGATCAGGCAGATGAGGGCGCCGGTGATATCCCAGCGGTCGGGCCGGAATCCGTCCAGAGCCATACCCCAGGCCAGCGAGCCCGCGACGAAGACGCCACCGTAGGCGGCGAGGATGCGCCCGAAGTGGGCGTCGGGTTGCAGGGTGGCGACGAATCCGTAGAGCCCCAGCGCGATGACCCCGGCGCCGATCCACGCCCAGCCGCGGTACTCGCGCACCCCTTGCCATACCAGCCAGGCGCCGCCGATCTCGGCGACGGCGGCCAGGACGAACAGCAGGATCGAACGCAGGACGGTCATGGCTGCTGAGCCTACGAAATGGCGTTCACGGTGCCGTGGCGCCGGCGGTGCAGCCACATCCTGTGCTTGTGCAGGCGGTCGCGGAGCCGGTCGCGCTGGTGCATCCGGTGCGGTGGGTGCGGGTGCGTGACCAGATCAGTCCGGCGGCTCCGATGGCGAGCAGGGCGAAGCCGAGCGGTTCCAGCCACGACACGCTCAGCAGGGTGATCCCGCCGCCGAGGACACCGGTCGCGATCAGGATCGGGGCCAGGCAGCAGCCGAGGCAGACGGCCGCGCCCAGCCCGATCGGCGCCCACCAGCGCCGCGACGTGGTGGTGGGTTCAGCAGCCACAGTCGCCTCCCGCACCGGCGACGCTGCCGTGTCCGTCGGTGAAGGGGACCGGGCAGCAGAACTGACCGCAGTGCGCGACACCCTGCGCGCCGCGCTGGCGGCCGGATGCGACGACCTGATCGCGTGCAGTGAAAGCCCCCCAGGCTGGAGACACCGAAGCACGCCCTGCTGTGGTTGCCGAGAGCCCGAAGATTCAATCCGACGCGGATCTATCCGGCGCGAACCTGACCGGTGCGGACCTGACCGGCGCGAACCTCCGTGGCGCGAACCTGACCGGCGCCAACCTGACCGACACGAACCTGATCAGCGCGAACCTGACCGACACGAACCTGACCGGCGCCAACCTGAACGGTGCGAATCTGGACGGTGCGAATCTGGACGGTGCGAACCTGCCGCCAGTGCACCCGTGGATCACTGATCAATCAGCGCTGGGGTTGATCACCGAGCCCTAGTGTTCGGGAAACGACCGTTTACCGAACGCCCGAACGTAACCCGGGCGCCGTCGGCGGACCGGCGGACTGAGTGTTCGGAAACCTGTTCGTCAGCCCCTCCGCAGGTGCCGAGATGGAGGCATGGCTCAGCGTTCGGCGACGAAACCAGCAGGTGCTACGGCGCCCCCATCCTGTTGGCGGCACGCTGTGTCAGCCACGCTTCCAAGTGCAGCCTCCGCTACCGCACCGATCTCGAGACCGCGCCTACCGCGACGAGTATCGTCGAACTCTTTGCGGCACTGGCGCTCTCGGTGGCAGCGTGGTGCGCGGGCCGACAGTAGCGGCGCACCCCCGCCCGTTCGCCCGGCAACCGGACGCCGCACCAACTACAGGTCATGGCATGTCGTCACCCATAAGCGGACGATGCGCCCGCCAAAGCGTGACGGACCATCCGAGGGTCAGCCGCTGCCAGATCCCGTAGTAACAAACGTTTCTGATTACCGATCTTCCGTGTGGACCATCACATGGAGGATGAAATGAACCATCTCGCAACAAAATTCGTTGTCGCCGTCGCGTCCGTGGTCATCCTGGGCGCGGGTGCCGCGCCCGCGATGGCGGCCCCGGCTCCGGTGGCGCCGCAGGCCGCACCGGTCGCCGATTCCGGTTCCTCGGGCACCGGCTCCGCGGCCATCGACTTCCCGCTGGGCCTGCTCAAGCTGCTGATGTGTGGTCCGTGGGGCAGCACGCAGCCGCACCCGAACCCGGCTTGCCGCTGAGCGTCGGCCAGGTGAGGCGAAAGCGCGGACTCCCGGAGTCCGCGCTTTCGCGCATTCGATGCGGCACGTGGGGTCCAGCGACGTGAAAAGTCACGCTTAGCGGAGTTTGCCCAGGTCGGGTCGCCGTCGACGGTGAGGGCTCGTGGTTGGTGCTCGCGGTTCCAGGTGGCGAGGAACTCGTCGAGTTCGTCTTCGTCGTGTTGCTCGGACCGCGGGCCCGATCCGGTGCGGGGCTGGGTTTGCTTGGGTGCGGGGAAGTCTGCGCGCGGAACCCATTGGTTGCGTACGGATTCCGCGCTCCAGCCGGGCTTGTCGGCCCATTCGGCCAATGTCACAGGGAGAGGCGCCCGGCACCAGGATGCCGGCGGCTACACCTGGACTGTGAGATTGCGGAGTGGTGGAAGCTTCCGACCGGAAGATCCGTGACCGCGGGTCGTCTGCGTCGAGGGGCTCGGGCCTCGACGCAGTTTCTCGTCGTCGTGCTACCGCAAGGCTCAGACTATTCGGACGTTCATCGTGTACGAGGCGTCATTCTGCGCCGACGTGATGGTCAGGTGGTACCTGCCCGTGGCCGGAAGCCGGAACTGGCTCACGGTGGTATCGGTGGGGTACAGCTGGCCGTTGGGCGCGGTGAGCGCGACGAGGGCGGTGCCGGACGCGGAGGTGTAGTGCGAGATGATCTCGATGGTCATCTGTTGCCCCGCACGGGCCTCGAGTGTCCAGATGTCGCTGTATCCACGGTTGATGTAGCCATCCACGGTGCCGTGGTCGGTGCCGGGCGCGAACTTGATCTCGGCGTAGACCCCGCTGGCGTTCGCCGCGCCCGCGCCGGCGGTGACGACGAAGAACGCCGCCGCGATCGCTGCCATGGCAACGACCGCTTTGCGAAGGGTGATGAGAAAGGCGGTCATGATGTCTCCGTCGTTCTGTGTTGTGGCTGTGTTGATTCGTCAAACGTGTTGTCACGCAACTGATTACTCTCATGATCACTGTCGAGAAGTACTCGGGAGTTGTTACAAGACATCAGGTCGACAGTTTCGATGGCCACGCGAACAGAGGGGCGTCGGCGGCGTTTCTCGACAGCGGACGGACGTGTCGGTGAACGGGGCGCGGGCGAGGAGGTTCAGGAAGCCGAAGCCAGGCGCCTAACACTAAAGCTTGCATCAGGGCTGTGCGAGGCCGATTACCCGATCACGGACGCCCCGAACTCAATTCGAGCGAGGGGCGTTCTGCGGGGTAGTGGGTCGCTTTGCTGCCGGACCCGTCATCCATCCCGACCAGATGGCCATCCATCTTGACGAATGGCCATCTGCGGTGACGATTCAGGGGGCCGCCGTTTCGCGGCGGTGTCGCAGCGCTCCCGTGCCGCGTATATTGCAGCCGATGCACGCGTCGGACGAGCAACAACCATTGATCTCGCGGTGGTCTGGCATAGGGCGCTTGCGTCCCGGTGTGCTCGAGATCGAGGGTCCGCTGGGAAGTCTGCCGGGACATTCTCACCACTCCGTGCAGGTGGCCGTCGCCCACCAGGGGACGTTCGTCATCGAGGATCTCCAGGGCCGTCAGCTACGTACGAACGCGGCGATCGTTCCCGCCGATCAGCCGCACGCGTTCAGCGCCGCCGGCGCCTGGGGCGTCGTGGCGCACGTCGAGCCCCAGTCTTCCCTGGGTGCCGAGCTGATCGAGCTGGTCGACGATCCGTCCCACGCTCGCGCCTGGCATCACGCAGGACAGACCCTGACAAAGGGTCACAGCGCGTACGTGGAAGGGCGCCTGCGCTCCCCCGGAAACACCTCGCACCCCCTTCATCCGGGAGTCGCCGCCGCGCGCACCCGCCTTCAGTCCGAGCTGGACTCACGACCCATCCGGCTTCGCGACCTCGCCGCGACCGTTCATCTGTCGGAGAGCCGGCTGTCCCATCTCTTCGCCCAGGACCTCGGAATCACCTTCCGGGCGTACGTCAGATGGCTCCGGCTGCTCCGGGCGACCGCAGCGGTCGCGCAGGGCCGGTCGCTCACCGATGCGGCTCACCTGGCGGGGTTCACCGACAGCTCCCACCTCACGAGGACGTGTCGCCGAACCTTCGGCGGCCCTCCAACCGCGTTCAACACGATCCGTTGGGAAATCCTGCCGATCTAGCAGGTTGGTCCAATCCTGGACACAGGGGAAGCGGCGAAGCTCGAGCAGACCAGAAAGGAACTGCTCGTGACCAAATCACCCATCTTCGACTCCTTCACACCGGACGGCGGCGGCCCCCGACTCAGCTCACTTCACTGGGTCCCGAGCGGGCCTCCGCGGGCCAGTGTCGTCATCATGCACGGTCTCGGCGAGCACGCCGCCCGCTACGACAGCACGGCTCGGTTGTTCACCGCAGCTGGTTTCTCCGTGACTGCCATGGACTACGAAGGATTCGGGCGATCCGAAGGACGCCGCGGCGACGTCCGATACCAGTCGACGGCGCAGGCCGTGGACCATCTCATCGCACACGAGCGTGAGCGAACGGGCGGCGCACCGGTCGTGCTGTACGGGCACAGCCTGGGCGGGCTCTACGCGTTCCTCTACGCAGCGGACCGGCCGGGGACGGACGTGGCCGCGGTGGTGGTGACCGGACCCGCTTTCGACTCGGAGCTGCGGAACCAGCGGCTCAAGTTGGCCGTGGTCAGGAGCCTCGGCCGAACGTTCGCCACCTTGACATTGCCGAACGGGCTGCGCTTCGAGCGTGTCAATCGCGACCCCGACGTCGTCGCCGAACGGTACGCCGATCCCTTGGTCCATGGGCGAGCGACCGCACGCTTCGCGAGCGACGTCCTGGCGCAGATGGATCGCGTGGCATCGGCTGCCACCCGAGTCGCCGTACCACTGCTCGTGGTTCACGGAGACGTCGATCTGATCAATCCGGTCTCCGCTAGCCGCCGGGTGGTCGACCTCGTGCCATCGGCGACACTGAGGACCTGTCCGGGCGTTTACCACGGGTTGGAGGATGAACCCGAGGGGCCGGTCATCCTGGCCGAGGTCATCGCATGGATCGACCGGACGCTTCGCGGCGAGAAGTCCGACACCAAGGAGGCCCCCGATGAGAAGTAGCGGCGGCAGGAGTCTGAGTCCCCGAGAGTGTCAGGATACGTTTGTGGCTAGGGCTTCCGACCGAAAGACGCAGGTCGGCGAGGCAGGTTGACTCCCAATCGCCGACTATGGTCCGGATAGTCTTGCCGATCTCGCCACATGCCATGCTCCTGATGTGCATGAAGTTGCGAAAGCCATTGCAACAGAGCGGCAGTCGATTCGTTGCGTCAGTTTGGTGCATACGGGGCGAAGCTGACCTGAGTTGACCGAATTGACGCTCGTGGTGAACCAACGCCACGACCTCGACGCACGCGTCCGGAGGCTTGTCGGGGACCAGCGCATCGCGGAGACGGTGACCGAACGCGTTGGCGAAAACCAGGATCTGGCACCGCGACGGCGCGGCACCTGGATGGCAGTGGTGCCCTCGTAGAAGTGGACACAGATCGCAGGATAGGCCCACACCGCGGCACCGAGGCAGATGGCTCCGAACAAACGGGGACTCTTGGGTTCACGCTTGCTGCTGGGCGCGAATGGTTTCACGGTCCGGGCTGGTCGCCACGGTCGCCGAAGGTGCGGGGCCAGGTCCAGGCGTACCGCAGGATGAGGGCGAGAAGGATCACTTCCAGTACGATGCCGAGGCCGTAGAAGTACAGCCAGGACTCTCCCAGCGCGTTGAATGCCGTGACGGGGACCCCAACGTCGCCCGCCGACTGCTGGCGACCTTCGCCGACCAGGCGCCGGTGGTACCGGTCCAGCCCATCGACCCGCTTACCGAGCGCGAGGAGGAGGTGCTCGCGCTGGTGGCCCGGGGCCGGACCAACGCCGAGATCGCCACCGAGCTCTTCGTCGGCCTGAGCACGGTCAAGACCCATGTCGCATCGTTGATGACCAAGCTCGGCGCCCGCAACCGCGTCGAGATCGCGATGTGGGCATATGACACCAGACGCGTGAGAGCCGATAAGTGCGGCTGGAGTAGCCGCCCCAGAGGCGCGACCGCGGCCGAATCCGTGCTCTGACCCCCGATAAGGCCCGCGCCCCAGCGGTTCTCGGTGGTCAGGCGCTCGCCTCCATCACGGGTTGCGGCTCAGTGGTCAGTTCGGGGCGGCACGCACCCGCGGCTAGTTCGGGCCGGTCAGCCCGGCGTCGCCGACCGGGATCACCCTGGTCAGCGTCGCTTGCTCGGGTAGGAGGAACTGTTCGCATTGAGGGCCGAGTTGGCTGGTCCAGCGTTCGCTGTCATACACGGCGACATTCAGCGCGATGCGCTGCGCCTCGTCGTCGAACCGGCGGATCCACACGTATCCGTCGGGGTCGTCGTCGGTGATGAACGTGGCGGTGACCGAGACTCCCTTCGATACCTGGAACGGGATGATCACTTCGGCCATGTATCGGACCCATTCGTCACGGCGGCCCGGCTGTACTTGGTATCGGCGAATTTCATAGAACATCAGAGGGTGTTTCCTGTTCGGGTGTGGTGGGTGTGGGTCCAGGCGTCGCGTTCGGCGGCGAACGGGTCCTCGACAACGGCCCATTCGTCGTTGATGAGCTGCGTGGTGCGCCGGTCGGGGCGGTATTCGGGCCAGCCGGGTGTACCGATGGTGACGAAGTCGACCCAGGCGCGATGTACTCGGGCGGCCAGCGGGGTAGGCGCAGGCGTGCCTAGTAGCCCGTCCGCGCCCTGGAGGGTGGGCAGCAGGTTCTCGAAGACGAAGGGCAGCTCGACGATGTGGGTGGCGCCGAGTTGCCTGGTAAGTGCGGGCGAGCGCCAGCCGAACGCATAGGCGTAGGTGCGGTTGCCCGCCGCCGAGTGACTGTCGGCCATGGCTCGGCTACCGGCCCCGAATACCGCGTCGCCCAGGATGATCGAGCGCAGCCTGCCCGGTGTGGCGGTGGGATGCAGCCTCCTGTAGATCGACAGCAGCCGGTCCGGGTCGGGGTCGGCGTACTCGGCGGCTTCGGTCAGCTGTTGCGGGGTTGTCGCCGCCGCGACGCCGTTGGGCAACAGATACAGATTTCCTTCGTCGGTGTTGTGGCCGATCAGCAGGTCGACAGGGTGGCCCGCGGCGTGGGCCACGGTGGTGACGGGCTGGTCGTCGAGGACCACACCCAGCGGTGTAATCCGTTGCAGCGGGTCACGGACCGTCGTGGTGTCGAGGTCGAGACCGGTGAGCGCCGGCACGGCATCGATGAGCTGCTGATCTGTCAGGTCGGCGAATCCGTCGAGTGTCGCTGTTACCCCGAGCGTCGCTGCGGCGGCATCACGCACGATCGCGGCCTGTTCAGGGCTGAATGCCGCGCTGCCGCTGCCGCTTTGCATCACGGCACGCCCGAACAGGCCGGCGGCCTCGGGTGCGGCGATCGCGGCGGCGGTGAGCATCGCCCCGGCGGACTGACCGGCCAGGGTCACCCGCGTGGGGTCGCCGCCGAAGACGGCGATGTTGCGCTTGACCCACGCCAACGCGGCAAGGACATCGGCGAGGCCCCGATTCGGGAAGGCGCCGGGGATGTCGAGGAACCCGGCAATGCCCAGGCGGTAGTTCACCGTGACAACCACGACGCCGTGCTGTGCGAATCGGGAGCCGTCGAGCATCGGCGAGTGCGACGACCCTGCGACGAACGCGCCGCCGTGCAAGAACACCAGCACCGGGGCGCCGCCGGCCGCATCGCGGGGTGACCAGATGTTGACAGTCAGGTAGTCGGGTCCGACCCGCCACCCGGGGGCGAAATACGCCGAGATATCCAGCGATCCGAAACGGCCGCGCGGGAGCTGCGGAGCGGTCGGCCCCGGCGCGGTGGCCGCACGCACACCCGGCCACGGCCGAACGGGAGCCGGCGCCTGAAAACGGCCGATCCCGACCGGCGCAGCGGCGTAGGGGATGGAGTAGAACACGGTGTGTGTCGGGTACGCAGTGCCGCGGAGCCGGCCGCTTTCCACCTCGCACACGACATCGGCAGGTTGCGAATCGGCGGATTGTGAAGCCATCATGGAGCGCCTTGATCTAGGTAGCGTGTGAGGGGTGCAGCGCCGCCCCGCGTGGGTGCGGGGCGGGGCGACTTCAGTCAGTAGGCGGGCAGCGGAGCCCAGTTCTTGATCGCGAACGCACTGGCGTCGCGGACGATTTCGAGGGCGCTGTGTCCGCTGAAGTGCGCGGGCAATACCAGCGCGGTGTGGTCGGCCGCCCAACCCAGCAGCCGAAGTCGGGTCGCCCTCGCGGCGGCGGGGTCCTCGCAGAAGCAGCTGTTGTGTTCGGGGTGAGCGATCTGCAGGGGCGTATGCACCAGGTCTCCCGCGAACAGTGCTTTGTCGCTGCCCGACGCCAACACCAGCACGCTCGAACCGGGAGTATGCCCCGGTGCCGCCCGCAACGTGAGATTCGCGTCCACGACGTATTCGGCCTCCCATAGCTGCACCTGGCCTGCGGCGTAAACCGGTGCGACGCTGTCCTCGAACACGTTCTCGTTGACACCGCCCGCGATGTTCGGGTTGTTGGCCGGATTCCAGTGCTCGTAGTCCGCACGCGGCATCAGGTAGGTGGCGTTGGGGAATGTCGGCACCCACTGCCCGTCCACGAGGCGGGTGTTCCAGCCGACGTGATCGACATGTAGGTGGGTGTTGATCACCAAGTCCACCTCCTCGGGCGCGATGCCTGCCGCGGCGAGATTGGTCAAATACCCCAGGTCGAGGTGGTCCCAGCCTTCAACCGCTGGGCGGGTCTTGTCGTTGCCGATGCCGGTGTCCACCAGGATGATCCGGCCTTCGCTGCGCAGCGCCCAGGTCTGCATCGCGACCTGAACGATGTTGTCGTCCGGGTCGAGGTGATCCGGAACCAGCATCGGCCGCTGCTCGTCCCAATGCTGGTCGGGTGAGCCGGGGAAGAACTGGTCGGGCGTCATGCCCACCGGCCCGTGCATTTCCTCGATCCGCGACACGGTGACATCACCGAGCACAATCTCATTCATCAGGTTCCTTCGCTGCGTGTTCCCGACGCCGTGACCGGATGCCGGACGGCTCATGGGCCGTGCCACTGAGTTTTCAAGTGCCCGACGTCGGTAACCACACCCTGCGGAGGTGCCGCTGGCGCGGGTGCGTCAACGGTGTCCACACCCCGGCAGGGTCAGGACAACTCCGCATCCGGCAGCGACAATGACGTGATGAGCGACCGCGAAGACCAGCCCGGACAGCTCGGGGCGTTCCTCAAGGCGTGTCGGGCCAGGGTGCGACCCGAGCAGGTGGGACTCACGCCCTACGGCGAACGTCGCCGTGTTCCGGGACTGCGCCGCGAGGAGTTGAGCCTCCTGGCAGGGGTCAGCCCGTCCTACTACGCCCGGCTCGAACAGGGCCAATCCCGCAACGCCTCCCCGGAGGTCCTCGACGCTATCGCCGCCGCGCTCGCGTTGACCGCCACCGAACGACGCCACCTGCACGCACTGGCCGAGTCCGCAGGCCGCCGCCTCACGCGCCCGGCACCCGTCGAGCATGCTGACCCAGCCCTGCTCGAGCTGCTCAACGCCATGCCATCGGTGCCTGCGCTCGTGCTGGGTCGCCGCAGCGATGTGCTCGCCTGGAACCCTCTCGGCCACGCCCTCCTCGCCGCGAATCTCGACCCCGACTGCCCCTCGGTCCCCGGTCGCAGACCGAATATGACCCGGATGGTGTTCCTCGACCCCGACACCCGCGCCCTCTACGCCGATTGGCCGCGCAAGGCCCGCGCAGTCGTCGGCAACCTGCGGCTTATCGCAGGCGCCCACCCCGACGACCCAGCACTGGCGTCGTTGATCGGCAGCCTCACCATGGCCAGCCCGGAATTCGGCACCCTCTGGAACGGCCACCGGGTCCAGGCATGCGCGACCGCCCACTACCAGCTGCACCACCCGTTGATCGGGGACCTCACCATCACCCAACAAACACTGAGGTCGGTCGAACACCCCGACCAGACCCTCGTCACCTGCACAGCCCCACTTGATTCCCCGTCGGCATCAGCACTGGCCATCCTGACCCATGTGGCTCAACCGGCCGAGCCGCCCGCACGCCTTCCCGACAATCGGCACTCTGCGCCCACCGTGGCCACATTCCACTCACACGCCGAATTGGAGCCACCGGTCTGGGGCTAGAGCCTGCATTCAGCACCGAGGCCGCTCGGCTTGGCCCCGCCGACTCGGACCGATCCCGAGGCGAAAGTAGGTGCGATGGTGCGGCACCTTCTCCATGGCACGTTCCTCGAGTCGCTCGTACATGACCGTGGCCGGGCCGGGAAGCCCTCCCCGGCCACGCCTGCACCAGATCACCGCGCGACCATCGCATCAAGGCCATCGAGCACCCGCTTGCGGGTCTCCACAGTGCCTCAACCCCCCGACCAGTCGGCCGCTATTTCACCTGCCTGTGATCACGGCTGGCCGGTGGCGAACGCCTGTACGGCGTCGAGGAACTCCGGGCCGCCCTGGACGTATCCGCCGACGGTTCCACCGATCAGCACACCCGCGGGAACGCTGATCCCCCATATCAGGGGCAGGCACGCCCCGAGGATGCCGCCCACGATGGCACCGCCGACGACACCAGGCAGGTTCTTGTTGATCTGCTCCTCGAGCCGGTCGTAGGAGCTGATGGCCTTCAGTTGCGCAATATCTTCTGCCGTCGGGGTCGGTGTCAGCGTCAGGGTGCGGCCGTCCGCGGCGATGTGCTGCGCAATCGCGATCGAACGCCCGTCGACGGCGTACCATTGCGGCACTTCGGTCACCGCCGCTCCGTCGCCGGACTCGAGCACCGCCGCACCGTTCGGCGCGATCTCGAACTTGCCATTCTCGACGGTGACAATGACCCTGGCGTCTGGCGAAACGGCGACCTGGTAGTTGATTCCGTGATCCACACCGGAAGTCGTGCCCCCCGCAGTCACTACAGTCGGCTGCTCCGCTACGGCCGGCTCTGCATGGGCGGTTGCCGCAGTGACACCCACGGCCGAGATGGCCATGAAAACGGCAGCAGTGATCTTCTCGAACTTCATCTTCGAATCCCTCCACTCAACTGCCCCTTGATGGGCGGACCGAGTCAGACCTTAAGCGGTGTCGAATTCAACGGCGTGCAGCGCGCCACACGCCGTTCTAAGTCACTGCATTGGGGGGAAGTTTGGGGCCCGTTTCGGGGCACTCGTCCGTTACGGTCGAGGTTCGCCCGTTTCGGGCGCTATCTGCGTTACTGCTCGAGTAGGAAATATGACCTATGCCACCGAGAAGAACGGCCGTTTCAATGTGTCGCGGTGCCCGGCTCATGTTCAGCGATTGAGCTGACGGAGATCCTGCCGGTTGGCTCTCGTAACTGCCTGCTCCATGTTTGCTCCACGGAGCGCGCGTGGAGCAGGGGTGGCGAGGCGGTGGAACTGTTGTCTAGCTGGTACTTCATCTGTGGGCGCAGAGGGGATCGAACCCCCGACCGCTGGTGTGTAAAACCAGTGCTCTACCGCTGAGCTATACGCCCGCACTCCGTCGGCGGGAACCGACGGTGCGGCTTATGAATCTAGCGCGGAGAGCGCTTTCTCCCAAGCCGCCTGGTCACGGGGCTCTCCGGGGCCGTTCATCTCGGCAAAACGGATGTTGCCGGACTTGTCGACGACGAAGGTTCCGCGGTTGGGGTAGCCGGCTTTCTCGTTGAAGACGCCGTAGGCCTGGGCGATGGCGCCGTGCGGCCAGAAGTCGGACAGCAACGGGAAGGTGTAGCCCTGTTCGGCCGCCCAGATCTTGTGGGTGGGCGGCGGGCCGACCGAGATGGCGAGGATCTCCGCGTCATCGTTTTGGAACTTGGGCAGCTCATCTCGTACCTTGCAGAGTTCACCCTGACAGATCCCGGTGAAGGCGAGCGGGTAGAAGACGATGAGCACGTTCTTCTTACCGCGGAAGTCGGACAACCTGACTTCCTGGTTGTTCTGATCCTTCAACGTGAAATCCGGCGCGACAGTGCCGACTTCGAGTGGCATACGCGAATCCTCCATCGTGTCGGGTCTCCACCGGGCGGTGGGTGCACCGCCCGGCGAAACCATAGCGAAAGGGTCAGCGTTGCTTCGAAGGTGCCTTGGGCTGCACCAGTCTGCTTCCGGCCCATGAGCCGAGGCTGATCGCAGAGGTCTGCGTCAGTCCAGCCGTGGGCGCGGCTTCGGCGATCTCGCTCGGATCGACATGGCCAGGCTGACCGGTCTTGGGGGTGAGAACCCAGATGAAGCCGTCGTCGGCCAGCGGGCTGATGACTTCCATCAGCTCGTCGGCAAGATCGCCGTCTCCCTCTCGCCACCAGAGCAGTACGGCGTCGACGACCTCATCGGAGTCTTCGTCCACCATTTCACCGCCACTGGCGTCCTCGACATCGGCCCGCAGGTCGTCGTCGGTGTCCTCGTCCCAGCCCAGTTCCTGGACAACCATGCCGTGTGTAATGCCAAGCTTCTGAGCGTAGTTCTGCGCGTCCGCCGCGGCGACCACGGTGGTGTCCTCCTCAACTCCCGACAGTAGGTAGTTGCAAGCGAACATGGTTATCGGCTCGAGCGCAAGCCGATCGGACGAAATACCCACCGAATGTCGCGCTGCGGGTGCGGGATTTCAGCGTTTCGGGCACGCGTCGCGGACCGCGTTGCGTGCGTCGTTGACCCGCCTACTCGCCTCGTTGAGCGGCCCGACCGGCGCGGTATAGGTCATTTTCCGGGTCTCCGTCGCGAGCAGTCGCGCCGCGGCGACGTACTCGGAGAATTTTCCGGCAAGATCATCGGGCAGCGCGCCCGCGGCGGCGTTGACTCCGGTCTCGACCTTGTTGGCGGCCCCGTCGAGGGTCGTGGAGGCCGCCTCGCGCTTGGCGGCGTAGTCGTGCGCATTGGAGTCGTGCGCGTCGACGAAATCGTTGTAGGCCTTGACTCCGACACCCGTGGTGGTGGGGAATTGGCCGCAGTTGTCGCTGATGGCCTGGGTCTGGGCCGCCGCCCGGCGGGACGAGGTGGCCGCCGCGGAGGAAGCGGCGGCCTCGGTTTTGTACGCGGCTAGATCCGAGGCGTTCGGATTGGCGGTTCCCTCAACCCGATTCGCGCAGCCCGCGACGGTCAGTCCGGCCACGACCGCGGCGGTCGCGCACACCAATCCGAACCCGCGTGGGTCCAGCACCTTCATCGTCCTCTCCGCTCTTGCGTCAAGTGTCGGCGGTATCGATAGCACGTACTCGAGCGGCTGGGCAGCGCCTGGACCTGGCTCGCGTCGGAAAAACTACCGGGTAACCCATTGCCGAGGAAACCGTACTGGATTTCCTGCTGACATGATGACCTGGGACGCACCATCGGCAAGGATGGAGGGTGCGCCCGAACCTTTCGTAACGGGTGGTCCGCACACCAGCGCTCCGCCCGGGGAAACAGACGCCATCAGCTTGTCCACCCCTGTACGAGGAGCAGATTTGACCGACCTGATCCACTCTTCCGCTCCAGCGAAATCCGCTGGCACCGATTCCGCCTCTACCCCGAACGGGTCCCATGCCCAGCCGGCGGGCCGGGTGCGGGTGATCCGCGAAGGGGTGGCGTCCTACCTGCCGGACATCGACCCGGAGGAAACCAGCGAATGGCTCGAGTCGTTCGATGACATGCTCGACCGGGAAGGTCCGGGCCGGGCGCGCTACCTCATGCTCCGTCTGCTGGAGCGGGCCGGTGAACGTCGTGTCGCCATCCCGGCGTTGACCTCAACCGACTACGTCAACACCATTCCCACCGAGAACGAGCCGTGGTTCCCCGGCGACGAGGAGGTGGAGCGCCGCTACCGCGCCTGGATCCGGTGGAACGCCGCGATCATGGTGCATCGCGCGCAGCGCCCCGGAATCGGGGTCGGCGGCCACATCTCGACCTACGCGTCCTCGGCGGCGCTGTACGAGGTCGGCTTCAATCACTTCTTCCGCGGTAAGAACCATGCGGGCGGCGGCGATTCCATCTTCATCCAGGGCCACGCCTCACCCGGTATCTACGCGCGCGCTTTCCTTGAGGGCAGGCTCAGCACCGACCAGCTCGACGGCTTCCGTCAGGAATACAGCCACGGCGGTCCCGGCCACGGCCTGCCGTCGTATCCGCATCCGCGGCTGCTGAACAACTTCTGGGAGTTCCCGACCGTCTCCATGGGTCTGGGCCCGATGAACGCCATCTACCAGGCCCGGTTCAACCACTACCTGCACGATCGCGGTATCAAGGACACCTCCGACCAGCATGTGTGGGCCTTCCTCGGCGACGGCGAGATGGACGAGCCGGAGTCGCGCGGTCTGGCGCATGTCGCGGCGATGGAGGGGCTGGACAACCTGACCTTCGTCGTCAACTGCAACTTGCAGCGGCTGGACGGGCCGGTGCGCGGCAACGGCAAGATCATCCAGGAGCTCGAGTCGTTCTTCCGTGGCGCGGGCTGGAATGTCATCAAGGTCATCTGGGGTCGTGAGTGGGACGCGCTGCTCGGCGCGGATCGCGACGGCGCCCTGGTGAACCTGATGAACACCACACCCGACGGAGATTTCCAGACCTACAAGGCCAATGACGGCGCGTATGTCCGCGATCACTTCTTCGGCCGCGACCCGCGCACCAAGGCGCTGGTGCAGGATCTGTCGGATCCGGAGATCTGGAACCTCAAGCGCGGCGGCCACGACTACCGCAAGGTGTACGCCGCCTACGCCGCCGCGATGGCGCACAAGGGCCAGCCGACGGTGATTCTGGCCAAGACCATCAAGGGCTATACCCTCGGTAAGCACTTCGAGGGCCGCAACGCCACACACCAGATGAAGAAGCTGACGTTGCAGGACCTCAAGGATTTCCGCGATCTGCAGCGGATCCCGATCACCGATGCGGAGTTGGAGAAGGATCCGTACCTGCCGCCGTACTATCACCCCGGTATGGAGGCGCGCGAAATCCAGTACATGCTGGATCGCCGTCAGGCGCTGGGTGGGTTCCTGCCCGAGCGCCGGTCGGCAGCAAAGCCTCTGCGACTTCCCGGCGACGAGGCGTACCGCTCGGTGCGCAAGGGTTCGGGTAAGCAGAACGTGGCAACCACCATGGCGCTCGTGCGCCTCATGAAGGAGCTGCTGCGGGACAAGGAGATCGGCAAGCGGATCGTGCCGATCATCCCGGACGAGGCCCGTACCTTCGGTATGGACTCGTGGTTCCCTTCGTTGAAGATCTACAACCGCAACGGGCAGTTGTATACGTCCGTCGACGCGGAATTGATGCTTGCCTACAAAGAGAGCGCCATCGGGCAGATTCTGCACGAGGGCATCAACGAGGCCGGTTCGACCGCGTCGTTCACCGCGGCGGGCACCTCGTATGCCACCCACGGCGAGCCGATGATCCCGCTGTACATCTTCTACTCGATGTTCGGTTTCCAGCGCACCGGCGACGGACTGTGGGCCGCCGCGGATCAGCTCGCGCGCGGATTCGTGCTCGGAGCAACCGCTGGGCGAACAACCTTGACCGGTGAGGGCCTACAGCACAACGACGGCCACTCGCTGTTGCTCGCCGCCACCAATCCGGCGGTGGTCACCTACGACCCGGCCTTCGCGTTCGAGATCGCGCATATCGTGCGCGACGGTCTGCGCCGGATGTACGGCGGTGGCACCACCCCGCCACATCAGTCGGCGCTGCCCGGCACCGAACCGGCGGTCCGGCCCGACACCGATACCTTCGGTGGCGAGGACATCTTCTACTACATCACCCTCTACAACGAGCCGTACCAGCAGCCTGCCGAGCCGGACGACCTGGACATCGCGGGTCTGCTCAAGGGCATCTACCTGTACAGGCGCGGGGGAGCAGGTGACGTGCGCGCGCAGATCCTGGTCTCCGGCGTCACGGTGCCCGACGGCCTGCGCGCGCAGGCGTTGCTCGCCGAGGAGTGGGGCGTGCAGGCCGATGTCTGGTCGGTGACGTCGTGGGGTGAGCTCCGCAAGGAGGCGCTGGCCAAGGACATCGCGGCGCTGCGCAACCCGGCCGTGGATCCGGGAGTTCCGTACGTCACCGAGGCGTTGTCGCGGGTCGAGGGCCCGTACATCGCCGCGACGGACTGGATGCGCGCGGTGCCGGATCAGGTGCGCAAATGGGTGCCCGGGGATTTCACCACCCTCGGCACGGACGGCTTCGGTTTCTCCGACACGCGCTCCGCGGCGCGCCGGGTCTTCAATGTCGACGCACAGTCGATCGCGGTCGCGGCCCTGGAAGCCCTCGCCCGCGTCGGCAAATTCGACCAGGCCAGGGTGCTCGAGGCGGCCGCCAAGTACCGCATCGATGACGTGGACGCCGCGCCGAAGTCGGCCGCAAGCACAGACGAAGAACTCGCGTAGCGGACTATTGGATCGTGGACCGTAAACCGCCGCGACCCCGACGGATCTCCGAAGGCTCGTCCGAGCACGAGGTGTATCTGCCGACCGGCGCGCTCTCTCCGAACCGGCAGACCCGTGATCCGCTCCCGGACACACTGCTCAAACGTGTGAAGCAGTTCTCCGGGCGCCTCTCCACCGAGGCGGTCGGGTCGATGCAGGATCGGTTGCCGTTCTTCGCCGATCTGGACGCCGCCCAACGGGCCGGCGTCCAGATGCTGGTGCAGACCGCGGTGGTGAACTTCCTGGAGTGGCTCCAGGATCCGGACAGCGATATTCGCTTCAGTCTGGATGCGTTCCAAGTGATTCCACAGGATCTGGCGCGGCGGCTCACGCTGCGCCAGACCGTGGACATGGTCCGGGTGGCCATGGAGTTCTTCGAGCAGTGGCTGCCCGCACTGGCGCGCAACGACCGCCAGTTGGTGGCGCTCACCGAGGCGGTGCTGCGATACGGGCGTGAGCTCGGCTTCGCGGCCGCCTCGGTGTACGCCAGCGCCGCGGAATCGCGCGGTGCGTGGGACACCCGGCTGGAGGCGCTGGTCGTCGACGCCGTGGTGCGCGGGGATACCGGCCCGGACATGCTGTCCCGGGCCGCCACGCTGAACTGGGACGCGACCGCGCCCGCAACGGTGCTGGTGGGCACCCCGCCGGAGGATCAGGGCGTGTCGATGGTCGGCGCGGTGCACACCATCGCCGCCCGGCACGGTCGCGCGGCGCTGGCGGTGGTGCAGGGTTCGCGGCTGGTGATGGTGGTCAGCGGACATCTCGGAGATACCTCCTATATCTCGGCCTTCCTGGCGGACCTGCTGAACGAGGTCTTCTCCGACGGTCCGGTGGTGATCGGGCCGACCACCCGTACGCTCGGCGCTGCGCATGCCAGCGCGGTGGAGGCCCTGGCCGGTATGGAGGCCGTGGTGGGCTGGCGAGGTGCGCCACGACCGGTGCATGCGACAGAATTGCTCCCCGAGCGCGCTTTGTTGGGCGATAGAGCTGCGGTCGACGCGTTGAACGAGTATCTTGTGCTCCCGTTGGCTGCGGCGGGATCGTCGCTGGCGGACACTCTCGATGCCTACCTGGATTGCGGTGGAGCCGTCGAGACATGTGCCCGTCAGCTGTACGTCCATCCAAATACGGTTCGCTACCGACTCAAACGAATCGCCGAGATTACCGGGCGTGACCCGATGAATCCCCGGGATGCCTATGTGCTCCGGATCGCGGCCACGGTGGGTCGTTTGACACGAACTCGTAACGAATCGTCAACATCTACCCCAGAGGTACCTCACATCGCCGTGAGTCCCGAAGGGATGTAACAGATCTCGCGGGTCGGTCGATCGGGGCAACCCACGTGCGCTTTTGTGGGACCCCCACAAAAGCGGTCGAGAAGCTTCATTCGCGTCGACATCTCGTGCGGCCTGCCTCACAGTGTTTTCTTAGAAGCGTGATCGCGTTGTTCGCCCCTGGACAGGGCTCCCAGACCCCCGGCATGCTCGCGCCTTGGCTCGACCTTCCCGGCGCGGGAGAGCGTCTCGCCCTCTGGTCCAAGGCCTCCGGCCTGGATCTGGTCCGTCTCGGCACCACCGCGACGGCCGACGAGATCGTCGACACCGCCGTGACCCAGCCGCTGGTCGTTGCCGCCGCGTTGCTGGCCTTCGCTGAGATCGAGCCGGACTCACTTCCGGCGGATACCATCGTTGCCGGACATTCGGTCGGCGAGTTCGCCGCCGCCGCGGTCGCCGGGGTCATCTCCCCGGATGACGCGGTGGTGCTGGCCGCCATCCGCGGTGCGGAGATGGCGAAGGCGTGCGCACTGGAGCCGACCGGAATGTCCGCGGTGCTCGGTGGCGATGAGGCTGCCGTCCTCGAAAGGCTCGCGGAACTGGATCTCGTTCCGGCCAACCGCAACGCGGTGGGCCAGATCGTGGCCGCGGGCAAACTCGATGCCCTGGCGGAACTGGCGGCCAACCCGCCGGAGAAGGTGCGTGTGCGCGCGCTCCCCGTCGCAGGGGCCTTCCACACCGCGTTCATGGCTCCGGCCCAGGACGCCGTGACGGAAGCCATGAGCAGGATCACGCCCAACGAGCCGAACCGGGTGCTGCTGTCGAACTTCGACGGCAAGCCGGTCGCCTCGGGGCGGGATGCGATCGACAAACTCGCGGCACAGGTCACACGGCCTGTTCGCTGGGATCTGTGCACCGAGACCGTCCGCGCCGCGGCGGTTTCGGGGGTGGCGGAGTTGCCGCCGGCGGGCACGCTGGTCGGCATTGCCAAGCGGGAGCTGAAGGGCACACCCACATTGGCCCTGAAGACCCCGGAAGACCTCCCCGCGTTGGCCGGGCTCACAACCTCCGGCTAGCTTTCCTCCGCGACGGTGCGGCGAAATTTGCACAGTCGTGACCGAGCAGGTGGTAACCAACTATCTGCTCGATTCGAAATAAACAGAAGAGCCCTACAAAGTAACAAGAAGGGAGCCACAACGTGGCCGCTCTGACCCAGGAACAAATCGTCGAGGAACTCGGCAAGATCATCGAAGAGGTTACGGGTATCGAACCCTCCGAGGTGACCATCGAGAAGTCCTTCGTCGATGACCTGGACATCGACTCGTTGTCCATGGTCGAAATCGCAGTCCAGACCGAGGACAAGTACGGCGTAAAGATCCCGGACGAGGATCTGGCCAGCCTGAAGACGGTCGGCGACGCTGTCGCCTACATCCAGAAGCTCGAGGCGGAGAACAGCGAAGCCGCCGCGGAGCTCAAGGCCAAGTTCGACGCCGAGTAGGGCCGAAACAGTGACCACTCCTTCCACCTTGAACGGGAATTTCCCCAACGTCGTCGTAACTAGCCTGGCGGCGACCACGTCGATCGCGGGTGACGTCGATGCGACGTGGAAGGGACTCCTCAACGGCGAGAGCGGTATCGACGTTCTCGAGGATTCCTTCGTCGAGGAATACGACCTTCCGGTCCGCATCGGCGGTCACCTGAAGGTTCGGCCGGACACCCTGCTGAGCCGGGTCGAATGTCGGCGCATGGCCTACGTCGAGCAGCTTGCGACCGTGCTCGGTCGCGAAGTCTGGCGCAACGCGGGCAGCCCGGAGGTCGACCCCGAGCGGCTGGGTGTGGCCATCGGCACCGGGCTCGGTGGCGGTGACGCCCTCATCGACTCGGTCGACAAGCTGAAGAACGGCGGCTATCGCAAGATCTCGCCGCTGGCTGTTCAGATGGTCATGCCGAACGGCCCTTCGGCCGTGGTCGGTCTCGAATTGAAGGCCCGGGCAGGAGTGGTCACTCCGGTCTCGGCATGCTCATCCGGCTCCGAGGCCATTGCCAACGCGTGGCGCATGATCGTCATGGGTGACGCCGACATGGTCGTCACCGGTGGCGTCGAGGGCTTCATCGACGCGGTGCCGATCGCGGCATTCACGATGATGCGCGCCATGAGCACCCGCAACGAGGATCCGAAGGGCGCTTCGCGTCCGTTCGACAAGGATCGTGACGGGTTCGTCTTCGGTGAGGCCGGTGCCCTGATGGTCATCGAGACCGAAGAGCACGCGAAGGCTCGTGGTGCCACCATCCACGCCCGGCTGTTGGGCGCGGGTATCACCTCGGACGGATTCCACCTGGTCGCACCGGATCCCACGGGTGACGGCGCCGCGCGTGCCATGAAGCGTGCGCTGCAGACCGCCGGTCTGACCGCCAAGGACATCACGCATATCAATGCACATGCGACCGCAACACCCATCGGTGATACCGCCGAGGCGAATGCGATCAACAAGGCCGTCGGCAACCACGCCTCGGTCTACGCGCCGAAGTCCGCGCTGGGCCACTCGATCGGTGCCGTCGGCGCCCTCGAATCCGTGCTCACCGTGCTCAGCATCCGGGACGGCATCGTTCCGCCGACGCTGAATCTGGAGAATCAGGACCCGGAGATCGACCTCGATGTGGTGCACGGGGAAGCCCGCCGCCAGGAAATCGAATACGCGATCAACAACTCCTTCGGTTTCGGTGGGCACAATGTCGCGCTCGCCTTCGGTCGCGCGTAGCCGCACGATCGACTGCACAACGATCCCGGTGGGGTCGCTATCGCGACCCCACCGCGGTTCGACATACGCAGCCGCGATTGCGGCACACTCATTGATTGAGGAGAGAACGCGATGACAATTGTGGCTCCCGCGTTTCAACACGAGACTGCGACCGATCCGCGTGATCCGCTGGGCAGGCTCCAGCGATTCTTCGATCCCGGCACCATTCTGCCGCTGCACCCGCGTGACAAGTCCGGTGTCCTCGCCGCGATCGGTGAGGTGGACGGTGTCCGCACCGTGGCCTACTGCTCCGACGCCACCGTCATGGGCGGCGCGATGGGCGTCGAGGGCTGCAAGCACATCGTCGACGCCATCGACACCGCCATCGATTCGGGTGTTCCCGTGGTCGGTATCTGGCATTCCGGTGGCGCTCGCCTTGCGGAAGGTGTCGAAGCCCTGCACGCCGTCGGCCTGGTCTTCGAAGCCATGGTGCGCGCGTCCGGCTTGGTTCCGCAGATCTCGGTGGTACTCGGGTTCGCGGCCGGCGGCGCCGCCTACGGTCCCGCGCTGACCGACATCGTGATCATGGCTCCCGAGGGCCGGGTCTTCGTGACCGGACCCGACGTGGTCCGCAGCGTCACCGGTGAGCAGGTCGACATGGCCACGCTCGGTGGACCGGAGACCCACGGCAAGAAGTCCGGCGTCACCCACATCGTCGCCGACAGCGAGGCCGATGCGCTGCACCGTGCCCGCCGACTGGTGTCGATGTTCGCCGAGCAGGGCGAATTCGACCTCGTCGCCGCCGAACACGGCGATGTCGACCTGAAGGCGATGCTGCCGGAGTCGGCCAAGCGCGCCTACGACGTGAAGCCGATCGTCCACGAGCTGCTCGACAACATCAACGGCGAATCCTCCTTCGAGGAGTTGCAGGGTGGTTACGCGCGCAGCATGGTGACCGGTCTCGGTCGCCTCGGCGGTCGCACCGTCGGCGTGCTGGCCAACAGCCCGCTGCGTCTCGGTGGTTGCCTGAACTCCGAAAGCGCCGAGAAGGCGGCACGTTTCGTACGGCTGTGCGACGCCTTCGGCATCCCGTTGATCGTCGTCACCGACGTTCCCGGCTACCTGCCCGGCGTGAGCCAGGAGTGGGAGGGCGTGGTGCGTCGCGGCGCCAAGCTGCTGCACGCGTTCGCCGAGGCACGGGTTCCTCGGGTCACGCTGGTCACCAGGAAGATCTACGGTGGCGCCTACATCGCGATGAACGCCCGTTCGCTTGGCGCGACCGCGGTGTACGCCTGGCCGGGTTCCGAGGTCGCCGTCATGGGCGCCAAGGCCGCGGTCGGCATCCTGCACAAGAAGGCCCTCGCGGCCGCGCCGGAGGAAGAGCGTGAGGCGCTGCACGAGCGTCTGACCGTTGAGCACGAGAAGATCGCCGGCGGCGTGGAGCGTGCGATCGCGATCGGCGTCGTCGACCAGGTCATCGACCCGGCGAAGACCCGTAGCATCATCGCCGCGGCGCTGGCGTCCGCGCCGGCGCGCAAGAGCCATCACAAGAACATTCCGCTGTGATGTGAGCTGGTAGCTCGAAGCGTGGGCCCCGGGAAATCTCCCGGGGCCCACGCTTTTTCCACCGGTGACACCGTGCGGGAGTCCAGCGAATGCGAAGGCGCGGGTTCCGCCGCTGGGTAGCATCGAAGGGTGCGTTACGAGGAGTTAGCCGAGGAGCCGTGCTCGATTACGCGGCCGCTGGTGATTCTGGGTGACCGGTGGACACTGGTCATCCTGAAGTACTCCTTCGCGGGAGTGCGCCGGTTCAATGCCTTCCAGAGCGCGCTGGGGATCTCGCGCAGCAGGCTGCAGGATCGGCTGGACCGGCTCATCGAACATGGCATCCTGGTGAAGCAGAAGGCGGCGGTCGGCGCCCATGAGGAGTATCGGCTCACGCCCAAGGGGCACGACATCTACCCCATCCTGATGGCGATTCGGGATTGGGGCGACACCTATATGGCGCCGGACGGACCGCCCGTCGAATACCGCCATCGAGGGTGCACCGGCGAGGCCCATGTGAACCTCGAATGTGATTCCTGCGGAAGCGAATTGACGGCCCGGGAGATTGTGCCGGAGCCGGGGCCCGGCTTGACCGGGGATGCGATCCGGACCGAGGCCGGACACGCCGCGCGTTGACCGTGGGTCGCCGTGTACGGCGGCCGGGAACTAAGGCGTACCTTCTCGGCCGGGTTCTCGCATGGTGGTGATCGCGAAGACGGCCAGGCTGAAGGGTCCCACGCCACAGGAGATGTTGGCGGGTTCGGCGGGCGGTGCGGTCGTGACCGTCGCGAGCGGGGTCGGTGAGGTGCGGCCGACCGGGATTGACGTAGCGCTTCCGGAGGAGTGCGGTCGGGGTGCGCACACCCGCCGTGACGTGCGGATACCCGCGGTGACGACGGAACGACGGGAGGCGCCGCGGCCGCGGATGCCGTGCTCGCCCGCGACGGATCTTCGGTGCGTCAGTCGGTATGCCAGGTGGCGACCTGATCCGGCTCCGCGCGGGAGGTGCGGAAGGCGTTGACGGGGTGGTCGGTGTCGGGGTAGCCGAAGGAGATGGCGGCGACCACCTGCCGGTTGTCGGGGATGCCGAAATAGCCGCGCAGGAAGGGGGAGTACGAGGCGAGCGCGGCCTGCGGGGCGGCGCCGAGGCCGAGGCTCTGGGCGCCGAGCAGGAAGTTGCCCAGGTAGAGGCCGCAGTCGACGGCGCCGTACACGCCGAGGTCGACTTCGGTGGTCACGATCGCGACGTGCGGCGCGTCGAAGAGTTCGAAGTTGCGCAGGGCCTGGCGCATGGTGCCCGCCTGGTCGCCCTTCGCGATGCCGACGTTGTCGTACAACTGGAATCCGCACTCGCGTCTGCGGTCGCGGAAGACGCCGGTGTACCTCGCGGGAAACGGGAAATCCGGCTCCGGTGTCGCGGTGGCGACATGTTCGAGTAGTTCCTTGCGGAACCGGTCGGTTCCCGCGCCCTCGGTGATCACCACCTGCCAGGGTTGGGTATTGCACCACGAGGGCGTGCGCTGAGCGAGCCGCAGGAGTGCCTCGATCTTTTCCCGGGGAACCTGATCGGCCGCGAACTGGCGGCAGGTCCACCGCCCATCGAGGATCCGTCGCAGCGTCGAGTAGTCCTCGGTCGGCACATCGGTCGGGTTCATCCACCCACCCCTTTCGATAGTGGTCTCATTTCGAGACTGAACGGTAGCACCGTTGGTCTCGTTTCGGAACTATCGAATGCGCGTACACGGGGTTGATTTCGGCGCGCCCGCGGGTCGGTTTGTACCGCAAGGCCGTTGCTGCGATGACGTGCCGCGTGAGCCGGTGTGGCTCTGGAATCCGTTGCTGTGGATCAGGATTCGCCCGCCTGGTGGGCCAGGATGGCGACCTGGGCGGAATCCGGCGAACGGCGAGATCCGGCTACATCCTTCGGCGTAGTGGTCGGCTCACTGCGGTTCGGCCGCGATCGCGTCGCGGACGCTGGTCTCCCGGTCGCCGAGGAACTTCGGATCCGGATGGGTGATCATGCGGCGACCGCCTTGGTGGCCGCGAGCTGGTCGCGTAGCCAGCACTTCCAGTAGACCGGGTTGTGCGGCTGGTTCTCGTCGGCGACGCCGACGGTGGCGATGCCCGCGGAGCGGCACAGCGCGATGGTGCGCGGCATGCTGAAGTCCTGGGTGACGACGACGGCTCGGTCGACGCCGAAGATCCGTTTCGCCCGGATACAGGACTGATAGGTGTCGAAGCCCGCATAGTCGACGGCGAGCTTCGCCGATGGGACGCCCTGGCCCATCAGGTAGCAACGCATGGCATTCGGTTCGTCATAGGACCAGCTGCCGTGGTCGCCGGTGAGCAGCAGCGCCCTCACCTTGCCGGTCTCCAGCAGTCGGCGTCCGATATCGAGCCGAGCCGCCAGATACGGCGAGGGGCGACCGTCGGCGTACACCTGCGCACCGAAGATGATCGCGACATCCGCGCCGGGCACCGATTCGGCGGTGTATGCGTGGCCGTCGGCGCGGTGACGCACCCACCCGACCGCCGCGCCGCCCACGATCCCGAAACCGGGGCCGGGTATCGGGGCGGCTGGCAGAATCCGAGCCATGGGTTCCGAGGCCCGTGACGCGCGCAAGCGGCACGGCAGGCACTACACGCCGCCCGCGCTCGCGCGTTTCCTGGCGCGGCGATTGCTCGCGCATATGCCGCGGCCCTCGGTGCCCGGTGTGCTTCGGGTGCTGGATCCGGCGTGCGGGGATGGAGAACTGCTGCTGGCCCTGTATCGCGAGGCCGCCGTCCGGCTGCCCGGCGTCCGGGTGGAGCTGACCGGTTTCGATCTGGACGAGACCGCGCTGGCGGTGGCGCGCCGCCGGGCGCGGGCCGCGCGTATCGAGGTCGAGTGGCAGGTCGGGGATTTTCTGAGCGCGTCGGAAGAGTTGGCGGACAGCAGTTTCGACGCGATCATCACCAATCCACCGTATGTCCGCACCCAGCAGTTGGGCGGTGCCACCGCACAGCTGCTCAGCAAACAGTTCGGGTTGCGCGGACGGATCGACCTCACCCATCCGTTCGTGGCCATCGCACCCCGGCTGCTGTGTCAGGGCGGTGCGCTCGGCCTGTTGTGTGCCAACCGATTCATCACGACCAGAGCGGGCGCGAATATCCGCGTTGTGCTGCGTTCCGAGCTCACACCGGTCGAACTCTACGATCTCGGTGACACCAAGTTGTTCGAGGCCGCGGTGCTGCCCGCTGTCACCATCGCGACCCGGACCACGGCCGACCGCGATTGCCGCTTTGTCTCCGCCTACGAGGCGGCCGACACCGAGACCGGTACCGCGACAGACCTTTTCGAGGCCCTGACCGGTGACACCGGCGGTCTGGTCGCGCACAATGGGCGCACCTACGCCGTCGAGGTCGGCACCCTGTACACCGGCGAGCCCGCGAAATCCGCACCGACGTGGCGGATGTCGCGACCGGGCGTCGATTCGTGGCTGGCGGATATCGCCGACCGCACCTGGCGCAGCTTCGGCGAGGTGGCGCGAATCCGGGTGGGAATCAAGACGACCGCCGATCGGGTGTTCATCTCCGACCGGTGGCACGAGGTGGAACCGAGGCCGGAGCCGGAGCTGCTGTTCGATCTGATCACCCACCACGATCTGGTGCCGTGGCGGATCGCGCGGACCCGCGACACCAGGGTGCTGTACCCCTACGACACCGCGGTCCCGCGCCGCACGCCGGTAGATCTGGCCGAATTCCCCGGCGCCGCCGCCTATCTCAGGTCGCATGAGGCGACATTGGCGGGCAGGCAGTACGTGCTCGACAGCGGCCGGGGCTGGTTCGAGATCTGGGTGCCGCAGCGGCCGCACCTGTGGCGGGTGCCGAAGCTGGTGTTCCCGGATATCAGTGAGCGTCCCCGGTTCGCCCTCGATCGATCCGGGGCGGTGGTGAACGGGGACTGCTATTGGATTTCGCTCGCCGATCTCGATGCGAGCGAGCGACTGGCGTATCTGCTGATGGGCGTGGCGAATTCGGCGCTGGGTCTGCGTTTCTACGACGCCGTCTGTGGCAATCGGCTGTACGCGGGGCGGCGGCGGTGGATCACCCAGTACGTCTCGCGGCTGCCGCTGCCGGATCCCGGCGCCCCCGGTGTGGCCGAGATCGTCGCGCTGGTCGGTGAATTCGTCGACGGGCGTTCGGTCGACGATACCGCGCGACGAATCCTCGACGATCTCGTGGCGGCGGCCTTCGGGGTCGCGTCAGGCGGTGGCCCTGACCCCGACCATGGGCAGCAGGGTGCGGCGGGCGAATTCACGTCCGGCCGCGGCGTCGCCTAGCGGGATGAGCCCATCCGGGGTGAGCGCCAGCGACAGGGCGAGGCGGGCCATGATTTCGGCGACCAGGTCGGCGTCGAAGTCGCCGTCCGCGGCGCGCAACTCGCGCAGCTTGCCGGCGAGGTAGGTGCGGCCGACGGCGAGGATCGGCCCCGCCTCGGTGGTGAGCCGGGGCAGGATCAGGTCGGGTTCGGTGCGCAGCAGCCTGCGCAGCAGTTCGTTGCGCGCGATCGCGGTGATGAAGGCGACGAAGATCTCCACCAGTTGATCCTCGGTGCCTTCGACCGTCTGCACCCGCTTGTCGATTTCCGCGACGAAGCGTTGCGCCTCCCGGACGCTGACCGCCTCGACCAGGTCGTTCTTGGACTCGAAGCGGCGGTAGAGGGTGGCCGGGCTGATGCCCGCGCGGCGGGCGATCTCACCCATGCTGGTGCGCTTGATGCCGAAGTCCAGGAAGGCCGAAAGCGCGCTCTCCAGCAGCTTCTCGCCGTCGGCGACGGGCTTGTCGAGAATGCGCTGCAGCATGGGCGGGACGGTGGGCATCGGGTCTCCAGTCAGTCGGTGCGCTGGCGTGGCGTGGCGGCGTCGCGACGGTGCGGGCGTGGGGCGTTCATTATTTCACCGGCGCGCGCGGTTACCACCCAGGTTTCGATAACCCCTGAGTTAAAGGCGTATGAATCATCTCACTATGTCGCCGGATCGGGCCGACGTTATCGCGCGAGTTCGGCCGCGTGGGAACCGGAGGTCGCGGGTGAAAGCAGTTGGAGGGCACGATGCCGGTCCATTCGGATACCGGCGCGCTTCGCGGGCGCGTGCCGAGCCGCTGCCGCGGTAGTCGGCCCTACTGTCGAGGTAGGTCCAGGTCGGCCATCTCCTGCTCGATCGCATTGGCCGCGAAATCTACGCCACTGGAGCGTAATTCGTGAACCCGGCGCTGTAGCGCCTCGATGCCGCCTGGTTGGGCCGCGATATCCGCGACACTGATCCGCCCCTTCGGCCGGTGCATACTAGAGTCCCTGTACGCCACCGTGATACCTCCTACCTGCACGCCACGCCACCCGCCACCCCCGGGCGGGCTCGCCTCCAGCATTCATCGCTGGACGAAACGTCTCGGCAAGAGCCCCCGGGACGCCGGGCATGCAGGCAAAATGTTATCAGCCGTTCCTACTGGACGCTTGATCGGTGTGCGATGTCTCACACTATCCGCGCGCCCCGATGGTTGGCCATGTTGTGCAGGTATACCGTGCCGTTGAGCCGGATTCCGTCCCGCTCGGCCTCACTCAATTCGCGGCGCACCTTGCCCGGCACGCCCGCGACGAGCGAACCCGGCGGGATCTGCGCGCCCTCCGGAATCAGCGCATTGGCGGCGATCAGGCTGCCCGCGCCGATCACGGCGCCGTTGAGCACTGTCGCGCCCATACCGACCAGCACATCGTCGCCGACCGTGCAGCCGTGCAGGATCGCGTTGTGCCCCACCGAAACGCCCGAGCCGACGGTCAGCGCGAAGCCGGGGTCGGCGTGCAGGACACATCCGTCCTGGATATTGGTCCGGGCGCCGACGGTGATGTCCTCCAGGTCCGCGCGCAGCACCGCGCCGTACCAAATGCTGACCTCCGCGGCCAGATGCACCCGTCCGATCACGGTCGCGTTGGGCGCGATCCAGGCGCTCTCATCGATCTTCGGCGCAACTCCGCCGACCTCAATCATCATGCTTGGCAACCTAGCGACCCCGCGGTGCGGCCCGTGCGGCAGCCTCCCGACCGCCTCCCACTGCCGCGTGAGCAGGCCGGAACGAGTTGCGGTGCGCGGCCGGGCTGGTGCCGAGGATGCGGTGGAAATGGTGTCGCAGGCTGACGGCGGTACCGAACCCGGTATCGGCGGCGATGCGGTCCATGGTGTCGTCGGTGGATTCGAGCAGTAGCCGGGCGCGGTCGGTGCGCTGGTGCAGCAGCCACTGCTGGGGGCTGCTGCCGGTGCGATCGCGGAAGCGCCGGGTGAAGGTGCGCCGCGACATCAGGGCGATGCGCGCCCAGTGGTCGAGGTCGATCGGATCGCCGAGATGCGTTCGGGCCCAGACCATTGCGTGTTCGATGGGATCGTCGTCGGCGGCATCGGGGATGGCCACCGGAATGTACTGGGCCTGGGATCCGCTGCGATGCGGCGCGGTCACCAGGGCGCGAGCCAGTTCGGTGGCGGCCCGGCTGCCCAGGTCGTGGCGAACCAGGTGCAGGCAGCAGTCGAGGGCGGCGGCGACGCCCGCCGAGGTGATGATGTCGCCGAGATCCGACCACAACGTGTCTGCGCGCACCCGGACCGCGGGGTAGGCGCGGGCCAGTTCGGTAGCGGCGGACCAGTGCGTGGTGATCTCGCGTCCGTCGGCCAGACCGCTGGCCGCGACGGCCCAGGCGCCGAGGCACAGCCCGACGATGCGGGTTCCGCGCCCGTGGGCGTCGTGCAGGGCGGCGCGCAGATCATCGGAGATGCCCGCGCCGCGAATCCAACTGGGGATCACGATGGTCTCGGCCCATTCGAAGGTTGCCAGGCCGTGCTTGACGCCGATGTCGAAACCGGCCGGGGTGGTGAGGGTTCCGGCCCTTTCGGCGCACACCCGCACCTCGTAGGGAGCTCGACCCTCGGCGCCGATGCGGCCGAAAACCAGCGACGGTACGGACAGGTGGAACGGACTGATGCCCTCATATGCGAGGACGGCCACGGTGCGCATGGCCCGATCTTAGCGCTAGGTGACCTTCGGGCCACTGGTATCCGCGCTCGATCCCCACCAAGATCAACGTCATGACCGAGACGATCGAACGCACCACCCTCGAGGCCCTCCACATCGGCGGACCCACCCTTCGGTTCCGCTACGCGGGCCTGACCTGGCTCACCGACCCGACGTTCGATGCACCCGGCGACTACCCGGGGCCCGTCACGCTGCACAAGCTCAGCGGCCCCGCGGTGTCCGCCGACCAGGTCGGGCCGGTCGACGTAGTACTGCTTTCGCACGACCAGCACGCCGATAACCTCGACACCTCCGGCCGCGCCTTCCTCGGCACCGTCGACACCGTGCTCTCCACACCGGACGCCGCCGGTCGGATCGACGGCGTGCGCGGCCTGGAGAAGTGGGAGACGGTCACCATCGGCGAGACGCTGGTGACCGCGGTGCCCGCCCAGCACGGGCCGGAAGGCAGCGAACCCATCAGCGGCGTGGTGGCCGGATTCGTCCTACAGGCCGAGGGGGAGCCGACGGTGTACGTATCCGGCGACAACGCTTCGGTCGACATCGTCGCGCAGATCGTCGACCGGATCGGCCGCATCGATATCGCGATCCTCTTCGTCGGCGCCGCCAATATCGGAATCTTCGGGGACAGCGACGTCACGCTGAACGCGCGGACCGCCGTCGCGGCCGCGGAAGTGCTCGGCGACGCGATCGTCGTTCCGGTGCACGCCGAGGGATGGGGGCACTTCAGCGAAACGCTCGACCACCTCGGCCGCATGTTCGAGTACGCGGGCCGGGGGCATCAGTTGCGTATTCCGCCTGCGGGGCAGGCGATCTCGATCTGACGACCGGACCGTCCCGGTCCAGGCGGACATTCTTCGCGTTGATCGGCAGGTTTCGTGCAAATGCGCGCGTGAGTGTCCGCTCCGGCCGGAGGTTTGCCGGGCGCGCCCTCGTGGCGAACCGGGCGCGGGTGGTCCACGATGGCGTTATGAGGATCGGAGTTCCGCGGGAGGTCAAGGAACAGGAGTTTCGGGTCGCGCTGACGCCGGCGGGCGCCGGGGAACTGGTCCGGCTCGGGCACGAGGTGCTGATCGAGGCGGGCGCCGGGGTCGGGTCGGCATTCGCCGACGCCGAGTACGCCGCGGCGGGGGCGCGGCTGGTTCCCACCGCCGAGCAGGTGTGGTGGGAGGGGGACCTGTTACTGAAGGTGAAGGAGCCGATCGCGTCGGAGTATCCGCGGATGCGTAAGTCGCAGGTTCTCTTCACGTATCTGCACCTGGCCGCATCGCGCGAGTGCACGGACGCGATTCTGCGCTCCGGTATCACCGCGATCGCCTACGAGACGGTGCGCGCCGCCGACGGTTCGCTCCCGCTGCTGGCACCGATGAGCGAGGTCGCGGGCAGGCTCGGCACCCAGGTGGGCGCGTACCACCTGATGGCCCCGCTGGGCGGTGCCGGAGTGCTACTGGGCGGTGTGCCCGGCGTTCGGCCCGCCGATGTGGTGGTGCTCGGCGGCGGTGTGGCCGGAACCAATGCCGCGACGGTGGCCGCTGGGATGGGTGCCCGGGTGACCGTGCTCGACACCAACCTGGCCCGGCTGGGTGAGCTCGATGCCCGATTCCACGGCCGGATAGCGACGCTCGCGTCGAATCCGGTCGAGATCGAGCGGGCCGTGCTCGCCGCCGACCTGGTCATCGGGGCGGTACTGGTACCGGGTGCGCGAACGCCGAAGCTGGTCTCCGAGGAACTCGTCGCGCAGATGCGCCCCGGCTCGGTCCTGGTCGACATCGCCATCGATCAGGGTGGCTGCTTCGCCGGTTCGCGCCCGACCACACACGCGAATCCCACCTTCCGCGTCGCGAATTCGCTCTACTACTGCGTGGCCAACATGCCCGGTGCGGTGCCGCACACCTCGACCGTGGCCCTGACCAATGCGACGCGACCATACGTGCGTGCGATCGCCGACCGGGGGTGGCGCGAGGCGTGCGCGGCGAATCCGGATCTGGCGCACGGGTTGACCGCCCACAGCGGACGCCTGCTGTCGGCGGAAGTCGCGGCGGCGCACGGCTATTCGGCGCCACATCCGGTCGGCCTCGCTGGGTGAGGGCGGTGCGGCCGCCTACTCCGTCTCCGGCTCCGCGCTCAGGTACCAGTCGGGGGCTCCGCTGGTCGGAAGGTCGTGCAGTTTGTCGGGGTTGCGGATGACGTTGATGGCGACGATGCGGCCCGCGTCGATGGTGAAATCGAAGACACCGGTGTGGGTGCCGTCGAAGACCACCAGACCGGGCTGGCCGTTGACCAGTACCGCGCGTCCCCACGCGCCCTTGGCCGACGGAGCGTGGTACCAGCCGAGCAGCATCTTCGCGATGAGCTCGGCGCCGTGCACCGGCTGCCGGATCGCGGGCACCTTGCCGCCGCCGTCCGCGGTGAGGCTGACATTGGCGTCGAGCACACCGAGCAGCGCGCTCAGGTCACCCGAACGCCAGGCCAGCGAGAACGCCGAAACGACCTTCTCCTGCTCGTCGGCCGACGCGGGGAACCGGGGTGTGCCGTCCTCGACCCGCTTGCGTGCGCGGGAGGCGAGCTGGCGCACCGCGGCCGGGGTGCGGCCGACTACCTCGGCCACCTCGGGCCCGCTCATGCCGAAGACGTCCTGGAGTACGAAGGCGGTGCGTTCGGCCGGGGACAGTGACTCGAGCACCACCAGCAGCGCGGTGGTGACCCGCTCGTCCTGGGTGATCCGGTCGGCCGGATCGTCCCAGCTGGTGACCTCCGGTTCGGGCAGCCATTCGCCGACATACTGTTCCCGGCGGGCCCGTGCCGAACCCAGGTAATCCAGGGCCAGCCGCCCGGTGACGGTGGTCAGCCAGGCCCGCAGATTGTCGATCTCATCCGCTTTGCCTGCCTCGTGCTGACGTTGCAGCCGCAGCCATGCCTCCTGCACCACATCGTCGGCGTCGGAGAGGCTGCCCAACGTGCTGTAGGCAAGCCTGCGCAGGTAGGGACGATGCTCTTCGAACTGCCGAGCCAGTTCGGCGGTGTCGACGGGTTCGGAGGGCTTGTCGGATGTCACTGCAACCACCATTCGGTCACGCGGCCCCGGAGGGCGGGTCTGTCTAGTGCGTCATCGGAATGACGACGCCGGGGCCACGAGTGTGACACCCGGTCTCCGCCGGAACCGGCACGGTCCCAGCCACCGGGAGCTGACTCACTGGCCGAGCCCGGCACGCATGAATCCTCATGCGGCCGGTATCAGCAGCCTGTCAGGAGGTCCAGGGACCGATGCCGCCGACCCTTTCGATGCGGATGCGGGTGAGGAAGCCGGGGGGCGCGTTATCCGGCGGGAAGTCCGCGTCCGGGCTGGCGAGGGTTTCGGCCAGTTCCGCGAGCAGTTCCGGCGCACCGCCCTCGACGACGCGGGCGGTGCCGGTGATCGACAGGTACGGCCGCATGATGTCGCCGCGTTCGGAAGACAGGATGGTCACCGCCACTCGTCCGTCACGCCGGACATTGCGGACCTTCTGGTATTCGCCCAAGTGCGCGGTGACGAGCTCATCGCCCTCCGATGTCGATTGCAGTGCCACCCACACCACACTGACCTGTGGACTCCCGTTGGGATTGAGCGTCACCAGCGTGGCATCGGCGCCGGCGCCGATGAGTGCGCGAGCGGCATCGTCGAGTCTCATGCTGTTGTTCTACCGTGCGCCAGTCGGTTTCATTCCCACCGCATCCGGCGCGAGCCTGAGTCGCCCGCCCGATGCCGCGGTGAGTGGGGGCGGGGCCGGAGACTCGGCTACCCTCGCCGGGTGCAGACGGGGAAATCGACCGCGGTGGGGTTGGTGCTCGGGTTCGCGCTCGATCGGGCGTTCGGGGATCCGCGGCGGTGGCATCCGGTGGCCGGATTCGGATCGGCGGCAAGCGCGTTGGAGATCAGGACGTATGCGGATCGGCGGTCCGCGGGCGTCGTGCACGAAGTGGTTGCGGTGGGAGCTGTCGTCGGGCTCGGGTTCGCCGTGCGTCGCGCCGGGATGGTCGGGACCGCGCTCGCCACCTGGACGGTGCTCGGCGGACGCAGTTTGGCTCGCACCGGGCGGGAGATGGCGGATCGGTTGGAATCCGGTGACGTGACCGCGGCCCGCGCGCTGCTGCCGGCGCTCTGCGGCCGCGACCCCGAGGTACTCGACGCGGACGGATTGGCACGCGCCGCACTGGAATCCATCGCCGAGAACACCGCCGACGCGACGGTCGCGCCGCTGCTGTGGGGCGCGATCGCCGGGGTGCCGGGCCTGCTCGGCTACCGGGCGATCAACACCCTCGACGCCATGATCGGCTACCGCGACGACCGCTACCGCCGCTTCGGTTGGGCCGCCGCCCGTACCGACGACCTGGCCAATCTGATCCCGGCGCGCGTCACCGGCTTACTCACCGCCGCTCTGGCCCCGGTGGTCGGGGGCCGTCCCGCCGCCGTACTGCGCGCCTGGCGCCGCGATGCCGCCAAACATCCCAGCCCCAATGCGGGAGTCGTCGAGGCCGCCATGGCGGGCGCGCTCGGCATTCGCCTCGGCGGGCGCACCCACTATCGATACGGCATCGAATTACGCCCCACACTCGGTGACGGCCCCGCCCCGACGGTTCCGGATCTGCGCCGCGCGGTGCGCATGTCCGAGGCGGTCCAGGCCGCGGCGGTGCTCGTCGCGGCCGGATGTGCCGTGGTGTGGCCCCGGCGGGCGGCGGTTGCGCGTATCCGTCAGGAGCGGTTGCGTCCGTAGCGGTCGGCCAGGCGGGCCTCGGGTGAAGCCGGGGTTTCCGCCGCGCCCGAGGCGGGCGTCGCAGGCTCGGTGACGGAGGATTCGGCCGGGGGCGGACCGGATCGAGCGGCCCTCTCCCTACGGCGTTCGCGGATCTCGGCGTACACGAAATACCCGAGTCCGAGCGGCGCCATGATGCCGAAGGCCAGCCACTGCAGGCCGTAGGACAGGTAGGGGCCCGCGTCGAGCTGGGGGAGCGGGGTGGGGGTGAAGGCGCCGGGCTGGTTCTCCGACAGCTGGAGATAGCCGCCGCGTTCACCGGCGGGGATGGCGGTGAGCGGCACCTCGAGGACGCCCGCCTCCTGGGTGGTGTCGATCGAATAGACCTGCCGGTAGCCGTCCTGGGTCAGCGGATCCTTGCCGGGGGTGATGCTCTCCGACATGCGGACGCGGCCGTCGAGACGTTGCGGTCCGGCGGGTGGGTCGGGGATCCGCGGCGGGCGCGCGGTGCCGTCGACACCGGCTACCAGGCCGCGGTCCACCAGCAGGATGCGGCCGTCGGTGAGTTGGAAGGCGGCGAGCACCGCATAGCCTGGTGCGCCGTCCAGATGTCGAAGCCGTACCAGCACGGTGGAGTTCGGCAGGTAGCTGCCCGCGGCGGTGATTCGTCGCCACTCGTTGTGGGTGTCGGGGCCGGTTCCGTCGAGCACCGTCGTGATGTCGACCGGGTCGGCGCGCACCGAATCCGCGATCAGCTGATTGCGATGCGAGGTGGCGGTGTTCTTGCCGAGCTGCCACGGCGCCAGCACCGTGAAACACAGGTAGGCGAAGGCTGCCACCAGCACGGCCAGGATGAGCCAGCTGGGGCGCAGCAGAAAGGCGAGACGGCGCATTACGGCCGCCCGTCGGGCTCGGGTTCGCCGAGCACCTCGCGCACCCAGTCCAGCAGGCCGGGGATGGCGGCCTCGATCTGATCGCGCACCAGCTCGAAATCGGCGCTGCCGCCGTAGTAGGGATCCGGCACATCGGGTCCGTCGGCATCGGGATCGAAGCTGCGCAGCAGCCTGCGCCGGTCGGAGGGGATGCCGAGGCGGGCCAGTTCGCGTTCGTGGCCGCGGTCGAGTGCGATGAGCAGATCGGCATCGCGATGGTCCGCGCCGAGCGCCGCCGCCTCATGCCCGATCGGATAGCCGTACTTGCGCAATGTCGCGGTGGTGCGCGGATCGGCGTCGTCGCCGATATGCCAGCCGGTGGTGCCCGCGCTGCTCACCCGCACCCGATCGGCGAGTCCGGCCTCGCTCAGATGGTGCGCGAACATTTTCTCCGCCATCGGCGATCGGCAGATGTTGCCGGTACAGACGAACGATATGTGCAGCTCACCCACGACAGCCATTCTGGCCGGTACCACTACTACGCCGCCACGTAGGGTGTGGACTTGTGCCCTCCGACACCGTCGATCACGCGAAATTGCGCCACCACGGCGATGTGGACGTATACCCGGGCATGCTCGATTTCGCGGTGAATGTGCAGGGCAGCGCGCCGCCGGAGTGGTTGCGCGCCCGGCTCGCCGCCCGCCTCGATGATCTCGGTCGCTATCCGAGCGCCGCCGCCGATCTCGCCGCGCGCACCGCCGTGGCGGCCCGGCACGGCCGCACCCCCGACGAGGTATTGCTGCTGGCGGGCGCGGCCGAGGGTTTCGCGATGGTGCCGAAACTCGCGCCCCGGCTGGCCGCCGTGATCCATCCGTCGTTCACCGAACCCGAGTTGGCGTTGCGCGAGGCGGGCATCCCGGTGACCCGCGTCGTACTCGAGCCGCCCTACCACCTCGACCCGGCCGCCGTACCCGCCGAAGCCGACCTGGTGGTGCTCGGCAACCCCACCAACCCCACCTCGGTGCTGCACCCCGCCGACACGGTGCGCGCCCTGCGTCGCCCGGGTCGCGTCGTCGTGGTCGACGAGGCCTTCGCCGACGCCGTGGTCGGCGAGCCGGAATCGGTGGCCCGTGCCGCCACCCCCGACCTGCTCGTCCTGCGCAGTCTGACCAAGACCTGGGCATTGGCGGGCCTGCGCTGCGGATATGTCCTCGGCGACCCCGGCCTGCTCGCCCGCCTGAACCACGGCCGCGCCCACTGGCCGCTCGGCGCCCTGCAACTCGAGGCGATCACCGCGACCGCCGAACCGGAGGCGGTCGCGGCGGCGCAAGAGCGGGCCGCCGTCATCGCCGAGAACCGTGCCGCGATGGTCGACCGACTCACAGCCCTCGGTATCCACGTACACACTCCCGCCCACGGACCCTTCCTCCTGCTGCGTGTCCCCGACGGCGAACTGCTCCGCAAACATGTGGTGGGTCGAGGGATCGCGGTTCGCCGGGCCGACACCTTCCCCGGGCTCGGTCCGGACCACCTGCGGGTGGCGGTTCGTTCGGCGGCGGAGGTGGACCGATTGGTGGCGGCGATCCGCGCGGCGGGGGTGTGATCGTGCCGGAGCCGGTGCGGCGCGGCCGGTCCCTATCGCGTCGTAGTGGCGCACCGGTCGGGAATCGAGACGACCGCGGGCGTCTCATCGCGCGGAGTATCCGCGGATGTTTGTGCGGGGTAGGCGAATCGGAAGGAGACGAGGGATGACGACGCTGGCGGAGCTCATCGGGGTGCTGGACACGGCCTATCCGCCGAAGTTGGCGGAGTCGTGGGATTCGGTCGGGTTGGTGTGCGGTGATCCGGCGGACAAGGTGACCCGGGTGCTGTTCGCGGTGGATGCGACCGCGGCGGTGGTCGACGAGGCCATCGACTGGCGGGCACACGCCTTGGTCGTGCACCATCCGCTGCTGTTGCGCGGGGTGGATACGGTGGCGGCGGATACGCCGAAGGGCGCACTGCTGCACCGGCTGATCCGCTCCGGATGCGCGCTGTTCTCAGCGCATACGAACGCCGATTCCGCCGACCCCGGCGTCTCCGATGCGCTGGCGGCGGCGCTCGGCCTCATCGTCACCGGCCCACTCGATCCGAAACCCACCGTCGCCGTGGACAACTGGGTGGTCCAGGTGCCGCGCACACACACCGATGCGATGCTGGCGGCGCTGTTCGCGGCCGGTGCGGGCGGCACGGGGAACTACCACGACTGCGCCCTGCGGGTACCTGGCACCGGCCAGTTCCGTCCGATGTCCGGCGCCGACCCGGCCATCGGCACGATCGGCGAGCTCCAGCAGGTGGACGAGGACCGTATCGAGGTCATCGCACCGCCCGCGGCCCGTCGGGCCGTGCTGGCGGCTCTGCACGTCGCCCACCCCTACGAGGATCCCGCCTACCACGTCACCGAACGCGCACCGCTGCCCTCCGGCCTCGGCATCGGCCGGGTCGGTGTACTGCCGGAACCGGAAACATTGCGCGCCTTCACCTCCCGCGTCCGCGCCGCCCTGCCGCAGACGGTGTGGGGTGTGCGCGCCGCGGGGGACCCGGACCGGATGATCGAGCGCGTCGCGGTCTGCGGTGGCGCGGGTGACTCCTACCTCGGCGCGGTGTCCCGGCTCGGGGTCGACGCCTACGTCACCTCCGATCTGCGCCACCACCCGGCCGACGAACACTTGCGCGCCGGCGGCCCCGCCCTCGTCGATGCCGCCCACTGGGCCACCGAATTCCCATGGTGCGCCCAAGCCGAGGGGATAGTCCGAAACGCGCTGCCCGAGCTGGACACCCGGGTTTCGTTCCTGCGGACCGACCCGTGGACGGTCACCGGCACGGACTGACCCCGCCGGGCATCGGGCTGCCCACAGGAACAGGAGCGAATATCCGGCGAACGGCGGCGCCGGTAGGATTTCCTACTCGTGGATGCGACTGCGGACGATGCGATGGTGGCCGTACCCGCGGGGCCGGTGACGCTGTCGGATCGGCGGACTCAGCGGCGTTGGGAGGTCGCGGTCGGGGCTTATCGGATCGGGGCGTTCCCGGTTACCCAGGCGCTCTACGCGGAGGTCACCGGGGAGTGGCCGAGCGTGGCGCGGGGCGGGCGGCTGCCCGTCGAGAGCGTCTCCTGGCCGGACGCGATCCGGTTCTGCAATGCGCTGTCTCGCCGCGAGGGCCGCGATCCGGCGTACCGCCTGGACGCCGCGTCGGATCACGTCGAGTGGAATCGCGCCGCGGACGGCTATCGGCTGCCGACCGAGGCGGAGTGGGAACTCGCCTGCCGAGCGGGTACGTCCGGCCCCAGATATGGCGAGCTCGATGAAATCGCCTGGTACCGGGGCAATTCCGAGGGTCGATTGCGCGAGGTCGGCGGCAAGCGGCCGAATGCGTGGGGCCTGTACGACATGCTGGGCTCGGTGTGGGAGTGGTGCTGGGATATCTACGACGCGGAGGTCTACGGCGGCTACCGGGTGTTGCGTGGCGGCGGCTGGTTCGACGAACACTGGAGTTGCCGGGCGTCGGTGCGCCGCCGCAGTCACCCGACGTTCCGGGTCGATGACGTGGGATTGCGCCTGGTCCGTTCCGGCTCGGCGTGAGCCCGTCACACACGACGGCATGGGCACATGGCAGGGTGGGCTCGGATGGCGCCCGTCACCGCCCGGACCCGAGCGGATCGCCGAACCTAAGAGGCTGGTGTCGATGGAACTGACGGTGAATGACGGCGCGGCGACCGCGATCGCGGAGATCCTGGAGGACTGGGGTTCGGCGTTGGGCGCGGATCACCGCGGATATCTGAATCATGCGATCCGCGTCGTACAGGTCGCGGACCTGCTGCATCTGCGGGCCGGTGGCGGCGAGGCCGAACTGCCCAGCGGCCGTCTCGAATTCATTGTCGCCGCGGCGTTCCACGACCTCGGCATCTGGAGCGACGGTACCTGGGACTATCTGCCGCCCTCGATCGAGCGGGCGCGGCAGTGGCTCACTGAGTCCGGTCACGAGGACCGGATCCCATTGGTGACCACCATGATCGATGATCACCACAAGCTGCGCCCGGCGGGGGAGCCGCTCTCGCCCATCGAACTGTTCCGCAAAGCGGACACGGTGGACTTCTCCAGTGGCGTCCTCCGATTCGGTATTCCATCCGGTGACTATCGTGCGGTTCGCCGGGCCTTCCCCAGTTCGGGATTCCACCGGAAGCTGGTCCGACTCGCGGCCGCGGCGGCCGTGCGCCATCCCCTCGACCCGGCGCCGATGGTGAAGTTCTAGCTACCGGTCCACCACCACTTCTCGTCCACCGCAAGATCTTTGCGTTCGGCCGTGCGTCGCCGACGGCATACCGATCCGCGTGTCGCGGTTGTTGCCGGTGTGTCGCGCGGTTCACCCGAATCGAATGCCGCCGACCGGGTACAACTACCGCATGAACTACCCGGTGGACTTCGGGTTCGTGCAGATCGGCCTGATTCTGCTCATCCTGATCGCGGTGGCGCTGCTGATTTCGGCGCTGGTAATGGTGCGCAAGGTCGGACCGCGGGTGCTGCTCGGGCGGGGTGCGGGTGGACTCGTACTGCTCATCATCGCGGTGGGATTGCTCTGGGTGGCGACGCTGCTACAGACCTACCTCGGATTGAGCGGAGAGATCAAGGCCGCGCATGTGGTGGTGAAAGAGGTTGCCGGGCAGGAGCATCAGCTGGAGGTCGACCTCACCCTCTACGGTGACGACGACCACCCGGAGCGCAGGCAGACGTACCGGGTACAGGGCGACCTGTGGGCGCTACAGGCCAATATCGTCGAGCTGGAGCCATGGGTGAACGCGCTCGGCTTCCACTCCGGCTATCGCGTCACCCGCCTGTACGGCCAGCGCCTCGACGGCGTCGCGACGACCCAGAACCAGATCTTCGTCAACGGCGACGATCAGGACTTCTTCGCCGATATGCGCGAAGGTAAGTGGTACACCGAGCCTTTCGTCCGCTCCGCTTACGGTAACGCCGTCATCGGGACGCCCGGTGAATACGACGTCTTCATCTCTCACGACGCCATCAAGGCCCGCGCGACGGGCAGCTAGCTCGCCGTCGGGATGGCCCATCCGGAGGAACCCGGCGTACCCCTCACCCGCGTCCGGTGGATGCCAGGCGCGTGCCCGGAATGCCGGATGCCACGCCCGCCCGACTTGCCGCCGGGCACCGACCTGCCGGATTCGGTGCGCTGCCGGATCGTCGCCGACCCTCTCGCGACGCTGCTCAAGCTGTCCAGCGGTACCGATTGCCCGGTTCCCTCGTTTCCCGCCCCGGGGTCAGCTACCTGGGCGGACGCGATCCGGGCTCACCTGTTCGCCGGTGCGGCCCCCGGTATACATCCACTCCGAGTGGCCTCACACCCGATCACCCCGTACCCGAGGTACGGTTGAGCACTGGTATTCGCCCGCCCGCGGCGGTCCGGATACCTCCCCACCCGTCCATAGTGTTCAGGAGTTTCCCCGCGTTGAATGTCGAACCACCGATCCAGGCCAAGCTGCTCCAGCTCGCCGCTGTCGACGTCGAGCTGACTCGGATCGCGCATCGCCGGACCGTGCTGCCCGAGCAGCAGGAGGTGGCGCGGCTGGAGGGGGAGCGCAATGCGCACAAGGATGCCGCCGTGGCGGTGGAAATCCAGCTCGATGATCTCGATCGGGACATCAAGAAGCTGGAAGGGGAGATCGACGCGGTACGTAAGCGGGAGGACCGCGACCGCGACATGCTCACCGCGGGATCGGTGAACGCCAAGCAGCTTTCGGAAATCCAGCACGAGCTGGGCAGTTTGGAGCGGCGGCGATCGGTGCTGGAGGACGAACTGCTCGAGGTGATGGAGCGTCGCGAGGCCGCCGCCTCCGATCACGATCACGCGGGCGCTCGCCTCACCAAGACCGAAGAGGAGCTCGCGGCGGCCCAGCGGCAGCGCGACGAGGCGCTGGCGGATCTGGACGTGGCGCAGGGGCGGTGCGATAAGGACCGGGCCGGCCTGATCGATCGGTTCCCGGCCGAGCTATTGACCATCTACGACCGGCAGCGCACCCAGCACGGTGTCGGTGCGGCGCTGTTGCAGGCACGTCGCTGCGGTGCCTGCCGGATCGAACTGGACCGCGGCGAGATCGCGCGCATCGCCAAGACCGCACCCGAGGTCATCGTGCGCTGTCCCGAATGCGGCGCGATCCTGGTACGGACCAAGGAATCGGGGTTGTGACCGATCCGGCGCGCATCCCGGCCGCTGTATGGCGGGCCGGGGAGCGTCGCCGGAGATGAGTCGGCGCGTGGTCGCGCGGCGGCCGAATGACGGGCGTGGCCGGTGGCCGGTCGGGTCGTGACGTCGAGTGCGCATTGCGGTCGAGGGCGGTCGGGTCCATGGGCCGTTGGCAGTGCGGTGATGAACGAGGAGATCGGGTGAGCAACGAGCATGTCGTCGTCGAGGCCGACGGTGGTTCGCGCGGCAATCCGGGGCCCGCGGGATACGGCGCGGTCGTTTTCGACGCCGATCACGCGCGGGTGCTCGCCGAGCGCCGCGAATTCGTCGGTGTGGCCACGAATAATGTGGCCGAATACCGCGGGCTGATCGCCGGGCTGGAGGCGGCGGCCGAGCTGGGCGCCCGCACGGTGGACGTGCGGATGGACTCCAAACTCGTCGTCGAGCAGATGTCGGGGCGCTGGAAGGTCAAGCACGCGTCCATGATTCCGCTGGCCGACCGAGCCCGCAGGCTGGTCGCTGGTTTCGACCGGGTGAGCTTCACCTGGATCCCGCGCTCCGAGAACTCGCACGCCGATCGCCTGGCGAACGAGGCCATGGATGACGCCACCCTGGTCGACGAGGTGCGCACGGCCCGCGCCGCCGGACACGGTGACTACCCGTCGAGTGCGCACCGCGCGGTGGATGGCGCGACCGGTGCCGTAGCCGAGCCGAGTGCGGCGATCTCGCGTGCCGACTCCTCGAACGCGACGGCCGAAACGGGTTCGGGGCAGTTCACCGCCCCGGGCTGGACCGGCGCCGTCGGCCGCCCGACGCGGCTACTCCTGCTGCGGCACGGGCAAACGGAACTGTCGGTGCAGCGGCGGTATTCGGGGCGGGGAAATCCGCCGCTCACCGAGCTCGGGCGGGAGCAGGCGGCGCGCGCCGCGAAGATGCTGGCGGCCAAGGGGAATATCGCGGCCGTGGTGAGCTCGCCGCTGAGCCGAGCTCGGGAGACCGCGGAGGCGGCGGGCGCGGCGCTGGGGGTTCCGGTGCGGATGCTCGACAGTCTCATCGAAACCGATTTCGGCCAGTGGGAGGGCCTGACATTCGTCGAAGCCGCGCAGCGGGACCCCGAGCTGCACGCCCGCTGGCTCGGCGATCCGTCGACCGCGGCGCCGGGCGGTGAGAGTTTCGATCAGGTCCGCGAGCGGATCGAAGCGGCCCGCCGCGACCTGGTGGCGCTGTATCCCGGCGCGAACGTGGTGGTGGTCAGCCACGTGACGCCGATCAAGACGCTATTGCAGCTGGCGCTCGGCGTCGGCCCGTCGCTGCTGTACCGCCTCCACCTGGACTTGGCCTCACTGTCGATCGCCGAGTTCTACCCCGACGGCGGATCATCCGTTCGCCTCGTCAACGACACTTCCTACCTGGGCTGATAGCCGGGACGTACAACTGCCGACCATCTCCCGGCGATCGGTACCGGCATCGCGCCGCGGTCCGTGCCATCGGCACAACGGTTGGATGCCCGAGAGTCGACGACCGGTGCTTCTCGACTCCGCTGCGGTGGTGAAACCTTCGAAGCGGGTAGTACATTTCGAGGCTCGATCGAGCCGGTGTGGGCCGCGTGTCGCACCCTGTGGAAATATGACGCAGCGCACATCGGTGTTGTGGATCGAGCCCGGTGCCTCAATGGCGAGGTAGCCAACTGTTAACCGGCCGTTGGGCAGGTGTAGCCGCGCAGTTCGTGGCCTACATCGGAGTGGGTGTTATAAGTGCCCACGGTGGCCGTGCGGATTGTCGGGGCGGTACCCCATGATGTGTGGATGCGGTTGATGCGCGGGGGAATCCGGGTGTCGGCCCGAGGTTTTCGAGAAGGAGAGTAACTACTGTGAAATTCAGAGGGATGGCGGCCGCGATTGCCGTCATCGCGGGTGTCGGTGCCGCCGTTGCGGGCGCCGCGCAGGCCGCGCCGGGGAAGGTTGTGCTGGGCGGCAGCTCGGGCATCATCTTCGACAACAATTCCGCGTGCTCGCTGACCGCCATCGGCTATGACAATGCCGGTCGGCTGGTCGGCCTGACCGCCGGGCACTGTGCGCCCGCAGGCGCGCGGCTGGCCTCGGAGAGCGCGCTGGATGCCGGAGCGGTCGGCGTGGTGGCCTATTCCGACAATGGGGAGGGTCTGGATTTCGCGGTTCTGCAATTCGATCCCGCGAAGGTCAACCCGGTGCGCAGTGTCGGCGCCACCACCATCAACGGCATCGGCGGCGCACCCGCTCCCGGCACCACCGTGTGCTCGAACGGGCGCACCAGCGGCCCCGGCTGCGGCGTGGTCTGGGGCAACCTCGACGAGAGCGTCACCGTCAACCAGGCCTGCTCCAAGCCCGGCGATTCCGGTGGCCCGGTCACCGTCGGCGACCGTCTGGTAGGCATGAACCAGGGCAGGCTCACCGGCCTCGCCGGCATCGGCTTCGACCTGCCGTGCGCCACGGCCGCCAACCCCATCCACTCGCCGGCCTTCTTCGCGCCGATCGACGTCATCCTCGCGGCGGTCAATGCCACGGGCGGCGTCGGCAGCGGATTCCGGCCCGTCTGAGCCGACTACCCGTCGCGTCGAGCTACGCATTCACCGCCGCGCGCCCACGCAGGGCCGCGGCGGTGAATGCGTTGAGGGGGTAGAACAATTCGATCGCCAGCTCGGAGAGGGTGACGTCGGCGGGCGCCCCGAACGTGGCCATGGTGCTGAACATCGACAGTTCGCCGACCGGGGTCCGGACCCTGATGGGCACCTGGAACGGCGTCGGTTCCAGCAGCTGCTCATCCGCCGGATCGGGCCGGTGCGGATAGTCCGAAACCTCGTCGTGGAGTGCCCGAAGCTGGTTGTCGCCGGTGGCACTGACCTGCCTGGCCAGGCGTTCCAGGAACAGTTCGCGCACCTGGCCCAGATTGGCCAGCCGCCCGGACAGCCCCTCCGGATGCAACACCAGCCGATACACGTTCGGCTGCGGCAGGAGCAGGTGGTCGGGGACGCCGTCCATCAGCACCGCCATGGCGGCATTGCCGGTCACCACATTCCACAGTCGATCCACCACCACCGCCGGATACGGTTCGTGCGCCGTGAGCATGGTGTCCAGGGCGGACCGGACGGCCGCCAGATCCGCGTCGTCCAGACTGGATTCGCGGTAGGCGGGGGCGTAGTCCGCCGCGAGCAGCAGCGTATTGCGTTCTCGCAGCGGTACTTCCAAGGCCTCGCAGAGCCGCAGCACCATGGTCCGGCTCGGTTTGGCGCGCCCGGTCTCCACATACGACAGGTGCCGCGCCGAGGTGTCGGCGGTCAGCGCCAGATCCAACTGGCTCAACCTGCGCCGCCTGCGCCATTCGCGCAGTAGCGCGCCGACCCGGGAACCGTTCTCCACCTGCGTCTGTGCCACCCGAGCAGGGTAGTTACCGCCGGGTGCGCGCCACCATGACCTCGGAGGTTATTGAGACCGTCACCTCGTCCCGGCATCGTGGTCGCCGCACGGTCCCGACGAATCGACCAGGAGTTGGATATGAGCACCGCGATCGCCACCCGCCCCACGCTCGGCCTGCGTACGGCGCTGCGCCTGGACGGCTGGGGGACCGGCACGTTCGGTGCGGTACTGCTGGCCTGCGCCGCACCACTGAGCGACCCGCTCGGACTGCCGACGACCTGGTCGGTGCCGTTCGGGGTGGCCATGCTCGGCGGCGCCCTCGCATTGCTGCTGATCGCGGGCTACCCGCGGATCTCCCCGCGGCACGCGAGCGCGGTGGTGGGCGTCAACGCGTTGTGCGCCGTGGGGATGGTGGTGTTGGCATGCTCCGGTGCACTGGACCTCACCGCCCTCGGGATCGCCTTTTTCCTGATCGGAGCCCTCGTGGTGGCCGTGTTCGCGGCATTGGAGCTCGCGGGCCTGTGCCGGGGCATCGAATAGGTGCCGAGCGATCATCGTCGCGATTGATCAGTGCGGGCGCGAGTTGTGAGGCCGGTTCGCAGATAAGAATTCGGCGTCGGTCAATCGAAGACGGGCACGTGTAGGCGTGTGGTGTAGGTGCCCGCGCGGTCGAGGGCGTCGTGTGCCGCGTCCAGTTCGATCATGGCCTCTTCGAAGACTTCCCTGGCACCCGCGACGCAGTAGGCCGGGGTGGTGAGTGCGCCGATGCCATCGGTGTCGAGGAGCAGGCCCGACGATGGAAGCGCGCGGTAGTCGTCGGTCAGGTCTCCGAGTGCGCGGCGTAACTCGGCCAACTGCGCGAGGAGCTCGCGTCGCCGCGCCTCCAGGAGCTGCGGGTCGGTCATGGCGAGCCCTCGATTCGATTGGGGGAGTGCGACACTCGCAATCTACTCCGGTACGGCCTTCGCGGCTGTCGGCCCGGTCTGGCCCACGTTCGAGCCGGTTGGCCCGACGCGACGGACTGCGCACGGATCGCATGGGTCCGCTCAGCCTTGCGCGGTGGTACCGCGGAGTGCGGAATCGAGTTTGGCGAGGAAGCGGGCGAAGTGGGGGTCGGATTCGGGGACGGCGAAGCGGTCGATATCCCACCAGCGGCCCGCGCTGAATTCGCGGGGGTCGAGGGTGTATTCGCGGGTTCGGTCGCCGCGGATCACATACCAGAGGCTGACGTCCTCGTGGCCGGCGTGTGCGCCGATGGTGGTGGTGACGGTGAGGAACAGGGGGTCGGTGCCGACGACATCGAATTCGGCGTCGATGCCCAGCTCTTCGCCTGCCTCTCGGCGCGCCGCCGCGAGGGGATGCTCGCCGGGGTCGGGGTGTCCGCCGGTGGGCAACCAGAGCCCAGCGAGCAGGTGTCTGCCGAGGAAGACCGCGCCCGCATCGGGATCGACGAGCACCACGTAGGAAACCAGATGCCGGGGCGGCACCGCGGGTTTCGCGCGCCGGAACACATCGTCGGTCGACGCCAGCCAGGCCAGTGTCGTGTCGATATGTGCCCGCTCGAGGTCGTCGAAGGCTGCGATCCCACCCACGATCTCGGCGACCATGGCCGTTGCTGGGTTCATGGCCCGCGACTGTAGCGACACCCACCGACACTGATGGGATCGGCGTCACGCACCGCCGCTGACGCCGACGGCCCCGCGCATGTGGCGTTCAGCAGAGCCCCGCGAGCTTGTAGAGGACCAGACTCCCGGCCACCGCGACATTGAGACTGTGGCCGGTACCGACCATCGGTATCTCGACGGTGCGGTCGAGGTATTCCAGCCCTTCCGGTGGTATCCCGTCGGTTTCGTGGCCGAGCACCATGATGGTGCGCTTGTGCGCGGGTTCCAGGTCGGCGAGCCGAATGGATTCGTCGGTGAGTTCGACGCCGAGGAGTGCGGAACCCCCCGCGCGCTGACGTTCCAGCCAGCGGTCGACGCGGCCATCGATCCAGTGCACGCATTGCCGCTTGCGCAGGGTGTTGCCGTGGGCGAGGGCATCGGGCACCCACGGACGCCGCGGTACGGCCATGCACGCGCCCACCGCGTCGCAGGTGCGCAGCAGTGTGCCGAGATTGGCGCCGTGTTTGGGCCACAGCGGGGCGGCGAACAGATGATTCCAGCAGCCGTGCGCGCGTTGCCTGCGTTGCCTGCGCAATTCGGGGCGGGTGCGAATCCGCGCGGCCGTCATGAGTGAATGGGAAGACCCTTCCCAAGGGAGAGAATGAGATTCATCGCAACGATGCTTCGCGGCGCATCGGGGCCATCGACGAGGGCAGTGGTCTCATGGTAGCGGATCCCGCCACCATGCCGGAACGGTGTCCCGCTCGCAGGGGGCGCTGCTCGGCCGGAGGCCCCGGCTTTGTCATTTCCGGGACTGTCGCCGGTCGAGCGCTGCGTTGATCAGCGTACGCGCAGCTTCGCCGGTCACAGATTGGCGAGCCAAGATATCGAAAGCGCGTCCGTAGATCGCTATTTCTCGAGGCTGAGTAATTGTCAGCTCCGCCGCTGTTCCCTCCACCATTACCATGCGATTATCGAACATGACGAAACTGGTCGAAACTATCAGGGCTTCGGCTGTAGCCGGAATGATCCCTATCGTGATCCGTGGCATTCCGATAATTGACCCGAGCCGATCGAGTTGGCCTCTCATTACATCATCATTCCCGACCGTCGTATGGAGCGATTGTTCGCTTACGAGGAAGTGGAAAAGGTGATCGCGCTGGTAGAGGATGCGTTGTCGTTCCATTCGCTTGGATACCCCCTCCTCTAAGTCGTCAGGGATTTGGTAGAACTCGATATGCGGCCTGAGTAATGCTTCCGCATATTCGGCTGTTTGAAGTAGGCCGGGCACCACCTGTGTGGTATAGACGCGGAGATTTCTTGCCTCCGCTTCGAGCTTCACTGATTTCTGCTGCCGACGTTTCATACCGGTAGCGAGAATACGCCGCCATTCCAGATAAGCGCTGTCTATGTTGTGGAGGGTGGCTAGAAGGTCCGCAAGCTGGTCGGATGCGTCTGTGTGCTCGCAGTAGGCATGGATATCAGCGTCAGACGGTTTGATTCGTCCGTACTCGATCTTGGAGACTTTCGACTCATGCCAGCCGGACAACTCGGCAAGCCTCCGGCCGGACAGTCCGGCCCTGCGGCGAAGCTCCCGGAGTTGCGCCCCGAGAGCTTCTCGCGCTTCGTCAACCCCGGTCACTGCCGAATGTGAGCGTTATCGACATATTCGGCATATGGGCTCGCCAACTCCCAAAGCCGTTGTTTTACACCCTGGCAGTATTCGATAATCCGGGGATCGGTGGTTGCGGCTACCGCTTCCGCCTGCGACCCGTGCTCGTCCCACAGGTTGTAAACCACCCGCTCATTGTCGATGAGCCACCAATCATCGGGCGGCACTTCTCCTGCGAGATGACGCGGCACATACCGGATATCCTCGCCAGCATCGACGTTGCTCCCGGTTACCGACAAGAGCCACCGCTGATAGTCGGTGTGTGGGACCGTGACCACTCTTATGCGGCTCATCATCACGCCTCGTCCGGTTGTTTCCTGGACAAGGTCGACCCAATCGTTCTTGTAGTCGTCAACTATCGGACGTTCGCCGTCGAGGAATCGACGGAATCGCTCGGATTCTTGTGGAACAGCGTAGGAGTCCCTGGCCTCCAGGTGAAAAGCTTGTTTCTTGCATCCGTGGAAAAGCTCTACCCAAGTTGTCCACTCATTTCGAAGGTACTGCACCGTAAAAAGTCCTCCGCTTCATCGGCACTTCGACTGCCGTTTCGTTGTCGGCCAGGTCTAGCCTCGATCTTTCGCTCGGCCGTCGGCCGGGCGTGTTCGGTTTCGGATTGGGTTTCCGGTCGCTGATTGGCGACCGGTGGGCAGCGTGGGGT
>NZ_JBFAHV010000030.1:0-91177 GCF_040654375.1 Nocardia sp. NPDC050710 | reverse complement strand
TCGGGCCCGAGCGCTCGGGCCCGAGGCCGCGATTCCGGCGCCGCCGTCATCCCGCGTTCTGTTGCGCCGCCTGCCGTTTCCACGAGCGGCCGATCATGCGCATCAGGGCCGGGTAGACGAGGATGTAGCGGAACGGGAGGATGGCGGCCATATAGGCCTTCCCGAACACTCCGTTGGGCTTGACCAGTACGGCCATTTGGCCGTGGTAGCCGCCGGAACCGTCGGGAACCCAGGTGATGTGCATGACGCCGTGCACCGTGCTGTTGGCCATTTCGGCGGCCCATTCGGTATCTGTTTGGTAGATCGAAGTGAACGGCACGGAGTCGGGATCCGGGCCGCGCGGACCGTCGCGCAGGTCGTCGGGCAGCCGATCGCGCAGGGTCCGCACGCGGGTGCCGACGCCGGTGTCGGGTTTGTCCCAGCCGAGCAATCCGCCGAGCTTCCAGCGGATCGCGAAGAGGATGCGGTAGATACCGGGGGCTTCGCCAGCGTCCTCGTCCCGGGTCGCGAAGAGCCGCACCAGCCGTGGGAGTTCGCCGGGTCCGCCGGGGGTCGGCAGCGCCCACACATCCTCGACCGTGAAATCCGGGGCGATTTCGTGGATCCGCCAGGGCTGCGCGGTGTACACGGAATTCGGGATTCTCATTCAGGGGGCCTTTCCTGGGTCGGTGCCCGCGTACGAGGCGAGCGTCACCACGTCGCGCTGTGGAGTGGCGGCCCGCGGTGGTGCGAGCATGGACGAATGATCGAGGAGCCGCGGTCCTGGCGTCTTGAACGAAACGGCAACACCACCTTCGTGGCGGTCTGCGCCGAATTCGCCTGCATCGCCGAGGCAGCCGAAGCCGCGCCCGACCCGTACCGCCACCCGGCCTGGCAGCTGGTGCTCTCCTCGGACGAGCCGGTCGTGGCGACCGATGACCGAGGCATCGTCACCACCGCACCGGGCGTTCTTATCGCGCCGGGCATCATGCGCGGGATCTGCTACCCCGCCGGATACATCTCGCTGTGGATCGACCCCTATCGGCTCTCGGCGGCCGGTCGCCCGCGGATTCACCCGCTCGATCGCACCCAGGTCCGCCGTCTGATCGCGAGCACCGGCACCGACCTCGAGCCGCCCCGGCTGCGCGCCGCCCTGAACCGCGCGCTCGGCGCGACCGAAACCCTCGATCTCCGGCTCCAGCGTGTGCTCGACCTCCTCGACGACGGTCCATGTCTCGAACAACTGGCAGCCGACGTCGGGCTCTCGCCGCGGCGGCTGCGCCAGATCTCGACGCGGGCGCTCGGCGGCTCGCTGACGACGCTGCGCCGCTGGCATCGGCTGCGTGAAGCCGTACTGCAAATGCCGTTCTACCCCACCGCCGAAATCGCCGCCCGCACCGGATTCTCCGACCAGTCGCATCTGGTCCGCACCGCGGTCGCCATGGGTGGTGTCACACCGGGCAGGATGTCGTCACGCTGGAGCGCGACGAACAGCACTGCGTCCCTCAGTATTCAATCGGTGCGGTGACGGCAGGACGATCCATAATGGATCCTGCTACGGTCACTGTCGTGCGGTTCGAACACCAGTTCCCCGAGAGCCCCTGCGCGTATTCGGCGGCCCATCTCGCGGCGCTCGACCACACGCTCGCACTCATCGCCGGCTCGGAATGGGGCGACGGACTCGTACTTCGCGGCAGCATGACGATGCGGGCATGGATTGGCGAACAGGCAAGGCCGCCAGGCGATTTGGATTGGATTATGCCGACCGGAACCGCCTTCCCCGATCCGCTCGCACCTTTCCCGTACCTCGACGACATCGCCCGGGCACAGCAGTGGCCCGAGGCATTGGACGGTGCCGCCCGCTACCGAATGTGGACCGAGGAGGAGTTCGATACCTTCGGATCGCGTCCGAAACTTCCCCCGGAGGGGCTGCGCTGGCTACAGGCCGAGGAATACGAACCATTTTCGCTGCTGGACCAGGTGGCGGACATCATCCGCGACAACCCGAACGCGCCCGGCGGTGTAGTACTGGACGCCGACGATATCTCCCAGGACGAGAATTGGATCTACGCGCACCTCGATGAAGACACGGGCAGGAGGCTTCTCGTGCCGTGGGACTACGGCACGGAATCCGGTGCGATACAGCTGGATTTCGCCATCGGCGAATGGCTACCCGAGACGCCGGTCTGGACGGCCGTTCCGCGTTCGGACGGCGGCCCGCCGACGCCGGTCGTCACCGCGAGCCGGGAACTGTCGCTGGCGTGGAAAGTCCTGTGGTTGGACACCGACTCGACCGATGAAAGAATGGCCGCCGGGAAGGACCTCTACGACGCGGTGCTCCTGGCCGAAAGTCCGCAGACCCGAATGACGCCCGGCCTCCTTCGCAAGGTGCTCGGCAACCGATTTCCCCGTGTGAACGCCGACCGGATTCAGGGTTGGTCGGTCGACTGGTCCGGGTTTCGACGCACCCATCCCGGAGTCCACGGCGAGGTGGACGGCTGGCTCGAGCGACTCGCACGCGCCCTGCCGTGCGCCGCGATCAGCTGAAGTCGGCGCCGCGGTCGTCGGTTCTCCGATCGGCTCAGCCGTTCATCCACCAGCCGCTCATCTGACACGGGTGGATTCTGTCATCGGACTCCGCACCAGCGCATCGGTGCGGGAGTAGTCCGGCGCGCCGACGCGGCTGATGCGATCAACACGACGGAGGCGGCGACCCAGTCTGATCGGGCCCCGGTCGCAGGCCCACCTGACCTGCCGCGCTCTCGCCGAATCCTGGTCCGATCCCGACTTCGTCGCGGGGCGTGTGCGGGGTCGGGCTGACCCGCCGCATCATCCCTCGACGGCCGCGTGCCGCTCGTCCCGCGCGGGCGGATTCGGCACGGCGGGAGCGGATTCGACGAACTTCAGCCCGATCGCACAGGCCACGACGCCATCGTCGACCCGTCAGTGCAGGTATGACGCGCCGTTGATGTCGAGGACCGCGCCGGAGGTCCAAGCCGCTCCCGGGGATGCGAGATAGTGCACCGCCGAGGCGATCTCCTCCGGTGCGGCGACCCGCCCGAATGGGCTCTGGGCGCGCACCTCATCGGTAACGCGGTCCGCAACCCGTTCTGTCGCAACGAATCCCGGTGCTACCGAAGCGACGGCGATGCCGTGCGGCGCGAGGGACGCGGCCAGCGATTGGCCGAGCGCGTGCACGGCCGCCTTGGTGGCGCCGTAGGCCGGGTGATCGGGCTCACCACGGAAGGCGCCGCGCGATCCGATATTCACGATCCGTCCGGCAATCCCATGTTCGATCATGTGCCGCGCCACGCCGTAGCTGACATTCGCGGTGCCGAGCAGATTCACCCGCACCGTCTCCTCCCATATCCGCTGCCAGTCCTCGTACGAGGTCTCCGGCAGCGGGTGCGGCAGGTTCACAGCCGCATTGTTGACCAGCACCCGCACCGTGCCGAGTGCCTCGATCGCGGCGTCGACGACGGCCGCCGCACCCACCGCCGACCCGATATCGCCACCGATGAGTACATGCCCGGTCCCCGCCATTCCGGCCAGCGTCTGCTCGGCCTCCGCACGCCGCGAGGAGTAGTGCACCGCGACACGATCCCCCGATGCGGCGAATGCCGTCGCGATCGCCCGCCCGATCCCCCGCGACGCCCCCGTCACCAACACCCCACGACCCGCTGCCTCGTACACCATCCGGTCAGCCTGCCACGCCACCGCGCGCCCATGTCGACACCGTGCGGGACGATCACCCCCGAAGTGGCGTCGAACAATGATTGCTCGACGCCACTGCCGCACGTCACGCGGTCCGCAGCACCTCGCGCAGGCGGGGTGCGAACGCCACCGGATCTTCGACGAAGCCGCCGTGGCCGCCGGGGAATACGGTGGTATCCACGCCGAGTCGGTGTCCGAGCGCGTGGCAAGTACGTTCGCAGAGCTGACCTCCCGAGTCCGCCCCGAGTCCGACAATGATGCGGGCGTTCGGTTCGGCCAACGCGGCGAAATCGGGCCGCCAGGTGACGGTGCCGACGATTTCGTGGTTGAACCAGTAGTTTTCGCTGGCCACCTGGCCAGGATCGCGCTCACCGCCGAACATCTGCTCCAGCACCGGCTCCGGCATCGGAATATTGGCCTGGGCGAAGAACATTCGCCATGCGCCGACCGTATCGCCGTTGCGATAGGTGTCGACGAGGTCGGCGGTGCCGGCCAGTAGTCGCTCGTGGTCCTCGAGCAAGGCGATCAGCGGTGGTTCGTGTGCGACCACGGTGGTCACGAGGTCGGGCTCGTCCTGCAGCAGCGATAGTGCGCTCACCGCACCGCCGCTGGACCCGAAAACCACCGCGGGGCCCGCGCCGAGGTGGGTGATCAGCCTGGCGAGATCGGCGCCCCGCAGCTGCGGGGTGGAGTCCTGCTCCGGATCGTCGAGGGGGCTGCGCCGGTGTCCGCGCGGGTCGGTAGTGAGCACGGTGTGATCGGTCGCGAGCAAGTCCGCCAACGGAGCGAACGCGTCGGCCGCCATCGGGGCACCGACGAGTATCACGAGAGGTCCTTCGCCGCGCACCTCGTAATGCAGGGTGGCACCGGGGACGTCGAGGGTTTGCGCGCTGGCCGAGGTGGCCGAGCTGGGAGTCATGGTCTCTCCTTGGGTGCGGTCATAACTATCCGTGAGTACTGACGGCACGGTCTTTCCGAACTCATCGCTCGGCCCGAAATTTCGCTTGCGCGCGGTGACGAAGGTCTGGTGCGCGCGGCGCACTGCGATCAACGACGGTGAGTTCGCACGCATCCGTGCCAGGACCGTGACGGAACCCGGCTGCGGGGCTGGTACGTCACGTGGTCGCCCACGAACCGCCGTACTTCGCCATCCTCCCCGACGCCGCAGATCAACTCGCCTTCGTCGACGAGGTCTACCGCCTGTTCCGGACCGAAGGTATGGGCGCCGCATCGGCCCACTTCCTGGCCGGAATCGGTGGCACCATGAAGGGCCTCCCCGATCCCGCCACCCTCCCGCCGCGCACCGCCGCCATGATCACCCGCCTGATGGCCAATGCCCCGGTGATGATGGAACACGAACTGCGTCAATTCACCTCGCACCGCCCCGACATCACGGCCCTGGCCCCCTACGCCGACCGCATCGTGCTGGCGGCGGGTCGCGAAACTCGCGGCCACCTCCCGTATCGACCTGCCGCCCTGCTCGCCGAGCAGCTCGGGATCGCTCTCACCGAATTCCCCGGTGGCCACAGCGGTTTCACCGACGCCCCCGAGGAATTCGTCTCCCACCTTGTGGAGGCGCTCCAGGTTCCCGCGACGGTGACCTGAGCTACCCGGGGTCCGGACGAATTCGGTTCGGTCGACGAGGAACGGATGATCCGGCGGCTGTTAGGTCGATCCCGGCGACCACCGCCGCGGGCCTCCTGGGCGGAGAACTCATCGCGGTCATGCTCGACGACGCGTGACCTCGGGCGCGGTTCACCGCCCGGGCACGCCCGATTGCCGTGCGCTCACGCGAGGTCGGCGACCTCCAGATGGATCTGCCGCTCCACCGCCAGCTCGGCCAGGAAACCGTGGGTGCCGCCCACCGACGCCGTCGCACGGAACGCCGCCACCGCGATCTCCCCGGTCCGCAACCGCTGCCCGAAGAACTCACGCTGCCCGAGAATGATCGGTTGCGCCTGCTCGAATCCGAGCTGGTGCGCATCGTCGGGCAGTGGGCTGCCGAGCATGTCGGTCACCGTGCCGGGGATCAGGCGCACCGCCACGATCTGGTCGAAGCTCGGCCTGCGCGCGATCCGATGTGCCAGATACAGCTGCCCCGGCCGCCCGAAGCACAGGTGGGTCAGCAGTTCGCGGTCGACGGAAGGGTCCAGCTTCGCGTAATAGACCACCGAGCGGACGGTGACGACGATATCCTTCGCGATCGGCACCCCACCGCGCCCGACGTGCCCGCGGAACAGTCTGCCCCGCAATGTGGTTCGCGAATTCGGCCGCCCCGGATCGAGTTCGGCGATCTGGAACGGCTCGGCATCGAAGGTGTGCACACCACCGAATCCGTGGCGCCGATCGGCGCCGAGCGCGCGGCGGCCGCGCCGGTCCAGCTCCACCGAGAGCACGACCTGGAAATCGTGTGGCGGCGCGAACATCGGGAGATTCGACAGGTAACAGTCGACGCCGGTGCCGAAGACCACCATGGCATGGGTACCCGTCGAGCTCGCCATATCGCCCGGCCGATCGAGTTCGTCGGTGCGGATCCCGTTCATGGGAGGCTCCCTTCTCTCCAACCCTGATTGAAGAGTGCCACCGAAACGCGCCGAAACCACGAGTGCCGCGCTACTCGAATCCCGTCGTAGTCGGTACTCCACAGGCTCTTGGCAGGTCGCCCGACCTGCGCTGCCGAAGGCCGATCCGGTGGCCTAGTTGTAGGACTTGGTCACCCCGTCGAGCAGATGCTCGAGCGTGTCGTAGGTCGGGGTGTCGACCACGTCGATCAGGTCGGCCGCCACGGGCACACCCTGGGTGACCTTTGCGAACTCGGCGGCGTCGCCGGTGCGGAAGCCGTGTTCGGCGGCGAGCTGCCGCAGTGTCGGGTCGGCGACGAGCAGGCGTCCGAGCTTGTCACCGCCCGCGCGCAGCGGGACCAGGGTGTGCTGGGACAGGACGGTCGGCGACGGGTAGGTCAGCACCATGCCGGGTTTGATCTGTCCGCGGGTGGTGGCCTCGATGAACTGCGCCTCGTAGATCAGCACCAGCGGGGACGGGCCCATGCCCCCGGCCAGGTACTCGTGGAACGGGCCCTGGGTGGTGTTCTCGGTGTAGCCCTGGCCGACGAACAGCTTCGACACCGTCGGCAGCACCGCCTGCTCGGCGGGCTGACCCTGCACGATGGCATTGTCGTTGGCGACGAAGCTGGCGATGGCCAGGTACATGGCCGCCGAGTTCGAGGTGCGAGGGTCGGTGGTGGAGATCAGGATGTTCTTGCGGACCGGGTAGGCGGTGTTGTCGGGCAGCTGCGCCCACTCGGTGTTGGCGCGGACGAGCTCCAAGTAGCGGGCGATATCGAAGGTCGGCACCGGGCCCGGCTTGATGACGCCCGCGGGGGTCAGCAGATCCACGATGGGCTGGAACGTCGCGATCGCCATCGGCGAGGAGAACGGCGTGTATTTCACGTTCACATTGCGGGCGCGCTGGATCCGTTCGGCGGCGGGCGCACTGGACGGGAATGCGAAGTCGTATGCGCCGAGATCGATCGACGTGGCGATCTGCCGCGATCCCGCCGGGTCGACCTCCACCCGCATCCCGTGCTCGGCGAGCGCGTCGACCACCCGCTGGTCCTGGAAGAACGGCACCTTCTCCGAACCGACCACACCGCGCACCACCGAGAGCCCGACGCCGGGCACGGCCACCGGCGCCGGATCCGGTTGCCGCGCCACCATTGCCACCACGACGACGGCCACCACGGTCAGGGCACCGCCGAGCAGTCCGGCATTGCGCTTGTTCGGCGCCGACATGCCGCGCAGAGCGGCACCGAGCCGCTGCCCGGCGGATTCCGGACGCTCTTCGGCGACGGCCGCGCCCACGGCGGTGGCCGACACCGTGACAACGGATTCGGGCTCGAGCTCCCGGCGGACGATGCGCTCGACCAGGATGGGCACGAACTCGCGCACCGGACGTCCCGCGAAGCGCTGTCGCGCCGAACCGATCACGGTCTCGACTCGCTCCGCGGGATGGGTATCGCTGTAGGTTTCGAGCAGACTGTCGGTCAACCGGCGCATCGCCTGTTCTTCGCGAACGGTATCGACAGCCACCACTTCTCCTCGACGTAACACCTCGGCAAGCACCAACGACAGCATTCCGAGCTGTCCGCGCGCCGAACCATACCGGCATTCCACCCGGCCCGACACTCGATGCCAACCCGCATTCGATGCGTATCCGACTGCGCCCGTTCGCATCTCACGGATCGTTCGACCCCGGTATCCGCCCAGGTCAGGCCCTGTTGCCATGGGTGAGTCGGCATGGTCGGTCCCCGCCTGTCGCGCACACCCGACGACGACCGAGAGTTCAAGAGGGTATCCACTGCGCGTCATCGGCTGTTGCACCGACGTTCACGGTGCGACCGGAGGCCACCTGCCGCGGCGATCACGCGTCCAGCCGGTTCCCGATCCGCGCACCATTCGCGATGCGGTCGGCGGAAACCGGATCCGAGCCCGAATCGGCGTGGCGTGCAATGATGCTCATCATGTTCGCCACACGAAAGGACCATGCCGCGTAGACGGCCCGCTCAACTCCGCACCGCCACGCTGTCCTCGTTGCGGCCGCGCGGAGATACCGCACTGATTCGGATGTGGCCGAGTTCCGATGGCTATCCGGATATCTCGCATGTGCCGGGTCTTTCACCACACGGACGCGTCGTGCTGGCCGGTCTCGAGCGCACGCGACTGTCGCCCGGTCGGACCGCGTCCGCACTGCGCCATTGGCGACACTTCGTCCGCGACCCCTATCACCGCCTGTGGGATCCGCGCTACGAGGGCTGCGGAATCTGGGAGTGCTGTCCGGATATGCATGAGGTGCGACGCATACTGGAGATCGTCGCCCGCGCCCTGCCCCGCCGGGATGCTCGCCGCTTCCGTGCCGTACTCGACGCGCTCGACGCCGACTGGTGACCACGTCCAGCGCGACACGCTCGCCTCCGGCGGATACCGAGCATCCCGGTGTCCGGGTCGCCGCCGCGCTCGGCGAACTGGGGCGCACGACGGGTCAATAGTCGTAAGAGGCCACGCCGACGGGTCCGACACCGACGCAAACATGGAGTCCCGGTGTGCTGGCACCGACGCGGAGTACGGAGCCGCCTCCGACGATGCGGACGAAGACCGTGTTCGGCCCCTGTTCAACCGGGACCGCCACGGTGTCGCCGTGCTCGAGGGCGACCGTGATGCGGCCGTCGCGGCTCGCGAGATAGTTGAGCTGAGCGGTCCATTCGTGGTCGAGCATGGGGCCGTCGAGAGGTAGCCGCGCGGGCTCAGCGCCGCGGATGCGATAGCCGCAGTCCGGCTCGGGGCCCGGAAGGATGCTGCGGTTCCACCAGACCACCGCGTCCACGATCGTGCCGGAGTCGGTGATCATCCGCAGGTGCGGTGTCGAAGCGGCGAAGGTGCCGGGCGGTGCGATGGGTGCGAGGACCCGGCTGGCCAGATTCTGCGGATAGGCCAGCGGATTCAATACCGTCCACGGGACCTCCTGCTCCAGCAGGGGTACGCCGTCCCATCTGTCGAGTGCCGACTCGACGTTCGTGACATACGTTCTGGTCGATCCGGCGCGCCACGAGGATACGAAGGTGTAGGTGGAACAGAGACTGCTCACCAGGAACAGCACCGTCAGCCCGACCACCGTGCGCGGGCCGGGGTGCCGGGTGGATCGCGGGTCTCGTGGCCTTGCACCCGACAGCAGCGCCACGGCCGAAGTCAGTACCACCGCGGCGTCGGCGAAATAACGCAGGGACTGCATGAGTTCGGCGGCGGTATTCGGTCCGCTCCGGGCCAGCGCCACCGGCAGCTGGGCCACCAGCAGGTAGATCGCCGCGAGCATCCACACCGGCCCGACCCGGATCCGCGTGCGCAGCGACCACGCCACCGATCCACCCACCGCGACCCACGCCGCCACCACCGTCCAACCCGGTGGGTCCGCCCAGGGTGACGACGGCAACCACCGCTCCCAGCTCCAGGGCCCACCCAGCAGGGTGGGCAGCACACCGAAGGAGGTCGCAGTGGGCAGCAGCGCGCGCAGTTCATTCGGGCTGCGGTGCACGGCGGATATATCGACCACCGTCAGATAGGTGGCAAACCAGAACACCAGCACGAACCCCGACCCGATCCACAGCGTCGCACCGCGCCGCGCCACCGTCGCTACCGCGCCCTTGAAACCCTCGTCACGCTCGACATACCGCGCGAGCACCGCGACGGCGAAAGCGACGATCGGCACGAGCACCGACTTTTCGAAAAACAGCAACGCCACCGCCGACACGAGGATCCCCGATACGGCATAGCGGACGCGCCCGCCGCGGCTCAGCAGCACCGCATCGCCGATGACCCAGGCGAGCGCGAACTGCAGCGGCAGCGCGTTGAGTGCGGCCGCCCACCATGCGAACGCGGGCAGCGTTACCGGCGAGAACAGGAAGAAGACGAGCGGCACCAGGATCGTCGGGCGCGCGCCGCGCAGCACGATCAGCATGCGCAGCACCGCTACCGACACCGCGAGCTGTAGCACTAGCAACGAGACCATTGGTCCCGCCCATGCCAACGGCGCCACCGCGGTCACCACCCAGGCGGTGCCGAACGCCAGCGGCATGAGGTGCCCGTCGTGGTCGAACAGCAGCAAATCCTCCGACCACAATGGATACCGGGCGGCGCGACTCACGACGATCAGGTCGTCCCAATAGAAGTAACCGCTATCGGCTACCCACCAGCGGACGAGCAGCTGCGCGACGATCAGGAATACGGCCGCGACCAGCACCGGACCGCCGCCGCGCAGCCGCGGCCGCGCCATCCGGCTCGGGGCTGATCCGGGCTGTGAGAGCAGGGCCACAGCGGTGTCCATGGCATTCCACCCTAGCGACGGGCCGGACCGCTCCCCCGGACCGCGCGCGACCAAGGCAGCAAGTGCGATACTCGGCGACCGACCTCGAGGACACCGCACGGCCGGCCGCCGCGGCCCGCATGCTCACCGGGGCACGGCGAAGGCTCCGATCGGCGAAACGACGGCGCGTGTCATTCCGACGGCGACGGCGCACCGGCGAGCGCCCGGATGTCGGGCAAGTTCCCGATGCGCTGGGTGGCGGGGCGGCCGGGTGCGCCGGTTTGCGCCGAACCGGTCTCGCGCAGCCGCGCACGGATCGCAGCCGGTGCGTGCGGCCCGGCACCCCGTGCATGAATGCCCTGGGCGCACGCGATGGCGCCGACGACGATCGGGGACGCACTGGAGGTGCCGCTGAATTGGTCGGTGTACCAGTAGTCTTCGTCGCTGCCGCCCTGCAGGTCGCCGTATCCGGTGGTGGTGACCTCGCGACCCCAGCCCTGTGCATCGACGCGGGAACCGTAGTTGGAGAACGACAACCGGGAGCGGGCCGGGCCGTGGTCGCGCCCATGAGTACCCGGCGGTGGGGCGCCGGCGCCGACGACGATGGCGCCGGAGTCTTCGGCGCCGCCGCGGAAGGGGTTGCGCCAAGTGGACGGGAAGCCCGTGGCCCGAGTGTCGTAGATCGCGGTGTCCAGGTCTTCGGCCCCGTTCCCCGCGGCCTCCACCACCACGATGCCGCGCGCCACCGCGTAACGGATGGCCGCCAGATCATCGGGCCACCACTCGACGGCGATGTAACCCGCCTGGTCCGAGCGGCTCTGGAAGTTGTGGCGCGGGCCGGGCCGGTGCAGTTCGAGCAGGATGACATCACCTGGGGTGAGCGCGTCGGCAGCAGTCCGGATGGCAGTGGCCGACCCGCCACCGAAGATCGACACCGCGCGAATGGCGGCCTCGGGCGCGATGCCGGTGATACCGAAAGCGTTCACGTCGCCGCTGATCTCACCCGCGACCGCGGTGCCGTGATTGCGCCAGCCCTCATCGGTTGCGGACGTACCACCGATCACCCCGCCCTGGTTCTGGGTGAGGTCCTCGTGGGTGAAGCGCCATGCACCCTCCACATCGATCACCCGGATGCCCGCGCCACGGCCACCCGGCCGAGTCCACGCCCATCGTGCGTTCACGCCCTGTGGTGCCGCATCCAGATATCCCTGGCGCGCTTCGAAGTTCGGCGTCACCGGCGGCGCCTCAGCCAGGGCGCGACGTGCGGTGGGCAATGGCGCGATCGGCGGTTCGGCGCCCGGCTTGACATACGCGCCGTCCACCGCGGCGTCGGCTCGCAAGCGTTCGGCCAGCGCGTCCAGGTCGGCCGTGACACCGTGGACAGCGAAGAAGTCGAGGAAATACGCGGCGGCGGAGTCCTGTTGGGTGTTCGCGAGTTTGGCGGTCAAGCGGTCGGCCGGCCCGAAGATTCGGGTCAGCCGCGCGCCCGCGGGCAGCAGTGCATCCAGCCGGGTCGCGGTGGCGGCGCTGTCCCGCAAGGCGATCGGCGCGATCCCCTCGCCGAGTTCTGCTACGCCGTGGGTGATTACGATCAATTCCGCAGGCGCGTGCAGCGATCCGGGTGCCGCCGAAGGGGCCGAACTCCGACGCTGATCGGTAGGTGCCATAGCAATAAGTGAACCCGTTGCGCGGGTGCCGTGCCACCGAAATGGTCAGCCATGCCGACGCGTCCGGATGGCGAGTTCAGCCCCGCGCCACCGGCACCTGCTCCATTCCCCGAACACCGACCGCGTCGTGGCCGAGTCCGACAATGAGGATCTCCAGCGTGCCGATCACCACGAGGCAGCCGCCCACCACGAGGGAGAGCACGTCCAGCGATTCGAAGGGCACCACCACGACGACGATGCCCACCACCATGGTGAACAGCCCGAACAATTCATGGCGACCGCCGTCGGGCAACTCGTCATCCCAGACCGCGACCGTCGCGTGGACGATCCCGCGGATCGACCACCCCAGTCCGATCCACATCGCCAGAAGCAACTCGGAGTTCCCGCCGCGCAGGCACAGCATCACCAGCACCACCGAGAGCACACCGCTCCCGAATACCAGCATCCGCAACGGCATAGCAAATCGCGCTGTGATCGCGAGCCACAGTTGTAACGCAGCGCTCACGATCAGGTACGCACCGAACAGCAACTCCGCGACCGCGACCGTCTTCTCCGGCCAAACCACGACCACCACGCCGAGGATCACCGCACACGCCCCCGCGACAAGTACCGCCTGCCGCGCCCCGCGGACTCTCGGCTCGACACCTCCCGCACCGTCGTTTCCAGGCATGCAGCCATCATATGGCCGCACTATTCAGATAACCGAATGTTTGCTTCCGTGTGAAGGAGGACGTGTCGTACTCAGCTCCGCAGCGATAGGAATATCCCGCGTGCGACGCCACCGTCGGAACCGGTCCACGGTGCGGTTACGACTCCGGTGGTGGCGCCGACCACGCTGGGTACCAGGACGCGATGGATTCGCAGCATCGCGAAATCCACGGTGATCTCGGTGTGGTCGGCGCCTTCGACAGCACCCATCGCATCGAATCCCGCCGGGAGCAGCGGATAGTCGGCCGCCGTGATCTCCACCGATGGGTCCGGCGTGTCGCTTTCGCTCTGCGCCTGCGGTTCGGCGCGCCCCGTCAGCATCGCGATCGACTGTGCGAGGAGCACCGGATCCCGTGTGCCGTCATAGATCCAGCGCTGCCCGAGCACACCGTGTATCGACGTGCCGACGAGTCCGTCCGCCGCGCTGTCCAGCGGGGCCCCGCGGTAGGTCAGCGGGAGGTGGTAGGCGACTGGACCGTCGGCCACCACCATGAACTCCATACCGACCACACCGGCCGGATCATCGAGCCGGAACCCGCCGGCCTTGCGCAATCGCGGTACACCGGTGCCGCAGTACCACGGTCGCGTCGGCAGCCACTCGGTCAGCAGGTCCAATTTCCCCGGGGACATGGTTGTGCGATGAATGACGGCCATACACAACCTTATCCAGCGTCGCGGCCGTCGCCGGGTTGGCGTTGCTGCCGCGGTGTCGCCGCCCGGCCCGGATCGAATGATCCTGGGCCGGGCAGAGTTTGCCGGCCGATCAGCCGAACATGCCAGGCTCGTAGGAACCCCCTTGCTGGCGCACGATCACGCTGAGCCGGTTGGCCGCGTTGATCTGGGCGACCAAGGCGACCAGGGCGACGATCTGGTCGTCGTCGTAGTGCTTGCGCACCTGGTCCCAGGTCTCGTCGGATATGCCGTGGTTGGCGTCGGCGAGCCGGGTGCCCTCCTCGGCGAGCGCCAGCGCGGCCCGTGCACCAACCGCAGCCGTTGATCTGGCTGGCGCGCAGCGCCGCCAGTTCCCGGGTGGCCTGCGGCAGTGTCGACTGGTGGATCACCAGGCTGGCGTTGCCGAACCGCTTGGCGAACTTGGCGCCGATTTCGTTGGTGGACAGGTCGATACGGGGTTCCATGATCTTTCATCTCCTGCTCGGGGTAGCTGAACGACCACCAGATGCCGGAGACCCGATTCCTGTGACACCGTGGCTACGTGACCTACGGCACAGCGCCTGGATGTCACAGAACGGCGGTACCCGGCATCTGGTGGGTGACACAGTCGAGAGTGAACAGGAGCCACCGATGGCCGAGCCGGCGCAGATCACGCACGAAGCTCGTGGCCCGAGCAGGACCCGGGATGCCCGCATCGAGACCGCCACCGAAACGTTCGTCACCCACCGCAACCTGCTGTTCACCGTGGCCTACGAGATGCTCGGCTCAGCCGCCGACGCGGAGGATGTCCTACAGGAGACGTGGCTGCGGTGGGTGGATGTCGACCTCGGCACGGTGCGGGAGCAGCGCGCGTACCTGGTCCGGATCACCACCCGCCAGGCACTCGGCCGACTGCGTGCGCTCGGCCGGCGCAAGGAGTCCTACATCGGCCCCTGGTTGCCCGAGCCGCTGCTCACCACTCCCGACGTGGCCGAGGACGTCGAGTTGGCCGACAGCGTCTCGATGGCGATGCTGTTGGTATTGGAGACCCTCACACCGACGGAGCGGGCGGTGTTCGTACTGCGCGAGGTGTTCGATCTGGAGTACGACGAGATCGCGCGAGCCGTCGACAAGAGCCCGGCCGCGGTCCGCCAGATCGCCCACCGGGCAAGGGGACACGTCGCGACGCGCCGTCCGCGCGAGGTCGTTTCCGCGGCCGAGACCCGAGGCGCGTTCGAGGCATTCCAACAGGCGGTCGAAACGGGAGAGCTGCAACAGCTGCTCGATATCCTCGCCCCGGATATCGTCTTGCTGACCGACGGTGGCGGCATCGTGCAGGCCGCGCTGTCGCCCGTTGTGGGGGCCGACAGCGTGGCCCGTGTACTGGGCAGGGTCTCCCCCGCGGTGTCGCTGCAACCGGCGCAGGTCAATGGCTACCCGGCGCTGATTCTCCGGCGGGGCAGCGAGATCGACATCGTCATCGCGGTGCGCATCGACAACGGCTACATCACCGGGCTCTACGCCGTGCGCAATCCCGAGAAGCTGTCGCACATGCGGCGCGAGACCGCTCTGCGCCGCTGAATCCGAGCCCCTCTCAGGTGATCGGATCCGGGTTTCGGCGGGTTTCGGCCAGCAGTTCGTCGAGCTGACGTTCGGCGCGTTCGGCGCGGGCCAGGGTTTGGGTACGGGCGTCGTCGAGGGTTGCCAGGCGGTCGGCGGTTTCACGGCGGGACTGTTCCAGTGCGGCCGCCGCTTCGGCGCGCAGTGCCGCGGTCTCGGCGGCGGCGCTGCGGCGCAGATCAGTGAGTTCGGTACGGGTGCGGTCCAGTTCATCGCGCAACCGACTGAGTTCGTCGCGGGCCTCGGCGACCGCCTGATTGCGTTCGGCAGCCGATTGTTCGGCGCGTTCGATGGCGCGTTCGGCATCCGCGGCGCGTTGCACGGCCAGGTCGCGTTCGGCGCTCGCGGCCGTGATCTGCTGGGCCGCTTCCCTGCGTGCCTGCTCGATCTCGGCGGTGGACTTGCGGCGCACCAACTCCACATCCTCGGTCGCCTGCTGACGGGCGCGCTCGATATCCTCGGCTGCTTCCCGTCGTGCGGTGCGGATCTCGGCCTCCGCCTCGCTGCGCGCCGCGAACACATCATCGGCGGCTTGGCGGGTAACCCGCTCGACCTCCCGCATCGCATCGTCGCGCGCCGCATTCGCCTCGGCGACCCGGCCTTCCGCCGCCTCCGCCGCATTCACCGCATCATCGGCGACCGATTCCGCCACCTCCCGTGCCGCCTCGGCATCCCGTCGCGCCCGCTCCGCCGCCACGGTAGCGACCTCGGCCTCCGCGATGCGCCGCGCCGCATCCGCCTGCACCGCCTGGACCTGCGCCTCGGCGATCGACGGATCGGCCAGCGTCGACAACTCCGCGACAGCGGCATTCAGATTGTTCCCCAGTTGCTCGGCCAGCGAACGGAACTGACCAAGCAACTCATCGGCCCGCAGCCGAGCCACCGTCACCGGCCCCTGCGGTGTCACAGTGACGGAAGCGTCGGACACCTCCGACTCCTGTTGCTGCCGTTGACGTTCCCGCCACGCCCGCCACCGAGTGTGCTCGGGGTGATCGCAGTATTCCGACGGTCGCCCGGGACCGCCGCCGCGCGTGATGGGCCGGACGCAGCCTGGGTAGTTACATACGGTGGACATCCGCGAATCGTAACGTTTGTTTCGTCAAATCCAACGAATCAACACGAAACGGAATCTACATTGCCCCAACCGAATCCCAGCCCGCATCCCGCCGTTCTAACCTCCGATAAGTGAACATTATCGGTGGTCAGACTTCTGTCCCCCGCCCAGAATCACGCACAGCCATTGCGTTTACGTTTGGTTTGCTCATACGAAACGAAATGCCTACGAAACCCCTCGAAAACTGTGCACCCATGGACGGTCGTACCAATTTCTGTCAGTTCTCACCAGAGTGTCAGTTCTCAGGTGGTGTGGCGGTGGGGTGGCGGATTCTCAGCTGATGTGGCGAGGATGTTCCGATGGTGGGACGGAGAGATGAGACAGGCTGCGCTACTGACGAATTCGAGGCCGTGCTCGTGACCGGGGCCGGTATCGAGCGCCGGGTGTGGCGGCGGTCGCTGCCGGAGATGGTTGGCGAGATCGCTGGGCCGGTGCGGTCGTTTCCCTCGTACGGTGAGGCGCTGCAACCAGGCAGTCCGATCTCGCTGAGGCCACGTCATTCTGTTCGGGTACAGGTTGCGGTGTTCGGGGTTGGGTTGCGTAAGGTGTTGCTGAGTTCGGATGTAGTTTGCGGGTTTTGAGGACGGGTTCTGCAGCGGACTACCTGCCCGTGCGTAGCACGAGTCAGGTGCGCGGGAGCCGCGCCGACTCCGCCGGACGGCGGGGAGTTCGAGATCGCCTACGTCGATGCGGAGTTCCGGGAGCGGGCGGCGAACGGTCCGACCTTGCGCAGGCTTCCGCGCTGGCCAGATGCACCGAGACGCAGGGGGGTTCGTCGTCTCGATCAATCTGGGCAATCCGTCGGTGATGGCTTGGGATTGGCCCGATTGAGATCGGACATTCCTGGCTCGCAACGCCAAGCTGTCCGGTGGACTCTCTACGCCATCAGCCGATGCCGTGTGCGGTGGAAGCCGGACGGAGTCAGCTGCTCAGATTCGGCAGTGCCTCGTGCGGTTGCGCGGGGCGGCGGTTATCGAGCCAGAACGCGTACTCCCGCAGGGAGGTTTCGAGTCCGTTGTGCAGGTAGCTCGAGTAGGCGCGTAACCCCTGTGCGGCATCGCGCTCCTGGTCGCGGTCGTGGACAGACCATTCGCGTTCGAGCTCGCTGAGCCATTCAGCAAGCTTCGCCCGGTCGGCCCACCAGCCACGGATCAGTTCGAGGGTCCAGTGGTCGTCGCCGTCGTAGGCGTAGCCACAGTAGGGGTCGGCCCACGCAGCGGATAACAGCAGGTGAGTTTCATGAGCGTTGCGTGGTTGACGGAACACTACTTCGCTGCCGTTGCCGTCCTCGTAGACGATGTGGTCCGGGGCTATCAATCGGCCCACCCAGCAGTTATCGGTATTGGCGCCGTAGAAAGGGCCGGGTACGTTGCGCCAGTCGCGTTCTTCCACCGACCACGCAGGTAGTCGTCGGGATTGCCCAGCGTTCGGTGCTCTGGACAGATCACTGGTAGCTCTGCTGACGCGACGGCCGTCGGCACCGGATCCCAATACATCTCGTGACCATAGCTGGCCCGTTGCGGGAAGTAGCTCGGCAACTTGTCGGCGAGACCTGATCTGTCGTTTTCTCACATGATCTGTAGCAATCGTGGCGAGTTCTCACTCGAATTGGCGAGGACGCCCAGGGGCGGAAGTCCTTGACGAGGGCAGCGCGAATATTGCAGGGCGGAGTTGCTGTCCGATACGGTGTGGCCGTGATGTTCTCTCGTGGGAAGGGCGCCGCGCGCCCCTGCCGGTGACGCCCGGGAAGTGGCTGGTTTCCGATGATCAGACCACTCTTCTTGCTTACGCACTCAGTCTCAGTGCCTTGCACGGTCCAGGGCCGTGGAGTGCCGGGGGTAGTCCGCTACCGGATGGCCTACCCAACGAACGGGAATTCCCGAAATCGACTGTCCTCGTCGGTGTAGAGAGCCAATACTTCGAGGCTCCAATCAATTCAGTCTCTGCCGCTGCGGTAGTCACGGCGATCACAGAGATCATTAGGGCACCCAGTGGTGCGGCGATTGAGGTATTGCACGACCAACTCGCTGATTGCCGCGCATTCGATCTGGCTGATGACCTGGTTCGTGAGCTGTGCTCGATCGACTTGCCCGTCGAGGATGTGCGGTCGGTAGCACGGCAGCTGACAGAACGCGGCACTCGCCGCAATGCGGTGGCCCTCGGCATCGTCATGCTGGGTGTGGTCGGCGACGAACGGGATCGGGAGTTGCTGCTATTGCTGGGCGGGTTGGGTGAACTCACGCTCTACGCGGCTGTCGCACTCGCCAATTCCCAACCCGATCGTGATCGTACGGTATTTCAGCTTGCTCGCCGGGTCGACGGATGGGGACGTGTCCACGCCGTACAGCGTTTGACGGGATCCCGCGATCCCGAGATCAAGTCTTGGTTGTTGCGCACCGGCTTCCGCAACAACGTGATGACCGCATACCTCGCCCACATCGCGGCCACCACGGGCGATCTCCGCAGCGCTCTGTTGGAGTCCGCCGTCGATGACGAACTACTCGACGGCGCTGCCGACATCCTCGACACATTGATCGTCGGTGGACCGAGCGCGGATATCCGGAACTACCCCGATGCGCTACCGGTGCTGGTTCGCTTCTGTGAGTTACTCACCGTCGCTGCTCCGACCCTCCCACGTATCCGGAGCGTGCGAACCATCACCGAATTGCTGAATGATTCGCCCCCGGAACTGGATTGGCCCTCGGGCAAGGTCGCCGCTCTGGCCAGCGACTACTCGGCGCTGCTGGCCCGCTCCGACTGGTCCGACATGGTCAGGTCCGGGCTCGCCGAGCCGCAGTGGGGCGAAGTCGGTTTCAACCCAACCTTCGCCATTCATAACGCACGGACCTTCACCGGCCGATTGTCACGCTGGCCTGCCGGACCGGCCCCTCGTGCAGACCGGCCTACAATCTCGCCGCACCCGATAGGCCACCTGAACACCGCACTCGAACTCGTCCTTCTCGCCGCATTCCCCGCAGCCCTCGCCGATGACGTACGCGTCGTCGCGCAGGCCCTGCCGCCAGCGCGATATCCAGTGCTCTCTGGAGGTTTCAACGTCCTTGTCGAAGGTGAGCACCTCGCCATCCCTTACCGACTGTGCACTCCCATGCCAGCAGAGGACACCTCAGCCCGACTGTCTGCGACGCAGACCAAGATCCTGCACTGCCTCTACAGCCGCCACAGCGACGGCTTCGTCCGCCAGCACCACCTCAACCAGATCATCGACGCCACCGATCCGTGGATCGTCCCCTTCGTCATCAAGCTCGTCGGTGAATACGTGGTCGACATCGTCATCGACATCAAGCAGGGACTCACCGATGTCGTCACAGTCGACACTGCCCAGCACGAGGCTTACGGACGGTTCGCCGCCGCCAACCCCGACTTCCTCCACCTGACCAGCCAACGCGTCGCCAGCTACTGGCGCTGCTACTACCGAAACCGATACCCGCACCGCTACTACCCCGGCCGCATCGTACTGAACGAGCTGCAGGAAGCCGCCGCCGCATACCGAGTGCCCGCGATGACAACCCCGCCTGCATCGACCCGCGGCATCAGAAATCCGCCGAATCAGATGAGAAGGACTTGACGACAGGGTGACCGATACTACGACGACGGCCCTTACGTCCTGCACCAACTGCGACATTCCCGGTTGACCCACGCCGCCGAGGACGGCGCGTCCACACCGGTGTTGATGAAGTTGTCCGGTCATACCTCGGTCCGTAGCCTCGCCAAATACGCTCGGGTGTCCGACGAGGGACTACGCCGGTACCAGGCCGACAGCACCTGGCTGCACGTCGGCGACCGGGCGGCCGAGTCCTGGGCCACGGCTGTAAGGCACTCGGCCCGTTGGTCTTCGGTAGGCACGCGTCAGCCGGCTTCGAACCGCGCAGGTTGCGGCATTTCCGGATCTATCCCGAATTCCGGATGTATTCCGAAAGATTGGTGATGCTCGATACGGCCAGCGAACAGTGGTGTCGGTTAGAGGCGTGTCGCGGTGTGGACGAGGTCGGCAACGGCTTTGGATCTGCTGTGTGGTGGCCAAGCGATGACGGTCGTGACGGCCGGTGCGTCCGGCACCGGCACGACGGCATGATCATCGCGTAGCTGGGTTCGCAGCGACTCGGGCACGACCGCGCAGGCCAGTCCGAGCGCGATCAGTTGGAATAGTTGGGTATGGTCGCGCACCTGCGGGCCGCGGCCGTCCGGATAGCTGCCATCCCGTCCAGGCCAGCGCGGCAGGGGCAGGTTCGTCAGGGTGTCGACCTCGGCCAACAGCACATGCGTCCGGTTGGCGAGGGGATGACCCGCAGGCAGGACCACGACCTGCTGTTCGGTGTGCAGATCCTCGGTGTCGAATCCGGTCGTCGTGTCGTAAGGCCGGTGGAGCAGAGCAACGTCGGCACGCCCGTTGCGCAGCAGACTTTCCGGCTGGCCTGGCCCGCACAGCATCACCTCGACTGCCACGGCGCCCGGTTCGGCAGCGTAGGCGTGCAGCAGCTTCGACAACAGTTCGCGGGACGCTCCGGCCTTGGTAGCCAGCACCACACCGGGTTGGTCGGCCGCGGCACGGCGGGTTCGCCGCTCGGCGGCTTCGACCGCGTCGAGCGCGGTCCGGGCCTCCCGCAGCAGCACCGCCCCGGCCTCGGTTAAGGCGATGGCGCGAGCGGTGCGGTGCAGCAGGACGACTCCGAGCCGCCGTTCGAGCTGCTGGATGGCTCGCGATAGTGGCGGTTGCGCGATCGCGAGCCGTTGTGCCGCCCGCCCGAAGTGCAACTCCTCGGCGACGGCAACGAAGTATCGCATCTCCCGCGTCTCCACCGGGTCATGGTATCCGGCGATGACCACGACCAATACCCGTGCGGTATCGCCACCCACCCGATCGGTCTTGGACGCTGCACCCGGAGCCGCAGCAGGATCGGCGGTGTGAGTGAACACGCGATTGCGCTGGTGACCGGCGCGAACAAGGGAATCGGATACGAGATCGCCGCCGGCCTGGGCGCGCTCGGCTGGCGAATCGGTGTGGGCGCGCGCGATCGGCAACGCCGCGACACCGCGGTGGAGAAACTGCTCGCGGCCGGGACCGATGCGTTCGGTGTGCCGCTCGACGTGACCGACGACGTAAGTGTGGCCGCGGCGGCCGAATTGATCGCCGACCATGCCGGAGGGCTCGATGTTCTGGTCAACAACGCCGCGATCACCGGCGGTATGCCGCAGACACCGACCACGGTCGACCCTGCGACCGTGCGAACTGTCGTGGAAACCAACGTGATCGGGGTCATCCGGGTCACCAACGCGATGCTGCCGATGCTGCGCGCCTCGGCCTCACCGCGGATCGTCAACATGTCCAGCAGCGTCGGGTCGCTCGCCCTGCAGACCACGCCCGGCATCGACATGGGCCCGGTTCCCGCCGCCTACTTGGCCTCGAAGACCTTCCTCAACGCCGTCACCATCCAATACGTCAAGGAACTGGGTGATACCAACATCCTGATCAACTCCGGCTGTCCCGGTTTCACCGCCACCGACCTCAACGGCTTCCGCGGCGTCCGTACACCGCAACAGGGTGCGGCGATCGCGATTCGCCTCGCGACCCTGCCCGACGACGGACCGACCGGCGGATTCTTCGACGACGCCGGAACGGTGCCCTGGTGAAGGGCGCACCGGCGCCACCATTCCCGTTCTCGAGATCAGCCGCGCGTCACACATCGGAGGACAAGAAAGACCATGGCAAAGGCAGTCAGATACGACGAGTTCGGCGGAATCGAGGTCTTGCGGGTCGACGATGTCGACCGCCCCGTGCCTGACAACGGGCAGGTTCTGGTTCGGGTAAAGGCGGCAGGCATCAACCCCGGTGAGGCGGCCATTCGAACCGGCGCGATGGCCAGCGTCTTTCCCTCGACGTTTCCGTCCGGGCAAGGCAGCGATCTCGCCGGGGTTGTCGCCGAGGTCGGCGTCGGAGTCGACCGATTCTCGGTCGGCGACGAGGTGATCGGGTTCTCCGAGAAGCGGGCCGCCCAGGCCGAGTTGGTGGTTGTCGACGTCGACAACCTCACACCCAAACCGAACGGCGTCCCTTGGCCGGCGGCCGGCGGCCTGTACGTCGCCGGGGTGACCGCTTGGGGGGCAGTACATTCCGTGCAACTCGACAACGGCGAGACCGTTGTCGTCTCCGCAGCAGCCGGAGGAGTCGGCTCGCTCGCCGTTCAGCTCGCTCGCCGTGCCGGAGCCACGGTCATCGGCCTGGCGAGCCAGCACAACCACGAGTGGCTGCAAAGCCACGGCGTGATCCCGGTCGCATACGGTGACCGCGCCATCGACCGGATCAAGGCCGCCGCACCGGGCGGCATCGATGCTTTCATCGACACCCACGGTGGCGGGTACGTCGAACTGGCTCTTGCCCTTGGCGTCGCGGTCGAGCGGATCGACACCATCGCCGATTTCGCAGCGGCCGCGAAGTACGGAGTCAAGACCGAACCCGGAACCAACGCCAGGCCGGGCGCCGAGGTACTCGCCGAATTGGCCGCCCTGATCGCCGAGGGACACCTCGAAGTTCCTATCGCGAACGTCTACCCGTTGACACAGGTCCGCCGGGCCTACACCGAACTCGAACGCCGACACACCCACGGCAAAATCGTGCTCGAGCCCTAACCTGTACCAACAGGACCGCTCCAGCTCCATCCGTGACAACACCGGAAACCGGCCGAACCCCATCACACCCCTCATCACGCACAGCCGCACATGAAACCACCTGCCGCCCAACATCACTCGCTAAGCGCGACTTTTCGCCTCACTGAACCCCTTGGACCGTGCACGGCATGGCTTGCCGACTGGCCAGTGCCCGCATCGGCGCACATGGGTCCTTAGCTGTGGGTGGCGGTGACCGGGCGCTGAACTTGTCGCCGACTGCCTCACCGACCTGGTGTTGGAGAGGCCCAGCCGACACCACGGCAGCCGTCACGACGACCGGTCGCCCGCGGTGGCTCGCGTCGACATCAGGAGCATGAGAAGCCTCCAGGCCGCCGCCCACCCCAGCCTGGAGGTCCTGACCATCGGTGAGTGGGACGACGAGCCCCTCAGCCTTGCCCCTGTCACTCGGCTGCCACTCCTGCGCACCCTCACCGCTTACCCCGGTACGCTCGCCGACCCGCTCGAGATCACGAAACTGACCGGCCTGGAGTTTCTCGGGCTCGGGCCACAGGAATGGCGCGTCCTCCTCGACGCCGGAGCCGTCCCGCGCAGCCTGTCGGCTGCCGGTATCACGGTGGACGGCAACCAGGACACTTTGTCTGTTGTGGCCATCGCCAATGAACTCCTGGCCCTCTGGGACCGGCCCCAGATCAGCCGGACCGTCATCGAAGGCGACCTCGGCCCCATGACGTAGCCAGCGGGGCGAACACCTACGCTATCCGCTCGTTTGCGGCTGATGACACGATTCTTACCGGCGCACCTACCACGATTCGATCAGCGGAACATCATGCTCCTGCCGCTGCCATTCCCCGGTGAGGCGACCGAGTCGGTCCGGAGCGGCGATCCCGCGCACGCCTGCAATCTTGTCCTCACGGATCTCCAGGATCACGACGCCCACGACCCGGTCGTCGAGTGTGGCGAGCATGGCTGGGCAGCCGTTGACCACGGCGGCATGGATCGCGGGCGAGCCACCGGCGAGTCTCCGCTTGGCCGGAGACGGTTTGAAGCCGGCCCGCACCGCGCTGGCGATCCGCTCCGGGGTCGCGTACCGGATCAGCTTCGCGGCCAGCCCCAGCCCGGCGCCGTCGGAGATGCCGGTCGCGTCGTCGGTCAGCAGCGCAACCAGCCGTTCGGTCCGGCCCGAGGAGGCGGCAGCGACGAATGCCTCGACGATTCGACGCGCGGAGGCATGGTCGATCTCAGTGCTGTTGCCAGCGGCCGCGATCCGAAGCCGGGCTCGGTGAGCGTGTTGCTGACTCCCGGACTCGGTGATGCCGAGAATCTCGGCGACTTCGGCGTGGCTGTACGAAAAGGCCTCGCGCAGCACGTAAACGGCCCGTTCGACCGGCGACAGACGCTCCATGAGCGTCAGCACCGCCAGCGTCACCGATTCGCGCTGCTCGACGGTGTCGGCGGGGCCCAGCATCGGGTCGCCGTCGAGGAGCGGTTCGGGCATCCAGGCGCCGACCGCGCGTTCGTGCCGCGCCTTCGCCGAACGGAGCCGGTCGAGTGCCAGGTTGGTGACGATCTTGGTCAGCCATGCCTCGGGCACCTCGACGTACTCCCGGTCGGCCGCCTGCCACCGCAGGAACGCGTCCTGCACCGTGTCCTCGGCGTCGGCGGCCGAGCCGAGTAGACGGTAGGCGAGCGAGGCCAGCCGATTCCGGCTGGCCTCGAAACGCGCCACGGTGGCAGTGTCCATAAGCGCGACTCTATCCGGCGACCAATTCGGGCGAATGCTCTCGGGAGGTGGCCAAGCGATACTTGTGACCCGGCTTTCCGAAGGTCGGGTGGCTGATGGCCCAGCCGCTGGTTGCCACGATCGCCGACTTGACTCGCGCCGCCGACCGACCGCACAGTGCCCCGGGCTTCGAGCGAGCGTCACCGTCGACCAGCTGGAAGATCCCATCCTTGCGTCCGAGGCTGATGTGGTTGCCGAAATAGGTCAGCGTGGTCGCCTTGATCTTGCGCCCGGTCAGGTCCCCGATGATCGCGGCCGTCGCCTGCGTACCGGTGTATCCCGCGGAAGCGCAGGACATCGGCAATGGATGACCGTTCTCACCGATGACGAAGGCGCTGTCACCGGCAACGTAGACATTCGGGTGCGAGACCGACCGCATCTGACGATCGGCCGTGATCTGGCCGTTGGTTTCCACCGCGAGGCCACTGGCGGCGGCAATCGGGTGGACGGCGAAGCCGGCGGCCCACACGGTCGCGTCGGAGGCGAAAGCGGTGTCGTCGGCGGCGATCGCCGCCCTCTCCTCGACGCGCTCGATGGTGGTGTGCTCATGGACCGTGATACCGAATCGGTCGAAGGCACGCAGGAGGTGACGGCGGGCCTTCGTGCCCAGCCAGCCGCCCAGTTCGCCGCTGGTGGCGAGGCTGACCCGAAGTCCTGGACGGGCTTCGGCGATATCGGTGACGGCCTCGATCGCGGTCAGATTGCCGCCGACCACCAGCACCTTCCCGTTCTCGCCCAGCTCATCCAGGCGTGCGCGCAGGTGCAGCGCGGACGGCCGCGCGGCCACGTGGAAGGCGTGCTCGGCAACGCCAGGAACGCCGTGGTCGGCGGCGGTGCTGCCGAGCGCGTAGAGAAGGGTGTCGTATTCGAGCCGATCGATGCCCTCGTTGTCGGCGACTGTGACAGTCCGGTGCTCGACATCGACATTGGTTACCCGCGCCAGTCGTAGCCGGATGCCGGTGCCCGCGAACACCTCCGCCAGCGGCCGGTGGCGGAGATCATGCCCGGCGGCGAGCTGATGCAGGCGCAGCCGCTCGACGAAATCGGGTTCGGCGTTGACAACGGTGATCTCGAAGTCGTCGGAGTGGAGTTGGCGGGCCAGGTATCCGGCGGAGAAGGCTCCGGCGTATCCGGCCCCGAGAACGACGATTCGGTGCTGCATGGTTCGCTCCTGTCTGGTTCGCGTGCTCCCTGAACGAGACAGCCCCCGAATTCCTGACAGCATCTACCAGTGACGTGGATCACCCCCGGGCTCGCAACCGCGGGCACGCCCAGACCGCACGCCGATGACCCCGCCTACCCGGCCGAGCAGCGGTCGTCGGCGCAGCAACGCAGCCTTGACGCATCTGGGATTGATTAAGGGCCAGTATTCGAAGCCCGCAACCCGAGCTGCGGTACGGCCGCGACAGGTCGTAGCCACGCAGAGCCGGTGATGCCACCGTTCAGCGCAGGAAGAGCGAGGGGTGTGCGATGAAGAATTTCACGGCATTCTTCATGGCGTTGTTCAGTCCGGTTGCCACGAGCTGGCGGGCTGTTCTCGCCGCGAGGCCGGCGGTGGCGCGTCCGGCTTTGCCTTCGCTGCGTATGAACAGGGCGTCGCAGTCCAGCAGGTCGATGAGGTGGCTCCCGATTTCTCCCAGGGTGGCCGGATTGGTGGAGCTGCTGCCGAATTGGTTCCACAAACCCATGGCGCCTTTCGCGCAACTGGTGACATCCTCGGTCCAGCCTGCGATCGGATTCATCTTGTCCCGGAACGCTTTCATCAAGCCTTGTGCGAGGATGCCTCCGCCGGTCGGGAGGTACTCGACTTGGAACTTGACCGCGCCACCGGTAGCGGATGCGTACCCACCGGGAAGGATGCGTGTCGATCCGCGCGGCGGGCTCAGCGCGGGTGACACCGCACGGGCGATCTGGATGTCCGGGTCGGAGCTCGCGGGTGCGTAGGCCTGCGGTCGCGGATTGCCGGATACCGGTGTGATGAGCAAATATTTGTCGGTCTTGTTGACGAAATAGGTTATCGGGGAGACGAAGCAGACTGAGTAGATCGTCTCCCAACCCTGCGCTGGGCTGCGCATTTCGCCCCGTTCGCCCCTGGGGCTCGTGCACGATGCGGCGAGCCCGACCTCGCCGGTCGATGATCCCGAGTCGGCATCGTCTGCCGTTGTGCTCGCTACTCGTGGACTGTGGGAGGTGCTCGTCGCGCCACATCCGATGATGCCGAGGGTCAGGATCGGCACTGTGATGGCGGCGAACAAAACCTTGATCTTCATGATTCCTCTTTGTTTGCCCCTGTCGCGGTCATGCGGTGCCGGCCAAGATCTGGAACCGGAGGTAAACCAAGCCTGACGTGGGCCATCTGTCGGCGCCCGAGTAGTCGACTACCCGACTTGGTCGGATTTGCTGCCGACCGGTTCAGCGGCGGCCGCGATCACCATTCATCGAATGGCCACGCACGGAACACCGCCTGGTCCCGGTTTGCCGAGCAGTTGAAAGTTGATGCGGCCCAGCTTCGTTCGTACGGCAAGAGGGCGCAGACCCGCACCGACCATCTGCGGCTGGTGGCCCAGTACCTCGGGTGGCAGCCCGCCGGGGTACTGGAGATGAAGGAGCTGGACGAGTTCCTGCTGGCGCGGGCGATGGAGCACGATTCCCCGGCGCTGCTGTTCCGGCTGGCGTGCGAGTATCTGATCTCGGCGCGGGTGATCCGGCCGGGCCCGGTCACGGTGGTGGAGCGGATCGCGCACGCCCGCGAGCAGGCCCAGCGCGAAACCTATGACCGGCTGGCGCACGAGTTCACACCTGAGCGGCCCAGTGGACTGGATGCGCTGCTGGCCACGGATGCCTCGATCGGGATGTCACGGTTGCGGTGGCTCTCGACCGGGCCGGTGGAAGCGTCGGCGGTGGCGGTGCAGGCCGAGGTGGAGAAACTGGGATTCCTGCGCGGCTTGGGCGCGGATCGGGTGGATATGTCGGTGCTTCCGGCCGAGCGTCGCCGGTTCCTGGCCACTATGGGCCGCCGCCTGACCCTGCAGGCCCTCGAACGCTGGGATCCGCAAGGCGCTACCCGATCCTGCTGACGGTGCTGGCGCAGTCCGCTACCGACGTGCTCGATGAGGTGGTGCAGCTGTTCTCCCCGGCGCACAGCGAAAACATCAACTTCTTCGGCGCGATCGAGGTCGACATCGACGCCGAGCTGGCCGCGCTCGGGCCGACCGGATACCGGCCGCTGCGCATGCGCGACACCCTGTTCTGATCGGCAACTTCCGCAGGTAGGGGTGGCAACCGAATACGCCAGAAAGGAAACACGGCGGCAGGATCCACGCGGCCAGTTGATGCGGTTTGGCCTGGTGGACCTGCGAGTCGGCGATGGCGGGCCGTTTCCCTCACAGCAAACGGAAAGGTTCAGGTGCGCGGCAGCACGCCCAGAAGCGTCGAGGTGAAGGAGTCGCGCAGAGCGTCACGCAGCTCCAGGTGGAGCACGCCGAGGGCGGGCTCGTCCGCGTAGGCGGCAAGGAGGCTGGGCGGCGGCGGGACGTACGCCGACAGGGCACCCGCCGAGACCAGACTCATCAGGCAGAACAGCTGCGCGCCGTCGCCGAGCTCGGGCACGTGGCGGCGCACGAGCTCGGTCATGGCCGCGAGCCGCGCGAGGGAGGAACGCTTGTGCCGCTTGACCACATCGACCGAGACGTTGTGCTCGAGGACGCCGCCCTGCGCTCCGAAGAGGTCGCACAGGACCACCCGGCCCGCCAGTGACCGGCTGAGGATCTCGGCCAGCTGGCCCGCCCGCACTTCCGGCGCCGCCTGCTCGTCGATGCCCGCGGCCAGCTCGTCGGCCAGCTCGGCGAGCCAGCTCGCCAGGAAATCGTCCAGCAGTTCGAGCAGCACCGCCTCGCGCGACTCGAAATACCGCAGGACGTTCGACTTGGCCAGGCCCACCCGGCGGCTGAGCTCGTTGAGGCTCACTTCGGCCACGGGCATCTCGGCGAGCATCTGCGCCGCCGTGTCCAGGATCGCCCGGCGGCGGATCTCCCGCTGCTCCTCACTGCGCGCCCGCTGAAACATCACGCCGTCATCCTAACTTAAAGACCACCGGTCCCTTGACAAGAGACCGTCGGTCTCTTGCGGTTGTCCTTGTAAAAGACCGATGGTTCGTTAGGAGTAAATGCCATGAGTGACAACTGGACCGAGCAACACATCCCCGATCAGCACGGCCGGGTGGCGATCGTGACCGGCGCCAACACCGGGCTGGGCTTCGAGACCGCCCGGATGCTCGCCGCACACGGGGCGGAGGTGGTCTTGGCCGTCCGCGACGTCGAGAAGGGCAAGCAGGCAGCCGCCCAGATCACCGGCGACGTCACCGTCCAGGCCCTCGACCTGACCTCCCTGGACTCGATCCGGTCCGCGGCGGCCGACCTGCGTGCCGCCCACCCGCGCATCGACCTTCTGATCAACAACGCGGGCGTGATGTACACACCGCGACAGACCACCGCCGACGGCTTCGAGCTCCAGTTCGGCACCAACCACCTCGGCCACTTCGCCCTCACCGGCCTGCTGCTGGACCGGCTCCTGCCCGTCCCCGGCTCCCGCGTCGTGACGGTCAGCAGCACCGGCCACCGCATCCGGGCCGCCATCCACTTCGACGACCTGCAATGGGAGCGCTCATACAGCCGCGTCGCCGCCTACGGCCAGTCCAAACTCGCCAACCTGATGTTCACCTACGAACTGCAGCGCCGGCTCGCACCGCACGGCACCACCGTCGCGGTCGCTGCCCATCCCGGCGTGTCCAACACCGAACTCATGCGCAACTCACCCGCCGCGTTCCGCCTGCCCATCACCTGGCTCGCGCCGCTGCTCACCCAGAAGGCCGAGATGGGCGCCCTGCCCACCCTGCGGGCCGCCACCGACCCGGCCGTCGTCGGCGGCCAGTACTACGGCCCCGGCAACCGGGGCGAGATCCGCGGCTACCCGAAGCTGGTCACCTCCAGCCTCGACTCTCACGACCAGGCCGTCCAGCAGCGCCTCTGGACCGTCTCGGAGGAGCTCACCGGGGTGACATTCTCAGCGTGACTCCACAGCGGAGGGATTCCTGAGAGTGCCTGTCCGGCATCTGATCGGATAGGGACGGGACCGGGCGGAAGGTTGCCGGGATCGGCCAGATAGGGCGGAACCTCCTGGTAGCAACAGGAATTACCAGTTCCACTGCTGCTCAGAAGGTTCCGTTAAGTCATTCTCCCCCTCCGTCGCCGCTGCCAGCGACTACACCGCGCTGCGACTGAAGATCCGTCGCACACTTCTCACAAATGATCGGATACGAGAGTTCACGACAGCCCTGGATCTATCACCGAACCCGCAGGCCACCATTCGCAAAACTCCTCTCGAAACCTGCGTCTTGTGCGAGCAAGACCGGGAAGAACGCGGGCGAACACGATCCGCTGTCGAGTTCAGCTGGCCGTCCAGGGCCGCAGTTTCTCCGGGTTCCGTATCACCCAGATGCGAGTAATCCGGCCGTCGGCGATGTCGAAGGCGTAGACCGACACGATGGTGTCGTCGAGCTGTGCTACCAGGCCGGGCTGGCCGTTCACCGTACGCTCCAGCAAGGTCACCGCGACACCATGAGCGGCGATTTCCATCCAGGCGTGGGCGATCTGCTCGCCGCCGTTGATCGGGTCGCGGAAGGTCGGTGCCAGACCGCCCCCGTCGGCCGTCGCGATCGCCTGCGGGTCGAGCAGGCCGATCAGGGCCTCGAGATCCCCTGTCTCCCAAGCCCGTTTGAAATCCCGCACCAACTCGGCGCGCTCGCTGTTCGACGGACCACGCGAGGTATCGATGCGGCGGCGAGCGGAGGAGGCGAGCTGGCGGCAGGCCGCGGGGGTACGCCCGACGACGTCGGCGACCTCGGCGAAGGAATAGCGGAAGACGTCGTGCAGGACGAACGCCACCCGCTCGGCCGGTGTCATGGAGTCCAGCACGACGAGGAAGGCCATGCTGATCGACTCGTCGAGGGTGACGCGATCGGCGGGATCGGCGGGGACGGAACCGCCGAACCAATCGGAACGGCCGGGTACCGGCTCCGGAATCCATTCGCCCACATACCGTTCCCGCCTGGCTCGCGCCGAGCCGAGCAGATCGAGGCAGATACGGCCCGCGACCGTCGTCAACCACGCGCCGGGCGCCGCCACCTCCTCCCGCTGCCGCTCGGACAACGCGTACCAGCGCGCGTAGGTCTCCTGCACCACATCCTCGGCCTCGGCCAGGGAGCCGAGCAGCCGGTAGGCGAGGTTGATCAGCTGACGACGTTCACTGATCACCCCGGGCAGGTGCGGGTCGGTCATGGTCGGCTCCTTCGGTCTGTGCGTCCCTCACCGAAATCGACGAATCAGCGATCCGATTTGTGAGGCAGCCTGACATTCCGGACGGCTGTGTCGTCGGAAGGTCGTGACACTTTTCAGCGAGCCAGGAGTTCCTGACATGATCAGAATCGGCATTATCCTCGGCAGTACCCGGCCCAACCGCAACGGCCCGCAGGTCGCCCGGTGGGTTCTGGACTCGGCAGCGCAGCGCGGCGACGCCGAGTTCGAACTGATCGACCTGCGCGACCACCCGCTGCCGCATTTGGACGAACCCATGGCGCCGATGTTCGGCCCGTCGGTGCATGCGCACACCCGCGCGTGGGCCGAGCGGATCGCCCCATTCGACGGCTTCGTGGTGGTGACCCCGGAGTACAACGGCGGCGCCCCCGGGGTGCTGAAGAACGCCATCGACCACCTGTGCGCGGAATGGACCGACAAGGCGGTCGGATTCGTCTCCTACGGCGTGAGCGGCGGCGCCCGCGCGGTGGTGCAACTGCGGGTGGTCTGCGGCACGCTGGGCATGGCCGATGTGAGCCGTCCGGTCGAGATCTCGGTGCTCACCGACTTCGAGAACTACACCACCTTCACAGCGCGCGACCACCACACCACAGCGCTCAACACCCTGCTGGATCAGCTCATCGCGTGGAGCACCGCCCTGGCGCCACTGCGGCGGACCGCCACCGATACCCCGCAGACCAACTCCGAAGGGAACCAATCATGACGACGCCGAACGGCTTTCAGTCACGCACTGACCGTATCGAGGTGGATGAAGTCGAGATTCGCCAGCAAATCGACAAGGTAGTCGAAGGACTGCGTGCCAAGGATCTCGAGGCCCTGAAACAGCTGTACACAACCGACGTCGTGTCCTTCGATGTCGAGCCGCCGCTCCAGCATGTCGGGATAGCGGCGAAACTCGAGAACTGGGCGAAAGTCTTCATTTTCTTCGAGAGTGTGACCTATGAGGTTCGCGACCTGACGTTCGCCGTAGGCGATGAGGTGGCATTCGGGCACGCCTTCGCCCGTCTCGGCGGCACGCTGAAGAACGGGGCCGCAACGAGCGGTATGTGGGTCCGGGTCACGTACGGCATGCGGAAGATCGATGACACCTGGTTGATCGCGCACGATCAGGTGTCGGTGCCGCTCGACATCACGAGCGGTAAAGGAGTGGTCGACCTCGAGCCCTGACGGGTCGCAGGAGTGTTGCCGAGAGCCGTCCTCATCGCGCACCGGATAGTCCTGGGCACGGAGCTCGGCAAGCGCGCGGTCCAGAAACACCGAATTCCAACCGAGCGGATCGGACCGACGACCTCGGGCCGGAAAGACCGGAGGCGATGGCATGGTCAATCGGCCTGTCGCCGGACGGGATCCGGTCGGCGGCCGAGGTAGATGTCCAGTGCGGCGGCACCGGTGAGCATGGCGCGGCCGCGGGCCGAGAGGCGGGCATGCCAGTCGCGCATCATCGATTCGAGCGGTGCGACGCCTCCGGCGGAGCGGACTTGGGCGATCAGCGGGGCGATCTGCTCCAACAGGTAGCCGCCTCGTCTGAGCTGGTGGACGAGTCGGGCGTCGCGCACGTCGGCCGCGCTGTAGACGCGGTAGTCCGTCTGCGGGTCGCGCCGCGGTTGGACCAAGCCGGCACGTTCCCATTTGCGCAGGGTGGCTGGGCGAATGCCGAGCCTTCTCGCCAGGGGGCCGACAAATGTGTCGCCGCGTTCTTGCGGTTCAGGACTGAGGTCGCGAAGCGCGGCTTCGACGGCCCGGAGGGTGTGGCGGTCGTCGAGAAGCTGGGCGTGACTTTCGTCGATGAGCGTCAACGCATCTTCGGTCGCGTCACGGTTGATCGCCTGCATGATCGACGCGGCCATCTGGTGGCCGTACCCGGGCACGAGGGCGAGGAACGCGCGCAGGGCGTGCGCCTGCAGCGGCGTGTAGGTCCGGTAGCCGTGCGGGGTGCGTTCGGCGTCCGGAAGGATGCCGGCCGCCTCGTAGTTCCTGATCGCCTGTGTGGAAAGACCGTGCTCACGCGCCAGGTCAACCGGCCTGAGCTGCCTGCGGTTTTGAAGATTTTTACTCACTGTCCTGATGGTTTCGCGGTTAACTTTCAATCGTTGGTTCAACGATACGGTTAAAGGTATGACTACCGGTATCGAAGACACCGCTCATGTCGTTGACGCTGCCTCTGTGATGGGGCTGCTTTCGGCTCGGCCGCGGCTGCTCGCCTTGGGCGAGCCCACCCACGGCGAGGACGTACTGCTCGACGTGCGAAACGAGCTCTTCCGGCAACTCGTCGAGCGAGAGGGCTACCGGACGATCGCGATCGAGAGCGACTGCCTGATGGGCCTGGTCGTCGACGACTACGTCACCTCGGGCACGGGCACCCTCGACGAGGTCATGGAGCGCGGCTTCAGCCACGGGTTCGGCGTGTCCGCAGCCAACCGCGAGCTGGTGAGCTGGATGCGCGCGTATAACGACGGACGGTCCGGGTCCGAGCGGCTGCGCTTCGTTGGTTTCGACGGCCCACTGGAGATCACCGGCGCCGCGAGCCCTCGGCAGGCCCTCACCGCGCTCCACGCCTACCTCACCGCCCGGGTTGACTCCGACCTGCTTCCCTGCACCGCGGAAACGCTCGACCGCATACTCGGCGCCGACGACCGGTGGACCAATCCCGCCGCGATGATGGACCCGTCCCAGTCCGTGGGGCAGACACCCGAGGCCATACAGCTGCGACTGCTCGCCGACGACCTGGTGGCCCTGCTCGACACGCAGACACCACATCTGATCGCGCAGTCGTCGCGGGACGACTGGGTCCGGGCACGCATGTACGGTCGGACCGCCACCGGGCTGCTGCGGTATCACTTCTGGATGGCCGACACCTCACCGAGCCGCATGGCGCGGCTGCTTGGCCTGCGGGCTTCGATGATGGCCGCCAACCTGCTCGCCATCGCCGACCGGGGCCCGGGGCTGGTGTACGCCCACAACGGGCATCTCCAGCGGGACAAGAGCAGGATGCGGATGGGCGATCTGCCGTTGGAATGGTGGAGCGCCGGGGCGATAGTCAGCGCCCAGCTGGGCGAGGGGTACGCCTTCATGGCGACAGCCCTCGGCACGATCCGCCACCACGGTGTGCAGACACCACCCCCGGACACCATCGAAGGGCTCCTGTACGCGCTCCCGGAGGACCGATACGTCGTCGACGCCCACCGGCTGGCGGCCGCCCTCGGCGACGTGACGCCCGCTCCCCGCATGTCCCCCTGGTTCGGCTACTCCCCGCTCGACCCGGCCCACCTGACCAACATCGACGGGATCGTGTTCGTCAAGGACTCCCCCACGGGGCAAACGTGGTGGCCGGTGGCGACGTCGATGTAGCGGGCGTCCCGCAACACCTCGGCGTTGAGGACCGAGCCGAGCGCGTCCTCCTGGCCCTCGCGGTGGGAGTGGTGCAGCTCGCCACGCTGTCCATGTAACTGAGCAGACCGGCCGAATCCGCCCACATTGGATAAGAAGGCCCGAGCGCCGACAGCTGAGTCGGCGCGAATATTCGGGTGCTGAATGCTGTTGAGAGCCAATAGGATCCAGGGTGATGGCGCAGACCGACGGGTTCAAGGCTGTGTTGTGGCCACAGGTGCGGTCGAGCGGCGGATGACCTACCGAAGAAAAGTGAGTACCCCCGGTGAATATCGAACCTGAAGTCCGCACGACTGCCGGAGTTGTACGTGGCAGGTGGGAGAACACCGTCGCCGTCTTCCGGGGTATCCCCTACGCTCAGCCACCGGTCGGCTCACGACGGTTCGCTGCCCCCGTTCCGGCACAACCGTGGGACGGCGTCCGCGACGTGCTGGAGTTCGGGCCGTCAGTACCCCAGGCAGGCTGTGCGATGTCGTCGGTATCCGGCGGCACCGGTGAGGCTTCCGACGACTGCTTGACCCTCAATGTCTGGTCACCCGAGCTCGGTGCCGCCGGGCTGCCCGTGATGGTGTGGATCCATGGGGGCGCGTACCTGGAGGGCACCTCCGGTAACCCGGCCACGACGGTGCGACTCTCGCCGGGTCCCGTGTGGTGATGGTCAGCATGAACTATCGCGTCGGTATGGAAGGTTTCGCCCACATCGCCGGGGCCCCGAACAACCGCGGCTTTCTCGATCAGGTCGCCGCATTGCGGTGGGTACAGGACAATGTCGCCGCATTCGGCGGCGATCCGGACAAGGTCACCGTGTTCGGTCAGTCCGCAGGCGCGGGTTCCATTGCGGCACTGCTGACTATGCCGATCGCCGCTGGACTGTTTCGTCGTGCGATAGCCCAGAGCGTCCCGGGCACCTACTTCTCCTCCAGGCTCGCCGCCGCGATCTCGGCAACGATCGCCGCCGAACTCGGTGTGCGAGCCACCGTTGATGAGTTGGCCGGTATCCCTCCGCGCGCGCTGGTCGACGCAACGGACGCGATCATCCAGCGGATGCCGGAACTCGTCGAATCATGGGGACCTATGGCGCTGACCCCGACACCGTTCTCACCCGTCGTCGACGGCGACATCCTCCCGCGCGCACCGTGGCGCGCGCTCGCCGACGGCGCCGCGCGGGGCATCGACGTGCTCGTCGGGCACACGCGTGACGAATACCGGCTTTTCAATACCCGGCTCGGCAGCGAGGTGACCGATGAACAGCTGACAGCCACACTCGAGCGTCTCGCGCCCGCCAGCGGCGCCTACCGCGCGGTCTACCCCGAGGCCACCGCCGCGCAGCTGTATGAACTCGTCAACTCCGACTGGCTGTTCCGGATGCCCAGCCTGCATCTCGCGGACGCCCACCACGCCGGGGGCGGGCATGCCTGGACCTACGAACTCTGCTGGGGCTACAACCGGGAGGAAGGCGCCTCGCACAGCCTCGACTTCCTGCTCGTGCTCGGCACACTCAGTGTTGACGACGTGCGCCGCCATCCGTCCGCCTACCCGAACGCCACGGACGAGGTCATCCACGTCGCCCGCCACATGCGCACCGACTGGCTGGATTTCGCGACCACGGGCGACCCCGGCTGGGCGCCCTACGATCCGAACACACGATCCACCCGCGTCTACACCGCCGAGCCGACCATTCGGCCCTACCCCGAGGAACGCTCACGCCACATCTGGCACACGCACCGGTTCGACACCCTCGACCTCCTTCGTGCCGAGTAGCAGGCGTGTCGGTTTCATTCCGCGCGGCGGGTGGTCGGGATGTCGAGAATGGCGAGGAAGGCGGTCGCCGCGGGTGTGGGGCCGACGCGGCTCCAGACCACGTATTCGACGCGGGCGGGTGCGTCGGTGACCTCGATGGTGACGACGCCGGTCAGCTGAGGAGCGAAGGCGGAGGGGAGCATGGCCACGGCGAGGCCCGGCTCGACGAGTCGAGCGATGTAGTCCGCGGTGGTCACTTCGAAGGCGACGTCACGGCACAGACCGGCGGTCGAGAAGGCTTGGTCGGATTGGATGCGTCCGGCTGTCCCGGCCGGAAGGTCCACGAATACCTCGGAAGAAAGCCTGCGAAGGTCGACCGATGGTTCGTCGGCGAGTGGATGGTCCGGCGCGACCACGGCGACGAGTCGGTCACGAGCCAGTTCGTGGGCGGCGACACCTCGAGGTCGCGCGGTGGTCGGCAGTCCGAGGAACGCCACGTCGATGGCTCCTTGCTCGACCTGCTCGGCGAGATCCTCGCTCGCGCCGACGCGCAGGCTGATGCGCACATGCGGGTACCGGCGGCGGAAGTCACGCAGCGCATTCGGGATATCGACCGCGGCGACGGTGGGGATCAGGCCGACGGCGAGTCGTCCACGTACCTCTCCGACAGCCGCGGCGACCTCGGCGGCAGCGCGCTCGGCGGCGTCGAGACATTGACGGGCGTCGGGAAGGAACGCGGCGCCGGCCGGTGTCAGCCGCACCCGGCGGCTGGTGCGATCGAAGAGCCTCGCGCCCAGTTCTCTTTCCAGACGCGCGATTTGGTGGCTGAGCGCGGACTGGACGACCAGACATCGTTCGGCGGCCCGAGTGAAGCTGTTCGTCTCGGCGACGGCGATGACGTAGCGCATCTGCTGGAGCTCCATGGATCAATCTTGTATCGAGATCGATGAAGTGACAAACATGTGTTGGACTCATTGATCACCACGGGGCGAGACTGCGGGTGTGAAAAGTTCAGCAGCACAGGGAGTTTCAGGCGGAGCCGATAGTGGTGCTCGTTATGGAGAGCTGTCTCGCATCGCCCTGACGGCGTTGGCTCCCGCGTCGTGGGGCACGACCTATGTCGTCATCACCGAGCTTCTCCCCCACGGACACCCACTGTTCGCGGCGGTCATGCGGGCGCTGCCTGCCGGTCTGATCGCGCTGGCGATCACCCGGACCTTGCCACGCGGAACGTGGTGGGGGAAGGCCGCTGTGCTCGGCGTGCTGAATATCGGCCTGCTCAACGCACTGCTATTCATCGCGGCCGAACGCCTGCCGGGAGGCGTTGCCGCCACCCTGTCGGCGGTCCAACCACTCATCGTCGCGCTTCTGGCCGTGGCCGTCCTGCACGAGCGCCCCTCCGCCTGGCGCCTCGCCTGGGGCGTATCCGGTGTGGTCGGCGTCGGTTTGGTGGTGATCGGGCCGAACGCGGCACTCGACCTCGCCGGGATCGTGGCGGGCCTGGCCAGCGCGGCATCGATGGCACTCGGGCTGACGCTCACCAAGCGCTGGGGACGTCCCGCAGAGGCCAGTCCCACCACATTCGCCGGATGGCAGCTCGCGGCGGGCGGCCTGTTCCTGGTGCCTGTCACATTTGTGGTCGAGGGGCCGCCTCCCGCGATCGGCCCGACCGCCGCCCTCGGTTACCTGTGGCTGGGTCTGGTCGGCGGCCTGATCGCCTATGTGCTGTGGTTCCGCGGCGTAACCACATTGCCCGTCACCTCTGTCGCTGTTCTCGTCCTGCTCTCACCGCTCGTCGCCGCCGTTCTCGGGGCCCTCCTCCTCGGGCAGACACTCGGCCCGATTCAGCTCGCGGGGTTCGGGCTCTCACTCGCCGCGATCGTCGCGGGACAACTTCCCGCACCCACCCGCACACCCGACTCTGTTTCGGCACCAACCCTGGAAAGGACACAATGATGAAGATCGCCGTAGTCGGAGCCGCCGGCATGGTCGGCTCGCGCGTCGTCGACGAAGCCACGAGCCGGGGCCATGACCTCATCGCCGTATACCGGACGCAGCGGCCAACGGCCTTGCCTCCCAACGTGACCGCTGTCGAGGGTGATGCGAACGATCCCGACCGCATGAGGACACTGTTCGACGGCACCGACGCGATCGTGGCCACGACCCGTCCTGCCCCCGGGCACGAACACACCCTCGCCGCGACCACGACGACCCTGCTCGACGCGGCCACGACGACCCGGACGCGCATCCTCGTCGTCGGCGGCGCCGCGCCCTTGCACATGCCGGGGCGCCCCGACCGGCTCGTTCTCGACAGCCCGGAATACGTACCGGCACAATGGCGCACCATCGCCGCTGCCAGCGCCGCGCAACTGGAAGCCTGCCGAGCGCACCATGCCGACTGGGTCTATCTCAGCCCACCCGCCGTCCTCGAACCCGGGCGTCGCACCGGAAAGTACCGACGCGGCACCACCACACTTGTCGCCGACGCCGACGGCGCATCCCGAATCTCTGCCGAAGACCTTGCCGTTGCCGTCCTCGACGAGCTCGAGAAACCACGCGAAATCAAACACTTCACCGTCGGTTACTGAGCCCGATGGTGACGAGATCGCTGCTGTGCCGGTGGACCCGGCCGACATGACGACGGAGGGAACGACGAGATGAAGCGAGTCCTCGGTATCTCGGTCGCGCTCGCCTGCGTAGGCGTTGCGACGCTGGCGTCCGCGGACCGGGCGGCAACGCACCGCCCGGCGGCTCCCACCACGATCGACCTGCCCGCCGGGTTCCAGCCGGAGGGTATTGCGATCGGGTCGCGGCCGGTCGCTTACTTCGGTTCGCGGGCAGACGGTTCCATCTACCGGGCCGACCTGGCGACCGGGCAGGGCGCCATCCTGAGTCCCGGGCCGGGTACGCCGTCACTCGGGCTCACGCTCGATCAGCGCGGTCGCCTGTTCGTCGCGGGCGGCACCGGGGGCGACGCCCGCGTCGTGGATATCGATACGGGCGCGGTGCTGGCGAGCTACCGGCTCGGAACGCCGCCGGATACCTTCGTCAACGATGTGGTGCTCACCCCCGCGGGCGCGTGGTTCACCGACTCGCGCACGCCCGTCCTGTACCACCTGCCCATCGGTCGCGATGGTGCGCTGCCACCGCCCGAGGCGGTGGTGCGACGTCCGCTGACCGGCGACATCGCTTACGTGCCAGAAGCGATCAACGCCAACGGAATCGTGCGCACACCCGACGGTACGGGTCTGATCATCGTGCAGTCGGTGACCGGCCTGTTGTTCCACCTCGACCCGGCGACAGGCGCGACGCGGCAGGTCGATCTCCACACCGAGGCGATGCCCCACGGCGACGGACTGCTATTGCACGGCAGCACGCTGTTCGTCGTACAGAACCGGTTCAACGCGATCGCCGTAGTCGCGCTCGACCGCGCGGGCACGATGGGCACGGTCGTACAGCACGTCACCGACCCGCGCTTCGACATACCGACGACCGTCGCGGCGTTCGGAGGGCGCCTGTATCTACCGAACGCCCGATTCACCACGCCACCGGCGCCGACCACGCCGTACACCATCGTCGCGGTCGAGCCACCCCGATGAGTGGGTGCGACTCCCAGTCCACCGTCCCCGGCCAACGGCGCACCGGGCTGATGTACAACCGCTCGTTCGCGAGACACCCTCCGGCGCAGGGAGTTTCTACAAGTCCGCCGTCGGGCGCGGCTCAGGCGATTCGTCGTCGCCGTCGCGATGGTCGGGATCGGTGTCGCCCTCGAGCCATATCGGCAGTGTCGCACCGTCATCGAAGAATACGACCTCGGGGTGGTTCTCGTAGAGGACACGGAGGTCACCTCCCCACAGTAGACCGAGATCGTGGTCGATGGCCCAGTCCAAGACCGCCCACAGTTGCACCTGCATCCAGTCGGTCGTTGACAGCTCGCTGATGTCGCCCCGGGGTTTCGGCGGCATCAGGGAGGCGAGGCGTCGGGTTTCGGCGGCGTCGAGCCAGCCGTGGATACCCTCACCGCCGGTGCGGTCGATCAAGTAGGCCGCACCGTAGTCCAGTCGCGCGAGCAGTGTGTCCAGCTCGGTGACCGGTGCGTACTGTTGGCCCCGGTACTCATCGAAGACGCTCGAGACGCGCGAGCCCCGGCTGCCGAGCCGCGCGCAGGCTCGCAGCGTCTCCCGGGTGATGATCCACTCCACGAGGTCGACGAAATCGTCAGAGCACCATATCGATCCGTCGTAGTCGAAGAGGTTCGGTGGCTCTGACCGCGTGCGGATCTCGCCGTTGACGACGTGGAATCTACGTCCGAGGTCGCAGTCGGAGAACGAGTCGTCGACATGGGTCATCACCTCGGCCAGCCCCTCGAAATCACCAGGGATCTCGGCGCTGAGCGCTATGAGAGAGTGAGCTCGCCAGCGGCGAATGGCGCCCGCGACGATCGGATGGTCAGGTCCGGACCTCAGGGCCGGGACAACAGCGGTTCGGAACCTCTCCGCGTCGAACGCGCACACCACACCCCATGTACCCATGCACGCCTCCTCCGGCTGGATCGGGGTTGAGCATGACAGCCGCCAACCGGTCGAACAAAGTGTTTCAGGGCAGCAACACAATGACACGACGGCAGCACGGTCGCTCGTCAATGATTCATCCTTTTCTGAATACAGATTTTCATGTATCATCAACAGGTGGAGACCGCGATGCACTGGGACGCGCTGGCCCGCTTCGGGCACGCGCTGTCGGACCCGACACGGACCCAGATTCTGCTGAACCTGCGAATCAGCGCGAGCTATCCGTCGGATCTGGCCGAACAGATCGGCGTCTCGCGCCCGATCCTGTCCAATCACCTTGCCTGCCTGCGTGGTTGCGGTCTGGTCGTCGCGGTTCCGGAGGGGCGTCGCAGCCGCTACGAACTCGCCGACCCGCACATCGGGCGGGCGTTGCAGGATCTGCTGGGGCTGGTGCTGGCGGTCGATCCGGCCTGCTGCGCGGCCGCCGACACCCAAGGATGCTGCTGATGACCGCACCGCTGCCGATGCCATCACTGCCCGTGACACCGACCACGGCGGGCCCGAGCACGCAGCGGCGGGAGCTCCTCGCGCGACGGATCCGCTGGTTCGTCGCAGCGACGATTTCCTACAACATCATCGAAGCGATCATCGCCTTGACCGAAGGAACTCGCGTCTCGTCGACCGCGCTGATCGGGTTCGGGCTCGATTCGGTGATCGAGGTGCCCTCCGCGGCGGCGGTCGCCTGGCAGTTCGCTGGCCGCGACCCCGAGACGCGAGAGAAGATCGCGCTGCGGATCATCGCGTTCTCGTTCTTCGCCCTGGCCGCCTACATCACCGTCGACTCGATCCGCGGTCTGCTCGGCATCGGCGAAGCCCAACATTCCCCGATCGGAATCACCCTGGCCGCAGTGAGTTCGGTCGTGATGCCGGTGCTGTCGTGGGCGCAACGTCGCGCCGGGCGTGAACTCGGTTCCGTATCCGCGGTCGCCGATTCCAAACAGACCCTCCTCTGCACTTATCTGTCGGTGGTCCTGCTGGTCGGGCTGCTGCTCAACAGTCTGCTCGGCTGGTCGTGGGCCGATCCGATCGCCGCGCTCGTCATCGCCGCCATCGCGATCAAGGAAGGTATCAACGCCTGGCGCGGCGACACCTGCTGTCCCACACCCGCTGCGACCGGCACGACCGAGCACGACTGCGACTGCTGCGACTGACGACACCGTTCTCGAAGAGCCTGGGACGTCACGTATTCCGGAAGCGGCCCGCACCGGTTCATCACTGGCAACGCCCGGATCGGCCAACGGTCGTTCGGCTCGGTGCCCGCCAGAACCATGGGCGAACGCATAGTCTTGGTCGTCGAAAGTGGTGGTCGGCGGCAACCAGTTCTCCGTGCTGGATTGCGCGGCTCGGTGAGTTGGGAGCGAGCGGTGAGCGAGCGTGATGCGGTGGTCGCCGTGCCGGAGTCGGTGCGGACCGAGCTGCGGCGCGGGGTGCGCAGTGTGCTCGTGGACGCGGCCGCACTGCGGTTGGTGCGGGAACGCTTCGACGACGACCAGGCCGGATCATTGCGGCGCTACCTGGAGGCGTCGCAGTCGGCGAATACTCTGCGCGCGTACCGGACGGATTGGATCGCGTGGGCGGGCTGGTGTGCCGCGGAGGGTCGGCAGGCGATGCCCGCGGACGCATTGGATGTGGCCGTCTATCTGGCGGCCGCCGCTGATGCGCGCCGCGACAATGGTGGGTGGGCATTCAGCCCGGTGACTCTGGAGCGCAAGTCCGCCGCGATCGCGGCCGTCCACGCAGCCAACGGGTTGCCCTCCCCCACGCGCTCGGATGTGGTGCGGCTGACCCTGCGGGGCATCCGCCGCACCCGTCGCACACCGCCGACCCGCAAACGCCCGGTCCTGCTGCACACCCTCGATCAACTGCTGGCCGAGCTCCCCGAACCGGGTTGGCCGACCGAGCCCGCGCGCCGCCGCGACGCGCTCGCCCTGCTGATCGGATTCGCGGGCGCTCTCCGGCGTAGCGAACTTGCGGCACTCCGGGTCGCCGACGTGCGCGTGAATCTGGACCACACGACCGGCGAACCGGTCCTGCTCGTCCATCTGCCGACTACCAAGACCGACCCGACCGGCGTCGCCGAACAACGCGTCGCGCTGCCGCGCGGACAACGCCCGCGCACCTGCCCGGTCTGCGCCTTCGCCGACTGGGTTCGGCTGCTCGAAATCCATACCGTCGACGGCACTCTCGGCATGCGGTCCTGGCTCGCGGACGCACCCGAAACGGATCCGAGCATCCATCGCTGCCACGGCTTCACCGGAACCGCCCTCGCCGACGATTCCGGCCTGCCCTTGTTCCCCACCATCAATCGTCACGGTACGGTCGGCGCCGACCCCATATCCGGGCGTGCCGTCGCCGAACTCGTCAAACGCTATGCCGCCCGCGCCGGCCTCGACCCCGACCTCTTCTCCGGCCACTCCCTCCGCGCCGGATTCGCCACCCAAGCCGCCCTCGGCGGCGCCAGCGACCGCGAAATCATGCGCCAGGGCCGCTGGTCCAACCCCCGCACCGTGCACGGTTACATCCGCACCGCAAATCCCTTGGAAGACAACGCTGTCACCAAACTCGGCTTGTAGTGGTTGTTCTTGGAAAGATTGTCGAATTCATTCCGACGAAGGTATCGCTGTAATATATCGATAGACTGGATAACTAATTATCTAGGACGCGCCGATTGGTTGCGCTCGACAACTAGTTCGCGCGTACCCGAGGCGTGGATGTCGACATCCCGGGGTGGGCAGGTTCCCACCCTATGGGTGGTGTTAGCGAGCAGGTAACTGCGAAATTATTCATGCCAGGTGTTCGACAGGAACGCCACCGGTCCGGCAGCAAAGCTTCCGACGGGTTCGGTCTCGGCAAAGGATATTTAATGACGACTGCGTACGTGAACAAGATTTCCACAGCTGTTCCAACGAACGAAGTCCATCAACTGCTGTGCGACAACCTCCTCGAGGTGACCCAGCTGAAGCGTCACAGGCTGCTATTGGAAAAGGTCATTCCGCAGTGTCAGATCTCGAGCCGCTACTCGGTGCTGGATCAGCCGTCCGAGTTCTACGGCTCCGACCCGGACGCGGTCAGCACCGCGGCCAGAATGGCCGCGTACAAGGAGGCTGCCCCCGACCTCGCCGCCAGGGCCGTGGCCGGACTGGACATCGATGACATTGCCGCCGACATCACCCACATCGTCGTCATCACCTGTACGGGATTCTTCTCCCCGGGTCTGGACCTCGAGTTGATCAAGCGGTTCGGCATCAATCCCAACGCGGAACGCACGACCGTCGGTTTCATGGGGTGCTTCGCCGGCGTGAACGGCTTGAAATTCGCGAACCACATCGTTCGCTCCGAGCCCAACGCAAAGGTACTGGTGCTTTCCCTCGAACTCTGCTCACTCCACCTGCAGATGCCCAAGAACCTCGAAATGTCCATCTCATCGTTGCTGTTCGCCGATGGTTGCGCAGCAGCGCTGATCACCAGCGAGGAACAGGGTATCGGCCTCGATTCGTTTACCGCGTTGGTGGTGCCGGATACGCACGATCAGATGTCCTGGCATATCGGCGACACCGGGTTCGATATGGTCCTGTCCCGTCGTGTGCCGGGAGCTCTCAAGGATGCGCTGAACGCCGAGAACACCAAGATCATCCTCAATGGTGCACAGACGGATTCGATCGATCTGTGGGCAGTCCATCCCGGTGGCCGGCTCATCCTGGATTCGGTCGAAGAGGCCCTGGAGCTCGGGTCGACAGACCTCCGGTATTCACGAGACATTCTCGATCGGTTCGGGAATATGTCATCTGCAACCATTTTCTTCGTTCTCCAGCAGATGATGAATGCCAGCGACGGAGCCAATAGCGGCAAGCGCGGCTGCGGGATGGCCTTCGGCCCCGGCCTCACGGCCGAGACCCTGCTGTTCCATATCGCCTGAGAGGACCGCCGTGAATAGCGACTTACTTCAGGCACCTGGTGCCCAACTCGAGCCGAAGACGAACGGCCGTCCACTGCCTTCCCGGCCGGCCGCCGGTCGATATGACGCTGTCGTCGTCGGCGGCGGCCTCGCAGGGTCGGCGGTCGCGATCGGACTGGCGCGCAGCGGAGCGCGGGTTGCGCTGCTGGAAAAGGAGGCCCGAACCTTCGGCAAGGTGTGCGGCGAGTTCCTCAGCCGTGAGGCGCTGACGTATCTCGATCGGCTCGGCGTCGATCCAGACGGGCTCGGCGGGGTGCCGATGGATGGCGTGCGGTTGCGTAGCCGCCAGCACAACGTCGATGTACGGCTTCCGTTCCGCGCGTTGGGCCTGTCACGTCACGTCCTCGACGAGGAGTTGATCGGCCGCGCCGCGCAGGAGGGCGTCGATGTGCACCGCGGTATCCGAGCGCGCAAGCTGACAGGCGAAGTCGGCCGATGGCGCGTCGAGACCGACAAGCAGGACTTCGATGGCCGCGAGATCTTCCTCGCTACCGGAAAACACGACCTACGTGGGTGGACCCGGGAGTGCGGCAAGGGTGTGCAATCCGGGTTGGCGGGATTCAAACAACACTGGAAGCTCACACCCGCACAGTCCGGCGCACTCGGCAACCACGTCGAGCTGGTCTTCGTACCCGGGGGTTACTGCGGGATCAACCCGGTCGAGGGCGGGGAAACGAACGTCTGTCTGCTGCTCGACAAGGCGCAGGCGGGACCGGGATGGGATCGGGACTTCGGAAGTATCGACCCGGCAATCGCGGAGCGATTGGTTGGTGCTGATCCGGTTCATCCGAAGATGCACGCCGTATCGTCCATTCCGTACGGCTATATCGCGCGAACGTCCGATGGCGTCTGGCGGCTCGGCGATCAGGGTGCGGTGATCCCCTCGTTCGCGGGTGACGGGATGTCCATTGCGCTCCATAGTGCGAGCCTGGCAGTCGCGGCATGGCAACGGGGATACGACGCCGACCGGTACCAAGCACGACTGGCGCGCGACGTCCGATACCGGATCCGGCAGGCGACCTGGCTCTCTCAGGCATTGGTGTCGCCGCGCTACCAATCGAAGCTTCTCGCGATCGCCGAGAGCGCGCCCTGGGTGGTCAGCGGAATCGCCCGGATGACCCGACTGCCGAACCCCGCAATGAAACGCGCGGTGGCCCCGACCGATGGTAGAGGAGCCAATTGGTGACCCATCTCAAAGAAGAACTGCGCGAGCCGGTGGCCGATCGGCCGGCTCCGCCAGTCGTTCGGAACGCTCGAATCACCCTCGCAGCGGTATGTTTGAGCACGTTCATGCTGCTGCTCGATCTCACGATCGTGGCGACGGCGCTGGCGGAACTCCAGTCCACCTTCACCGCGACGCTCGACTCGCTGCAATGGGTGGTCGATGCATACACCCTGCCTATCGCCGGGATGGTGCTGATCGCCGCGACGCTTGGTGACCGGATCGGACGCAAGCGGCTGTATCTGGTCGGCGTCGTCGTCTTCACCACCGCCTCGGTGGCATGTGCGATGGCTCCATCGATCTTGGCGCTGAACATGGCCCGCGGTGTTCAAGGTGTCGGTGCGGCCCTGCTGTTCGGCATATCGTTGCCGATTATCGCCGCCACGTTCGTCGAGCCCCGAAGCCGGGCACGTGCGATCGCCGTATACGGGGCCGTGCTCGCCAGTGCGGCCGCCGCGGGGCCGCTGATCGGTGGAATCGTCGTGGACACGATGGGCTGGGAGGCGATCTTCCTCATCAATGTGCCACTCGGAATCCTGGCCTTCCTCGCCGCGTGGCGTTACATGGCGGAATCGCGCGATCTGCGGCCGCGTCGAGCAGATTGGGTCGGTACCGCAACAATCAGCATCGCGCTGTTCGCCGGTGTTTTCGCATTGATCGAGGGCAACAACGCGGGATGGACCTCCGCAACGATCATCACCGCGGTGATCACTTCGCTGGTCGCTCTTGTGGTGTTCGTCGGCTGGGAGTTGCGCACGCCGGAGCCGATGCTCGACCTCCGCCTGATCGCGCAGCCGACATTCGCGGCGCTGACCCTGGGCGGATTGGCAATCGGCGGCACCATTTTCGCCGGTGTCAACTACCTCGCTCTCTACTATATGAACACCCTGGAGTTCAGTCCGCTGCAAGCGGGTCTGTGTGCGCTGCCGCTGACTCTGGCTGCCTTCTTCGTCTCACCCGTTGTCGCGATCCTGCAGCGGCACATGCCGATTCGCTGGTCCTTGCCCGGTGCAGTCGTGCTGATCGCGGTCGGGCTGTTCCTGTGCACGGGAGTGTCGGTGGGCACGCATTGGACACATTTCGTACTGGGTTCGATCATCGGTGGTATCGGACTGGGAGCCGCGAGCGTGATCGTCTCGCAGGGCGCGCTGGCCTTCGTCAGTGTGGAGCGCAGCGGAATGGCGAGCGGTACGGTCCTCACCGCTCGTCAGGTCGGTACCGCGCTGGGGATCGCAGGCCTCGGCGCGCTGTTCGCCGATCGGGCGACCGCATCCACGGAGCGTTCGCTCACGGGCCTAGGGCCTTTCGTCCGCGGCATACCACCGCATGAAGTAGACCGGCTCACCGATGCCCTCGGCTCCGGGGTCGGTCGACGGGTGGTCGACTATCTGCCCGACCAGATGTCGGGATTCGCCCCGGCCGTGGACCGGATCGCTGTCCAGGCGTCCGCCTCGGGCATGGACGCGATCATGTGGGCGGGAGCGATAACCGCGGGCGTCCTCGCAGTGGCGATCTTCGTTCTGTGCCGGTTGCCGGGCGCACGCGAGATCGACCTCGATCGCTGACAACTCTGCCGTCGCGGCCACAGCATTAGCGCTGTGGCCGCGACGGCACCACTAGCGTTTGCCGCGGCACCAGTCCCAGGGCATCGGGTATCCGGGCTCGATGAGGCAGACCCTGGCCTTACCGGTCGGGACGAACGCGCAGGTGTCGCCGGAGGAGTTCGCGCCCGTGGGGCAACCCATCCACGTCAGCGGCCCAGCGTAGGACACGAATTCCCCTCGGTGGGCGGTGAGCGTCACGGTGGTACCCGGACGCAACTGGAGGTCGCAGTTCTTCTTCGATACCGGGGTGCATGTCACGCCGACCGGGGCGATGTACGCCTCGTAGCCCCCGGGTACAAGGATCTCCAACCGCACCGTGGCCGCGTTCTGTGTATTCGGCCAGTTCGGCAGTTTGTCGAAGACAGTCGGGAACAACTTGGGTCCGAGCACGACAACGAGAGCGATCAGAAACAACCCCCGGAGAACGTCGAATACCCCATCCACCACCCAATTGCGCTTCTTGGCTTTCCGATCGGTCGTGGCGCCGACCAGGACTGTGCCGGCAGCGGCGAGGTTCATACCATCGTGCTTGCCCGTACGATCTCGCTCGTCCTCTTCATCGAGAATTCGACGAATGATCTCCGGTATCTTCTCGTTCAGCTCCGGCGCAACGAGAATCGGAATCAAAACCGGGGAATAGCGCATCTTGAGCCGGGCGCGCTGCCCGTCGCACGTGCCACAGTTATCGCATTTCCGGCAGGTGCCGAGGTGGCGGAGGATGCGCTGCCGCAGGATACGCGTGAAGTTGTCGTCATTCTCGCCATTCTCGCCATCCCAACCGGCTTGATCGAGAATGCGGGCGAGTTGGACACAGTGCGACCGACCGTGCTTGGCGAGAATCAGGGCACCGAACCCCTCATCCACCCGAATCTTGTTCTCGTAAGCCCATTTATACGCATTCTTCGTGCTTGTGGAAAGGGCAGTCGCCAACGTCTTGCCATGAAGTTCTTGACGGATATTGAACTGGTAGATCCGGCGTTGATGTCGGGTGAACGTTGTGGCGACGATGTCGAGCATGCGGTTGACCTCGTCCGTCCGGCGTAGTCTGTCCGCCTCGTCATCGTCGGCCGTCAGCGTCTTCAGTGGCAGGGGGCCTTCGTTTGCACGGCTTCGACGGTCCTCGTGGCAGCGGTTGCGAACGATCCCGCACAGCCAAGCTCGCAATTTCTCGGGTTCGGCCGGGTTGTCCCCACGGATCAGCTCCCTCGTGGCGGCCTCGACGGCGATCTGGACGACATCTTTGACGCGGTCCAGATCATCGAGGTTGTATGCGCAGACAGTGGACATGACCTTGTGATACCGCTGGAAGATCTCTCCGAGCGCCGCTTCCCGCTCGGTGCGGTCGATCGGATGCCGCACGCGCTCAACCAACCCGGCGTCCGGCAACCGGGTCCATCGTTGGTCATTGGTCACCGACGGACCCCTCGCGGCCTTACTGAGAATCTCCTGAGAACTCCACCAACTTCGGGGGAGATTTCGACCTTCCCGATCCCAAGCCTCCACGACCACAAGACCGAGGAGGCAGACCATGATCGACAATATGAACCGCGTGGTGGGGCGGTCGCGACTGTGATGGCCGGCTCGAGGAGCATAGGTAGTCTGTCGTTCGCCGCTCTGGCTGTTGCAGGAAACCACACCCTCGGGTTGGTTGTCGGCGCCATTGTGCTGATCCTTACGGCGCTGGTTCCCGTTCTGCTGGAGGCGATCTCAGAGCTGTTCTGGCTCAGGGCGCTGAACAAGCCTGGACGCAGCCTCTACCGAATACTCAAGCACGCCGCCTCGATCGGCGAGGCGGAACGCTTGATGCGGCTCCTGCGCTACGCACAACGCGATGTGCTGGACGCCCGAGTCAAAACCAGGCGCGCCCCGCGACGGTGATCATGACGGGACGTACCTTCGCGACGGGATGTTCGCGGCGGGCATGAGGGGTGCCTTCACGATTCGAAAGGCGACCCATGGGTGGGCGATGTTCACCCATGGGTCGCTATCGCCAACCGCACGCATGACCGAATCTATTCAGGCAAGCCGATCAACTCTCACACGAGGAGAAGACAGCACCCAATGCAGCTGATCCCCTTCATTGTGGTCATTTCAATCATCGCCGGACTTCTGGTAGCGCGCTCGGGATATACGCGCCCTATCAGAGAGTTCGAATCGGCCGAAAAACGCACGAACCGCGAAATCGGGCGCGCATTGAAGGCCCGCAAGCTACCCGCGGACGCGACCGCCGAATCGTGGATCCCGCGCCTCGAACAGGCGCAGAATGCAGCCTCGCGTCAGCGTGTGCTCTATACCGCGTTCGCCGCGCTGTTCGCTGGGTTGCTCGCCGCCCGTCTCGCAGAAGCTGTGCACCCGGCAGACTGGTTGTCGTACGTCTATGCCGTGTTGATCGTCAGTTGGGTATGGATCGCGTACGTCGCACAACGCAACGCGCGCACCGCCGATCGACTGTTGCACCAACTCGGCAACCTCTCCGTCTGACTTGTCGCCAGCCCATCAAGTCGGCCACGGGAGGACTTCGGGTACAGGTCGGCGTGAAAACGAGCCGCCAGCTGAGCCGGTCACGAATGCTGTACGGACGCAACACCGCTCGTCAGTAGTCTGAGCACATGGCCGATGCGATCGACGATGGGTTGTTCTCCGGAACCGCGTGGCACTACGCACGGTATCGGCCGGGCTACCCGGCGGAGGTCCTCGACGGCATCGTCAGCCGATTCGGGCTCGACGGCACCGGACTGCTCCTCGACCTGGGCTGCGGCACCGGCCAACTGACCCTCCCACTGGCCGAACACGTCTCCGCGGCGATCGGCGTCGACCCCGAGCCTCGGATGCTGGCCGAGGCCCAGGTCCGAGCCGAGGCGGCCGGCATCACCAATGTGGCCTGGGTGCAGGGAAGTTCAGCGCTACTGCCCGGCGAGTTCGGCCGTTTCCGGCTGGTGACCATGGGCCGCTCGTTCCATTGGATGGACCGCGAAGCAGTCCTCGTGGCTCTCGACGACGTCGTCGAGGTCGACGGCGGTCTCGTGATCGCCAATGACAGTTGCCTCGTGCGGCCCACCACCGACTGGCAACAAGCCATCGAAGATGTCCAGCGACGCTTTCTGCCACGCGACCAGCAGGCAGGTCCGGCACCGGTGGCCGATGCCCGCCGATCGCACGAAGACGTTCTGACCCGGTCACCGTTTTCCCGCGTCCATCGACAGGTCTATGAATTCGCGCGACCGTGGACGGTGGACCAAGCCATCGGCTACCTCTACTCGACCTCGCTTCGACTTCGCCGACTGCTCGGTGACCGACAGGTCGCCTTCGAGCGGGAAGTCCGCGCGGCGCTGCTGGCGATAGATCCGAACGGACTGTTCATCGAGCCCGTCGCATTGGAGGTGCTGACAGCTTCCCGAAGATAGGCATGTCGAGATGCTGCTCGCGCCGAACCGGTGTCCTGTCGGACCGACGGCCGGACACAGGTAGCGGACCGCGGATGACACGCCGGGAAGCCACGCAATGGCGTCGCGGATTGTACGAGCAGAGTGCTGCCAAGCATCCGGAGCGCAACTCGCTGTCGCCGTGCGGATTCGAATCGAGTACCGGCCCGTCGCGGAACGAGTAGCAAACTACCCGTGATTCCTGTGGGCGCCGGTTCTACCGTCGAGTCAGCATCCCGAGAGGGGTGTGCTCGGAAGGTAGACAACGCATGGCACTCACCCCGATAACGGAGCTCGGAGACCTCATTCTCGTGGCGCTGCGGACGCTGGAACAGGCGTCACCGGAGCAGGTGATGCGGTTGATCGAGCAGAGGCCGGAGTTCGAACCCAGCGATGAGGATCTGCAACCGGATCCGGCGCGCAAGAATCTGCCGCGCTGGCAGTCCCGGCTCTACTCGGCGCGGCGTTTCCTCGGCGACGACGGCTTGGTGCTGTCCAACCGCCGCCAGTGGAGCATCACGCGGGCGGGCATCGAAGCCGCCGTGGAGGCCGAGCGGCGGCTCGCGATCCCCGAACTGCCTCCGGTCACCCAGAGCCCAGATCAGCGAAATCCGATGCAGCGCAGTGTAATCGCGAAACCACTGCTCGACCCCGACACCCGTGCGCGGGTGCTCGACCAGCCCGTGACCGAGAGCGACCCGCTCTCGGTCGTTATCGAGCTGCGCGTGGATCATCCGGGCGGCCTCAAGATGGCGGCAGTGACACTGACCGGGCTGCTCGAGCGGCTCCGGCTGGGCGATCCCGCCCAGCAGCAGCCCTACCCCACCGACCAGTTCGACGAATATGTCCGGGTCCGGCTGTCCATGGAGCAGGTGAAACAGCTGGTCCGGCTCGACTGCGAACCGAGCGCGGACTACAAGAACCCACGGGTGATCCACCGCGTGTGGCCGAACTTCCCGGTCAAAGCGCTCATCGATAAGTCGGCGCGCACCGTCAAGGCCGATGCGGCGCGTCGTTCCTTCGACGCCGACGGGCGCGGCATCCGTTGGGCCGTCGTCGATTCCGGTATCGATCGCAATCATCCGCATTTCGATGCGGGCAAGACATTGCTCGCCGACGACGTCGTCACCCTGCACCGCGATTTCACCACGTCGGTGCATCCGGGCGAAGACACTGTCGACAGTGCCCTGCAGGACGGTCTCGGGCACGGCACCCACGTCGCCGGGATCATCGCCGGTTACCTGCCCAGCGATTTCCCGGACGCGGACCTGCAGGTCATCACCGAGCAGTTCACCGAGCCCGATGACCCCCGCCCGATCCGCGGCACCCGCAAGGTCGAGACCGGCCAGATCTCCGGGATGGCGCCGCAGGCGCATCTGGTCAGCCTGAAGGTGCTCAACAGCGAGGGCACCTCCGACATGATCTCGGTGATGGCCGCGCTGCGCTATGTCCGGGAGATCAACGGCGACAACGACAAGGTCACCAGGATCCACGGTGTCAACATCAGTCTCGGTTACGAATTCGACGCCGAATGGTTCGCCTGCGGACAGAGCCCGCTCTGCAAGGAGGTCGACCGGCTGGTCCGTTCCGGGGTGGTGGTCGTGGTCGCGGCGGGCAACACCGGCTACGGCCGGTTCAGCGCTTGGGAACGGCAGACGAATGTGGGCCTGACCATGACCATCAACGATCCGGGCAACGCCGATCGCGCCATCACCGTCGGCTCCACGCACCGCGAATCCCCGCACACCTACGGTGTTTCGTACTTCTCGTCGAAGGGCCCGACCGGCGACGGTCGACTCAAGCCCGATCTGATCGCCCCCGGTGAGCGCATCACCTCCTGCATCACCGGAAAGGCCGCGGCCAAACGCGGAATCACCGATATGCGGGCCGGTCTCGCCTGCTACGGCGAGGACACCGGCACCAGTTTCGCCGCACCCCACGTCTCCGGCGCCATCGCCGCATTCCTTTCGGTGCGGCCGGAATTCATCACCCAAACCGACCGCATCAAAGACATCTTCGTGAAATCGGCGTCACCGCTGGGCCGTGAACGCTACTTCGAGGGCAACGGACTCGTCGATCTCATGCGCGCACTGCAATCGGTGTGAGCCACCCGGAAAGGACCCACCATGGCCAAGGATATCGGCGGCCTCCCGCTGATCGAGATCCGCTTCGACGACAACGGCGATATCGATCCGGACGGTGAGCGCGACCTCGTCGCCGAACTCGATGCGCACGATCCCACCGATCTGCTCGTGTTCAGTCACGGCTGGAACAACACGCCGAGCATCGCCACCCGCCTCTACGAGGCGTTCTTCGGCCAGTTCCCGCCGATGCTTGCCGCGCACGGCGTCCCGGGGCGTCGCGTCGCACTGCTCGGCGTCTTCTGGCCCTCCTCCCGGTGGTCCGACGAACCGATCCCCGATTTCGCACCGGCGGCCGATCTCGGCGGTGTTGGCGGCGGCGCGGCGGGCTTCGGCCGACCGGTCGAGTTCGAACCGCCTCCGCCGCCGGATGCCGATATGCGCGCATTGATCCGCACGGGATTCCCCGTCGACCAGCGCGCCGCCGTCGACGAACTACTGACCCTGATCGACAAGCGGCCCGATGATCTCGAATCAGTGCGGCGCGCACGAGAACTCGTACAAACGATCGCGGCGGCCACCGCGGGTGACGGCGACGGGGAACAATCGGAGCAACAGCCGTTCATGGCGCAACCCGATCCGGACGCGGAGCTGTTCACGCGCTTCGCCACCCAACTCGAGGAACTCGGCATCAACACCGGGGACGGCGGTGGCGCCGCCGGATTCGGTGACAGGTTCCGTCGGCTCTGGCATGGCGCGCAGGAAGCGGCCCGCCAGCTCACCTATTGGCAGATGAAGCGACGTGCGGGCGTCGTCGGTGAACGCGGCCTCGGTCCGCTGCTCGGGCGGCTCCTCGCACAGCGACCGGCATTGAATGTCGACCTGATCGGGCACAGCTTCGGCGCCCGCGTCGTCGCCTACGCGCTCGCCGGATTGGATCCCGCTGCGCCACAAGTGCGTTCGGTCACCCTGTTGCAGGGCGCGTTCTCGCATTTCGCCTTCGCCGCTACCCTGCCGTTCGACGCCGGCCGCCACGGCGCACTGCACGGCCGCAGTGGCCGGGTCGCGGGGCCAGTCACCGCCTGCTACTCGGTGCACGATTCCGCGGTGGGCGTGCTGTACCCGGCGGCATCCTTTCTCGGGAGGGAGGATGCGGCGGGCTTGGCCGATGTCACTTACCGCTGGGGTGGTATCGGCCACGACGGTCATCAACCCGGCGTAACCGAGTTGGCCCTCCAAGACGTCGGCGCCCGCTACGACTTCACCGACGTCGACCTGGCCAATATCGACGCCGCCCGCGTCGTGAAGAAGGGGTCACCGCCCTCCGGTGCGCACTCCGATATCGTCCACCCCGAACTCGCCTGGGTAGTTGCCTGCGCTGGGGGCCTGGTCTGATATCGGCCGTTACCGGCCCGCATCTCGACGCTCGCGTACCTGGATGACGACGCGGCCACCGAGAAACTCCCCTCGGCTGCGCTTCCCGGACCACCGATCGGCTGGGCAAGGATTTTCAGCGACCGTGCGGGTGAGTTTCACCATCATGTCCCGGGCACCACTGGTCGTGCGGTACGGCCGCGCGGACCTCGTCGATGTGGGCTCCGCAGCCGTCCCAGGTGGTCTTTCCACAGGTCCGGCAAGGGATGGGGTAGCACATCGGCGGTTGACCTCGGTCTCGTAGTTGGTGTGGCGGACTTCGAGAATACCCACCCCGAACACCGGTTTCGACGACGCCCGCACCGCGTCTGCGCGGTGGTGATGCAGTGGCCCTTCGAGCCCACCAGCGATCTGCGGCAGAAACAGTCCGCTACCGGTTTGCTGATGGGATGCTTGAACCTGCGGAAAGGTAGCCGACTTCTCGTGCCCAGGGCCGCGGGAAAGGACAGGGTCGGCTTCGGCCGCCACGGTGAACAGAACTTCGGGCATCAGTGCAATCGCCCCCTCCGACCCCGGCATGCCCGGTGGCATGCCGTGAAAGGTGAGAACCATGAAGCTCACAGTCATCGGTGGTACCGGACGGATCGGCTCGCAGGTGATTCAGAAATTGACCGCAGCCGGACACGAGGCCGTCCCCGCGGCGCCGTCCACCGGCGTCGATCTGATCACGGGCCAGGGCCTGGACCACGCGCTGGAAGGCGCCGAGGTTGTGATCAACCTGGCGAACTCGCCGACCTTCGACGAAGCGTCCCTGGACTTCTTCCGCATTTCCATGAACAACCTGCTCGCCGCAGGCGAGCGTGCCGGTGTCGGGCACCAGGTCGTCCTCTCGATCGTCGGGGTGGACCAGGTGCCCGAGCTGGACTACTACCGGGCCAAGGCCCTGCAGGAGGACCTGCTCCGGCAGGGGCCCACGCCGTACTCCATCGTGCGCGTGACCCAATTCTTCGAATTCATGGACGCGGTCATATCCTGGGCCTCCGACGGCGACACCGTCCGCCTGCCCGCGACCCGGTTGCAGCCGATCGCCGCCGCGGACGTCGCCGCCGCGGTCGTCGAGGTCTCCACCGGCACCCCGCTGCGAGGGATCCGGAACTTCGCCGGCCCGGACGTCTTCCCCCTCGACGAACTCGGCAGGGTCACCCTGGCGGCTCAGCACGACAGCCGGACCGTCATCACCGACGACAAGGCCGGTATGTTCGCCGCCGTCACCGGTGATGTCCTCATCGCAGGACCGGACGCGCATCTGGCACCCACGCATTACCGGGACTGGATCCAGAAGGCCCACTGAACCGATCAGTGCTTCGGTTGGCGATCCGAGTCGCCCAGCGGCAATCCGGTCAGGGTGTCTCGGTTCCGAACCTTCGCGAGACACCCTGTGCTGCAGCATATTCAGCGAGGTGCGTCCGGTGGCGTCGCGCGTTTCATGCGATCGATGATGATCTCGGTGAGCTGATCGGGATTCTGCTCGGGTATCCAATGCGTGGCTTCCGGCAGGACCCGCAGGGAGTAGTCACCGGTGACGTACTGCGCGGTCAGCTCCGCGCCGCTTCTCGCCAGGGCGATGTCCTGTGCTCCCCACACATGTGTCGTCGCGACGGGCACGGTCGCCGACAATGCCGAGGGCGTGCTGATGGCTATAGCCCGATACCAGTTCAATGCCCCTGTCAGCGCACCCGATTCGACGACCTCGGCTCGGACGCGCGCGATGTTCTCGGCATCCATCCCGGACCGCTCGAGCGCGGTATCCATCACCGCCGGCCGGCGTTCGACGATCAACTCCGGCAGGCGCGGGATCTGGAACAACGCCATGTAGTACGACCGCAGCGCCTGGTTGCTGCGGAGCATCGAGCGCATGAACGCGCCGCTGTGCGGCACGGACACGGTGGTCAGCGTGCGGATGAGGTGTGGATGGCGGGCGGCGGTAGCCCACGCGACGGTCGCACCCCAGTCGTGACCGACAAGATGGATCGGCCCGACGCCGAGCGTGCCGATCAGGGCAACGATATCGCCGGTCAGCGCGGCGATGCGGTATGCGTAGCGCCCCTTCGGCCGCGCATGTGGCGAGTAGCCGCGTTGGGTCGGCATGATCGTGCGATATCCGGCGGCGTTGAGCCGTTCCGCGACGCTCCGCCAGCACGACGCGGTTTGCGGGAATCCGTGCAGCAACACCACCACTTCGCCGTCGAGGGGACCCGTGTCGACCACGTCGAACTCCAGACCGTCGTTGACGAAGGACGTCATCCGCGCGCTCATGCCGTCGCCGCCATGCGCCGTGGTGCGCCGTCCCACGCTCGGGCGAAGAGCCGATTCCGGCCATAGATCACCGCGGTCGAGACTGCGGCGAGCCGCCATTCAGAATTCATCAATCCTCCAGATTTCTTGCGAGGCAAGTCATATGCCTCAGGGTTTTGAGCTCTGCTCGCAGTCGACCCACTCGAGGTAGCCGGTCCTGCCGATCGGGCGTGATCGCCATGTCCCGGTATCGGAGTAGGCACTCACGTACTCGCGGCCGTGTCCGTTTCGCCACGGAGTGTCGACCTCGGCGTCGATCCGCACGATGTCGGTCGCGCCGTCGCGGACGGTCCACCGTAACCGCCACGGCACCCGCATCGGCCGACCCTGCGCGTCGGTCAGCGGTTCGGGCCGATACGGCAGCACCTCCATCCGGCCGTCGTCGAATACCGCCGCCGAATCACCGGGGTATCGCAGGGCCGATCGACATGCCGTCGTGCCCGCGGCACGGATATCGGTGAGCAGCAGCCGCGTACGCGCAGACGCATGACCCGATGACGAACCCTCGGGTCGCCGCTCGCATGAACCGGTCACCGGGGCCCCCGGTGGTGGTCTGGCGCGATGACATGGAGCCTCCATGGGACAACCATTCGTGTGAAGTCAAGTTACATACATAATTGACCCATGGGTAAATTACGGTCGGGTAGCTTTCTTTGTCAATACTTCCCCGGCCCACTACTTTCCCCGACCACTGCGACGCTGACCGCTGGGCGGAACGGCACAGCGGTCAGCGTCGAAGGAGCGATCGCGTATCCGGTCACTGACCGTAGCCGCGGTCGGCGGACGGGATCAGCGCTCGATTGCGTGCTGTGCATCGGCACTGGCACGGTGTAGCGCTTCGTCGACCGGGATTCGGCCCAGGAACATTTCGTCGAACACGGGATCGATGGCGGTCAGGGCGACCGGAAGCCTCGGACCACCGCCCGTCGAGATCTGGGGGCCGTCCAGCACGTCGAAGAACGGGGATACGTCGACACCGCGACGCGACCAATAGTCGCGGTAGACGCGCTGTTCCGAGGTGACGGCGGGGATTGTCGCGCCGTCGGCCGCCAGATACCGGTTACCTTCGGCGCTGCCCAGCCAGGCCAGGACGCGGCGGACTTCGGCCGGATGCCGGGTGGCCGCGTTGCCCGCCACGGCGATCGCATTGTTCGCGCTCACCCGGCCCGCCGGACCGGCGGGAATCATCGCCGTGCCCCATGGGAAGGCGGCGCCCGCCGCGATCTGGGCGAGATTGAATGATCCCGACTGGAACAGCGCGAGCTTGCCCTGCAAGAAGGCGTTGCGCGCGAAATCCCCATTGCCGTTGGTATCGGCGGCCGAGGGCGACAGCTGCTCCGTATCGACCAGTCGCACCAGGTACTCGAACGCCAGTCGACCGGCCGCGCTGTCGAAATCGAAGCGGCCCGCTCGCTGGAACTGTCCGCCTGCGGATCCCAGGTAGGGCAGAGTGATCGACTGGATATCGTTGGCGGCGTTATACGCCCACGGCGCTGCGGTCGCCAGCTGTCGCAACAACGGGCGGAAGGTATCGACGCGATCATCGGGGCTCCACCGCAGGGCACCGAGCTCCTTCGGATCAATATGGGCCGCATCCAACAGATTTCGGTTGTAGAACACCGCGCTGCCGCCGTCGACGAACTGCGGAACACCCCACAGCACTCCGTTGTGCGTGAACTGCTCCACCGCCACCCGATCCCACGCCCGCTTGGCCTGCGGGCCCAGTTCGGCGTCGATATCGAGCAGCCGGCCCGCATTCGCGTAGTCCTGGTAGAGATTGATCCAGAAGATGTCGTCGGCGGTGCCACCGGCCACATCCAGGCGCAGCTTCTGCGGGTACGACGCGAAAGGAACGAGCGTGATCCGCACCTCGATATCCTGATTCGCGCGCTGGAATTCATCGAGGCTCGCCCGATACGGCGCGACGAAACTCTGGTCCCAGAGCCGTAACCAAACAATGGCGCGCCCGGAACCGTCACCGTCGCGCCCCAACCACATCGCCGCCGCGACGAGCAGCACGGTGACGAGCACCGATCCCAGCACGACCCGGGTCGAGGATTTCATCGTCATTTCAGTCCCGTCCACGCGATCGAACGCACCACCTGACGCTGAAAGACGATGAACAGCAGCAGCAATGGCACGATCGCGAGGGTGCTCGCCGCCATCACCACCGTCCATTGGGCATTGAATCGGGTCTGCACATTCGCGGTCGACACCGTGAGCACCTGCCATCGGCTACCACTACTGGCGACCAGCGGCCACATGAAGCTGTTCCATTGCGACACCACGGTGATGAGCGTGAGGGTGGCCAGAATCGGGCGGCTCATCGGCACCACCAGGTGGACGATCAGGTCGAGGGTGCTCGCGCCGTCGAGCCGCGCGGCATCGAAGTATTCGGCCGGAATCTCCCGAAAGTATTGGCGCAGAAGGAATATCGCGTACGGCGAGCCGAATACGAACGGAAGAACCAGCGCCCAGAAGGTATTCAGCAGGCCGAGGCGCGCGAACATCAGATACAGCGGAATGATGGTCACCGTCGCGGGCACCATCATCGTGGCGAGGTAGAGCCAGAACAGCGCGTCCCGGCCGGCGAATTCGGTCCGTGCGAACGCGTACGCGGCCAGGATCGAGGTGACGAGCTGCCCGACGGTGATGAACACCGTCATCAGCGCGGTGACCAGGACCGCCCTGCCGAGTCCGAGATCGAATACCGCGCGGAAGTTGGTGTCGGTGAACGGGTCCGGGACGTCCAGTGCCGAGCCGGTAGCGAACTGCGCGGGTGATTTCAGCGCGGTCAGCGCACTCAGCACCAGCGGCGCGACGGTGAGCAACGCACCCGCGATCAGCAGGACATAGATCGCGGTCAACCGGCTAGCCTTCATGGCCGGTCCTGGTTCGGAAGTAGACGTGCTGGGCGACGGTGATGGAGAACATCAGCGCGAACACCACCAGGGCCATCACCGCGGCCCGACCGGGTTCGGCGGCGTCGAACGCCTCCGAGTACATACGCATCGCGACCACATCCGTGCGGTGATCGGGCCCGCCCCTGGTCAAAGCGTAGATGGTGTCGAAGGCTTGGAATGCGGTGATCACACCGGTGACGAGGACGAACAGCAGCGTCGGGCGCAGCAGCGGTAGGACGATCCAGCGGATGCGCCCCCAGCCCGCGGCGCCGTCGATGGCGGATGCGTCGAGCACCTCCCCCGGAATCGCACGAATGCCCGCCACGAAGAACAGTGCGACATAACCGATATTGGACCAGATCGTCACCGTCGCGGCCGCCGGCAACGCCAGCGCCGGATCGCTGAGCCATTCGACCCGATGCCCGAGGATCGCGTTGATCGCCCCGTCGGTAGGGGCGAACATCCACTGCCACACCACACCGATCGCCAGCGGCGCACAGATCCACGGCAGCGCGTACACGACACGGAGCACGGCGCCGCCCCGGATATTGCGCGACAACGGCCAGGCGACAGCGAATCCGATAACGGTCTGCAGCGGGACGACGACCGCGACGAACAACACCGTAACCAGCAGCGAATGCCCGAACCGCGGGTCGCTCAGCACCGAGCGCCAATTCTTCAGGCCGACGAAATCCATGGGCGACAACAAGTCCCAGCTGTGCACGCTCAACCACAGCACGACCAGGATGGGAATCAGCAGGAATCCGACCACACCGACCAGACTGGGCGCCAGCAGCAGATAACCGGTCACCGACCGCCGAATTCGGCCGCCGTCACGCAGACCACCCGATACCACCGCCACCACCTCATCGACACAGCCCGCCGAAGCCCGACGGGAAGCCTAGCGTGCGGCAATATCAATCGGCGCGCGTGTATGCCCTCGCCCGGGTCACCCGTTTCGTCAGGGACAGATGGCGTTCGGATCGCGGGCGAGCCCTCGGCGGCTGAACCCTCGAGTCGGATCTGACCGTCGCGGCAGTGACACGGCCGGATCTGTCGGCGGTGACGAACACGATGGAGGCGACCGACGCCGCGGTGCCGAGCGCCCCGACGGCCATGCCGAACGCCGACCGCTCGCCGGACGCCACATCCATCGCGCCGTACACGAGAAGTGACGAGCCCGCCGCGATACCGGCCCATCCGACGAGGGTGTCGTTGTCGATGAACCAGGCGTACCCCACCAGCGCGACACCCAGCCCGAAGCCCATCGCGGCCATGCTGAATCCGGCGTTCACCGGACCGGATCCGGCGATGAAGACGAACAACACGACACCCCACCCGATCAGCGGCACGCCGGTGGCATACACCGACAATCCGATCCACCGTCGATCGCCGATGATCACGGTCACACCGGCGACCATCAACGCGACCCCGAATGGCGTCAACGCCGCACCTTCCGACACCGCGTAGGCACTGCCGCCGCGGCCGGGCTCGATCATCTTGACGATTCCGACGACAGCGACCGCCAGTCCCCAAACAGCCACGGCCGCACCGATATAGCGTCGGACGCGGGAGATCAATGTCGCACCGATGGCGACGATCGTCAGACCCATGAAGATCGTCGCCAGGCCGAATTCGAACCGGCCGAGTCGACTCGACTCGATACCGACCCCCAGGGCGGCGATCCCGAGACCGCTCACCGCCACCCCGACGTAGCCGGACGCGGCCGCACGCCGCGACTCGGTGTCGATCATCCGGAAGATCGACATGGCGGCGACGACCCACACCGTGGAGATGACATGAATCGCCACCGCGCGCGGGAACTGCGGCAATACGGCGAAGCCTTGATCCGAGCCATTTACCGGCATTTGTCGGCGCACGCGCTCGAGACCGAGGTCACCGGTGGGATCGGGCCGGTCCCGTCCGTGTACGCCCGGTCCTGATCTTTGCCCGCCCCTCGTGTTCCCTACGACGCCAATTCAGTCCTCTTGCGCTGCCGCTCGATCACGATCGGCGCGCGCCCGCGTCGCAGGAGCGGCGCCTGCCGCGCGGAACAGAGCCGAAACCAGACCCCACGGCGGTTCCGTTCCTGCGGTGAGAAGAACGTCACGATGTAGCAACTGCGGAGTTGATGCTACTACTTCGCCGATGATGAGGATTCAGCTACAGTCAGTCGGCGCGGACAGAGAGGAAGCGACACGGGGTGCAGGGAAGACCGGCGCTTGCACACCGCATATCTGGAAATAGGGTGCGAACCATGACGAATTTGCGGATCAGCGAAGTAGCGGCACTGATGGGTGTCAGCGATGACACGGTGCGCCGGTGGATCGATCAGGGCCGGCTGACCGCCATCCAGCTGGACAGCGGCCGCAAAGGCGTCAGCGGCCCGGAGTTGGCGGAGTTCGCGCGCGCCAACGCCGAGGCCGCCGAACCGGGGAGCATCGTCGCGGCGTCGGCACGCAACCGGATGCGCGGCATCGTCACGCGGGTGGTCAAGGACACCGTGATGGCGCAGGTGGAGATGCAGGCCGGACCGTTCCGGCTGGTGTCGCTGCTGAGTCGTGAGTCGGTCGACGAGCTCGGACTCGAGGTCGGCAGCATCGCGGTCGCGTCGGTCAAGTCAACGCACGTCGTTGTCGAAATACCAGAAAGTTGATGAGGATGAGAATGACCCGCACCCTGAGCGTCACGGCCGTCGCCGCTGTCGCCGCATTGGCGATCGCGGGCTGCGGCTCCGATGACACCTCCGAGCCCGCCGCGGGCGCGGACAAGATCACCGGCACGGTCACCGTATTCGCCGCGGCCTCGCTGACCGAAACCTTCAACGAGCTCGGCAAACAGTTCGAGGCCGCGCATCCCGGGGTCAAGGTGGTCTACAGCTACGGCGCCAGCTCGGCGCTGGCCGAGCAGATCAAGCAGGGCGCACCAGCCGATGTTTTCGCCTCCGCGGCCCCGAAGAATATGCAGCAGGTCGTCGACGCGGGCGAGATCACCGCGACCCCGGTCACTTTCGTGCGCAATCGCCTGGAAATCGCGGTGCCCAAGGGCAACCCCGGCCACATCACCGGACTGGCCGACTTCGGCAAGACCGAACCGAAGCTCGCGCTGTGCGCCGAACAGGTCCCCTGTGGTGTTGCCGCCCAGAAGGTGTTCGAGGTCGCGGGCATCACCCCGCAGCCCGACACCAGGGAACAGGACGTCAAGGCCGTGCTGACCAAGGTCACCCTCGGCGAGGTCGACGCCGCACTCGTGTACCGCACCGATGTGAAAGCGGCGGGCGACAAAGTGGAAGGCATCAACTTCCCCGAAGCCGATAAGGCGATCAACGACTATCCGGTCGCACCGCTGGCCAAGGCCCCCAATTCGGCAGCCGCGACAGCATTCGTCGATTTCATCAAGTCGGATAAGGCTCGTCCGGTATTCGACAAGGCAGGATTCGGCACTCCGTGATCGGAACGTCGACGCGACGGCGTGCGACACGGGGGCGGCGACCGCTGATCCTCATGGTGCCCGCCGTCTGCGGTCTGGCATTCCTGCTTGTCCCGCTGATCGGGCTGCTGCTGCGCGCACCGTGGGAGTCACTGCCCGAGCGACTCTTCAGCGCCGAAGTCGGGCAGGCACTACAGCTTTCCCTGCTGTGCGCCACCCTGGCCACCCTGATCTGCCTATTCCTCGGAATCCCGTTGGCCTGGTTGCTGGCCCGCGCCGAACTACCCGGGCGCGGACTGATCCGAGCATTGGTGACAGTGCCGCTGGTACTACCGCCGGTCGTCGGCGGCGTCGCACTGCTTCTGGTCCTCGGCAGGCGAGGCCTGATCGGGCGATACCTCTACGAATGGTTCGGCTTCTCACTGCCTTTCACCACCGCGGGCGTCGTCGTCGCGGAGGCATTCGTGGCGATGCCGTTCCTCGTGATCTCGGTGGAAGGCGCGTTGCGTGCCGCCGATCCACGCTTCGAGGAAGCCGCCGCCACACTGGGGGCGTCGCGCTGGCTGACCTTCCGGCGCGTCACACTGCCATCCGTGATGCCGGGTGTGATCGCCGGCGCGGTGCTGTGCTGGTCTCGGGCGCTGGGGGAATTCGGGGCCACGATCACATTCGCGGGCAACTTTCCCGGTAAGACGACCACGATGCCGTTGGCCGTCTACCTTGCGCTGGAGTCCGATCCCGACGCCGCGATCGTACTCAGCCTGGTGCTGTTGATGGTGTCGGTCGCGGTACTTGTCGCACTGCGGGAGCGGTGGATTCGAGGCGCGGTATGACGCTGGAAGCCGAATTGCGAATCACCAGGGGCGAATTCCGGCTCGATCTCGCCTTGACCACGAGTCCCGGCGAAGTCGTCGCGCTGCTCGGTCCCAATGGCGCGGGTAAGACAACCGCGCTGCGCGCACTGGCCGGACTCACGCCGCTCACCGAAGGCCGGATCCGACTCGACGAGAACATCTGGGACGCACCGCCGAACGTGTTCGTACCCGCCGAACACCGCGAGGCGGGTGTGGTGTTCCAGGACTATTTGCTGTTCGCCCATATGAACGCACTCGACAATGTCGCATTCGGGCTGCGCGCCCGCGGCCACCGTCGCGGCGCGGCCCGCGAAGTCGCCGCGCACTGGCTCGAACGCGTGGGACTCGCCGACCACTTCCATGGCAAACCACGCAACCTCTCCGGCGGCCAAGCACAGCGCGTCGCCCTCGCCCGCGCCCTCGCCACCGACCCGCGGCTACTCCTGCTGGACGAGCCGCTGGCCGCACTCGACGCCAGCACCCGCCTCCAGGTCCGCTCGGACCTCGCCCATCACCTTCGCGACTACCCCGGACACACCCTGCTGGTCACCCACGACCCGCTCGACGCCATGGTGCTCGCCGACCGTCTTATCATCCTGGAGAACGGGACCATCGTCCAAGAAGGACCGCCCGGTGAGGTCGCCCGCAAGCCGCGCTCCGACTATGTGGCAAACCTGGTGGGACTCAACCTCTACCGCGGCACAGCCCACGACACCGCGGTCGACCTCGAATGCGGCGGTTCGTTCACGGTGGCCGAACCGAGTACCGGCGCGGTGCACGTCGCGTTCCCCCCGAACGCGGTCGGTCTCCACCTCGAACAACCAACGGGCAGCCCGCGCAACGCCTGGCCGGTGACCATCATCGGCATCGAACAACACGCACACACCATTCGCGTCCGCCTGGCCGGTAGTCCCTCGGTGCTCGCCGATGTCACCCCTGCCACCGTCGCCGACCTCCGATTGGAGCCGGGAGCCGAACTCTGGGCGGCGGTCAAAGCCACCGAAATCCACGTCTACCCAGCCTGATCCATCATCGGTGAGGCGGTGGCCAGGCCACGCCTGCGGGTGATGCGGCTCTCAGTCGCGCACAACCGCGCCTCGCGGGGTGCGAGGTGAATGTAACGACCGAACCCGAATCGTGTTACCGCCAGATAACAGGGGCTTCATACGGTGGCCGTTGTCCGGGTGCAGGTTTGGGGTCGAGGAGGAATATCTGTGGCGGCAACCGATTCCGGTGCTGGGTCGGACACGGTGCGTACCGTGTGCTCGTACTGCGGTGTCGGGTGCGGGATCGTGCTCGATATCGGCCTCGGCCCGGACGGGCGGCGGCGGGTGTTGAAGGCCGCGGGCGACAAATCGCATCCGGCCAACAGCGGTCGGCTGTGCACCAAGGGCGCGACCCATGCCGACATGCTTGCCGCGGACGGCAGATTGACCACGGCGCTGGTGCGCCCGGAGCGCGGCGCCGAACCTGTCACCCGTCCGGTCGATGAGGCGATCGCCGACACCGCACGCCGGCTGCGCGCCATTGTGGACGAGCACGGTCCGGATGCGTTGGCGTTCTATGTGTCGGGGCAGATGACCCTCGAAGCCCAGTATCTGGCGAACAAGCTGGCCAAGGGGTTCGTCGGTACGAATCAGATCGAGTCCAACTCCCGACTGTGTATGGCCAGCGCGGGCACCGGTTACAAGCTGTCGCTCGGTGCCGACGGACCGCCCGGATCGTATGAGGATTTCGATCGGGCCGATGTGTTCTTCGTCATCGGCGCCAATATGGCCGATTGTCACCCGATCCTGTTCCTGCGCATGATGGATCGGGTCAAGGCGGGCGCGAAGTTGATCGTGGTCGACCCGCGCCGCACCGCCACCGCGGACAAGGCGGACCTCTTCCTTCAGATCCGGCCGGGCACAGATCTGGCGTTGTTGAACGGCCTGCTGCATCTGCTCGTCGAAAGCGGTGACACCGATCCCGCATTCATCGCCGAATACACCGAGGGCTGGGAGGCGATGCCGGAGTTCCTCCGCGACTACGACCCAGCCACCGTCGCCGAAATCACCGGGCTGGCAGCGGATGACCTGCGCCGCGCGGCCGAACTGATCGGCACAGCCGGTGAGTGGATGAGCTGCTGGACGATGGGTCTGAACCAGAGCACGCACGGCACCTGGAACACCAACGCTTTGGTGAACCTGCACCTCGCCACCGGCGCGATCTGCCGACCGGGCAGTGGACCGTTTTCCCTGACCGGTCAGCCGAATGCGATGGGTGGCCGCGAAATGGGCTATATGGGCCCCGGCCTGCCCGGACAGCGGTCGGTGCTCGTCGATGCCGACCGCGCCTTCATCGAAGATCTCTGGGGTCTACCCGCGGGAACCCTGCGTACCGAGGTCGGCACCGGCACGGTGGACATGTTCTCCCGCATGGCCGACGGCGAAATCAAGGCGTGCTGGATCATCTGCACCAATCCTGTTGCCACCGTGCCCAATCGCAAGAACGTCCTCGCCGGGCTCGAAGCCGCCGAGCTGGTGATCACCCAGGATGTGTTCACCGATACCGAAACCAACGCCTACGCCGATGTCGTTCTGCCCGCGACGCTGTGGGTAGAGGGCGAGGGCGTCATGATCAATTCCGAACGCAATCTGACCCTGATACCGCAGTCGGTGCCGCCACCGGGTGAGGCGATCCCGGACTGGCAGATCATCGCCCGCATCGCCTGCGCCATGGGGTACGCCGACGCGTTCACCTACGGCAGTGCCGAAGAGATCTTCGAAGAGATCAAACGTACCTGGAATCCCAAAACCGGATACGACCTGCGCGGAGTCACCTACGACCGGCTCCGCGAACAACCACTACAGTGGCCCGTCGCACCGGAAGGCCCGGCGCGCAACCCTATTCGCTACCGCAACGACGGCATCAGCCAGCAACCTGCCCACCGCGAAGACGGAACGACGCCGGGACTGTGGTTCCCCACCGCCTCCGGGCGCGCGGTCTTCTTCGCACGACCGCACCTGACCGCCGCCGAAATGCCCGACGACGACTACCCCTTCGTGCTCAATACGGGCCGGGTACAGCATCAGTGGCATACGCTCACCAAGACCGGCAAGGTCGCCAAGCTCAACAAGTTGAACGCCGGTCCGTTCATCGAAATTCACCCCGGCGACGCTGAAGCTCTCGGCATCGCCGACGGAGACACGGTGGAAGTGGCTTCCCGGCGTGGCCACGCCCTCCTGCCCGCCGTTGTGACAGATCGAGTACAGCCCGGCAATACCTTCGCGCCGTTCCATTGGAGCGACCTGTTCGGCGAATACCGCGCCATCAACGCGGTCACCAACGACGCGATCGACCCGATCTCGTTCCAGACCGAATTCAAGGTCTGCGCGGTCACTCTCACCAAGGTCACGGCACTGCCCGAACCCATCACGCCCGCGGCAGCGCCCACAGCCCCGTCGCCCGCACCGGCGATGGTCTCCGCGACGGCCTCGACCACAACGTCCGGCCGAGCCCTGGCCGCCGCCTCCGTTTTCGGCATCACCGATTTGGCGCCCCCGGCGCTGAGCAATCCCGAGCGCACCTACCTCGCGGGGTTCCTCGCCGGGATCGGGAACAGCGCGGTCGTGGGCAACGCCGCGCCCACCCTGCCGACGACAGCGCCGTTCGCGCCGGACACAGCGCACTGGGTCGATGGACTACTCGCGGGAATCCATGCCGCGGACAACAGCATTTCCGCACCATCCGCCGCGACCCCGTCACTCGCCGCGGACGCGGTCACCCCGGAGAAATCCGCGATACGACAGTTGGTCGTGCTGTGGGCGTCGCAAACCGGCAATGCGGAAGATTTCGCGACCGGCCCCGTGGTCTCCGCGCTGACAGCTGCCGGGCACCAGCCGAAGGTACTCGCTATGGACGAAACCGGCGCGGACGCACTGCCGGGCCATGCGGACCTACTCGTCATCAGCAGCACCTTCGGTGATGGCGACGCACCCGATAACGGCGCCGCTTTCTGGGAATCTCTTGCCGCGCTCCCGAATTCAGCGCTTGCTGGCACACGGTATGCCGTTTTGGCATTCGGCGACTCCAACTACGACGACTTCTGCGGCCATGGCAAGCGGCTCGATCGGCGGCTGGCCGAGCTCGGAGCGGAACCGCTCGCTCCGCGACTCGACTGCGAGCCCGACTTCGAGGAACCGGCACGGAGCTGGCTCGACCAGGTCCTGACCGCCCTCTCGGCCACCCCACCCACCACCGCGCCCGTCGCCACATCACCCGCGACAACCGGTGCGGTCGCGACAGTGAAGCGCACCAAACCCGAAGCGCCCGTGGGCCGCCTCGTCGGCAACCGACTGCTGAGCCTGCCCGGCGCACAGAAGGAAGTGCGGCAATTCGCCTTCGATCTCACCGGCACCGGTCTCACCTACGATGTCGGCGACGCCTTGGGTGTGCGCCCGGCCAACGATCTCGGACTGGTCTGGGAGTGGCTCGCTGTGACCGGGCTGAATCCCAGCGAGCTCGTCGAGGTCCCCAAGAGCGGTGCCCTACCGCTGGCGATCGCGCTCGAACAGCATCTGGACCTCACCAAGGTCACCCCCGAGCTACTCCGGTTCATCAGCGAACAGACAGGTGACCGGACTCTGAAGAACGTCCTGCGCCCGGACAACAAGGATGGGCTCGCGAAATGGCTGTGGGGCAGGCAACCGGTCGATATCGCCGCCGAGTTCACGGTCCGCGCCACTGCTCAGCAATGGGTCGACATGTTCAAACGCGTACAGCCACGCCTGTATTCGATCTCTTCCAGCCCACTCCACGACCCCACCGTGGTACGCACCACCGTCTCGGTGATCCGCTACGAAAGCTCGGCCGGACAGCTGCGCGGCGGCCTGTGCTCCAGCTATCTGGCCGACGCCGACCCCGATCACCCCCTGCCACTGCATATTCAGCCCGCCCCGCCCGGCCGCCTGACGATCCGGCCACCGCGGCGATCATGGTCGGCCCCGGCACCGGGGTCGCCCCGTTCGTCGGGTTCCTCGACCACCGTCGCGCTCGCGGCGATAAGGCACTCAACTGGTTGTTCTTCGGCGAACAACACGAAGCCACCGACTTCTACTACCGCGACGAGCTCGACGCCCTCCGCACCGAAGGCATCCTGACCCGCCTCGACGTCGCCTTCTCCCGCGACCAACGCACCAAGATCTACGTCCAGGACCGAATGCGCGAACACGGCGCCCAGCTCTGGGCATGGCTCGAAGACGGCGCTCACTTCTACGTGTGCGGTGACGCCTCCCGGATGGCCAAAGACGTCGACGAAGCTCTGCGGACCATCGTCGCCCATCACGGCAACCTCACCGCCGACGACGCCGACGCGTACGTCAAGAAGCTGTCCACCGACAAGCGCTACGTTCGCGACGTGTACTGATATGCGATAGACATGCGGCCGCAGATCCCGCTCCACCAGCGCGGCGCTGCGTAAGCTCGCCCCATGCGACTCAGCACCCGCAACCAACTCGATGGCACCGTCGTCTCGGTCACCAAAGGGGAGGCGATGGCCGTCGTGCGTGTCCGGCTCGCCGGAGGCGAGGAAATCACCTCCTCGATCACCCGCGACGCGGCCGACGACCTCGAACTCTCGGTCGGCGCCGCGGTCAAGGTGCTCATCAAATCGACCGAAGTGTCCCTCGGCGTCGAATAGCCCCGGACCGGGTCGCACCGCCGCAACCGGCCGAGAACTGTCGGGTCAGTGGGCGAGTCGACGATGTCGCGACCGTCGACACGAGCCAGACAAAGACGGACGGCTCGGACCGAAGCCGTTCAGGCCTACAGGCATCAATCAACCCGGTAGACCACCGCACACGCTGTGGCGTATCACGGCACGCATCCCTGCGCGCGGAGAGCGCCGAGCGCCGGACCCGCCAGGCAGGGAATCACCGGGTCTCCGGAAACCGTTGGCCGCGGAGGACCGAACCAGCTCGCGTCAGCCGGGCGGCTCGACCAACGCGGCCGCCGAAGTCGGTGGCATCCGAAGCCTGCGCGCCGCCCAGCTCTGACCGGCCTCCCAGGTGATCGCCTCGACCGCCTTCACCAATTCGACCGCCGCGTCCTCACCCGCATAGGGCGGTGCTTTCACCAGATACAGCGCAGTTTCCCGTTCGATGGCGTATTTGATCTGACTGTCCTGCACCCAGTTCTCGTGCAGCCCGAAAGTGGTTCGCACGCCAGTGGCAATGAGCACCGTCGCACCGAGCAACGCGACGACCAGTGCGGGCAGTTCAGTCGCGGCGACAACCGGAATGGCGGCGGCGCCGGCGATCGCGATCAGCTCGGTCAACGCATAGAACCGGCGGTGCCGCTTGCTGCCCTTGCGATACCACTCCCATTTGGCGGTCACCGGGATCGGCAGTTCCTGATCGTCACGACGTGCCGTGCGCATCCAATGCGCCGATCGCCAAAACGCGCGAAATCTCATACCTCATCATCGCGATCACCGGCCGGGATCGTACGCAGAACTTCTTGGGCGCCTTCGACACCGGCACGAACGCCTCGTCGCCGCGCCCGACACCGCCGGGCCCACGATCCAGCCACCCCCGACGCACATGCGGCTGATCGATGCGGGTCCGATGATGCTGCGCCGACGCCACATTCCCGATCAGCGGCATCGGCTCCGGGGTCCCCAGCCCACGCACGCACCGCGGTCAACCGCGCACCGTCACTCTCGGCCTCGAACGCTCCCCAATGCGTCAGATGCGTCGTCATCTCTCCACCGTAGCGATCGGCCACGTCCCCGCACGCTCTCAGCCGCCGCGAAATTCGGTCGAGCGGAGGCCACCGTTCGGTCAGGATTGCCGGGTGGACCGTGCATCGATCGAAGTCAGACCATTGGATGTCGAGGAGTGGGCGACATTCCGACGCATTCGCCTGCGAGCCCTCACCGACGCCCCGCACGCGTTCGCGTCCACACTGCGTTCGGCGCGCGATCGCACCGAACGGGATTGGCGTGAACTGCTCGCGGCGCGAACACAGTTCCTCGCCACGGCCGAGGGCGTCGAGCTCGGCACCGTCGGCGTGGTCACCGAATCCGACTCCCTGCACCTGATCTCCCTGTGGGTGGCGCCGCAGGCCCGTGGCATCGGGGTCGGCGACCTGCTGGTCCGTGCCGTGATCACCCGCGCGCTCGACACCGGGCACCGCAATATCCGTTTGGAGGTCGCCGATGGCAATACGGCGGCCGAACGCCTTTACCGGCGCAACGGCTTCCGACGCACCGGCGTGCACGGCCCCGTCGCCCCCGGTGACTCTCGCACCGAGTTCGAGATGCTCTTCACCCGCTCATAGAACGACCTGATCCACAGCGCCGTGCGCGGACCGCTACCGCGTCGGCCGTCACAGCACGCGCCTTCGCCCGCTACCCGCTGATCACCGCGGGCCCGCAAAATCGCTGGAACACGTGACGATCGAACCGCACGATATGACCATGGACGAAGGCACCGCGACACGGATCGACTGGACCGATCTGCCACCGACGGTGCGCGCCGCCATCGAGCATCGCCTCGGAGCCGGTGTGAGCTCCGCCGCGAGTCAGAGCGGCGGTTTCAGCCACGGGGTCGCGGCACGGTTGATGCTCGTGGACGGATCGAGGGCGTTCGTGAAAGCGATCGAATGCGAAGACGGGCTGGCCCAGGCCTATCGGAACGAAGCCGAAACGACGGCCGCACTGCCGCACGATGCTCCGGCGCCACGACTGCGAGCGGCAATGGACGCCGAGGGCTGGTTCATCGCGATCTTCGACGACGTCGCAGGGCATCATCCGCGGCTCGACCATCCGGACGAACGCGCGGCGGTGTTGGCGACGGTGACTCGGCTGGCCGAGACACTGACACCCTGCCCGCTCCCGAACGCATCCGCCTTCGCCGCCGCATACGGGCCGATGTTCGAAAACTGGGCCCATTTCGCCGAACAAGGCCCACCCGCCGATCTCGACGCCTGGGCCCGGGCGCGCCTCGACCGGCTCGCCGACCTGGAATCCGCGTGGCGCACCGCGGCCGACGGAAACACTCTGCTGCACACCGACCTACGCCCCGACAATATGATCCGTAGACCGGACGGCGCGATCTTCGTCGTCGACTGGGCTTGGCCCTGTCGCGGCGCGGCCTGGATCGACCTCGTCGCACTCGGTCCCACACTCGCGCGCGCAGGGGTCGACCCCGACCCGATCCTCGCCGACCACCCCGTCACCCGCGCCACCGACCCCGCCGCGATCGATGGGCTCATATGCGCGCTGGCAGGCTACTGGACCCGGCAGTGTCGCCGCCCCGGCCCATCGCGTTCGCCGAATCTGCGCGGTTACCAGGCGGAATCGGCCGCGACCACCCTGACATGGCTGCGCCGCCGTCTCCGAGACCGCGAGCACTCCTAGACCAGCGATCCACGGGCCACGGCGATCATCAGCGATCCGGAAACAACGACACCCCCACTAGTTAAACGCTATCGTTTCACCCTCATCTGTACCTTTGATGACAGACACCCGGACCCCCACCACTGGAAAGGATGCGGCCCCTTGGCTTTCCGAGCAGCACACCGGCCCACCCCCGCACCCCTCCGCCTGCCCGGAGCCTGCTGATGTTCACGCGATGGGGGGACCTGGTCTACCGGGTGCGATTCGCCGTCATCGGCATCGTCACGGCCGGCCTGCTCATCCTCGGCGGCTACGGATTCGGCATCGAAGACCACCTCAGCTCCGGCGGCCTCGACGATCCCGGATCGGAATCCGCCCAAGCCGCACGCCTGTCCGACCAGGCCTTCGGACGTAACCACGACTTCGACGTCGTCGTCCTCTACACCGCGCCAGAGGGCAAAACCGTCGACGACCCCGAATTCAGCCGCAAGGTCATCGACAACCTCAACAGCCTCCCCCGCGACCACCCGGACGAAGTCAGTGGGATCAACGCCGCGTACTGGCGCACCGATACCGGAAAACTGAGCGGCGCCAAGGCCGCCACCGACGATAAGAAATATGCCGTCGCCGCCCTCGCCATCCGCGGCGATACCGACACCGACATGGCCCGCAACTACCGGAAGGTCAAGGACGCCTTCTATATTCCGGGCATCGACGTCCAGGTCGGCGGACTGCAACCGGTGGCCGGCACACTCGCCGACACGATGGCCGACGACACCCATCGCATGGAACTCCTCGCGTTCCCAGTCGTCGCCCTACTCCTCCTCTTCATCTTCGGCGGCATCGTCGCCGCCGCACTCCCCCTGATCCTCGGCGTCCTGACCGTCATCGGTGCCAACGGCATCATCCGCGTCATCACCAACTTCACCGAGGTCAATTCCTTCGTCTCACCGGTGGTTTCGATGATCGGCGTCGGACTGGCCATCGACTACGGACTGTTCGTCGTCAGCCGATTCCGCGAAGAACTCGCCGCCGGCTACGACACCCGCGCCGCCGTCCGCCGCACGGTAATGACCGCAGGGCGCACCGTCGTGTTCTCCGCGACCATGATCATCGCCAGCCTCGGCGGCATGCTGCTGTTCCCGCAGGGCTTCCTCAAATCCATGGCCTACGGCGCCATCGCAACCGTCTCACTGGCCGCGCTCGCCGCCATCACCATCCTGCCCGCCATCCTCGCGATCCTCGGCCCGCGCGTAGATGCACTCGGACTCAAACGCTTCCGCAAAACCAAGACCGCGGAACAGATCGAGAACGGGCTCTGGGGCCGCTCCACCCGCTGGGTCATGCGGCACCCACTGAAGATCGCCGTGCCACTGTGCATAGTGCTGCTCCTGCTCATCCTCCCGGTCCGCAACCTCATCTTCGGCGGATTCAGCGAGCGCTACCTACCACCCGACAACCCGACACGCCTCGCGCAGGCCACCATCGACGAACACTTCGCTCAGCGCCGATCCGATCCCCTCGAACTCATATTCGTCTCCGACAATCCGATCGCCATCGGAACCGTTCTCGCCCAAGCGAACCAAGCCCCCGGTCTGACCGCCGACTTCGACATACCATCACACTCCACGGTGGCGAAAGACGTCTACCGTACGCGGGCCATCCTCGCGGACTCCGACGAGGCGGGCACCACCATCGAGTACCTCCGGTCCATGGAGATGCCGGACGATGTCACCATGCTCGTCGGCGGCGTGCCCGCCATCCAGAAGGACAGCATCGACGCGCTCCTCTACCGGATCCCGGTCATGATCGCGCTCGTCCTGCTGCTCACCACCCTGCTGATGTTCCTGACCTTCGGATCGCTGGTGCTACCGATCAAAGCCGCACTCATGAGCGCACTGGGGCTCGGCTCCACACTGGGCATCCTCACCTGGATCTTCGTCGACGGGCACGGCGCAGGCCTGCTCAACTTCACGCCCCAGCCGATCCAGTCGAATATGCTGGTCCTGATCATCGCGATCATCTACGGACTCTCGACCGACTACGAGGTCTTCCTGCTCTCACGCATGGTCGAAGCCCGCGCCAAGGGCGCCGATACCAGCGAGGCAATCCGCATCGGCACCGCGCACACCGGCAATATCATCACCGCGGCCGCGCTGATCCTGCTGGTTGTCACCGGCGCCTTCGCCTTCTCGGACCTGGTGATGATGCAGTACGTCGCCTTCGGCATGATCGCCGCGCTGTTCATCGACGCGACCATTCTCCGCATGCTGCTGGTACCGGCCACCATGAAACTGCTCGGCGACGACTGCTGGTGGGCCCCGGCCTGGATGAAGCGCATCCAACAGCGCATCGGCCTCGGCGAACCCATCCTCGACGACGAACGCACCGGTGGCGGACCTCTGGCCGACCCGGTCGTCACCACACCGGCCACCGACCCGATCACCACCCGGCTACCGGTCGTCACCGGCACCCGGCCGAAGGATTAGCGCGCCCGCTCACACACTTACCCCCGGCGAAAACGGCATCCGCGGCTGCCCGGAGGGGTACGCTCACCGCCAGAACCGGACCTGCGATGTTCGGGCGATCCGGAGTCACCACGGCCACTGGACCGAAGGACGACCACCGATGAGCAGCCGTCTCGATGCCGAATATGCCGACGCCACCCCGTTGCGCGTGCGGATCGATACCCATGAGCACTACTCCGAGAATGTGAACAACCCGACCGGCGACGTCCTGGACGCGCTCGGTCTGTCCGGGGCCGAATACCTGGCCGATATCGGCTGCGGCGACGCGCGATTCCTCGCCGACCTGGTCGCGACCGGCCACCGGGGGCCGCTGGTCGGTATCGACAGCTCACCTACCATGGCCGCCGCCGCCGACATCATCCCCGGGGTGCGCGGCGTGCTCGCGGACGCCACTCAGATTCCTTTCGACGACAACACCTTCGACGCGCTCAGCGCACGCCACATGCTGTACCACGTGCCCGACCCACGGGCGGCGCTCAGCGAGTTCCGGCGCACCGTCAAGCCCGGCGGCACCGTGGCGATCGTGGTGAACCATCCCCGGAACTGCCCGCGCACCGCCGAACTCGTCACCGCACACGCCAGAACCTACGGCGTCGAACAGACCGGTTCCTTTCGCGCATCCGTCGACTCCCAGAGCCTGCCCCCGCTCATGTCGGAGGTCTTCGGCGCAGTGCGGATCCACCGTTGCGACAACGCGCTCGTCTTCAACAGCCCCGCACCGCTCGTCCGGTTCGCCGAGGCGCTGTTCGCGTTCTACGGCGTGCCCGTTGATCATCCCAGCCGTGCCGACATCCTCGACGATCTCCGGGGCGATGTGCAGGACTGGTTCGGTGCCCATCCCGGCGAGAGCTGGCGAGATCCCAAGGGGTACATCGTCGCCGCGGCGGATGTGGATCCGAGCTGATCCGACGGCCGCGGGCTCATTTCACATCGCGCGCGTCTTGGATCGGTGCGTCTGCGCCGGTATTCGGAAGGCCCCCTCTCCTCTGTGCAGCTGTTGATACGGCGTGCGTGAGTTGTGTTGTCGACGTAGGTGGTGGTTGTGGTCGAAGAGGTGAGCAATCATGCGTAGATGCGCATATCTACGTATCTGAATGTTCATTTCCGACGCCTGCGACAGGTCGACGTTCAGATCCCTTGCCCCGCACATGGCGATTGCGCAGAGTCCGGCCTACGCGCCGCCCCGCTATCCCCGGAGGGGTCGATCCATTCCTGACCTCCCCCACTTCCCCTGTCCGACAGACACTGTCACCACGCATTTGGACGTCGCTCCCCCGCTTCAACCCACCTCCCCGCCCCCGCACCGGCAAGCGACTGGACCGAAAGCACCGGGGCGCGTGTCCAGGACGTCGTGGCGCGGTGAGTGAGCCTGTCCAACAACGGTTCCCGAGGCTTCGAGCGCGCGGTAGACGCACACATAGCCGATGGCGGCCAAGACGAAGATCGGGACGCCCGGCGAGGCAACGGCGTCACGATGAGCGCGGCGACCACCGTGCGACGGACCGACCCGAGCAGCCGCGACAGGGTCGGCAATATGGCAGACCCGGCCACCAACGCCTTCGAGGTGTTCACCATCCCGCCGCGCATTGAGCGATATGACGGAAATGATCGACAATGGTGGTATGGCGACGGTGCTACTGGCCGGCGACGTCATGTTGGGCCGCGGTGTGGATCAGATCCTTCCTCACCCCGGTGATCCGACGCTGCACGAACGAAGTGTCGACGATGCGCGGGTGTATGTGGAGTTGGCGGAGCATACACACGGTGAATTCGCGCATCCCGTGGACTTCGACCACCCGTGGGGTGACGTTCTACCGATTCTTGCCCAGGTCGACCCGGAGGTGCGGCTGATCAACCTGGAGACCGCAATCACCGCCGATGACGCGTTCGCACCCGCCAAGGGCATCCACTACCGCATGAACCCGGCCAACGTGCCGGTGTTGACCGCCATCGCACCGGTCGTCTGCGCGCTCGCCAATAATCACATTCTCGATTTCGGAATTCGAGGGCTGGCGGACACGGTGGAAACCCTCGATACCGCGGGCATCCAGCGCGCCGGGGCGGGCGCGGATTCCGACGATGCCCGGACCCCGGCGGTAACGAAAATCGATGACGGACGACGAGTGGTAATTGTCTCGGTCGGTGCGGGATCGAGTGGGGTTCCACAATATTGGTCAGCGCGCGCCGATCGGCCGGGGCTGTGGTGGATAGGGGATTCACCGAATATTCGCGCCGCCGACGAGGTGGCGGCAGAGGTGTTGGCGCACAAGCGCAATGACGATATCGCTATCGTCTCCATACACTGGGGACCCAACTGGGGCTACGGGGTCCCATACAGCGAACGGCAGTTCGCGCATCGGTTGATCGATGCCGGAATCGACGTCGTACACGGGCATTCCGCACATCATCCGCGGCCGATCGAGATCTACCATGGCAAACCGATTCTGTACGGGTGCGGTGACGCCATCGATGATTACGAGGGCATCCGCGGTTATGAGCGGTACCGCCCGGATCTTCGCCTGCTGTATCTGGTGTCCATCGATCCCGGCGCGATGGAGACGCGAATGATCCCGCTACGGATCCGGCACATGCGCCTGCAATCGGCCACGCACGACGACTCTCAATGGCTGTGCGAGACGATCGAGTACATCAGCCGCGACTTCGGTACCCGTGTCGTACCGCGACCCGACGGCCTGCCGGCGGTGTTCAAGACCGCACAACACTGAGATGGCAGCGGAACCAGTCGCGGGCCAGATCCGCCACCTGCTCGAGCGCACCGGGCTCCTCGAACAAGTGCGTCGCACCGGGGACGACGTCGATTTCGCTCGGACACGGCATCCGCAGCTGGGCCTCGCGATTGAGCTCCAACACCCGCCGGTCGTTACCGCCGACGATCAGCAGCGTCGGCGCGCGAACGTGCGCCAGCCGCGGACCGGCCAGATCGGGGCGACCGCCACGGGAGACGATGGCCGCGATCTCGGTGCCGGGTTCGGTGGCCGCCCACAGGGCGGCGCCCGCACCGGTACTCGCCCCGAAATATCCCGTCGGAAGACCGCTCAGGACCGACCGCGTGCGTAGCCCGCGGGTCACCTCGACGAGACGTTCGGCGAGCAGCTCGATATCGAAAACACGCGCACGGTCACCCTCCTCGGCCGCGGTCAGCAGGTCGACGAGCATGGTCGCGAGTCCCGCTCGGTTCAGTACATCGGCGACCAGCCGATTCCGTGGACTGTGCCGTCCGCTCCCGCTGCCGTGCGCGAAGACGATCAGGCCGGTGGAGTTCTGCGGGACAGCCAGTATCCCCGTCAGCCGGATGGACTCCGACGACAAGATGACTTCTTCTGTCCGCGTCAAGGGATCGGATGCGGAGGGCAGCATCGAACACCTCCTGGTATCCGGATTACCCGCTCAACGAGTCATGCGCAAGAGGCGGTATCAGGCCGGGGCTCCGTCGAGCACTTCGACCCGCCCGGTGTCGAGGTAGTAGTAGGCGCCGACGACCGAAAGAGCGCCACGCTCCACCAGGGGCGCGAGGTCGTTGTTGCGCCGTAGGTTTTGCGCGGTCAACTCGATCTGGATGCGGGCCATAGTCTCGACCGGGTCATCGCCCGGCGAATCCATCAGCTCGTATGCCGGGCGCAATGCCTCCACGATCGACTGCAGATTGCCCGGCAGTGCGGTGCCCTCCCGCAGGGCCTTGTATGCCGCGGCCACCGCACCGCAGCGCTGGTGCCCGAGGACCATGATCAACGGTGTGCCGCTGGTCATCGGGCCGTATTCGACGGATCCGATCACGACGGGACCCACCGCGAGGCCGCCGGTGCGCATCACGAACAAATCGCCGAGTCCGGTGTCGAACACCAGCTCCGGCGCAACGCGCGAATCGATACACGACAGTACGACCCCATATGGCTGCTTATTCTGGGCCAGCAGCTCACGTCGATCCGGATCCCGGTCGGGGTGGTCCAGGTTGCCGTCGATCCAGCGTTGGTTGCCTGCCATCAGCCTGTCGAAGGCGGCCTTCGCGGTCTGCGGCGGAGCTTGCGGCGTGTGGGTTTGCTCCGAAGATTCGTCTCCCCCGCACCCCGCCACCACCGCGGTCAGCGCGCCGACCAGAACTGTCCGACGATCGAGCACACCCATGTCGTCACCTCCGCATTCGGCGAAACTGTGCCATGGCAATTGCTGCAAGTTGCGCGCGCCCGGACCGTTTGCCCCCGCACACCGGCACCCCCTCGCACCGGATCTCGCTCGCCTGGCCTCGAGCTCGAACCGTAGGTCCCTGCGTCAGCGCATCTCTGCGTGTCGCCGCCTGTGTGGCCCGACGGCCTAGGGTGCGGCGGCGATGGCCAGACCGATCAGGGTCACGACCTTGGCCGATTCCAGGCCGACATACCAGTAGTGGGCGCCCGAGCGCGGCAATTCCTCACCTGCCAGCACTCGATCGGCGCGGCGCGTCAGCGGCGGCCGGATCACCAGGATCTGCGCGGCAAGGATAGCGACGGCGGCGCTGAGCCAGGCCCACGCCGCCCCGCCGGGAGACAAGATCAGACTTGCTCCGATCAGTAGGACGGCCAATCCGGTTTCGGCGATATTCAGCGCACGAAACACCAGTCGTCCGATGCCGAGACCGAGCGGGAGCGTGATCCCCGGCGCCCGGAACTTCAGCGGTGCCTCCAGGAATGAAATGGCCAGCACCATGCCCAGCCACAGCATCGGAAGAAACCACAAGAGATGTTGCGCGACGGTGTCCACGCCCCGGACCCTACCGACGTCACATCTCGGAAATCAGGGACGTTGGTCCCTATTCCGGCCGACTTCGGCCACGTGCTCGAACCGGGCGGATCGACGGCATCGTCGCGGCCATGGCCGGATTCGCCGATTACAGCAGAGATAGCCAATAGTCCTGAAAGCGTAGAAAAACCAGGAGCAGCACCACCGCGTAGAACAGTGCCAGCACGGTCCAGCGCCATTGCACGAGGACACCGAGTGGACCGCCCGTCCCGCCCCACAGCCGACCGCTCACCACGATCAGCAGCAAGGGCGTGGCGACCCACACCACCATGCAATACGGACACAGCGCATTGATCCGGTACAGGGTCTGGAAGATGAACCAGCACACGAATCCGACACCGACCGCGGTACCCGACCACAAACCGCCCCAGATCCAGCGCGGGAATCCTGCCCCGGCCACCACCGACGCACCGAAGGTGACCATCACCGAGAAACCCACTACGCCGAGGATGGGATTGGGGAACCCGAAGACCGCGGCCTGCTCGGTCACCATCACCGATCCACAGGACAGGATCGGATTGATACTGCACGATGGGTGGTAGCCGGGTTCGGTGAACAGCTTGAAGCGCTCGATGGTCAAGGTGATCGAGGCCAGCCAGCCGAGCAGACCACCGAGGAGCAGCAGCCACGCCGAGGCCCGGTGAAGCGTCATCGGGTCCGCGGCGATCACCGGCCGTTCAGACACGGGCCCGTTCGCGAGCCAAAGCGCGGTCGCGCTGCTCCTCGAAGCGCGGAATCTTCACCTTCTCCATATCTTCGAGAAACGCCGCCAGCTGTTCCCGCACCTGCTCACCGCGCCCGCTGAAATCGGTGCGGCCGAAGAGATTCCACTGACGCAGCACCGGCTGCAATACCTCTTCGAGGTGCTGGCGTAAGTCATAGACGCCGTGCTTGGCCATGAGCACACCGTTGCGGCGGAAGTTGGGCATTCCGGCACCGGGCATCCGGAAGTTCTGCACGACAGTGGCGATGGCCTCGATAGCCTGATCCGGCACCAGATCCAGGGCCGCACCACACATCGTGCGATAGAAGATCATGTGCAGGTTCTCGTCCGCGGCGATGCGCTGCAACATCTTGTCGGCGATCGCGTCGTTGCACACTCGGCCGGTGTTGCGATGCGTCACCCGGGTGGCCAACTCCTGAAAGCTCACGTAGGCAACCGAGTGCAGGAATCCAGCGCCGCTGTCCACATCGGCCGCGCTGACCCCGGATGAGAAGCCACTGGTCATATGTACCATCCTGGCTTCTTCGAGTGCGACCGGATCGACACCACGGGTCACCACCAGGTAGTCGCGAATTACGGTGCTGTGGCGCATTTCCTCGGCGGTCCACCGTCCCACCCAGGTGCCCCAGGCGCCGTCGCGGGAGAAGTTCTCGGCGATCTCCCGGTGATAGGAGGGCAAATTGTCTTCGGTGAGCAGATTTGTGATCATCGCCGCCTTGGCGACCTCACTGAGCCCGGATTGTTCGGCCTCCCAATCGATTCCGCCGAGAGCGGCAAAGTTGCGGCCTTCATCCCATGGCACGTAATCGTGCGGGTGCCAATCCTTGGCCATCGACAGGTGTCGGTGCACGCAGTCCTCGGCCATCGGCTCCAGCTCGGTGAGTATTTCGCGCTGGGTCAGATCACGCGTCAACGGTGTTGCCTACCTTTCCTTCTCGACGAGTACCGGTGACCCGGTTCCCTCTCGATCACGGGTGTCCATTACGTCATCGATCCACGGCCGCAGTCGGCGCTCGCATTCGGAGATGCGCTCGCATTAGGCTCGAATCCTTCGGTTCCCCATGCCACCATCGCGATCCACCGCCGCCCAGGGCCGAATGCCCTCCGATCCAAGGACCGAGTGCTCTCATCCGGGGGCCGCGGGATGAATCACATTCCGCGACACCGAATCAGCGCCGAAGGTGCCATAGTGTGAGCAGCGGAACCCCTCACCCGTAGTGCCACAGGCCATCTCTTGCGGTGACATCGGCACCCATCCGTCGGGTTCGGACGGTCGAACCGGCAGTGCCCGCATCGGCTCGTACACATTCCTTGTTGCCACACCATTGCCATCTCCCGAGAGCAATCGGTGGGATACGCTGCCGTATGGTGAATAAACATTGATTTACTGGCGATTTCACATCGCCACGTCTTGATTGCTGTATGTTCGCTGTCGTCGGCCACAACTTTCGGGAGGTTTGTCATGATCGATGAGCGCGACCGATTCGCTGATCTGTCCGAGGTCAGGATGTGCTACCGCGACGAGGGTGATCCGTCGGGGAAACCGCTGCTGATGATCATGGGGCTCAGCTCGCAGCTGATCCACTGGCCCCAGGAAATCGTCGACCGCCTCGGCGAACGCGGCTACCGGGTGATCCGTCCCGACAACCGCGACAGCGGTCTGACCGAGTGGAAGATCACGCCGAGCCAGTACTACCTGAGGGCGATCGCACGCGACGCCGTCGAGCTGCTCGATCATCTCGATATCGAGCAGGCGCACGTCGTCGGCGCGTCGATGGGCGGGATGGTCGCCCAACTCCTCGCGATCGAGTACCCCGAGCGGGTGCGGTCGCTGTGTTCGATCATGAGCACCCCGCACATCAGCATCGGCATGGCCGATGGGGACGTACTCCAAGAGCTGACCAAACCACTGTCACCGGATCGTGAGGAGGCGATCGAGCAAATCGTCGACCTCTACACCCTCATCGGCTCGAAGACCTACGCCGACAGGGAGCGCCGCCGCGCACTCGCGACCCAGGCCTACGATCGCGCACGCCACCCCGACGGCCCGGCACGACAGGTGACCGCGTCCATCATCGCTCCCGACCGCAGGAGTCGCCTCCAGCAGTTGCAGCTGCCCGCGCTGGTCATTCACGGCGCCGAGGATTCGCTCATCAAGATCGCCGGCGGCGAGGCCACCCACGCGGCAATCCCCGGATCGACCTACCTGCCGTTCGATGCGATGGGCCACGACATCCCCGCGCCGCTGTTCGACGAAATCGTCGCGGCCATTGCCGACAACGCCGCCCGGCGCCCGGCGGTCGTGTAAGGCTCTCGCCGCTCCTCCACGTTGTTGCCGGGTGGCCTCTGCCGGAGGCCACCCGGTGACGTGATTGGGCAACTCGCGCGGAGCATCGGCATCCTCGTCGCCAAACCGGCTGACCCGAGCACGGTCTCAGACGTAGTGTGTGAGCGCACGAACACCAACGCCGCGATTTCGCTGCGGTTTGCGTGTCCGAAAAAGGAGTTCGATGCGATCACAGAATCGCCGCCACGCCTTGGCCACCCTCGCGGTCGCTACCTCCGCGCTGCTCATCGGCGGCACCGCCCCCGCCCAGGCTCGACCCGCACCACCCGCGCAGATCGCGCCGCTCGGCGCGGATTTCCTCTGGGGTGTCGCCGCCTCGGGCTACCAGTCGGAAGGGCATGCGCCGGACAGCAACTGGTCGAGGTACGTCGCGGCGGGCAAAACCGAGGACCCATATGACAATTCGGTCGATTTCGCCACCCGCTACCGCTCCGACATCGAGTTGGCCGCGCAATTGGGCGTGAAGGTCTACCGCATCGGCATCGAGTGGGCACGCGTGCAGCCCAGGCCCGGCGAATGGGACGAGAACGGATTCCGCTTCTACGACAACATCATCGCCACCATCCAGGCCGCGGGCATGCGCCCCATGCTCACCCTCGATCACTGGGTCTACCCCGGCTGGGAGGTCGACCGCGGCGGCTGGGGTAACGCGGGCATCGTCGAGGACTGGCTGACCAACGCGCACAAGGTCGTCGACCGCTACACCGCCGCCGATCCACTGTGGGTCACCTTCAACGAACCAGCCATGTACGTACTCAACGAGACCCGGCACGGCGGCATCTCACCCCTCGCGGCGCCAGCCATGTTCGACCGGATCGTCCAGGCGCACAGCAGTATCTACGACTACATCCACCGAGCCCAGCCGGGCGCCATGGTCACCAGCAATGTCGCGTACATCCCCGCGGCCGAAGACGCGATCAACGGCGCGACCATCATGTCCCGCATCGCGGGCAAGCTCGACTACATCGGCATCGACTACTACTACGGCCTATCCCCCGACAACCTCGCCGGGATGACCAACTTCACCGAGCTCTGGAAGAACCCGCTCCAACCCGAGGGCATCTATTACGCGCTCGAGCACTACTCACGCGCTTTCCCCGGCAAACCCCTCTACATCGTCGAAAACGGCATGCCCACCGAAAACGGCCTCCCCCGCTTCGATGGCTACACCCGCGCCGACAATCTCCGCGACACCGTCTACTGGCTCCAGCGCGCCAAGGCCGACGGCATGAACCTGATGGGCTACAACTACTGGAGCCTTACCGACAACTACGAATGGGGCTCCTACACCCCGCGTTTCGGCCTGCACACCGTCGACGTGCTGACCGACCCGTCACTGACCCGCAAGCCCACCGACGCCGTTCCCGCCTACGTGAATATCACTCGCAACGGCGGCGTCCCCCGCGACTACCACCCGACCCGAGCACCCAAACCCTGCTCCTTCGTCGACGCCCTCGCCAGCTGCGCCGACCCTGTCACCATCCCGAACTGACAACCGCCGACATCCCACTGTCCGCGGCGTCGAACCGATGCCCGACACGCGACACGCCACGTTTCGGCGCGCCGTGACAGCCGAATGCGGAAGACAGGGATACAGTTGGCCCGTCGTGTGACGTGGCGGCGTCCATACGGCAATCGGGGAAGCGATCCGCCCGGTGATGATTCGTCATCGCCGGGCGGATCAACTTCAACCGCCGAGATTCGGAAATGCCGCTCGCAGTCGACGGCTCGGCCGGACCGCACTGGGCGTTCGGCGGTCCGCACCAGAAGCCGCGGAACACTCCATCCACGTCGACATTGGTGGAGAAGTCCTCGAAGTCCATATTCGCCGACGACAGGTTGTTCTCCAACGGCTGGCATTTCGCTGGGCACCACGCGAAAGGTCTGAAAGCCCACCACATTTGCGGGTGAGAGTTCGGCTCGTCAGGCGCTTGTGCGTGGCTGCGGCCGCTTTCCGATGACGCGATTGATGAAGGCGTCGATGTCGATGATCGCTCGGCGGTGAGTTCCTGAACCGATCAGGCCGGATTCGTCGTGGCAGGTAACGTCGAATTCAAGGGTTCGGCCGTCGATGTCGGTGAGGGTGATATCGGCGGTCACGGTCATGCCTTCCGGCGTTGCGGCGACATGACTGACGTCGACGTGGGTGCCGACCGTTCGTTGCTTGTCGGACAGATATGGCCGAAGTGCGGTGATGCAGGTCTGTTCGACGAATCCGATCATCATCGCGGTGGCGAACACCGGTGGCATGTCGACGAACCCGGGCCACGACGGTTCCACACGGGGAACGGTGTGTTGCGCACCGACGACCATATGCTCGCGGTGCGACAGGCCGAGGCGAAGGGTCGGGTGTTGTCCATCGAAGGTGTTCATACGATTCCGATTCTCATGTTGACGGGCCAGCTGACCTGTCGCGGCTTCATAGGATCACCCCACAGGTCGGTCAGTTCCTCCGCGAAGGCGTGCAGTACCTCGGGCTTGCCCGCGTCATCGACTCGTCGGACCGCCGACCAGGTCGACAGGTAACCAAGCACCTCGTTGAGGTTCCAGTCCTTCGTGATGCGCATCGGTGGTGCCGGGTATTCCTCGAACGGGAAGTCGAGGTCCGTGTAGCCGCTGTCGACGAGCTTGCGTTCCGGCGGCCAGTACGGGCCGATCTCGTCGCGGTAGAAGCGGTCGAACCGGTCGGCCAGGTCGGGTTCGAGTTGCACTACCCCGTAGCTGATCAACGCGAGCACCGCGCTTTCGACGGCGATCCGGCGGACCTCGGAATAGAACGCGGGCCGGTCGAACCAATGCACCGCCTGGGCGGCGGTGATCAGGGCAGCACTGCGATCCGGGACAGCCAGCTTCTCGGCAGGCGCCCGGACGTAACGGACCCCCTGCTGCGGTTGAGCATGCTCGATTTGCTCGGCGCTCGGATCGAGACCGATCGTGGCACGGAAGTAGGGAGCGAGCTGGGCGGTCAGTTGCCCGGTTCCGCATCCGACATCGACCGCGAGATCCGCGGCCGGCGCCAGTGCGGCGAGGAACATCGCGAGACGGTCCGGATACTCCGGACGGAAGCGCGCGTACGCCAGCCCCCCGCGATCGAACCAATTCTTGCCCTGTGTTCCGCCCTGTGCGGGCAACACAGTCGGCTGCTCCTTATGTTGCCGAGCCGCGCGGATCCTATCCGCGAACCCCGTGCGCTCCAACACGCTTGCAGTGTCTGCGAGAACTCGCCGGATCGGGAATCCGATCTCCCTTTCCAAGTCCACGACCGCCGCGAACGTGACCTCCCAATGCGGCTCGAGCTGCTCGACGAGACCGCGCCCTTTGTCGGTCAGACGCAGGCCGCTCATGCGGCCATCGTGAAGTTGCTCCCGTTCGAGCAGCTCGTCCGCCACCATCAGCCCCACGGTCTGGCTGATTGCACTCTGCGTGACGTGCGTCCGGTTGGTGATGTCCGTGACGGTTGATGCACCGTCGCTCATCGCCCGCAACACCGGGGTGTACCGAGGGCGGTACGACATACCGAGTGAGGCGTACACCTCCTCGGCGCCTCGATCGATCAGCTCGCCGACATACCGAAGAAGCTCACCGAGCCCCGGCGACGAAAGCACCTGCATGCTCCAAAATTTACATTAGTGCTAATGCAATTGCCATCGATCATCGCTCCGAGCGTGCACGGAGTCATCCATGAGTTGATGCAGTGATCCCTCGAGCCCGAGATCGTCGGCGAGCACCATGGCAAGCGCTGCAGGGCATTACGGTGTTTGCTTTCAGGTCGGTTAGCCCGCTCGGATCCTGCGTGGACCGGTCATGCTCCGTCACCCCGAAGCAGTTGATCACTGCCAGGCACGGTCCCCGATCCGGCGCGGGATACCTGATGAGGTGTCCCGGCCGGATCGGGGACGGCGATTCATCCGATGCGGACGATGCTCTTGCCGCGGGTCACTCCGTCAGCCAGATTCGCGATCGCGGTCTCGACGTCGGCGAGGGCGTATTCGGCGGTGACATCGACCCGCACCGACCCGTCAGCGATCAACGCCATCGCGCGAGAGGCACTGTCGGCGAGCCGCTGCGGGCGGGTCCGGCTGGCCAGGTTGCTGTTGTAGGTCATCAGCGACTGACCGTGCATCAGCAGGTCGTTGGCCGACACGGTGACCGGTTCGAAGGTAGCGATGTTGCCGTAAACCACGATCCGGCCGTGCGCCGCCAGCCGGGCCAGGCTCGCGACCCGGGTAGCCCCGCCGACCGGGTCGAGGATTACGTCGAACTTCTCCTCACCCAGGACATCGGGGAACTGCTCTCGCGTCAGCACGTCGTGGTAGCCGAACTGGCGCGCGTAATCGAGCTGACCGGCATTGCCGACCACCCCGACGATCCGTTCCGCGCCCGCGGCAGCGGCGAACTGCCCAGCCAGCGACCCGACACCACCGGCGGCGGCATGGATCAGCACACTGTCCCCGTCCCGGACTCCGGCGACGGTATCGACCAGGTCGTAGGCGGTCGGAGTCACCCACCCGAACGCGCCCGCGGTACGCGGGTCGACGCCCGAGGCATTGATGGCCAGCACCGCGGGCGCGGTCACGGTCTCGGCGTAACCGCCCCCGCCGACCAACGCGACCACCTGTTCACCGATCCTGCCCTCGTCCACGCCCTCGCCCACCGCGATGATCTCGCCTGCGGCTTCGAAGCCCGGCACGAACGGGCGCGGGATCGGAAAATGCCCTCCGCGCACCAGCACGTCGCCGTACTGCACTCCCGCATAGACGACACGGATCGCGACCTCACCCGGCCCGGCCACAGGCTCGTCGACCTCCGAGATCCGGAATGTGTCATAGGTGTCCAGTACAACAGCCTTCATTGCATACAACTTTCTGTGTTGACTCAGTATCCTGATACAGGAACTTAAGCAGTATCAGATACCTGAGTCAACTGAGGGAGTTGTGACATGGTCGATGTGCCCGTCGAGGAATACGTGTGCACCCGGATCCGCCGCGCCGAGCAGGCGCTCATGGCCCACCACGAGGCGGTGCTGCGCGGTTACGGGCTGACCATGACCCAATACACGGTGCTGCTGACCCTGTCCCGCGACGACGCTATGTCCGGTGCCCAACTGGCTCGCGCGTGCGGAGTCACCCAGCAGAGCATGGCCACCGTCTTGACCGGCATACAGAACAAAGGACTCATCGACCGGCAACCGTCCCCGGTGCACGCCAAAGTCATGATCGCCACCCTCACCCCGGCCGGCCGCGACCTGCTCGACCGCGCCTACCAGGAAGTCATCGTGCTCGAACGCGCCCTCACCGACCGATTCACCCCCGACGAGCACAAACTATTCTGCGAATTCCTCGACCGCGCCACCGCCACCCTGGTCGAACAGACCAGCGCCGGCCCCACCAACTGACCATCCGCGGCCCGCAGCCCGGCCGAGAAGTCGCCGGAATGTGTGACTCGCAGCGTTTGGTGGCGCTGTTCTCGCACTATCGGATGGCGCGGATTGCACCGACCACCGGTGTCTCGGAGCCCGAAGCACGGTAGTTCTTACACAGGTGGGGCCAGTTGTGGTTCGGCCGCTCTTCTTGCCGGTCGGTTTCATGGTTGAGTAGTTGCCTGACAGCAGTGGCGACTCGTCATCGAGCCGGTTAGGTTGGCTACGGTCTGTCACGGGACGAGGGGAGTTGCCTGTGCGGCGTTCGATGGGACCAGTGTCCCGGATATCTATTCTGGTTCTCGCGCTGAGTCTTTCGGGCGGGTACGCGGCCGCCGACAGCGGCACCTACAACCTCGAATTCGGTCCGACACCGCTGGCCCACACAGCCGATCCGAGTGAATCCCCACCGGTCCCCGCGGCCATCGCAGATCAGAGTCTGGCCTGGAAGCCGTGTGGCGAAACAGGGCTTCAGGACCTCCTGGATGGCGAGGTAGCAGCGGCAGCGCGTACGGCGCTGCTCGACGGGTTGCAGTGCGCGAGCGTGCAGACGCCGCTGGATTGGTCGGATCCCGCAGCAGGGCCGACCGTGAGTTTCGAGATTTCGCGGCTGCCGGGACGAGGCATGGGACGTCCCCTGCTGACGAGTCCAGGAGGCCCCGGCGCCGGCACCCTGCTCAATCCCATCCAGTGGGCCACCGCTATTCCGGAGCTACGTGACTCCTATGACCTCATCGGCTTCGACCCGCGCGGCACAAGCCTGTCGAGCACCGCGGCCGACTGTGACGTGAACAGTTCCGGCGATCCGCAGCTGCTGGCGACCGGCCGCAACGACGGCGCCGACATCCTCGATTTCTCGCCGGCGTCGGTGCACCGACAGCTGTCGCAGGCCAAAGCATGGATCCAGTCTTGCGTGCAGCGGTCGGCGCGGACGCCGACCGGCAGGACTGTTCTCGGTGCTGTCGACTACTGGCAGACGGTGCGGGACCTGGATCTGGTGCGGTCGCTGCTGGGCGCCCCGACGTGGAGCTACCTCGGCGCCTCCCAAGGGACCGCGCTCGGGTTGGAGTTGGCGCGCACGTTCCCCGGCAATATCGACCGGCTGGTGCTCGACTCGATCATCGATCCGGCCCGCTCCCTCGCCGATGCGCACCGAGACCGCGTCCTGCACCAGCAGCGGACGATCGAGGACGCGTTCGCCCCCTGGCTCGCCACCCGCGGCACACCCTTCGGGGACAGTCGTGAGGCCGTCCTCGCCGCGCTCACGCGGATGCGTGCCGACCTGACGGCCCACCCCCTCGCGCTGCCCCTCGATCGAACCTTCAGCGGAAACGACTTGAACACAGTCCTCTTCGGTGTCGGCAACGGACCGTATGAGGCATTGGAGCGGAAGCTACTCACCCTGCACGCCGCGATGTATAGCCCGTCTCCCGCCGCGCAGCTCAACGCAGCCGTGACCTTTCGCCTACCGCCACTCACCGACGAGCTCAATGGGGACCTTGTCCGGGCCGGCTCCCGAGTCGGCTGGTGGACCGCACGCAACTGCAACGACGCCGGCTGGAGCCACGACCTCGACGAGATCGTCACCACCGCACAACAAGTCGCGGCCCAAGCACCGCTGACCTACCTCGGCATGGGTTTCACCGCGGCCTGCGCCTTCTGGCCCGAACCACACCACGACCCGAACTCGGCACCTCTCGATCACATCACATCCGCCCTGCTGATCAGCAACGAGAAGGATCCGGTAACACCGATCTCCGGAGCTCGAGCTGCACACGCCGCTATCCCGAATTCCCGGCTCATCACAGTCCCCGGCACACAGCATCACCTGGTCCTGCCGCAAACCCTGCCCAACGGCCTACCCGGCTCGATCCCGACCACCAGCACCTGCGCCACCTCCGCAGTCATCGAATACCTCATGCACGGTCAACTCCCGGACACCGATACAACCTGCCGACCCGACCGATAACGACTCGTTCATCGAGCGGCGCTGGGGAACCCGCGTAGCGAATCAAGGCAGCGGCGGTGGACCTACCAACGGTGTCGTGGTAACGATCTTGGGCTCAAGGGATCACTGCATCACCGCGTGGATGATTATGTCGGCGTGGAGGTTTGGGTGCGGGATTGCGGGATGTCTGCTGCTCGTCAGGACGAGGTGTGGCGTCGGCGGCGGGCTGGTGAGTCGTTCAGCGCGATTGCTCGGTTGCTCGGGTTGCCGTTGCAGCATGTGCGGAGGTTTCTCGCTCAGACCGGAGGAGTTCACCGGCCGCCGCCACGGCGGCGCAGCCAGCACTTGACGATGGCCGAGCGCGAGGAGATGCACGCAAGGCTGGGCAGCCGGACCCGAGGGTGACCGAGCATCTGCTCGCTGCGGCTACCGGCGTTGAACACATCGTGCATCCCTCGATCGTCGGTATCGATCGCATCCCGTTCCGCTACTACCGCAACAAACTCGCCTGCGAACGTCTCATCGAAGCCAGCGGTCTGCCATACACCATCGTTCGCGCGACTCAGTTCCACGAATTGATCGCGTTCGGGCTGCATACGGCGGGGCGGTGGCCGATCGCACCGCTGCCGCTGGATTTTCAGTTCCAACCGGTCGCCTCAGCTGAAGTCGCCAACCGTGTGGCCGAGTTGAGCGAACACGCTCCCACCGGAAGGGCCCCGGACTTCGGATGCCCTGAGGTTCTCACATTGGAACAGCTGATCGATCGCCTGGCGCACAATGCATGAGCGGCCACAACGGATGCTGAGGATCCCGTTCCCCGGCAGAATCGGACGCGGCTACCGCGCCGGCCTCAACACCTGCCCCGAACATCTCGACGGAACCCAACCTGGGCTGAGTACGTCACCTCCCAGGCCGAGATCGAATACACCAACGCCTTAGGCGCCAGGGGCCGTCCTCAAAGCCATACGAGCAGGGTGGCCAGGTCGAGCATGCCTCGATAAGAGGTCGCGGTCTTGTCGTATCCGGTGGCGATGGCTCG